>CALUYE010000003.1 GCA_944324945.1 Candidatus Gastranaerophilales bacterium
TTTGAAGATGATTTTTGCAAAGCGAACAGTTGAACCTTTGGTGAAACTTGTGAGCCTGTATCTGAAATGGAGCGTAGCGAAATGAAAGTGAAAATAAACTAACAAGAGAAAGCTTAGAAATAACATATCCTGAATTTAGAAAAAAGTTTGTAAAAGAACTACAAATAGCTTTTGAGAGTTATCGAAGAACACAATTAAATAAGTATTCTTATAACTTTAAAGATGATAACTCAATGGAATACAATTTCTACTTTCAGCTTCAATGGAACTTCAATCACTTTGGAAATTCTAATTGGTATATTGAGAAAATGTAAAAGAAAGATATTTACAACTTGTTTGATATAATTTAAACATAATGAATAAAAATGTTGCAAAAAAAGAGGAAGAAAATAGTTTATTAAACAATTTCTTAAATACAAAAGTTGGCAATAACTGGTGTTCAGAGAAAAAAGTTGTTGAAAAAGTGAATAATGAAACTCCTGACTTTTTGCTAAGAACTTTTGATAAC
Organism: Candidatus Gastranaerophilales bacterium; assembly: GCA_944324945.1. Lineage (GTDB taxonomy): Bacteria > Cyanobacteriota > Vampirovibrionia > Gastranaerophilales > Gastranaerophilaceae > RUG14156. The sequence goes on from CALUYE010000003.1 coordinate 509, forward strand.
AAAACATTAGGTTTGGAAATTACTGAATTCTATGTTCAGCACGACCATCTTAATTTTTCAAGAGTTTTAACTAGGATTGGTAATAAAATATGCAAAGAAATAAAGAAAAAATACGGCATCCTAATATCTATGGTAATTGATAAATTTGATCCAAGAATATGGAACTCGGATCATAAAGAACATTTAAATGCGCTTTATAATCCTGGTTTTTCTAAAGTTCCATCGCAAAATCTTTTTATAGAAGAGTTAAGAAAACTTGTTTCTAATAACATTAAAGATATAAAATTAGGAAAACTTATCAAACAATGGATTCAAATTAAAGATGAATATTATCAAATATCTATTGTTGCTTTTCCTTCTATTTCATCTGGAAAATACGATTGCCATGTAAATAATACAGGTATGTTAAAGTTTAACCCATGTGATGAGCTACAATTATGTATAAATAAAAAAAATCAAAAAATTGAACAATATCAAACAAAATGTGATGAATGTTACTTGCTGATAACAGTACCATCAAATAAAATAGGTAATTATTGCACTTTTACAGATGAAATATCTAAATATAAATTTGAGTCAAATTTTACATCAATTTTCTTATATGATATAGATGAAAATTTTTCTTGTATTTTAAATACTTAAATCCCCGGCAAATTATATCTTAAGAGATAATTTCTTTAATATTACTGTTCCAGCTTTCTTCTAAAAACCAGTCATCTTCAGATATTGCTTTTTGATGTTCAGTTTGAATAGACCATTTTATTTTTAAGTTTTCCTTGAATCGTTTTTCACAATAAGCTATAAATAATTCCATTTTTGCCTGTATATCATTTTCAGTTTTAATTCGACGTATTTGTTCATACAATTTTTTCTTTTCAATTGCAAACTTTCCAAAACAACACTTATCATGTTCTTTAGGATTGCTTCCGTTTGCATCATGAATTTTCGGACATTCGATATCATGGCAGAATTTTCTTTTTTTGTTGAATGTTTTGACTCCTGTCCGATGCATAAAACTATTAGGTTTTCCGCAATAATGACATTGATTATATGGTAATTTAAAATCAATGCCAGACATATCAAAGAAATTTAACTCATGAATATTTACAAGAGTCCATTCAAGAGCATTTATATAATTATTACAATCAAAATTAATAATACAAATAGAAGGTGCTTGTTTTGGAATCCAATCAGAATAAAAATGATTTATTCGTTTAATAACTAAGCTCAATGCACTTGGAGGAAGTCCTTGATTAATAATTTCTTTTATACAATTATCAATTAGATCAATATCGTAATTTTCATACTGCAACAACTTTTTTTGATTTTCTTCTAAATCAAGGTTTTTATACTCCTTTATAGTTTGTTGTTTTTCTTTTATCCATTTATTAAAAGTTTCTTTTAAGGATATTTTTATAGAATTTTTTAGTCTTTCATTCATTTTATGCCTCTTTATATATGTACCACAAATTGGTCATTTTAATTACATATTAAAACTTTTATAATTATAATATATTTGTAAAGCAAAAAGGAGAATACAATGAAAGAAAAATTAACTGAATTTGGATTTAGTACAATCCCCAATGGTAACTTATTACAAATGCAAGATACTTTAATTTATCTTACAAAAGCTGATTTAAAAACAAGAACTTTCAGCATTGAAGAATTTAATATTCATTATTCAAGCTTAGAAAACCATTTTGAACATGTGTTTATATTAGTAGAAATTGAAAAGCCTGATAAATATTTGTTAATTGGAAAATCAATTAAAAATCCTGATTTTGGAATTTATCGTCGCAATAAAATAGGTACCCCAATTTGGAAATATCGATTTGATGTTATTCCGGCTATAAATGAAGATGCGGAATCAATAGCAGTTGTTCAAAATATTTATAAATTAAATGATGAAAAACTGGATACTGAAGTTCTTTTGGATGAAGAAAGTATTTTTTGTATTTTAAGTGATTATGTTAAAGAAAGCGTAGGAGGCTAAAATGTCAAATAAAGATTATACAAGATATGATTTAATTTTTACCAAAGAAAATAAAAAACTTCTTGGTTTAGCAAAGACAAAACTTCCACTTGAAACATTTAAATATTTGCTTGAAAAGGATTTGCTAACTCCAAAACACCTACAAATATTTTATAAAAATAGTTTTGGCAGAACTTGGGTATCAAATCTAGGGGATTTATTAATTAACAATCCTAATAATTCAAAAAGATTTACCGAGTTTGATGTAAGAGGCACAAAGTATTATGCTTGTAATCAATGGGAAATAGGCACGATTACCAATTTTAATAACTATATAAATAACGAGTTTTGTGATTATATTGAAATTCGAAAATCACAACATAATAAAGAAACAATAGATTGGGAATCACTTAATTTTTAATTAGGAGAATAATAATGAAAAAAGCTTTAATTTTATGCGTTATATCTTTTATATTATCAAATTGTGCATTTGCAGACTCTAACCCCTTAAATAGAATTGAAACAATTGACGATGCAAGAGCGAGACACAGTGTAGAGAATTATAGAATATACAAAAATAATCATTATCAGGCACCATTAGGCAGATATCCTGAAAAACTTGGAGATCCGCAACCTCAAGAAACCTTAAGACTTGGATATTCTAATAGTGGTTTAAATTCTGATTATTCAACAAAAAATAACTCGGGGTTTTTATACTAAATTATATTTAATTTGGAGGTTTAAATATATTTCCCTAATTCATCCAAAAACAACTGATTATTTTCTTTCTCAACAACATCAATAGGCACAATGCTTACTGGAGTATTATTAAAATATTCCCATTTTGTTACTTCTTTGAAATTATTTGATTCAGGGTAAAGAAGCATTATTTCAACTTCTTCAACTTTTGCTTCTTTATTTTTTATTAATTCAGAATATGCAAACAGCTGATATAAGTCCGCTTGTGCGACATCAAATTTATCTGAAGTTGAATTTAATTCTTTCCATTTTGCATCAAGTATAATTGCTTTATTATCTTTAAAAATGACAAAATCCATCTTAGTTTTAAAAAGATTATTTTTAAGAAGATAATGATTATTATATTGCGGATTATAGGGTATATTTGCTGATTTTAAAATTGATTCAATATAATCTTCAAACATTTTTTCTAAAGGGAATAGCAGTGCGGGAAGCTTTGAGCGACCCTTTTTAGGGAAAAAGACTTGTCTTCTCAAGAAAAATTCTGCATATAACAATGGCCTTTCATAGTAGGAATTTAATCTGTTAATATTTACTTCCTGCAAATATTTTTCAAGATTTGTTGAAACTGAAACATCATCCAACTCAACTAAAAATCTTCGCAAAATCTTTTTATTATTTTCGCTTTGAGTTTGTTTAATCAGGTATAAACAAGCAGTTTTCAAAATTTTATTTTCTGCAATATCTAAACAAAGCTCACTATAATTAACAAAAAATCTGCTTTGGTTTGTAATATTATGTTTTATATGTTCTGTAAAATTTAATTTACCTTTATATTTATTTAAATTTTCTGATTTTCTAATGTAAGATTTTTTAATACCTTTTTTTAAGATTTCACATAAATCATCACAAAATACTGATATAAGTATTTCTATGATATGTTTATTTTTTTTAGTCTGTGAAATGACATCCTTGTTGTGTTTATATTCTCTGGTTAAATTTTTAGATGCCAAAACAAGATTTTCAAAAATTTTACGACTTTCATCTATTGTATTCCCGCTAAGTTTCGGTAAAATTTCCAAATAAGTTCCATCTTTTAATTGTATAATTCCTGTATATTTATTTATACTGATACAATTAGCTTTTGCAGAATATTCTAGCCCACAGTCTTGATTTTCTATTAAACAGTACTGTTTTAATTCTTTAAAATAATCAGGCTTGCAATAATTTACGCAACACAAATTATCGCCATCTTGATAATTACAGCTACTACATTCTTCCTTGCAGGAATAAATATTTTTATTTTCGTAAACAATTATTGATTTATTGTTCATTGTCTTTCTTAGTAGGTTTTTGAGCTTCTTTTAATACATTAAACCAGTTTTCTTTTAAACTAACGTCATCAGATTTACAATTTAAAATTTTTGATACTGTGTCAATGTCATTATAAAAATATTCATTTAATAATGGTAATATTCTATTTTTATAAGCTCTTTCAAGTTGCTCTTTATTTTCAACTTCCATTAAGTATGAATGACCAATTTGATGATCTCTATCATACTCATTTTTAATTCGGTCATTAATTTTAGTTAATAATTGTTCTAAGTCAACACCTTCAATATCTTTTCCTCTTAGAAGCTCGGGTTTTGGCATCATTTCCTCAAAATCAAAACGACGTCTTAGGGCAGTATCTAAAAGAGCAATAGAACGATCCGCTGTATTCATAGTTCCAATAATATATAGGTTATTAGGAACTCCAAAAGGTTCTCTTGAATAAGGTAATGTAACAGTCATTTGATGTTCTTTGCCAATACGCTTATCTTCTTCAATAAGGGTTATAAGCTCACCAAATATTTTTGAAACATCACCTCTGTTGATTTCATCAATAACAAGAACTGCATTAGATGATTTTGAATTATTTTTATTATTTATTAAATTTAAAAATGTATCCCAATTTATTTTATCATTAAACATTCCTGTAATAGTCGGAGACACAAATTTTGAATTATAAATACTATCTGATGAAATATTTATATTTTTTCTAATCCAATCTACCTTTCTTTGTTGATGCCCATTTTCAATGTCAGAGTTATAGAAATAATCACCTGTTATTTTTGCAATACCTTTTATTGTATTCATGGATCCTGGAATTACAACAATAACATCTTTACTATTTTTTAAATCATTGTCTATCCATAATTTAAATAAATTCAATTGAGATATACACTGTTTTCGACTTTCAAAATCTTCTGGAATTTTAGCTATTATTTCTTCTTGACTATCACAATTAGAAATATCAATATCGTTTCCCCAATTTATTGCAACACAGTCATTTTCTATACAATATGCAAATAATGATTCATCAGGAATTAATATTTTATACACACTAATATTGTCTTTATTAAAATTATATTTTACCTTTGTTTCAAGCAATTCCTTTGCATTATTACATATAGTCTTAAAAATACCATTTTGTAATTTATATCTTAGTTCTTTTCCATTTTCTAATTCAGGCTTAATCCCTTCAACAAATTCTTCGTAAGAATAAGATTGGTGGAAGGTTACAAATTCAATCTGACCTTGTTGTTTTAATTCGTCAAATTTTTCTTTTAAAAGCTCGTAGTTTTCTACATTTCCATCTTTATCTTTTTGTATTAATTCAGGATTTGTAATTTCTATAGCTTTAATAACTGTATTATATGTTTTTCCAGTTCCAGGAGGTCCATATAAAATTTGGTTTTTTAATTGTGGATAATTTTTAGATTGCAATTTATTATTTACTTCTATATTTTCTATTGCAATTTTTGAATCTATGTTCGCGACATAATACCCAAAATCAATGGTTAGAGTTTTCATATAAGGATCTTGGTAACAAGTTTCATCTAGATGCGAATAAAAGATTTTTTTTAATTCAAAATCATCTTGTAAAATATTGCAAATCAAATCATATAATTTAATATGATTTCTTATATTGTTTTCATATGCTCCTTTTCTAAAATCATATTCACTGTGCAATTTTTCCGCAACAGATTTAATTTCACCAAATTTAAAAATATAATATTTATCCGGATTTTTTAACCATAAATACACAGTTATAGCATTTTCTTTTTGATAATGTTGATAACCTGGAGTATACATATTACATAAATCTTCAGAACTTTTTTTAAAATTTGAAATTCTTTCTATAATGTCTTTGTCTTCATTATATAAATCTAAAAACATTGCCCTGACTTTTTGGCAGTCATAATTTGCATATAATTTAATCATTTTTAATGGGAAATATTGATTTGAGCTTAATAAGTTATAAGTTTGAGCAAATGAATTATCTAGCATTTTTAAAAAATCTTTTGCATTTATATCCCAATTATCTTGAAAACATTTTATGGCTTTCCACTTAAAATTTTCATCTTCCCATATTTTTGAAAAATTATTTTTATAGTATGTAATATATTTATTGATATAGAAATCTAGTTTTTTTTCTTCACTCATACTTCACTCCTTTTCTATAAGGATAGCACAAAAATTTGCAGGATTTACTCTACACCTAAAATTTCACGCTCGATTAGGAAATGAAGTTTGCAGACAATTTAATTCTTGTCCAACTTTTCCAAGCTCGGCAGATTTAAATTTATTTCTCGCAACTGTCGGATATCTTCTATAGAATATTCTCTTTCTAGTCTTCTTCTAAAGCTTGTATGCGATGGGATTGTTCTTTTAGGATTTTCTTGTTTTATAATTTCAACACATTTTCTGATTGAATATTTATCAGCATTTAAATACAACTCTTTAAACTTATTGTATAAATCATCTAAAACAACAGTTCTGCCTTTAGAGTTGCCATATTTTGGAATTATACCTTTCAGCCCGTATTTTATATATTTAGACTTTATTTTTATATATTGCGAATAAGATATTTGATAGTTGGGGTATTTATTTGAAAACTCAGCTAAAAAGGCCTTTAAAGCTCTTCCTTTTAAGTTACGTGCGAGCTTTAGTGCTGTAATATATTTTATTAGATAAGGTTTTGCATAATCCGGTGCATTAATAAAAATACCCTCTTCATTTTGCTTTATAAACATATTATTTGTATTTATGTTTAAAGGAATTACTTTTTTATAACCTTTTTCTTGTGTAATTTCACTCTGCTTAGGGGGTAAATTTTCCTGTAAAATAGCTATTTTTAGATAAGCATATTCAAAAGAGGAAATTTTAAAAATCATTTTTTCCTCTAATAGTTCATCCAATATAGGGCGTATTTCTTTTTCATCTAATTCGGATAGAATTATCAAATCATCTAAAGATATTCTTTTAATCTTTTTAATTATCTTCAATATTGTCTGTTTCATTATTTAAAACCTCTTTAATCAGGACTTCGTCTATTGTGATTAATCCGTTTGATTTGGCTAATTGTTCTGCTTTATTTATTATTTTTACAATTTGTCTGAATCTGTTTGTATTTGAATAAATAGATTTTATTGCACATTCACTCATCTTAATTTCGGATAATTCATTAATAATTATCTTTATATCTTGTTTTGAAAACGGCTCAAATTTAATTATTTCAGATATTCTGTCGTATAAATGTTTGTACCTTTTTAGTCGAGAATTAGCATTAGTCATTCCTATAAGCACAATAGGAACATTTGTTTTATCGTGAATATCCCTTAGGGTTTCAACGGCTTTTGTTTCAACCGTTAAATAATCAATTTCATCAATAATCAAAACTTGAGGGTTCATAATAAGATTTCTGATTACCTGATTAAAACATTCTGAAGTTCTTGTGCTTTGAATTTCACCCATTTCATCAAGAATTTCACAAAGAAGCCACTTTGGTGTCATTAACTGGGTACAGCGTATTAATAACGCATCATTTTTTAATACCCACCAATTTATTGCTTGTGTTTTTCCAAGTCCGGGATCCCCATATACAAGCCCCATACCGGGAACACCTTCTGCTCTATTTTGCAGATTGTTCATCATTGTTACAAACCGCTTTACGTTATTAGTTTTTACAAAGACTTTTTTCATATAAAAATTCCTATTTCTGTCATCATTAACATTAATCACTCGCTTATAAAGAAATTGGAACTGATTTTGTCTTTTTGCGTCTGTAATTTATGCCTTAAAAGCCGTTTCTTGTCTGTTATAAATTAGCTTTTTTGTTTTTTTATAACGAACTCTTTTGGGTATATTTTCTCCAGCTATTTTAAACCCTGACTAATTATGAATATATTTCTTTGTATTCATCAGATTTAATATATTCACTAATCCATTTACGGTCATCATTTCCTATGCAACCGTTTTGCATATGCCATTCATATCGTTCATAACTGTTCTTAAATATCGGGCGTGCAACAATTGAACTTTTTATTTTAGGTTCAATTTGTTGTTTTGGTGCTTTTAGTGTTTTCTTTATCGGAATATTTGTTTGCGTTAATACTTCTTCTTTTTTATTAAAATCTTTTATTAATTCACTCTCTAATAAATCCATATCGTTAATATTAAAATGTTCTTTTATTGCTTTTATTGTTTTACGTCTTAATTTTGCTTGTTTTTCGATTTTTTGTTTGTAATCTTCAACATCTTTAATCTCTCCCATTTGATAGGCAAGAGGGTGGGTTGAAGTTACTCTTTGAACTTTACACAGAAATTCCCCTTTGAGGGTATAAACCTTTATGTAACTTAAATCAAATAAGCTGTATTTTATTATTACTTTTTCTTTTATTCCATATAATGCCTCGTCGAAATAATCAGACTTTAGAAAAGTTATACCGTTTCTTCCTATGTGTTTAATTTCTTGTGCCATCATTAAATCATCAAGTTTGTTTTCGTCTATTCCTTGTTTTTCTGCTTCATCGAGCACTTCTTGAATTGTTTTATCTGTATCATTTGTGCAGGGTTGAGCGTGTTTAAATTTTAGCCATTCCTCTATTAATGCTATTGTTTGTTGTATTGTCGGTATAAAGTTATTCTTTTGGTGTATTGTTTTATGGAGTTTTTCATTTCTTTTAAGATATGCGGGTTTTGTTTCTATGCTTGTTCCGATATAGCTTGGCATAAGTTTTTCAAAGCCTTCTTGAAAATCCAAAAAGAAACGCTCGATAACCTTAGCTCGAGCGTTATATGGAGCGGCATATAACGGTTTTATTCCTAATCTTTGATAAACTCCTGTAAATCCTAATTCTTCAAACTTTTTATCCCCGTTGAAAAATTTACTCTTAAAGGCTCTGCCGTTATCCTGATAAACAAATTCAGGGATATAATCCATTTTCAAAATGGCGTTGCGTAGTGCTGAAGCTATATTTTGAGTACATTCTTCAAGCATAATTTCATATCCTACAAGCCCTCCGGATTTCCAATCCAAAAAGCCTAATAACGTTGCCCTTGTAGGTCTTCCCGTAAAAGGATTTATTACTTGGAAATTAAGAGTGTGACCATCTGCGATTAACACTTGTCCTGCTTTTAGTAATGCAGCGTTTCTTACAATGTACGGTTCAACCTTATCTTTTAAGGCTTTTTGCCCTTCTCTTGCAAGTATCCATTTATCATAGTTTTTATCTTTAAACCAGTTGGCATAACGTCTAAAGGTTACATCTTTAGGCAGAATTTCATAACCTCTTTCTTTTAAAATATGTTTTGTTAAACTTATTGACTTTCCTATTGAAAAAGCGTTTGGGGATAACAATATTTGTATAAAAATTTTTATTTGTTCTTCATTTAAGGAGGTATTGTACTCTTTTCTTGTTGAATATTTATATTGCCCGACTAATGCCGTCCAATCTTTGTTGTAATCTAATAATGCCCGCCATCTGTAGAGTGAACCTATAGAGGTTTTGCCTAAATGTATAAAAATTTCTTGATAAAGCATTCCTGTATTGTATAGTTCAATAAATTCCTTATCTATATTTTTACTTTTAACTTTTAGTTTATCTTTTTTGTAATTTTCTCTAAAATCAATCCAGTTAATTATTAAGTCATATTTTGCAAGTGCAATTCTCTTTTGGTGTTCTGAAATTAACTTTTCTTGCTTAATATTTAGATTATTTAGTTCTATAACTTCAGTTTTTGTGGAATTAAACTCATTATAGTATTCTTGAATATATTTGACTTGTAAATCTTTCTCAATAGTACTTAATTTAATTTTATATGTTTTACCGCCTCGAATATTCTCTGTTTTATATTCATATTTATTTTGGTTTAAAGAAAGTCTAACAGCTCTTTTTGTGATGTTTTTCAACTTCGCAAGTGTTTCAACATCTATCCATGTATCTTTTATATCTGTATTATTATCTGCCATATAATTCCTTATACAATTAAAGCTACTGTATATTAGCTTCCCTATTCTTAAATTGGAAGTAGTTTAGGGGGAAATGTGTTGTTTTGTATTCAAATATATTGAATTGTTAAGCAGAATTTTATTAAAACACCACTAAAACAGCTTTAAAACATTAATAAAACAATAATTATTCAGTTTATAGAGTGAAAATTTGAAAATATTTCTCAGAGTTTCTTCCACCTTAATTAAATATATTCAAACACATATTTTTTACACTTAGTTTTAGAAAAGTCTATTTTAATTTGAGAATAAAATATTGATTAATTCTGCTTAAATATAAATGGGGAAATATTTTCCGCCTGTAAAATTCACTTCCGACTAAAAAATAAAATTTTATTTCAATTACCTGAAAATGTAAAATTATAATAGAATGTAATCAAAAATTTAAACGTCTAAAAGCTAATAATTTAAGCGTTTTAAACAATTTTTAGCAAAAATTAGGCTTAATCAATTGGCGATTAGTTCGAATTACTCAATCTTGTCCGCCCCTACAATTTAAACACAGTCGCATTATTTAGGTATATCAAGTGTTTTAAGGAGAAAAAGTGAGTATTTTATGACCCTATAACCGGACATTTTGAGCTTTTCAATTACTTATTTCTCATTTTGAGGGAAGCGCCTTAAACGTCTAATATATCTATACTTTCGAGGGTGTTGATTGTTGAAATTTAAGAATTAAACTACATGAAAAGTTATAAACTAAATAATCAAACCATATGACTCTTTACAAGAAAATTCAATGAAAAAATACTGACAGTCGGTTTGGCAATACTTATGTTGCAATCTAATTTTACTATAGCAAGCATCTTTAACAGCAAGGATAAAAACATGACAAGAACAGATATTTGTAAAGAAAATTACAAAACTCTTTTCAAAGGAGAAGCATTGCCGACAACAGGTGATGACCCTGACATGATGGCGATTTTGCAAAAATATATTTTCGGTGAAATTTTTACGGTCGGGGAACTTGATATAAAAACAAGAGAAATGATTACGGTTACTTCTCTTGCTGTTCAGCAGACTTTACCGCAGTTAAAAGCGCATATTAACGCAGCCTTAAATGTTGGAGTAACAGCAATTAAACTAAGAGAATCGATTTATCAGCTTGCTCCTTTTATCGGATTCCCGAAAACTTTGAATGCTTTGGGCGTGCTAAACGAAGTATTTAAAGAAAGAGGAATTGAAACGCCGCTTAAATCGACTGCAACCATTAAAGAAGAGGAACGCTACAATAAAGGTTTTGAAATTCAAAATCCTTTATACGGGGATGAAATTAAACAGGCAATGAAAGGCTTGCCTGATGATATGGGAGCAGATGTTGCAAGATTTTTAACGGAGGTATGTTTCGGTGATTTTTATACAAGAGAAGGACTTGATGTTAAAACAAGAGAATTACTGTTTATAGCAGCTCTTGTTACAACAGGAAATACTGTAACTCTTAAAAGTCATATTAAAGGAAATTTAAAAGCCGGCAATTCAAAAGAAACTATAACAGCATCAATAATCCAATGTTTACCTTATGTTGGGTTCCCAAATACACTTGCAGCGCTGAAAAGTTTAAAAGAAGTTCTTGCTGAAAGATAATTTAACCACTAAAAAATAATACACCAGCTTTTAAAGGTAATATTAACCAAAAAACAAAGGGTTGCAAAAATACAGCCTGTCGGAAATCAAGAGGCTGTACTTTATAAATTTTTATAAACTCTTTCCGAGTTCATAGGCTTTTTGCGGATATTGTGTACGTTTAACATCTCCCTCTGTCCAGACTCCTGATGCGATAATTTTTCCTATATCAGTCCAGCCGAGATAATTCAATAAGACTTCATAATGATTTATTATAGGCTGAGCTTCTTTTTCGGAGGTATCAGCATAAGTCATAAGAAGGGCAGCTTTTTTAGGTTTGCTTATTTGCCCGTTAATTGCATAAAATCTATCTATTACTGCTTTAATTTGAGCAGAAATTCCAAAATAATACATAGGAGTTGCAAATACAACTGCATCTGAATCAATAATATTTGCCTTCACAAATTCAAAATCATCCCTAAATACACATTGACCGTTCATTCCGCATTTGTTGCAGGCAATGCAGGGGTGAACATTTTTGAATGCAGAATCAAATCTTACAACTGTATGACCAGCCTCTTGTGCACCTTTTATAAAATTATCCGCCAAAGTATTCGAATTCCCGTTTTTTCTCGGACTTCCCGTTATAACAAGAATTTTCATTTTTTTGCCTCCTTTTTTATTATTCGAAATTATGACAGAGCCTGCAGCCATCGCAGCAGCAGTCGTAAAAAACGTATTTTAATAAATTTTCGCCTGTCCATATTTAAACCTTTATTATATTTTAGAACCTTATAACAACTCTAAGTCAAGATGTTAATAATATTTTATAATTTAAAGATACTAAAAATTATCAATACAATTTCATATACAATAAAGGATATGGGTTGCCTTGTTTGTCCGTTTGCGTTCTTTTGTATACTCTAAAACCATTGTTTTCATAGAATCTTTTAGCATTAGGGTTTTGTTCGTTTACGGTTAATTCTTTTATTGAATAGTCTTTAATTCCGAGTTGGATTAACTTTGTGCCAATCCCGTTATTTCTTTCTTTTGCACTTACAAAAAGCATTTCAAGTTTTTGATTTTCAATACCCATAAAAGCAATCGGATGATTATCATCATTTATAACTACCAATAAATTTTCTATCTTTCTTAATGCATTTGGAACATATAATTTAATTTTTTCTATTTCATTTTTTGATAAAAATAAATGAGTTACTAAAACCGAACCCTCCCAAACATCAACAAGCGCATCAATTAACTTATCATCTCTATTATTTTTATCTATTTTTATAATTTTTATATAAAAATTATACAAAAAAATAATATTTTACAAGAAAGAAAGCAGTGCGTTATAATGTCTTGGTAAAGCAAATTATAAAAATTCCAATATAACAGACTGGGATACTCACTTAAGGGGTATCACTTATGGCAGTGAGGATGGTTTAAGTGATTTCATCAATAACAGCAAATAACGTAAATTTTAAAAATACGGCTTTAGGCAATAAAAATGTCAGCTATGAATTACAGAGAAAGAACAATAAAGAATCTGTAAAAATTGAAACAATCGGGGCTGTAGTCGGACTTGGAACAGGAATTGGTGCAAAATTACTGAAAAAAGACACAAATACTTCGCTTAAGTATGGAATAGGAGCATATTTTACATCACTTTTGTTGTTATATTTTTTAAAAGGTTTGTTAAATATATCTGATTCAAAATTCGCATATAAACAATACGAAAAAGAAGAAAAGTACAAAAATAAATTTGATGAATTTATTTCTCGTATTTCGACTCCCGAAAAAATTGATTTCGGAAATGAAGAAAAAAACAAACAATATTATAAAATTGCAAAAAAAGAACGCATGGAAACCAACAAAATAAATCTAGCAGCAATAGCAACAGGTATAATTACAGCTATTACGGCAGGAATTATTTGTCAATACAAAAAAGTTCCCAATAAAATTGATAAAATCTCAACACTTTCACTTATCGCAACCACAGGCGCGCTGTTTTTAGGAAATGCTGTTTCTATTTTCAAAAAAAACAAAGGAATATTAATATTTCAAAAATAAATCAACAAAAAACTATACAGAACTATCAAGACCGCCGCAAAAATACAATTATAATACCTGTATTAATCTTAAAAAATATTTTAAAACACCGAATTTATTATTGTTTTCTTTGTAATCTACTTAAGATTTTATTTTTTAGGAAGAATGTATTCTAATACAATTTCAGGTATACCGTCTACCATTTCAGCTTTTCTGATTACCCTAAATTGAGAATTTCTCGGGAATATTCCTTCTCGCCCGCCGGGACAGCATTTACCAAGCTTTACTTTTGCACCTTGCGGCACTTCTATTATCATCCTTGCTTTTTTGTTGGCTCTATTGTTTGAATATTGTTCTAATACCCCGGTATTTGTAGAAAAATATGAATACCCTTTATCGATTACTATATCTCCAACTTGAGAGCTAACTAATTTATCAATATATATATCATTTAATTTTGTATTATTCCATGTCGTATCACCTACACTGGAAACACCTCTATAAAATACTTGTTTACTTTCTAACGGCTTTTGTTGTTCTATAATTTTATCTAAAACTCTGCATTCAAAATCAGGCTCCATTCCTTCTCTCAGCATAGCGTTTCTATGTGTTGAAATTGTATTATAGTCGACTATATTGTCAAGTTGTTTCACTTCAAAGTAACGCCAGTCATCTATATGCGCGAGTACGTCTGCATCGGTATAAGTTATTTCATTTTGTTTCAACAGTTTTTTAACCTTATCAAAATTAATTCTATCTGTTGGCGATAATGAAATTAATTTATTTTTCACACAAAGTTCTCTATACTCATCCGAATTTATCCATAACATGTCCAAATATTGATTTTCATCTTTATACATTCTTTCCATCTCTTTATAATAACGACTACCAGGAGAACAATCCGCCAGCAATTCTTTCATTCTCTCTTCTTCTGCGGGCATAGATTTTCTTGCTTTACTCTTGAAAGCCTTTTCAGCTTGAGACATGTCTTCAAGCACTTGTATTTTTTTATTTAGTATTTCAACTTGTTCCGAAGTCAAAGCGCTTACATCAGTTTTTCTTAGTTCGTCAATAGTTATATTTGGTCTTCCGATTAATTCAAAAAATTTTTTTTCATTCTCTTTCGCTAACTTTTCTGCAGCTTCTTGAGCCTCTTTTGCTGCTTTTTCCAGAGCTTCTTGCTTAGCCTTAATTTTTACATCAAGCTCAGTTATTTGTTTCTTGGATAAATTTTTCTTGTTGAAGTTTTGCAGCTCTTCAAGGCTTATATCTTGTTTATTTATTAAATTTTTAAAATCTTCTTGATGTTTCTTTGCATTTTGTGCAATTTCAGTTAAATTTATACCGTTAACAAATAATCCCTTATTCGTCTGTTCATAAATTTTTTCAAAAATTAAAGCTCCATCTTTAGCAGTTTTTGTTGATTTTCTTAAAACGCCATTAGAGTATTCCATAACAACTCTGGAACCATCTTCCATGGTTTTAGAGAATTTACCCGTTAATTTTCCGTTTTCTGCTAATAATTTTGAAATTCCATCTTGAGTTATATCTGTAATTTTTTCAACAATTTCGCTATCAGGCACATTTTTAATCTGTTCAATTGCTTTTCTTGGCTTAATTTTTCCAAAATAAACACCAACACCTACAGCAACAGCTGCTCCTGTGATTGCCAAACCCATAAGCACCTTTTCAATTTTTTTATTACCATCTTTTATTTGATTTGCAGGCTTTATATGCTCAATCGGGTTAGAAAGATTATTTTGTTTATTTGATAAATAAGCTTTGTTAGCCTGACTTAATTAACACTTTCCATTCATGTCTCCAAACCTTTATAAAATATAAATAAATAAAGTAAAAAATAATGTAAAAATTGCTAAATATATAATCTTAGAAATAAAAAATACTGCTAAAACATTAAATACGCAAAACATTTATCGTTTTAGACAGCACAATATCTTAATAAATTAAAAATTTTATAAAAAAAGAAAGGGTCGATATAGATATCGACCCACTGTATTGCCATCACCAGTTAGATATATTCTCTATTTTATACTATATTAAGCTTGATGCTATAGCTGGTGCTTGGTTGGCTTGAGACAATACAGAAGTTGAAATTTGTTGTAGAATTTGCGCTTGAACGTATTCTGAAGCTTCAGAAGCCATATCAGCATCGGTAATTACCGATTTAGAGCTTGATAAGTTTTCATATTGGGTTGTTAGGGTGTCAAGTGCTGATTCCATTCTGTTTTGTGCAGAACCTATTATAGATTTTCTTCCGGTGATATTATTTAGCGCTTTATCAAGATTTTGTACCGCAAGAGATAAGTTGCCCGTATCAAGAGTTGAAACATCAAATCCTTGAGCAATTGCAGCACCTGCTTGACCGCCTACTTGTTCTACGGTTTGCATACCTGTCAATGCAGAGAAGTTAACCGATTGGAATAAATCGGCTCCCAATGAAATTGTGTTATCAATTCTGGCATCTGCACCTACTTGGAAAACTGCACCATCTGCAAGAGGATCTGTAGCGCCGCCTGCGCCTGCTTCATCTCTGTTAAACAACAACAAGCCTGAATATTTGGATGAAGATGAAATTCTATCTATTTCAGCGATACGTTCTTCAATTTCTGATTGAATTGCGTCTTTTTCATCTGATGAATAAGTCATATTCTTTGCTTGCAGAGTCAAATCGCGGATTCTTGTTAAGTTATCCTGAATAACATCCAAGTTTCCTTCCGTTGTTGATAACATGTTGTTTGCGTTTTGAATGTTGCTTTGAGCAATTTTGTTACCGCTTAATTGAACATCCATTTTTGCTGCGATTACGGTACCTGCAGCATCATCACCGGCACGATTAATCTTTAAACCGCTCGACATTCTTTGCATGGTTTGAGATAATCTGCTTGTAGCTGATGCTAATTGGTTTTGAATCTTAATTGAATCTACATTTGTGTTAATTGTAACTGCCATGACAATACTCCTTTATTTTTAATTACTATCCTTTGTTTGAATATATGAATTTCTTTTTTGGTGAAAAAAATGCAATACGATATATTCTTATAATCCGAGGTTTGGCATTCCCTCTGACATAGATATAATAATGTTTTTAGGGGTTTCAAAGAATTATAAAAAAGTTTAAAATTTCTTCTACCTTAGTATGAAACTAAAAATTTTTGTGATAAGATAAAATTTAATATTGGAGTAAGAAAAGAATGGCTATAAAAGCACCTGCTAAAAAAAGCACGCCTATTAAGCACATCCCGCCGCACAACCTTGAAGCGGAAGTTGCTGTTTTGGGTTCAATTTTAATAAACCCCGAAAGCATGAATAAAGTTGTTGAAATATTGGATATTGACAGCTTCTATTCTCCTCAAAACAGGCTTATATATGAAGCGGCGTATATTTTATACAACCAAAATAAACCCATAGATTACCTTTCGATTTCAGAATATTTTAAATCCCGAAACCAACTTGATGAAATCGGAGGAATCGAATATTTAAGTGAACTTGGGCTTGACACTGTTTTATCATCCAATATTGAATATTATGCACAGATAATAAAAGACAATGCGCTAAAACGAAAACTTGTGAGTGCAGGTTCAATAATCATAGAAGAAGTATTTAAAAACCCTGAAGCGGAAGCTTCGCTTGAAATTGCAGAAAAAACAATTTTTGATATCGCACAGCAAAAATCTTCTCAAGATGTTCGACCTATTACAAATTTATTAATGGAAACGGTTGAACAGCTTGAATTCAGATATAACAACAAAGGCTCATACACGGGTGTCCCGAGCGGATATTATGATTTAGACGCTCTGCTTGCAGGTTTTCAAAAATCGGATTTAATAATTCTGGCTGCCCGTCCATCTATGGGAAAAACGGCGTTTGCGCTTAATATTGCGCAAAATGTAGGAATTGTTCAAAAAGTTCCTGTCTTGATATTCTCTCTTGAAATGTCAGCAGCGCAATTAACTCAAAGAATCTTATGTTCGGAAGCTGAAATTGATGCTCAAAGAGCAAGAACGGGCGAATTAAATGGCTCGGAATGGGAAAAAATAGCAAATGTAATGAACAGATTACACGAAGCCCCGATATTAATAGATGATTCATCAGGGATAACACTTTCGGATATCAGAGCAAAAGCAAGAAGAGTCAAAACAAAATATCCCGATTTAGGAATGATTATAATAGATTATCTTCAATTGATTGAAGATAAAACCATGCTTGATAGAAACCAGGCAATATCAGGTATTTCAAGAGGTTTAAAATCTCTTGCAAGAGAATTAAATGTTCCCATCATTTCATTATCTCAATTATCGCGTAAAGTTGAAGATAGAACCGATAAACGCCCGATGTTATCGGATTTAAGAGAATCAGGCGCCATAGAACAAGATGCTGATGTTGTTATGTTTGTCCATAGAGAAGGTTATTACGATAAAGAAAACCCTGAATTAAAAAATAAAGCACAGATTATTGTAGCAAAACAACGTAACGGCCCCGTCGGAGAAGTTGATTTATTGTTCTTCGGCGCAACAACAAAATTCAAAAACAAAATGAAACCCGTTGTTGAAATGTAAAAAATAGTTCATATTTTTTAATTCATGCCAAAAAACCATGCTAGGATTTTAATATGAAATATGTACCTTTACACCTTCACACCGAATATTCTTTACTGGACGGAGCAATAAGAATACCTGATTTATATAAATTTGCGGCAGAAAATGACATGCCTGCAATTGCAATAACCGATCATGGCGTTATGTTTGGCTGTGCGGATATGTTTATTGCAAAAAACGAGATGCTATCTCACATGCTCTCTGAAGAAGAACAGGAATTCAAAAAGAAAATAGAAGCTGTTAAACCAATTGTCGGATGCGAATTTTATATTTGCGACGGTGATATTTTTGATGATCATACCAAAAAAACCTTATATCACCTTGTTTTGCTTGCTAAAAATCAAAAAGGCTATCACAACTTATGCGAACTTGATTCCATAGCATCAACAAAAGGGTATTATTATAAACCAAGAATTAACCACGAAATACTTGAGAAATATAAAGACAACTTAATTTGTCTTTCTGCCTGCATTCAAGGAGAAGTTGCAAGAAACTTTTTAGACGGAAAACCCGAAGAAGCCAAAAAAAGAGCAAAATATTATAAAGATCTTTTTGGAGAGGATTATTATATTGAACTTCAAGACCACGGCTTAAAAGAACAAAAAGACTCAAACCCTTTTTTAATGGAAGTGGCGCGCGAGCTTGATGTTAAAACGGTAATTACAAACGACTCGCACTATTTAAGAGCACAGGATGCTTCCTGGCATGATACATTATTGTGCGAACAAACAAAATCTTCAAAATCCAACCCTAATCGTTTTAAATTTTCGGTTAACGAATTTTATGTTAAAACGGTTGACGAATTAAGAAAAGCTTTTTCGTGGATGGATGAAGATTATTTTAATAAATGCATCGAAACAACGGTAGAAATTGCAGACAAATGTGATTTTCAAATGGATAAGCTTGAATTTGGCAAAACCAAAGAATATCTGCCAAAATTCCCTTGTCCTGAAGGTTATGACGAACAAACATATTTTGATTATTTATGCAAGGAAGGCTTAAAAAAACGCTACGGCGATCCTATCCCTGATAGCATTATGGAGCGCTATGAGTATGAAAAAAGCGTAATATTTAAAATGGGATTTCCTGCATATTTCTTATTAACCTGGGATTTTATCAACTGGGCAAAAGAGCATAAAATCCCCGTAGGCCCCGGAAGGGGTTCTGCTGCAGGCTCCATTGTCGCATATTCACTTGGAATAACAGAACTTGATCCTATATACCATAATCTACTGTTTGAAAGATTCTTAAACCCTGAGCGTATTTCAATGCCTGATATAGATATTGATTTTTGCCAAAGAAGAAGAGGTGAAGTAATAGATTACGTTTCATCCAGATGGGGACAGGATCATGTATGTCAGATTATAACCTTTGGCACGCTTGCTGCAAAAGCAGCGCTTAAAGCCGTATGCAGAGTATATGACATTCCTTTTTCACAGGCAAACTCCTGGGCTGCAATGGTGCCTTCTACCCCGGGAACAAAATTAAAAGAAGCGCTTTTAGACGGGATGGAACTAAAAAAACTCTGCGATGAAAATTCGCAAGTACAAAGCCTTGTAAATGAAGCGCTGCACATGGAAGGCTTAAAAAACCAAACAGGCACACACGCTGCAGGCGTTATAATTGCCCCAAGGCCCATGGATGAAATAATTCCCGTTGCACTGTCAAAAGAAAAATCTTTAACAACGCAGTATCCTATGGCAGGGATTGAAAAAATCGGTCTTTTAAAAATGGACTTTCTGGGGCTTGAAACTTTGACGATTATTCAGGATGCACTTGATTTAATCAAACAAAGAACAGGAAAAGAGATTGATATTAACGCAATTCCACTTGACGATAAAGAAACATTCGAACTTTTAACAAGAGGGGAAACAGACGCCGTATTCCAGCTTGAATCGGGCGGGATGAAAAAGCTTGTAAAAAGGTTAAAGCCTAACGTTTTTGAAGACCTTGGCGCTTTGGTTGCACTATACCGCCCGGGGCCGTTGGAAGCAGGAATGGTTGATGACTTTGTGGATAGGAAACACGGTCGTCAAAAAATAGAATACGTGCATCCGTTATTGGAAAATATTCTAAACGATACGTACGGCACAATACTGTATCAAGAGCAGATTATGCAGATTTTCCAAACTTTGGCTGATTATTCGCTCGGTGATGCCGATATGGTTCGCCGTATGATGGGTAAAAAGAAACTGCAACAGATGGCAGAACAAAAAGAACGTTTTGTTAAAGCAACGGAATCAAAAGGAATGTCAAAAGAAAAAGCGACAGGACTTTTTGAACAAATTGAAAGCTTCGCAAAGTACTGTTTTAATAAAGCCCACTCATCCGCCTACGCTTTTGTTGCATACCAAACAGCATATTTAAAAGCGCATTATCCCGTTGAATTTATGTGCGCAATGTTAACATCGGTCGCAGATAAGCAGGATAAAACTCAACAATACATTCTTCAATGCCAAACTCAGGGAATCGAGGTTTTACCTCCCGATATAAATAAATCCAACTCTCAATTTACACCTGACGGCAACAATATCCGTTTCGGGCTTGCTTCAATTAAAAATGTCGGAGAGGCTGTTATTGAACAAATTGAAAAAGAAAGAGAAAATAAGCCCTTTGAAAGCTTCATTGACTTTTGTTCAAGAGTGGATATCAAATGCTTAAACAAAAGAACTCTTGAAAGCTTAATTAAAGCGGGAGCTTTCTCATGCCTTGAAAAATCAAGAAAACAGCTTTTGGATAACATGGATGCCGTTGTTGAATTTGTTCAAAATTCGGCAAAATCAAAATCATCAGGTCAAGTAAGCTTATTTTCGGCACTATCTGGAGACATTCAGGAAGAATTAAATATTCCGACTTTTCAAATGTCGGGCAATCCTGATGATGAATTTAGTGATTCACAAATTCAGATGTTTGAAAAAGAACTTCTTGGAATTTACGTTACATCGCATCCGTTAGCTTCAATTAAGGATACTTTAAAATATATTACAACCCAAACAATATCGGAAATCCTGGAAAACCCGCAACAAGACCAAAACGTTACAATTTGTGGTCTTTTGACTCAAATAAGCCAAAAAGCAACAAAAAAAGACCCGACAAAATACATTAAAACAGGAGTTATTGAAGATTTAACCGACAGAATCAATGTCGTTGCTTTTCCTAAAATTGTTGAAAAGTACGGTTCTTTAATCGAATCGGAGCAAAAAGTAATCTTAAAAGCTAAAGTAAACATAAGGGATGAAGAAATTAATTTAGCAATAAACGAGGTTCAACCCATTGAAGAAGTTAACCTTGTTACAATTAAATTATTAAGAGAGCTTGAAATGGAAGAAAATGTGCTTTTAAAAGAACTTCTTGCAAAGCACAAAGGTCAAAACCCCGTAATTATAGATTTTGAAGCTCCTGATGAGTTTGATAATATTAAAAGATACCAGCTTTTAACAAGCAATCATTTGTGGGTTAATACAAATGAAAATGTCGAAAAAGAATTAAGCGCAACATTTAAAGATAAAATGGAAATATCGATACAACATTTAGGGTAAAAATAGCGTAATTTAGCTGTATTTTGTTTACAAAAATACAAAAAAATGTTATTTTATAATTATAAGTGGAATAATATCTTAGTAGTGTATCTGTATGGAAACAGATATTAAGAAAAAGGGATGTTTTTATGTCAACAACAATCACGGGACTAGGATCAGGATTTGATATAGAAAGCTGGGTTACACAGCTGGTTGAGGCTAAACAAGCATCAACCGTTACTCCGCTTCAAACAAAGTTAAGCAATCTTAACACAAAATCCGATGCAATAGATGATTTAGAAACAAAATTCAAAGCATTAAAATCAGCACTTGAATCTTTTACAAAAATTGTTTACGGTTCATCAAGTGATATGTGGACAAATACATCCATCACTTCATCAAATGACGCTTATGCAACGGCAACTTCTTCAGGAAGCGTTTCTTCGGGAAATATTGAATTACAAATAGAACAAGTTGCAACCGCAACAACTGCAAAAAGTGCGCAAGGCTTAGGGCTTGTAACCCCTGAAAACATTAAAGATACGGAATATTCTCTGCTTGCAAACGGACAAACAAAAGCGGGGACTTTTTCAATGTTTCTTGATGGTAAACAGTATGAAATCAATATCGGCGAACATGACACCCTTGGCGATATTATGGCTGATATTGAAGAAGTCAGCGGCGGCAAAATTAAAGCACAAATTGATGAAAACGGAAGCTTTTCAATCAAAGCATATAATGAAGCAGGCGAAGTAGACACCGATGCCGTTTTAACCCTTGGTTCAAGCGGTGATAAATCTAACTTTGCATCAGCTCTAAAATTAAACAATGCAGAAGGAACATATTCATACACAAGTGCTTATCCTGTTTCTGTCGTAAATACGGATGAGACATTTGCAAGCGGAAATTCAGGGCTTGAAGGTTTACTATTTACCGATGAAGACGGAAATCTTTCTTCATCGGGTTCAGGAACAATCACAATCAATGGTGTTGAATTTGAAGTTGATTCATCCATGAGCATTAACAACCTTATGACTAAAATCAATGGTAACGCTGATGTTAACTGTACAGCTTCTTATGATTCGCTTACAAACAGATTTATCTTAACTTCAACCGAAACAGGACAAAAAAATATCAGCCTTTCATCCGAAGGAACAAATTTACTAAATGTTCTTGGATTAACCGAAGGCAGCGGCGAAGATGAAAAAATCAAAGACGGTTCGCAAGAACTGGGACAAAATGCCATAGCATACATTAACGGAAACAAAGTTATTTCAACTTCCAACACAATTACAGGTGAATCTTCAGGTATTTCAAACCTTTCAATAAATATCAAAAAAACAACAAGTGATTATTCAAACAACCCTGACGATGATAAAACCGTTACATTATCGGTTGAACCCGATTATACAAAAGTTAAAGAGGCACTTCAAACATTTGTTGATGCTTATAACGACGCTGTATCAAGCGCTAAAAGCGCAATCACATCAACGGGTGCAATCGGTCATGACAGCTCTCTATCGAGCATTCTAAACAATATCAGAGGAATAACCTCTATGATATCCGATAATGACGGGTCTTTATCATTGTTATCGGAAATCGGTATATCCACTTCAAGTACTGATGCTGTTAATCTTACAATTGATTCGACAAAACTTGATGAAGCGCTTAAAGAAAATTTCGATTCCGTTAAAAGCTTATTATCAGACGGTTATAAATCGGAAGAAGATAACGGATTATTTGACAGGCTTTTAAAAACGCTTAACACGGCGCTTGACACCACAAACGGATACTTTGTACAAAAATCGGAAAGTATAACCCAGCAAATTACATCCATGAATTCAAGAATTGAGCGCGCAAACGAAAAACTTGCAAATTACGAATCAAGACTATACACTCAATTTAACGCAATGGATGCAACAATTTCATCCTTGAATGCACAATTGACAACTTTTTCCGCTTATATAGGATAAAGGTTATCTGATTTTACCTGCCAATTGACCGCACGCCGCATCAATATCAGCGCCGCGTTCAAGTCTTATTGTAACTTTTTTTCCTGATGCCTCAAGAAGATATTTAAATTTCATGATGGTTTTCTTATCAGGCTTTTTAAATTCACTGTCAGACGTTGAATTATAAGGAATTAAATTGATATTGCACTTAATATCTTTTAAATATTCGATTAACTCAAGTGCTGATTCTTTGGAATCATTCAGATTACCGATTAGAATATATTCTATTGTAATTCTGTCTTTTGTTTTTTTATTGAACTCAATTAATGATTTTTTTAATTCGTCAATATTATATTTTTTCTCAACGGGCATTATTTTTTCTCTTATTTTATGGTTTGGACTATGGAGAGAAATAGCGAGAGTCGGGATTAATTCATTGTTTGAAAGTTCATAAATCTTTGGAATAATACCCGAAGTTGAAAGAGTTATCCTTCTTATTGAAATTTGAAGATTTTTATTAATCAAAAAAAGTGCTTTTTTAACATTTTCAAAATTATCCAAAGGTTCACCCTGTCCCATAAAAACAACATTTGTAACTTTAAGATTGGTATCGTTTTGACACAATAAAATCTGGCTTAACATTTCATGGGCTAACAGATTTCTTTTGTAGCCGTTTTTACCTGTTGCGCAAAATTTACAACCCATTTTACAGCCGATTTGAGTTGAAATACACATTGATAAATTACTTCGATTATCAAAACGCATTAAAACACACTCGGCGCAAAGCCCGTCTTGGAATTCTATCAAATATTTAATTGTGCCGTCTTGTGAAATCTGTCTTGTTTTTATTTTGCAATCAAGAATTTGACAATTTTCATTTAAAAAATTTCTGAATTCTTTTTTTACATCTGTCATTTCATCAAAACTGCGCGCATTTTTAGACCATATCCAGGAAAAAATCTGTTCTGCTCTGAATTTTTTCTCTCCAAGAGATGTGATATAGCCGATTAATTCGTCTTTTGAAAATTTTGAAAGCGTTTCTTTTGTCATATAAGAATATTACTATAACAAAAAACTTTTATCTATTCCTGATTTTTCTTTTTAATTAATTTTGAAACAATGTTTAAAACAATCAAAACACCGATTAAACTTAGTGCAATGATTATAAATTTGCTTCTTGTACTTACGACAATTATTGATAATAAAGCGCAAACCATTGAAAAACCTGCAAGAAGCATAACAAGTTTATCTTGCGAATAGCCCGCATGGAGTAATTTATGATGTATGTGTTCGCTATCAGCTACAAAAGGACTTTTTCCTTTCAGCATTCTTCTTGAAGAAGAATAAATAACATCCATAATGGGAACAGCTAAAATTAGAATCGGAAGATACATAGAGACACTATCAGACGCCTTTACAACACCCGTTATAGATAGCGTTGCAAGCAAAAAGCCTGCATACAAGGCTCCTGAATCACCCATAAAAATTTTAGCGGGGTTATAATTAAAAGTTAAAAACGCGCACATTGCTCCGACAAGTATAAAAGCAATTAAAGCGTTAATTTGAATTGCAGGCTCTAAAACCAAAGACACAAGTCCGATTGCAACGGCAGAAATCGAAACAATTGAACCTGCAAGCCCGTCGATACCGTCTATAAAATTAACCGCGTTTGTAATTCCGACAATCCAAAACAGCGTTATAACATAAGACATTAATCCTAAATCAACAACCATATTATTCCATGGCAGATATAAATGTTCTATTCGAATCCCTAAAAGCATTACAATAACAGCTATAGCAACCTGTATAAACAATTTAAATTTAGCATTTAGGCAATATACGTCATCCACAAGGCCCATTAAAAACATCAAAGACCCTCCGACAATAATCGCAGACAATCCTTGACCTTTCGGATAATAACTTAAAAGTACAAGGAACAAAAAAGTAAGCATAACGCTAATCCATATAGCAACCCCGCCAAGACGCGAAATTGCACCATGGTGTATTTTTCTTTCGTTCGGGACGTCAATTAAATTCTTTTTTCTTGAATAATAAATAACAAGAGGAACAATGAATATTCCTAATAAATAAGCTATTATAGTGCCAAGTACGTGGGCTTGCGATAATTTAATCATTTTTACCTTCTTTAAATATTTTCATAAAGCGGGAATTGTTTGCATAATTCCAGACTTCTTTTTCTTAAATTTTCTTTTGTATCTTTTTCTAAGATAGCATCTGAAATAATTTTTGCAATTTTTGCCATTTCGGGCGTTTTCATTCCCCTTGTTGTTGTTGCTGCCGTTCCGATTCTCACTCCCGATGTTACAAAAGGAGACTCGGGATCATTCGGAACGGTATTTTTATTGGCCGTTATTCCGACTTCTTCAAGAAGATTAGCAACATCTTTACCTGTTTTTTTCAATCTTCTTAAATCAATTGTCATAACGTGGTTTTCCGATTTTGAACCAACAATATCTATTCCGTTTTTAATTAATTCACTTGCTAAAAATTTTGAATTTTCAACAACCTGTCTTGCGTATTCCTTAAATTCATCACTTGATGCCTCTAAAAGCGCTATTGCTTTACCTGCAATAATATGTTCCAAGGGTCCTCCTTGAATCCCCGGGAAAACCGCTTTATCAATTCCTTGTGCATGTTCTTGTTTGCACATTATAATTCCGCCTCTTGGCCCTCTTAGGGTCTTATGGGTTGTTGTCGTAACAAAATCGGCATAAGGAACAGGGCTAGGGTGAACACCCGCTGCAACAAGAGCTGCAATGTGCGCTATATCAACCATTAAATAAGCGCCGACTTTTTTTGCTATTTTAGAAAATTTTTCAAAATCGATTATTCTTGAATAGTTGCTTGCACCCGCTATTATCATTTTCGGATTATGTTCAAGAGCTTTTTTTTCAACATCATCGTAATCTATAACACCTTCATCGTTAACACCGTATGAAATAACGTTATAGTTAATTCCTGAAAAGTTAACGCTTGAACCATGGGTTAAATGTCCACCGTTTGATAAATCCATGCCTAAAATCGTATCGCCTGTTTTAAGAGCATACATAAACACTGCCATATTTGCCTGCGCACCTGAATGAGGTTGAACGTTGGCATGGTCGCAATGAAACAATTTGCAACATCTTTTAACTGCAAGCTCTTCAATTTTATCAATATATTCGCAACCGTTGTAATATCTTTTATAAGGCTTTCCTTCGGCATATTTATTTGTTAAAACACTGCCGCATGCTGCCATAACGGCTTCAGAGGTAAAATTTTCGGACGCTATAAGCTCAATTGTATTTCTTTGCCTTTCAAGCTCACTTTGAATATATTGAGCCACTTCAGGGTCAGTTTGTTTGATTATATTTAACTCCATTATTACCTCCCGAAAAATTTAAATTTTTACAATTATTTCTAATTTTACCTCAAAAAAATTTTTATAAGCAAACAAGAAAAAACTTTAACGGTATATTTTTTTATTATAAAATATTTTTGTAACAAAAAAATATCGCAGGAAAGATTAACAACAATGAAAAATAAAAAATTAAGAAATATAGCAATTATTGCCCACGTTGACCACGGCAAAACAACGCTTGTGGATTGTATTTTGGATGCAACAAACGTATTTAGCGAACATCAGGAAATGGGTACTTGCGTTTTAGATAACAATGATATCGAACGCGAAAGAGGAATTACGATTTTATCTAAAAATGTAGCTGTTGAATATAAAGGAGTCAAAATTAACGTCGTAGATACCCCGGGACACGCGGATTTCGGCGGCGAAGTAGAACGTGTATTAGGCATGGTTGACGGGGCATTATTGATTGTTGATGCTCAGGAAGGACCCATGCCTCAAACAAGATTTGTTTTATCCAAAGCTCTTGAATTAGGTATTAAAATTATTGTTGTAATAAATAAAATTGATAAACCCGGTGCAGACCCGGATGGCACTTTAGATAAAGTATTTGACCTGTTTACGGAATTAACCGACAGAGAAGATTTAATTGATTTTCCTGTTGTATACGCAAGTTCATTACACAGATACGCAAAATTAAATCTTGAAGATGAAAATAAAAACATTCTTCCTTTGCTTGACTGTATTTTAGAAAATATAGAAGGCCCAGAAGCAGATGTCGATCTTCCGCTGCAGCTTCAAATTACAACGCTTGATTATAATGAATATGTCGGAAGAATTGCAATAGGAAGAATTAAAAACGGTAAGATTAAATCTCAAGAACAGGTTACTTTACTAAAAGCGGACGGAAGCGCTCAAAAAGGAAAAGTTGTTAAATTGTTCGGTTTTAAAGATTTAGGACGTGTTGAAATCGAAGAAGCTTATGCAGGAGATATCGTAGGGCTTGCAGGGTTTAGTGATATTCAAATAGGGGAAACAATATCCTGCCTAACAAATCCTGTGGCGCTGCCGTTAATTAAAATTGACGAACCGACACTTCAGATGAATTTTTCAATTAACGATTCACCCTTTGCGGGAACCGAAGGTAAATTTGTAACCTCCCGCCAGCTAAGAAAAAGATTGTATTTTGAACTTGAAAAAAATGTTTCGCTTCGTGTTCAAGATACCGATTCAACAGATGTATTTAAAGTATCAGGCAGAGGAGAATTGCATTTAAGCATTTTAATTGAAACAATGAGAAGAGAAGGTTATGAATTTCAAGTTTCAAAACCTGAAGTAATTTACAAAGAAGAAGACGGAATTAAACTTGAACCTTATGAAAATTTAATTGTTGATGTTCCTGAAAATTGCGTAGGTTCGGTAATTGAAAGATTGTCTTCAAGAAAAGCGCAGATGCTTGATATGCAGGCAGGCCCGAAAAGAACAAATATAGATTTTATTATCCCCGCCCGCGGTTTAATCGGCTTTAGATCGGAATTTATCAGAATGACAAAAGGCGAAGGTATAATGTATCATACATTTGCCCGCTATGATGAATATGCAGGCGATATTCCGCGCCAAAGAACAGGCTCTTTAATTGCCCATGAAGATGGCGAAGCGGTAGCTTATGCACTTCACCAATTTGAAGACAGAGGCGTATTTTTTATAACCCCTAAAACAAAAGTCTACAGAGGCATGATTGTAGGAGAATGCAACAGAGCTCAGGATATTCCCGTTAACGTTTGCAAAACCAAAAAAATGACCAATATGCGCTCCGCAACGGCAGACGTTATGGTAACTCTTCAAGCTCCTAAAATAATGACTCTTGAAGACGCTCTTGAATACATCCAGGATGATGAACTCGTAGAAATAACACCGAAAAATATAAGAATGAGAAAAGCGGATTTAGTTAAGTTAAGATAATTGATTTAATTTTAATAAAAATAATTTCATTCCGATGAATAGCCTCAAACACTGATTAAAAAAACTTTATTTAATCGTAGTATTAACGTATGAAAATATTGTTTTATGATATCAGAAAAATTGAATTTGAATATTTGACGCAAAATATGCCGTCTTTTTTAGAGCCGTATTTTATCAATTATCCCTTAAATGAAACAACCTATATTGATGAAAAAATGATTGATTGCGAAGCGCTGAGCGTTTTTGTCAGCTCAACTTTGAATAAAGACGTACTTAAAAAATTTAAAAATTTAAAATACATCTTCTTAAGAAGCGCGGGCTATTCAAATGTCGATCTTGCTTATTGCAAAAATAACAACATTTTAATATTTAACGCTCCGCAATACGGCCCATCAAGCGTTGCAGAGTATGCTTTTTCTTTAATATTAAATCTGTCAAAAAGAATTGACGAATCAAAAAATGCTCTGTTAAGCGGCGAAATTGATGCAAATAATTTAATAGGGATTGAATTAAAGAATAAAATAATCGGGATAATAGGCCTGGGTTCCATCGGAAGAAAAATTTTAAATATAGCCCATGGTTTTAACATGGAAGTTTTAGCTTATGATATTGAACAAAAAGGAGCTTATAATTATGTTGAATTGGATGAATTGCTTGAAAAATCCGATTTTATAACCATAAATTGCCCCTTAACGCCTCAAACAAAACATTTGATAAATAAAGATTCTTTTTCAAAAATGAAAAAGAGTGCAATTCTTGTTAATGTTGCAAGAGGCGAAATTGTTGATACAAAAGAATTATATTTAGCGCTTATAAATAAAAAAATCAAAGGCGCCGCACTTGATGTTATAGAATGTGAAGAAATATTATGTAATTCTTATTTAAAATGTGAAAAATATAAAAATATAAAAATCTCCTGCCTTAAAAAATATCTTTTTATTCAAAAGTTATTAAAACTTCCAAACGTAATTATAACGCCTCATAACGCCTATAACACTTACGAAGCAAACGTAAGAATTTTAAAAACAACACTGTTTAATATTAAACAAATACTAAATAATGAATTAAATTCTGGCGTGAAAAATTTAGTTTTGCTATAATAAAATTACCATGCACAAACTGAATAAATACATTGAACACACGCTTTTAAAAAGTGATGCGAGCGCAGAAGAAATAGAAAAACTTGCACTTGATGCTCTAAAATATGATTTTTTCGGCGTTTGTATAAATATTAACTATATCAACTATATAAAACAATTTTTATCGGGTTCTGATGTTAAAATAGTAACGGTTGTAAATTTCCCGCTTGCAAATAATACTATCGATATTATTCAATTTCAAACGCAAAAAGCGCTCGATGAAGGAGCGGATGAAATCGATACGGTTTTAAATATTGCGGAACTTAAAAATAAAAATTATAAAAAAGTAGTTGACGACATTAAAAAAACAAAAGAAATCTGCAAAAACCACAACTTAAAAGTAATAATAGAAACAGACTTATTAACAAAAGAAGAAATCGTAACAGCTTCAAAATGCGCAATAGATGGCAATGCTGATTTTGTCAAAACTTCAACCGGTTTTGTTAAAAACGGATTAGGCGCCAAAGTTGAAGATGTTAAATTAATGTATAAAACCGTAAAACCATACGGACTATCCGTTAAAGCTTCAGGCGGAATTAAAACAACCAAGCAGGCAATTGATTTAATTAATGCGGGTGCTTCAAGATTAGGCACATCAAGCGGTGTTGATATTATTCAAAATATTTAAGAAAGGAACAAAAATGACAAGAGAAGAAAACAAAATCACTATTCGCTCCGACAGAGATACGGACTATACTTTCATGTATAAAGGTGAAGAAGTTACTCTTAAGGCAGGAAGTGTTGTTTCAATTGCAGACGGACTTAAAAATGTTGTTTTTCCGACTGTTGCAATGAAGATTATGAATAATTTAATAGTTGTTAAGGGCGATGTAAAGTAATGAATAAAGATGAAAATCAAATAATAATTACCGTAACGGGAAAAGATAAAGTAGGTATCGTAAGTGCTGTGTCTGCATGCTTAAGCGAACACAGTGTTAATATTGAAGATATTAAACAAACAATCATGCAGGATAATTTTGTTATGATTATGCTTTGCGATATTGAAAAAATGAGCGTTTCTTTTAAAGAGTTTAAAGACGATTTAGTAAAATTAGGCGAAGAACTTAAAATGGAAATATGGGTTCAAAAAAAAGAAATATTTGATAAAATGCACACAATTTAGGGTCAAAATGTCATACGTTAATCAAAAACACATAATAGAAACAATCAAGATGATAAAAATTCATCATCTTGATATCAGAACTACAACTCTTTCGCTGAGCTTAAGAGACTGTTGCTCTAGCGATGTTAAAAAAACAGGTCAAAAAATCTACGATAAAATTTTAAAATACGCTTCAAATTTTGTTTCTTGTGCAAACGAAATTGAAAACGAATATTCAATTCCGATTGTAAACAAAAGAATTGCGCTGACGCCGATTTCTTTAATCGGAGAAAGCTGTGATAATATCGACTATGTTTATTTAGCACAAATTATAGATAAAGCAGGGCAAGAAGTCGGGGTTGATTTTATCGGAGGTTTTTCGGCTCTTGTTGATAAAGGCTTTACAAAAGGCGATTTAAAATTCTTTGAGCAAATACCCGAAGCGCTTGCGACGACAAATAAGCTGTGCTCTTCAGTCAACCTTGGAACCTCAAAAGCGGGTGTTAATATGGATGCTGTTTTAAAAACGGCAGATGTAATTAAAAAAACGGCACAATTAACAAAAGACTCTGACAGTATTGGTGCTGCTAAATTTGTTTGTTTTTGCAATGCCGTTACCGATAATCCCTTTATGGCAGGTGCTTTTTGCAACGTAAACGAAGCGGAATGCGCTTTAAATATCGGTGTTTCAGGCCCCGGGGTTGTTTCAAGCGCCATAGAAGAACTTGATAAAACCGCTGATTTTGGCGAAGTAAGTAATTTAATTAAAAAAATGGCTTTTAAAATTACAACTTCAGGCGAGCTTATCGGACGCAGACTTGCTCAAAAATTAAACATTCCTTTTGGTATTATTGATTTATCCTTAGCGCCCACTCCACAGGAAGGCGACAGCGTAGCTGAAATATTTAAAGCAATGGGCTTAGAACAAGCAGGCGCACACGGCACCACCATGGCTCTTGCTATGTTAAACGATGCCGTTAAAAAAGGCGGTATTATGGCTTCAAGTTATGTCGGAGGGTTATCGGGAGCATTTATTCCCGTTTCTGAAGATGCAGGCATGATTGAAGCGGCAAGATTAAATTCTCTTACGATTGATAAACTTGAAGCAATGACAAGCGTTTGTTCCGTCGGGCTTGATATGATAGCAATCCCCGGAGATACTCCAAATTCAACAATAGCAGGAATTATCGCCGACGAGATGGCAATCGGTATGATAAACAAAAAAACAACAGCAGTGAGAATTATTCCCGTTATCGGAAAAACGGTAGGACAGGATGCGCATTTTGGCGGCTTATTGGGAACAGCACCCATTATGAGCGTTAATAAATTTTCAAGCGAAATTTTTGTTAACCGCGGCGGAAGAGTGCCCGCTCCGATTCACAGTCTAAACAATTAATTATTTTTCATAAAGGCAAAAACTATCCAAACATTCATCTTCGAGTTTTTTAATTAAAGATGAAAGTTTTATATTCAGCGCTTCGCAAACAGAAATCAACGAAATTAATTTAGGTTCGTTAATTCCGTTTTCAAGCCTGCTTAGCATAGATTTAGGTATGTCAAATTCATCAGCCAACAATCTTTGAGATTTATTCTGCTTAATTCTTTCTTCTTTTATTAATTTTGCAAGAACTTTGATTATTTTTTGAGCTTTTTTTGAATTTACATGTTGCATATATAGAATTGTATGCTTTAATAATATTATGGTTATCTATGTATAGAACCATGAAAAACATAGATGGGAGTAGTATTATGATAATATTTAAAAAAGCTTTTACATTAGCCGAAATATTAATTGTTCTTGTAATAATAGGGATATTAACTATGATTTTACTGCCTATTGCCTTTCAAAGTTCACCCAATGAAGATGTTATGAAATTTAAAAAAGGGTATAATACGCTTGGCAGTGTAATTAGAGAACTTGTAACATCGGACAAATATTATCAAAACGGCGACCTTGGAATTGATTCCAAAGGAAATCAAATATATGACGGTGAAGGACAAAGAACATATTTTTGCAAAAGCTTTGCCGATGTAATAAGTGCTAAAGAAGTTAACTGTATGGAAGATGAAATAGGCTGGAAAGCGGGAAGAACTTATATTTTATTAAACGGAGAAAGCATAGGAGCTTCTTATAAACCCAAAAATCCGACGCAAGACAGCATCTCACAGGCTAAAATAAAACTGGATACAAATTGCAAAGATGCACAAAACGATACGCCCGAAGAAATTATCCTGAATGACGGGATTATATTTTATTCCGCATCGAGCGTTGCTTTTGGAACGGCATTTACAAAAAATGCCAATGACGATAATTACAACTGGAAAACAAGATATTTCTCTCCTCCGGATAAATTTCCTGCCAACTATTGCGATAAAAGCGGGTTTGATATAGCATATAAGGTTTTTTGTATGGATGTTGACAAGTTCAATTCAGGCGAAGACCCCTTTGGATTCGGTATCCGCGCCGACGGCAAAATATTAACAGGCGCAAGAGCCGATGAATGGGTAAATAAAAGCATACAAAAAGAATAATAACTTCATTATTAAAAAATAAATAAAAGCAGGTAAAAACCTGCTTTTTAAATTATAATATCGGAATCGAGCTTGTTTGACGCGTTGTGTAGTCAAGAGCTTTTTGATGAATTATTTCTCTTGTATCAAGCTTTAAGCTTTGAGCGGGTTTTTCTTTAAGCTCATTGTTTGCTTTTTCAACTTTTTCTTTTTTATTCATTTTGTCAAAGTTGATTAAATTTGATTCGTCTTTTTGCTCGTATTGAATATTAACATAAGAACCGTTTGGTACATATAAGCCGTTATTGTTTGCGTATATCGGATTTAGCGCAAACATTAAAAATAAAGACAATATTAAATATTTTTTCATAATTTTATTGCTCCCGTTCTTAGAACCTTATAACCTTCTTCTTCACATAAAATAACGGTGGAAGGAGTGTTATTGTTCACTGTATCATCAATTGGTTTTATTATTGTAGCACATGATGAAAATTTTTCACAAGCCTCCTTATAGTTTCTAACCGGGGGTTGCGTTGAAAGGTTACATGATGTAGTAGCTAAAACTTTATTTTCTAATGAATCAATTAAATTAAAATAATCTTTACTGTCGGGTATTCTTATGCCGACGGTATTAGAGTATGAAGTAACTTTAGGATTTAAAATATCCGATTTTTCAAAAATCAACGTTAGGGCACCGGGTAAATATTTATTAATTAATTTTTGAGCATACAAAGGAATTGATTTTATATATTTACTTAAATATTTAATATCGCTGCTCATTAAAATTAAAGGCTTTTTAGTGTCTCTTTTTTTTATTTCATACAAATTATCAATAGCGCAATCATCACAAGGATCTACCCCAAACCCCCAGACGGTATCCGTTTTAAAAGCTAAAACTTCACCTTTTTTTAATTTTTTTTCAATCTTTTGCAAAATTTTTCCTCAACTTTTTCTTTTAAATCTTCAAGATATTCAACTTTTAATAAATGAGATAAGGATATATATATTGAAAATATAACACTAAATGTTATTAAAACTTTAACAATTTTTAAAATAAACGAAGTATTTAAATATATTGCAATAAATTCGTTTAAAAAATACCCGATAACATAAGCAACTAAAGCGCAAAAAATAATTTTTGCCATTTGCGTCATAAAATGTCTGTAACCTATTGAAATCTTTTTTCTTATTAAAAAAGCAAGAAGGGTTGCGTTAATTAAAGTAATTATTGTTGTTGAAAGAGCAATCCCGTTAATCCCCATGGGTTTAACAAGAAGGGAGTTAAATATAAGCTTTAGTAAAATAGAACCCATTGCAATATAAAAAGGTGTCTTTGAATCGTTAAAAGCATAATAAAGCCTTGTTATAGAGTCTCTGAACATATATGGAATTATTGAAAGTGAAATATAAAATAATACTTCAGACACCATAAAAGTAGCCCTTGAATCAAAAGCCCCGCGCTCAAGCGCAATTGAAATTAAATCGGTTCTTGAGATAAATATGAATATCATCATAAAAGTACCGACAAAAATCAAAGAACCGACGCCTTTATTAAAATAATACCTTACTTCGTCAAACTCTTTTTTTGCAACAAGTCTTGAAAACAACGGAAACAAAGGAACAAGCAAAGCCGATAACATCAAGCCGGTCGGAAATTGGAAAATACGGTTTGCATACCCATACGCTGTCCACTGCCCTTCGCTTAAGCCTGATGCAAAGAAAATATCAACATAAATCCCGATTTGTCCTATGGTTGATGATAAAAACGCAGGCATTAAAAGCTCTAGTATGTCTTTAAAATTTTTATTATTGAAAAATTCAAAGCAGGGTTTAAAAGTATAACCCAATTTTAAAACCGCAGGCGACTGCATTATAAGCTGCAGCAATGCACCTAAAAGCGTACCAAAGGCTAAATAAAACCCCGAGTCATCTCCTTTTGTAAAAAACAAAGTAAAAACAATACCTACAGATAAAGCGGAAGGTGCAATATTTGGAAGTAAAAACTTATTATACGTTACAAGAATTCCGTAATACAATCCCAAAAGCGCTCCGACTACAATCGAAGGAGACATTATTTTTAAAAGATACGCCGCTTTTGAAGATAATTCAGGGGTTGCCTGAGAAATAATAACATTCATTACCTGTGTTGGGAAAAAGAAGCAAATAAGTGCAATTAAACCAAAAATAAGAATTGAAAAGGTTTCAAAAGTGTTAAATAATTTTTTAACATCCTTGCTTGGTTTTTTGGTAAAATCCGATATTAATTTTGAAAAAACACTAACGGTAGCGCTGTGAAAAGGTCCTCCCATTCCGCCAAGAATTACTATTGCAAGCGCGGGAATTTGATAAGCATAAAAATAAGCATCCGAAACCAACCCTGCGCCGTAGTAATTTGCAACCACAACATCCCTTAAAAAACCAAACACTTTAGATAATAAGATAACAATTACAATTAGGCCTGCGCATTTTAAAAGCCCTTCGCCCGATTCGGTATGTACTTTATTATCTTCCATTATTAATGCCTTATCTTAATTCAATTCTGTATGTTACAAACTTGCCTTTATTTTGTGCGCTTAAAGGCAAAAATTCAACACAGTTTAGTCCTTGTTTTAAATATTGTGTTATATTCATTTTTAAAAGTTCATTATTTGAAATTTCTTTTGTGTTTGAAAAATCGTATTCATTTATCTTAAAAGGAAATTCGCTTACATGTTTTTTATTATCAATTACGATATATGCTTCATTAAATGTTTTTTTATCAAAATAAAATTCACTTTTATATGAAATATTATATTCGTTATATAAAACAGTCTTTGGAATTGTTGAAATATTTATATCGGTATAATAAAAATGTAGAATTTCAGGGTATTTTTTTCCCGATTTTGCCATATTATATGCGCCATACTGGCTCATTCCGACTCCATGCCCGAAACCGCCTCCGATTAATTTGAAAGTATCCGGGTATTTATCCTTATTTATTGCACTGAATAATTTAATAACTCCGTGGTTTTCTTTTTGGATTTCATTATCATCTTCATCAACAAGCGCTCCTTTTTCAACATAAAAATTAGCGCTTGCAAGCATGGAATTGTTTTTCTTTAAAACTCTTCTTATTCCAAGTTCTTTTTTAATTTTATAATCACCCTTATCGGTTGAAATTAATAATTCAATAATTTTACCCGATTGAGTTCTTTTAAGAGGCTTAATTTCTTTAACGCCTTCAATTTTTACATTCTTATCAAACTTAGGCTCGACAAGTCCTGCGCTTGACTGCTGTAAAAGGGTTGTATTTAATATATCAACAAGTTCTTTTTGTTCAAATTCAACACACCAGCGCAATTTAGGAGAATTAACATCAAACCCTTCTTTGGATGAATAAAATTCTATAACATCATCCTCATTTTTTAAAGGCTTATTTGTTGTTTCATATTTTGCCTTTAAATACGGATGAAGGTTTGATTTAATTCCGTTATTAAAAACATCATCCCAATCATCGCTGATTCCTGGCGATGTTGAATAATAAAGAGCACTTATCGGTGTTTCACGATAAAGTGCATAAATACCTTGCGTCTCATCTACCGCATCATTTGATGTTTGAGTATGAGAATTTAATCCGTAATAGACTTGAGAAGAAGTAGAATCAACAACATCAAAATCAGGGCTTATCTGCGCTCTTGTAACATAATTTCTTGCAGCAACCGCCTGAGCTTTTTGAGCTTCTAATCCGAACGAAACAGGCATTTCATTAGGTACTACTCCTTTTAGATATGTTTGCATATCAACAATATTAATCAAATTAAAATATCCGCTTTTTTTTGAAGCTTTAATTTCAAACATGCCTTCATATTTTGCGGGAGTTCCTTTTCTGTTTAATTCAATTACTTCAAGAGGCTTATTCGAACTTAAAAGCAAAGGACCCGATAAATTTTCATACTTTTTTTTATCGTTTATATAAATATCAAAAGTAATACCATTCATCACTATTTCAACTTCATCGCCCGCTTTTACATCGTCGAATCGGGTATTTTGCACTAAATCGATAATTTTTATAATATCCTGTGAAGAAATTTTAATTTTTTCATGCTCGCGCGAAGAAAAATTCTGATTTGAAATGCCGACCCTGATTGTTTTTTTCTCTTCAAGAGCATCTGCGCTATTTGAAATTGTGTTAAATACTAATAAACTTAAAAGTAATACCAATAAAATTTTAATATTTTTCATGTTAATAATTTTACAATTAAAATTTATTAATGTAAAATTAATTATACTTAGATTAAAATAAATTTTATACGATAGAATTTTTCTTTAAGGAGGACTTACATGTCATGTGATAGCAATTTAAGAAAACTGAGCTGGATGCAGTTGTTTAATTTTTGTATCGGTTTTTTCGGGCTTCAATTCGCCTGGCAAATGAGAATTATTTTATCGGGTCCTCTGACTGAATCATTAGGTGCAAGTGCGCTTTTATACGGACTTATCTGGCTTGCGGGGCCTGTTACGGGTATTGTAGTTCAGCCTATTATAGGGGCTTTGTCTGATGTTACTTTTACAAAATTCGGAAGAAGAATTCCTTATTTATTCCTGGGCGCGCTTTTTGGAGCTATAGGTTTAATTTTACTTCCCAAAAGCGAATTTTTAAGTAATTTGTTCGGTCAAAATCACCCTGCCTGGCTTGCTCTTTTATTTGCAGCAGCCTTTATTTGGGTAATTGATGCTTGTATTAATGCTGCACAAGGGCCATATAGAGCACTTATCCCTGATAATATCGATAAAAGCCAGCATGAAGTTGCAAACTCCTTTTTAAGTGCTGCAATAGGTCTTGGTTCCGTTGTTGCCGCAGGCGCTTCTCCTTTTATGATTTTTGTGTGCAACAAAACAATGTCAATTGATGCACAATTTACCATGGCAGGTATAGCCTTCATTTTAGGTATGCTATGGACTTGTATGACATTTAGAGAAAATATCCCCACAAAAGAACAGATGCTTGAAGCAAAATTAAAATCAAAAACAAACGCTCAAAAACCGTTCATTGAAAACGTTAAAGATTTCATAAACGCGAGTCCTGAAGTAGGAAAAATTTGCACTATGCAATTTTTTGCATGGATTGGGCTTATGAGCTTATTGATATTTTTTACCCAGTATGTTGTTCATGTTTTATATCAAATTCCTGATACTTCAGCTCTAAGCGAAAAAGCGGTTGAAATTTTTGCAGGCAAACAAACAGTAGCGCAGGCATTTTCATCTATTTGCTTTTCGTTTTTTAATTTGGTTTGCTTCTTAATTGCAATCCCTGTTGCAAAAATTGCTCAAAAAAGAGGCAATAAAAGAATCCATGCGATTGCTTTATTTTTAATGGCTTTTGCGTATCTCCTTCTTTCTTTCTTACCTAACCATGTTACAGTATTTTTTGCGATGGGATTAGCAGGTATTGGCTGGGCATCAACTTTATCTTTACCTTTTGCAATGCTTTCAAGACACATAAAAGAAGGAACGGAAGGTTCTGCAATGGGTATATTTAATATATTCATTTCAGCTCCTCAAGTTCTTGTATGTACAATATTTGCCTGGTTTATTAACTTATCCAAGTTCAGCGTTGAAGGCGGATATACAAATAACCACTGGGAATATGCGTTTATCGCAGGTGCGATTTCGCTAATTATTGCTGCTTTTATTGCAATTACAATAAAAGATAAAGAAGAATAAAAAACCTTGAAATATTAGTATATAACCCAAAGATATTAATCTTTGGGTTTTTATTTTAATTTAATTGCCGATTCAAAGCTAAAAGCGCAGCGCCTATCATGCCTGAATAATTACCGCTTTTCCCATGGCAGACTTTTGTTTTAGAAGTTAGTATTCTTTTATTTACGCTATCTTCAACGAATTTAACATCAATAAATTTTTCCATGGAACCCGATAAAACAAAACATTCCGTATCAAAAATATTTTGAAGCCCGATAATACCTTCTATTATATCGTTTTGCCATATTTCAAGCGCACGCTTTGCATCTTCATTGCCCTTTTTAGCTAAATCAATAATATCATAAGTTGTTATATTATCATCTTTAAATATTTCAACAGCTGTTTTTATTAAACCGTTTCCGCTTGCATAAGCTTCAAAACAATCATATTCTCCACACGTACAGGGGCGTTCTTTTTTTCTTGACATTTTAAAATGCATCTCGCCCGCTTTACCTGATTTTCCTTTTAAAAGTTTATTGTTAATAATAATTCCACCGCCGACACCCGTTCCAAGAGTCAGCATAATAGAGTTGTTTGTACCTTTTGATGCACCCATTTTATATTCAGCCCAGGCCGCACAATTTGCATCGTTTTCAATAAAAACTTTTTTTTGGGAAAGTTTTTGAAAATCAATATCTTTATAACCTTTTGCAAGGTTAGCGGTTGAGCCTAATATTTTTGTATTTTCATTATTAACAGCCCCTGCTGTTGCAATTGCGATAATATCAACCCTATTTTCATTTTCTTTAATTATTTCTTTTAATTTTTCTTCAATTAAAGAAGCACTTTTGGGAGTATTTATTTTTTTAATTTCACTTAAAAATTCTCCCTTTTTATCAACCATTGCATAAGCAATTTTTGTTCCTCCGATATCGATTGCAAGTGCTTTATCCATATTATTTTCCTATTGCATTTATAAATCTTTTAACAATTAACTGCGGGCGCGTTATTGCAGAACCTATAACAACGCTGTCGGCACCCGAATCAAAAGCTTTTTTTACATCCGATACTTCCCATATTTTTCCTTCAAGAATTGTAAAAATATCAAGATTTTCTTTTATTTTTTGAACAAGTTCAAAATCTGGTCTATCGGGGTTATTTTGCGTTTCAAGAGTATAGCCGCTAAGGGTTGTTGATATAATATCGCATCCTAGATGTTTTGCGTTTTCGGCTTCTTTAAATGTTGCAATATCAGCCATCGCAAGCTTATTTTTTGATTTTATAAAATCAATTATATCTTCAATTGTATCGCTGCAGCCTCTGTTGCGCACAGTAGCGTCAAACGCCACAATATCCGCTCCTGCATCAATTATTTTAGCGCAATCTGAAACAGATGGTGTTATATATACAAGTTCTTTATAATTTTTGGGGATTTTTGACGGTTTTGTAATCCCGATAACAATTGTATCGGGGAATAATTTCTTAATATTTTTTATATCCCTTTCTCCTGCAAGCCTTAGTGCTCTTGCTCCTCCTAAATTGATAATTGAATCCGCCATTTTAATAATGCAGTTTTCATCATACAAAGGCTCGTCAGGCATTGCCTGAAGGGAAACTATGATGTTGTTTTTTAGAGCTTTTAATAAATCCATAAAACAATTATACAACTAATTTTTTCGATTGTTAAATTTTATGTCAGGGTAATTTTTTTTTATTCATTTAAATAAGTTTTTATGAGAAAATTTTGAAAAAAGGGTTTGACGATATGAAAAGACAACTAAAGGCAATTATTCTTGGTGCAGGCAGGGGCACAAGAATGAAATCTTCCCTACCCAAAGTTTTACATCAAATTTTTTCAAAAACATTAATCGGCTGGGTAATAGATGCAATATCGGCACTTCCTTATGAAACTGAAAATATTGCAGTTATCGGACACGGTGCAAGCGAAGTTGAAGAATATTTAAACAACAACTATAAATATACAAAAGCGGTTTTACAACAAAAACAATTAGGAACAGGTCATGCGGTAGCTCAAGCTGTTCCTTTATTACATGGATACTGCGGAGATGTGTTGATTGTTTGCGGCGACACTCCATTAATTAAAACAAGAACCCTTAACAATTTAATCAATTACCACCTTGATAACAATTCCGATTTAACCGTCATGACAACAATGTTTGACGATCCTACGGGTTATGGCAGAATAATAAGAAATACATCGGATGAAATTGTTGCAATAGTTGAGCAAAAAGACGCAACGGAAGAACAACAAGAAATAAAAGAAGTAAATACAGGGATTTATCTTCTAAACTGGAATAAGCTAAAATCCGCATTCAGCGAGCTTAAAAACGATAACTCTCAATGCGAATACTATTTAACAGATATTGTTAAATGGGCAAGATATGCGCAGTTAAGAGTTTTAGGCTATGTTGCAAAAGATAATCTTGAAACCTACGGAATTAATTCAAGAAAAAATCTTGCAACAGCTTCCAAAATAATGAAAGACAGATACCTGGAAGAATTAATGGAAAACGGGGTTACAATAATTGATCCCGATACTACATTTATTTCTCCCGAAACAAAAATATCATCGGATACCATAATTTATCCAAACACCTTTATAACGGGAAAAAATAAAATAGCATCCAACTGCAAGATAGGCCCTATGACTCATATAAGAGGCAATTGTATCATTGAAGAATATTCAAAAATCGGAAATTTTGTTGAATTAAAAAATGCTCACATAGCAAAAAATACCAATGTTTGCCATTTAACATATATAGGTGATGCCGATATCGGAAGTCATGTTAACATTGGCGCCGGAACAATATGCGCAAATTACAATTCCATAACAAAAGAAAAAAACAGAACAACGGTAAAAGACAACGCTTCAATAGGCTCAAACAGCGTACTTGTTGCTCCTGTCGAAATAGGTAAAAACGCATTTGTAGCCGCTATGAGCTGTGTTACCAAAAATGTTTCGCCAAACTCCCTTGCAATAACAAGAGGGCAGCAAAAAGAAATTAAAGATTGGGTTAAAACCAAAAAAGGAGAAAAATAAATGAATCTTGAAATGCAAGAACAAATGAAAGAAATTGAGCAAATACAACCAACCCATGATATTAAATTATTTTCCGGGCGCTCAAATAACCCGCTGGCACAAGAAATTGCGCAATACTTAGGAACAACTCTTGAACCTATTGCAATTAAAAATTTTTCAGACGGCGAAATTTATGTTCAAATTCAAGATTCGGTAAGAGGCGATGATGTTTTTATAGTACAGCCTGTTTGTCATCCTGTTAATGAAAATTTAGTCGAGCTTTTAATTTTACTTGATGCATTTAAAAGAGCAAGCGCAAAATCAATAACCGCTGTAATTCCCTACTACGGCTATGCAAGACAGGATAGAAAAGCATCAGGCAGAGAAGCAATAACGGCAAAATTAATAGCCGATCTTTTAACGCAAGCCGGTGCAACAAGAATTCTTGCAATGGATTTACACACAGGGCAAATTCAAGGTTTCTTTAATATTCTTG
The DNA here is from genome assembly GCA_944324945.1 of Candidatus Gastranaerophilales bacterium. Lineage (GTDB taxonomy): Bacteria > Cyanobacteriota > Vampirovibrionia > Gastranaerophilales > Gastranaerophilaceae > RUG14156. The sequence goes on from CALUYE010000003.1 coordinate 43,510, forward strand.
TTGATCATATTTACGCAACTCCCGTTATTGTAAATTACGTTAAAAATATAGATACCCAAGGCTCCGAGCTTGTTTGCGTTTCTCCTGATATGGGCGGCGTTAAAAGAACAAGAGCGCTTGCAAAACAAGTCAGCGCACCAATAGCAATAATTGATAAAAGACGCGATAAACACAACAGCGCCATAGCCTGCAACATCATAGGAGACGTTAAAGACAAAGTTTGTGTAATGTTTGATGATATTATAGATACCGCAGGAACAATCTGTGAAGCGGCAAGACTTTTAAAAGAGCACGGTGCAAAAGATGTATATGTTTGTGCGGTTCACCCTGTTTTCTCGGGTCCTGCACTTAAAAGGCTTGAAGAAGCGCCAATTAAAGAAGTTGTTGTAACAAATACAATCCCTCTAAAAGACACTATTATCCCTGAAAAAATCAAACAAGTAAGCGTCGCACCCCTGCTTGGAGAAGCAATTTCAAGAATACACGACGATAAATCGGTTTCAAGCTTGTTTGGTTTTGAAATCGAATACAAAAAGGATTAATAATGGAAGATAACAAAATACAACTTGAAAAATTAAGACAAAAAGCACAAAAATGTACAAATTGTATTTTATGTCAAACGCGAAATAAAGTTGTATTTTCTGACGGATGCGAAACAGCACCCGTTATGTTTATTGGCGAAGCTCCGGGGCAAAATGAAGATAATACGGGGATTCCTTTTATAGGACGCGCAGGACAGCTTTTTAGAAAATATCTTTTTGAAACAGGATATGGCAACAACGATTTTTATATAGCAAATACCGTAAAATGCCGCCCGCCGAAAAACAGAAAACCCGCACCAAAAGAAAAAGAATCCTGCAGGCATTTTTTAGACGAACAAATAAAATTAATTAACCCCAAGATCATTGTTCTTGTCGGTTCCTGCGCGCTTGAAAGTTTTATAAAAGATAAAAAATTAACAATCACAAAGGCCCGCGGAAAAATTTTTGAAATTGATAATAAAAAATTTATACCGATTTTTCATCCTTCCTATCTTTTAAGATATCATTCAATCCTGGAAGGCTCCCCAAGGTATTACTTTAAAAAAGATTTAGAAATGATAAAAGAAATGGTAACATAAAATGAAAATTTCAACATCTGCCATCTCCTATAGAGCAAATAAAATGCCGTATCCCCAGGCAAAATATTTTAAAGACAAATTAACTTCTTCAAAAAATGTTGATATAATATGCCACGAATTAACAGACAAAGATGCTGCAAACTCTGCCCTTGCAATGGATGAATATTTAAAAAATCAGGGAATTAATTCAAGAATTATACTCTCGCAAGACTTAAAAGCACTGGGGTTAAAAATTAACAATTCAAACATTGTTCAATTTGAAGATTTTAACCCTCAAAAAGAAAAAAATACCGTTCTTTGCGTTGATTTTTGCGCATCCGACAGAGTTCCATCCAAAATTTACGATTATATTAAAAAAGCCGATAAATTATACGGCATTGATCACCACAAAGGAATTGATATTGTTGATGGTAATTATACCTATATAAATTCAACAATTAATGAAACCCTGCCTCTTGAAAGCGTAAGTTCGTACTATGTCGACACAACGGCAAAATCCGCAAGCGCAATAATATACAGATTCCTTGAAGCGCTCGGGGAAGATATAAGTAATTCACAGGCATACGCTATTTTTTCGGGACTTATGAGTGATTGTAATAAAAAAGGTCTTGTAAGATGTGATGGGGAAAACGGAGTAATTGAACTTAAAAAAGAATTTGTCGAAGATAAAAATACCTATGAAATCTATCAAAAATTAAGAGAAAAATTAACTGTAAAGCAAATGAAAGAAATAGCAAAAAGTGTTGATTTAATATCAAATTTAACCCCCGAAGAAAAAAAGTTCAAAGATTCTCTTAAAGATAGAATTGTTTTATCCCCGAATAAAAAAATTGCTTACGTTGAAATTACGCCAGATGATAAAGAATGGGAAGATTTAGGCTCCGATAACCCCATAACAAGTACGATTTTGAACCGCTTCAGAATGGATGTTATAAATAACAAATTTCAAGACGAAAAATTAAAAGATGTTGTTTTAGCTCTTGTTTTTTATAAAGCGGGCGAAAACTACAGAATAAGCGCCCATGCTAAAGATAATTCCCTTCTTAAATTTTTTGATTACGCAAAAACAAAAACGACTAATTCCATTCATCAAAGTTTAGGAGGTCATAGCGAGCGCGGCGGGGGAAAAATAGCTTCGCTTGATAAAGATACCTGTCATAAATGGGTTTTAGATATAATCTCATGCAGCGATTTTTATGATTAGATATTTGTAGCCAAACTCGGGGCAATTGTAATAAATTGTCTTACAAGTTCTCTGTCCCATTGCTTGCCTGCGCCTGACTTTAAAATTTCACAAGCCTTATCGACACTCAGACCTTTTCTGTAAGGTCTATCGGATATTAGCGCATGGTATGCATCTGCGACTGCTACTATTTTAGCCGACATTGGTATTTCATCACCCTTTAAGCCGTAAGGATAGCCTGTACCATCAACATGTTCATGGTGATATTTAACCATCGGAATTAAATCATGAAGTGATTTATTGGGTTTTAATACCTTATCGGCGCCGATTTTAGGGTGTTGTTTCATAACTGCCCATTCATCGGAAGTTAATTGAGTCGGTTTTCTTAAGACTTGTTCAGGAATACCGATTTTACCGATATCATGAAGCAGAGCACCAAGTTTTATGCGCTCAACTTCATCACTCGGCAAATTAAGTGCACGCGCTAAGGCTTCTGAATATCTTGAAACCGCGCTTGAATGACCTTTTGTGTATGTGTCTTTAGCATCAATTGTATTAACCAGCGATAAAACAACATCAAGCATATGTTCGTTTGAAATTATTGTTTCGCTGTGGAATTGCTTAATTAATTCTTCTTCGATATTAACCAAAGAAGCGTGTTTTTTGGTTAATATTTGAACAAAACATTTTAAAGCTTCATCATCCCAGAAATTAAAATCAGCAGTTGAAATAATTTCGGATTGGCCTGTTTTGTTTCTTTTACTTTTAGCTATCATTAGAGCTTGTTGAGCTAAAAGGGTTAATTTTTCCTGTTTGTTTGTAGAATCTGGGAACATCGATATACCGCAGGAGAATTTTAATTGCCCTAAGTCATCAAACATTGTGCATGCTAAATTATATAAAAGAAATTCGCAAACATATTTAGCATCATCAACATTTGTATCAGGCATAATGATTGCAATTTTATCACCTGCGTATCTACCCAGGATATCTGTATTTCTTGCGTTTTTCTTAATTTTTTTAGCAACTTCTTTAATTACGATATCGCCTTTAGCATGTCCCAATTCGTTATTGATTTCCGTTATATTTGCAATATCAATAATGCAGAATGCAAAATCTTTTTCGCTTTTTGTTGCTGCTATAATTTCATTTGCAAGTTCTTCTTGAAGTTTTTTATGGTTGTATAATCCTGTTAGAGAATCGGTATCAGTATTTTTATTAACAAGTTCATGAAGAATAAAATTCTTATGAGAAAAAGCAAAGCAGTTGGCAATTAATTTATAAAATTCCAGATATTCATTTTTGTAATTATCCGAAAATATAAATACACCTATGCATTCATCTGCAGCAACAAGAGGAATAATTACCGAAGGAGATTCTGTTATATCATTCAATTGAGACAATTTTAAGCAGCTGCTGTCTTTGCAAAATTCCGTTTTTTTGTTTAAAAACGCTTTAACAATTGCATTATCGCTTTCGCTTGTCATTATCTTTGTATTGTATGATGAATCATTTTTATCAATTAATTTAATATTGATATAATTTGAATTTTCATTATACAAACCGATTGCGCAGTAATTTAAACTTAAAATATTTGAAAAATGCTTATTAATGTCATAAAACAATTTTATTGAATCGCTTTGATTTACAAAACAGGAATTTAGCGCTCTTGTAAGCTGTTTAAAGTTGATTTCCTGTTTTTTATTTATAGCATTTGCATAACCGCCGTATAATCTGTTTGCAGATGTAATTGTATTCAAAGACAGTATTTTTTTATTTTCAATCGGATTTGAAATATTCAAATTGGATTGAGTTTCGTTTTGTATAAGTGAAGTTTTTTCACTATTTTTCGAATTCATTTCAAACCTTTCTTGGACGTTAGTTAACTTATAGAAATTCTCTGAATAAAAAAAATGCTAGTTTTTAAAAAAATATTAATAAAAATTTACAATTGGTTAAAATATTTTTATTGTTTTCAGTGCAGATTTTTCTCCGTTAACTATTTCTATATTTGATTTTGCAACATCCAGTGTTTTTGATAAAAATTCAATAATTGCTCTGTTGGCTTTTCCTTCAATTGCTCTTTGCACAACTTTAATTTTAATAAAATCTTCGCAAAAATCAATAGAATTATTTTTAGAATTTGCCACAACCTTGATTTTAAACTTAAAAGTTTCCCTGTTTTTAACTAATTCAATTAATTCATCAATATTTTTGAATTTTTTATCCATACCATCATATACTATCAAAAAACAATGCCAAAATACAACATATAATTCATATAAAATTCGCCATACGTAGTATAATTGTATGGTAGAATAGGAAAAATATGACGTATCAGGATACATTTAACGAAATAAAAGAAGATTTAATCAAACAAAAACGTCCGCAAGATGATATCAATCAAATTGAAGCGGCATACGAATGGGCTAAAAAATTACACTCGGGGCAATTTAGAATTTCGCAAGAACCTTATATAATCCATCCCGTTGAGGTTGCTAAAATTCTTGTAAATTTAAAGATGGATAAAGATACAATAATTGCAGCATTCTTACATGATGTCCTTGAAGATACCGACACAACAGCACAGGAAATGGAAGAAAAATTCGGAATTGATGTTGTTAATCTTGTAACGGGTGTTACAAAACTCGGGAAATATCAGTTTAAATCAAAAGAAGAACGCCAAGCGGAAAATTTCAGACGTATGTTTATTGCAATGGCTCAGGATGTAAGAATAATTATCCTAAAACTTGCAGACAGATTACACAACATGCGCACTCTTTCATACATGGCAGCACCGAAGCAAAAAAAAATTGCGCAGGAAACCCTTGATATTTTTGCACCCCTGGCAAACCGTTTAGGGATGGGGAAAATTAAAGCGGAACTTGAAGATTTATCTTTAAGATATTTATATCCTGAAAAATACTACGAAATTGCAAAACTTGTAGCTGAAACAAAATCAATGCGCGACAGCACCGTAAATGCGCTCATTGAAAAAATCAAAGCAGAGCTTGAAAAACACAAACTAAAAGTTACAATAAAAGGCAGAGCAAAACACTATTACAGTATTTATAACAAAATGAAGCGCTTAAATGTTTCATTTGATCAGTTGTATGATATTACGGCGGTTAGAGTAATCGTTGATACGGAAGCTGAATGTTATCAAGTTTTAGGGATAATTCATCAAATTTTTAAACCAATCCCCGGACGTTTTAAAGACTATATTGCAATGCCAAAAAGTAATATGTACCGCTCGTTACATACTTCGGTCATTGGTTTTAAAAACAAACCCGTTGAAATTCAAATAAGAACCCATAAAATGCATGAAATAGCGGAATACGGGGTTGCAGCACACTGGAAATATAAAGAACAAGGCTCAATTAAAGCAAATAACAAGCAGGATATGCAATTTTCCTGGATGAGAAAGGTAATGGAGCTTGATCAGGACTCAATTGATGCCAAAGATTTTGTTGAAAGCGTAAAATTTGACTTATTTAACGACCAGGTTTTTGTTTTTACACCAAACGGAGATGTTTTCGACCTTCCCAAAAATTCAACACCCGTTGATTTTGCATACAGAATCCACACGGAAGTCGGACACAGAACGGTTGGAGCTTTAATTAACGGAAGAATAGCCCAACTTGATACAAAACTAAAAAACGGCGATATTGTTGAAATCTTAACATCAAAACAGTTTATGCCGAAAATCGATTGGCTTAATTTTGTTGTTACTAAAAATGCCAGCACAAAAATCCGCCAGTGGTTTAAAAAATTCAACAGAGAAGACAATATCCAGCTTGGTAAGACAAACCTTGAAATCGAGCTTACAAAAAACTGTTTCGATGAAATGGTTAAATCAGGATTAATTGAAAAAGCTGCACGCGAAATGAACTATAAAACAAGCGAAGATTTATATGCAGCACTTGGCTATGGTGAAACTACAATACATAAAGTTATCAATATATTAAAAAAATACGAAGCACCCAAAACAAACGAAGAACTTGCACAGGCGCAAAACCAAAATGTTTCAAAAAAATCGAAAAACAAGAAAAACGATATAATAGGACTGGAAGGTTTGTTGTGGTCTTTGGCTAAATGCTGCTCTCCAATCCCAGGAGAGCCTATTGTAGGCGTTGTTACAAAATCAAAAGGCGTTAGTGTTCACAGATTGGATTGTAAATGCTTAGGAAACATTGAACCTGAAAGAATGATTGATATAAGCTGGGCAGATACCGTTTCTAAAACTACATATACCGCTCATCTAAGAATTGAATGCCAGGATAGAGTAGGAATCTTAAGAGATATCCTGATGAAAACGGGAGATTTGGGTATTAATATAGTATATTCAAATACGTATTTAAAAGGAAGAAAATTCGGTATTATCGACCTTGGCATTGAGCTTGATAATATTGAAACCCTAAAAAAAATAATTCTTGCAATACAATCAATTAATGATGTTTTTTCGGTAAGACGTTTGCAGCAAAAAGAAAATTTAAACCAGCCAAAACCGTCCAAAAGAAAAAAATATAAAAACAATAAACAAAAGGAACAAAAATAACTAATGAAGGTTTTTCGAAATATCGAAAAAAATAAAAATATCGCAATAGCGCTGGGCTATTTTGACGGTGTGCATATAGGACACAGGAAAATAATAAAGAATTTGATAAGACTTTCAAAAGAAAACAATTTAAAATCTGCCGTTGTAACTTTTGAAAAAAACCCTGCAAACTATTTCAATCAAAATTTAATTCCCGATATTCAAACATATAAAGATAAAGAAATAATTCTTGATGCTCTCGGGGTTGATTATGTTTATGAGCTGGATTTTGAAGAATACAAAAACATAAGCGCTTTTGATTATCTTAAAAATATTTTAATTGAAAATTTCGACCCTAAATTTATAGTAGTCGGATATAATCATACTTTTGGAAAAGATAAAACAGGCACCGTACAATTTTTAAAAGATATGGAGATAAATTATAACTATAAAGCAATTATAGTTCCTGAAGAAAAATATAAAGATGAAATCGAAGTAAGTTCAACTTCAATCAGGCAATTGATTCAAGAAGGCGAGCTTGAAAAAGTGAAACCGCTTCTTGGAAGATATTTTTCCTTAAGAAACCTTGTAATTAAAGGGGATAAACTTGCACGTGTTCTTGGATATCCGACAGCAAATACCCTTTGGCCCAATACTTTAGTAAAATTGCCCTATGGAGTTTATTTTGGTTTTGCTCAAGTAGACTCAAAAGTAATTCCTGCACTAATCTCCTGGGGAAATAAGCCGACATTGAGTGATGGTAAAAATGAAATGCTTGAAGCTCACATTTATAATTTTAGCGAAAATATCTACGGTAAAATAATAAAAATTATTTTTGTTCAAAAATTAAGAGACCAGGAAAATTTCGGCAATATAAGAGTTTTAAAAACCCGGCTTCAAAAAGACTATAAGCACTTCGAGGCTTGGGCAAGAGTGATGAGTTATTCATAAGTAAATTGATAAAGTAATCATTATCAATAAATAGCAGCAGAGCATATACAACAATATCTTTTCAATATTTACCATTTTAGCATTTTAAAACTTTAAAAAGATATTAAATTACACTTTTTAGTAATTTTTATAAAAATGCACTAAATTGCTTTATAAATTTAGACCAATTGAAACAAAATACGCAATGTTTCTTAATATTATAGGGGAAGTAAATTATTTTTATTTTCGATTTATGTTATTATAAAATACGCCGTCAATTTTATAAATGTAAAGTTTTTAAAATTTTCAGTAGAATAAATAGCAAAAAATCAGCTTCACAAGTTTTTATTAATTTGTGTTTTGTATGAGGACAAATTCTTAATGAAATTATCATCCGTTAACAACATAAAATTCCATAGCCAAAATTATGATGATAAAAGTAACATTTATAAAAACGGTAATTGCACTATAAGTACAAATGTAAAAAATACAAACAATGTTAATTTTACAGGACTTACAAGTTCGCTTGTAAAGTTCTGGCAATGGGTTGAAAACGGAGGACGCGCTCTTTCTTTTACAATTGAAGATATGGGGGGAACAAACATCCCAAGAACTCTAATGGGGATGTTTGCAGGTTTTCAATATACCAAAAAAATTAATATGAATGCACTAAAACAAGAAGGCATAAGAGAATTCTTAACAGGCCCCACAATGACTTTTATGCCTATTGCAATTCTTGCGCTTTTAAGAGCAGGCTGCGGAAGAAGCGCAAATACACACAATGAAAATTTAAGAAATTTATCCTATTTAGCAAAAGGTACGGTTAAAGACGGGGTTATGGATCAAAATAAATTTATTGAAAAAACCGTACGTGATTTATTGGAAAAAACAACCGAAAAAAATATTATTGAAAATGCGCAAAGCACATCCGATTTAACAAAAGAAGATGTTTCAATACTTAAAGATGTATTAATTAAATATAAAGATACGCTAACAGATAAATCAATATCCAAAAAAGACAGAAAAAAACTGGCAGCTTCCCTGCTTGATGAAGCTCAATCAACTTTTAGCGAAATTGTAAAAAGAACAAAATCTTCTTTTGAAGGAGTTGACTTCTTAAGTGCGAAATATTCAATAACAAAAGATAAACAAGGAAGCACCAATTTTAAAAGTTATGCCGAATATATAGCAGATTATGTTAACGACTTTGCAAAATATACAAAAAACAGAATATTTAATTTAGATGACGATGCTTTAATATCCAACTTTAAAGCGGGATATATGGCAAACCGCATCTTAACCGTCGCTTGTATGGTATTTATAACGGGAAAATTAATGGGCTATATCCCAAGATTATACACCTGGGCATCGGGTGCAGTTAATCCTAACGCCAAAGCTATTTATAACGAAGCACAAAAAGAAAATAAAAGCGGAGGTGTTAAATAATGGGTTTTAACATAAACAGCATCACCTCTAAAATAACAAACTCAAAAGCTTTAAAAAGCATTCCTCAAAAGATGAACAATATAAGCGTCAAAATAGGCTCTAAGTTTGATAAATTATGCTCAAAAAGCGACACTTTTCAAAAAGTCGTAAATGCGCTTGAACCTAACGGGGGAGATAATTCCTGGTTTTTAATGTTAGGTTTAATGGCAATGGTTGTAGGCCCCAGAATTACAACCGCAGCAAAAAGAAACCCCGACAACAAGGAAGCTACAAAAGATGAAATAAAAGAAATCTTATTCAGAGATATTCAAACAATTTCAATCATTATGCTTTCTCTTAAAGCAATGAACGCGCTAATCAGTGCCGCTGCGGGCAAAATGTCGGGAATCCCGATGTCAAACAAGCCCTATATTGAAATGTTTAACTCAAAAGGGCTTAAAAATAAAGCAATGGAATTTATACAAGAACCATTGCAAAAAACTAAAATCTTATTTAAAAATATATTTGATACAATAAATCCGATTGGCGGCAAAAAATGCTATACAACAGAAGAATCAATCGCAAAATACTCAGGTTTTAGTGATATGAATCAAATAAGAAAAATGTTTGATGCTGCAATAAGTCAAAAAGGAGACGGAGAATCCATCTTTGGTGTTGTTATTGATTCATTAATCAAAAAACAGCAAGATGTTGTAAATAATTTGAATTCTCAAGCTATTTCCTGCGCCAATAAAGACGGAAGTTTAACAAACGCTTTTGCATCGGAAGTCGAAAAAGCAAAAGACATTTTAAAAGAACTGATGCAATTAAAAGAACAAGGCTACAAAGGTTTTCAAAATAACAACAACATAAGCAAAGCGAGTGAAAATCTTATAATTTCCTTCTTTAAAGATCCAAATAACGCGCTTGTTCAAAAAGTTGTAAATTTAAATGCACAATTAAAAACTTTAGCATACGGAATTGAAGTAGGATACTTGGGCTTCGGACTTCCTTATTTAAATCAAAAAAGATTAGAAAAGAAATATTTAAAAACAAAAAAAGAACAAATGCCTGAAACACTAAGCGAAATTAAAAACATTTCGCATACAAACAAAAATTTAAAAGAACACGAAGTAAAATTGTATCACAATTTTATAAAATAATGTTTTACATATTTTTAATATCATATTAAAATTATTCTAGTCGATTTTTAAGGATAGTTTAATGATTGATACAATTTTACAAGGATTAATAAACTGGATTGAAAGCGTTATAACGGCACTTGGACCATGGGGAATAGCTCTTTTGATGGCAATAGAATCATGCAACATCCCGCTTCCATCGGAAGCAATCTTGCCTTTTGCAGGATATCTTGTTTCAAAAGGAGTTTTTTCCATTCACACGGCAGCAATCTATGGTGCAATAGGGTGCGTTATAGGGTCTGTGCCTTCATATTATCTTGGGTATTTTGGAGGAAGAAAATTTATTGAAAAATACGGGAAGTATTTCCTTATTTCAAAACATGACCTTGAAATTGCAGATAAATGGGTTGATAAATACGGTGATTGGTCATTTTTTATTTGCAGGATGCTGCCTGTTGTAAGAACATTTATTTCTTTGCCTGCAGGAATTTTAAAAGCCAAAAAAAGATTCTTTTTTACTTTTACTTTTTTAGGCTCTCTTGTTTGGAGCTATTTGCTTGTTTATGTAGGAGTAAAAGTAGGTCAAAATACACAAAATCTAAAACATTTGTGGCATAAATTCGACGCTTTGATAATTGTTATCTGTCTGATTTTAGGCGGTATATATATTTATAAACACATCAAACATTTAAAAAATTCGTAAAAAAAGCGGAAAAATCCGCTTTTTAAATTTATTTAACGCCGGGTGCCAGAATCATAACAACATTTCTGCCCTCAATTAAAGGTTTCTTTTCTAAAACAATTTGATCTTGCTCAAATTCATTTAGAAATTTATTTATTAATTCCATAGCCAAATGACTATGCTGCATTTCTCTGCCTCTTAACATAACAACAACTTTAACTTTGTTTCCCGAAGCTAAGAATTTTTTTGCAGCCCTTAAGCGTACTTCATAATCATGTACGTCTATTTTATAGCGCATTTTAACTTCTTTTATATCAATAACATGCTGCTTTTTTTTGGCTTCTTTAGCTTTTTTATCGGCTTCGTATTTATATTTTCCCCAATCCAGAATTTTTGCAACCGGTGGTGATTGGTTAGGCGAAACAACAACTAAATCTAAATCTCTTTCACGTGCCATTTGTAGAGCTTTTACGGTTGGCACCGTACCGTGATTATTTCCTTCATCGTCTATTAATCTGACTTCTCTTGCTCTGATTTTTTCGTTTAAAAGCTCTGCTTGAGCTTTTGAATCATTTTTACTAATAATTTTATCTCCTATTAAACTACATACTATTTATACCATGGTAAATTAAATTTGTAAAAGCGTTATTATTTGAACAGTTTGTGTATTTCATCGGGTTTAAATATGCCATACTCCGTTATAATGCCGCTTATGAGTTCGCTTGGCGTAACATCAAACCCCGGATTTATTACATTAACATCTTTAGGACAAATTAATTTATTGTTTATTATGGTAACTTCTTCTTTATCTCTTAATTCAATAACTATTTCATCCCCTGTTTTAATTTCAGCATCAATTGTTGATTTTGGTGCTGCAATATAAAAAGGAATATTATGATATTTTGCAGCAATTGCAACAAGGTAAGTTCCGATTTTATTTGCACTATCACCGTTTAGGGCAATTCTATCGGCACCGACCACAACAACATCAATCATATTTTTTTTCATAAAATATGCGCTCATATTGTCGGTTATTAAAGTTGTATTAATGCCGTCTCTTAAAAGTTCATAAGTTGTTAATTTAGCTCCCTGACCGCGAGGGCGTGTTTCATCCGCAAAAACTTTTATTGTATTATCTTTTAAATAAGCGCTTCTGATAACCCCAAGAGCCGTTCCCCAGCCGACAGTAGCCAAAGCGCCCGCGTTACAATGAGTTAAAATACCTGCACCTTTCGGGATGATTTCACTGCCGTATTGTCCTATTTTTTTGTTTATTTCAATATCTTCATCTTCCAATCTGATTGCATTTTTAACAAGAAGTTCAATTATTTCATTATTTGATTTATCTTTATTGTCATCTAGAATTTTAAGCTGCTCGTTTATCGCCCAGGCAAGATTTACCGCAGTCGGGCGGGAAGAGTTGATATAATTTGCCGCTTTTTTAACTTCGTTTATAAAATCAGCACTGTTTTTATTTTCAATTGCCGCAATTACAACCCCGTGCGCCCCCGCTATTCCTATTGCGGGCGCTCCTCTTACTATCATTGTTTTAATTGCATCATATATACCTTTTGTTGTAGATATATCAACTTTTTTATATTCATAAGGCAGAAGCGTCTGATCAATCATTCTTGAATAGCCTTGTGCTACACCCTTTTTAATCCATTCTATTGTTTTTTCTTCCGACATTATTTTATCCTTTAATCATCAACTTTAATATCTAATCTTGCATCATAATTTTCAGGTTTTTGTTCAAATTTATTATAAATATACGCCATTGCCATACCACCAACCGCGTTAAATATTGCAAGCATTACTCCGACCATTAAAATTATCACAAAAAACAACCATAGGGCTTCTTCAATAATGTAAGGAATAGCATAAGCATAATATTTTTTAAATATTGCGCTTATTAAAATTACCATAGGGCAAAAAGAAGCAAAAAAACCGACACTTGCAAAAAACCCTGCAATTCCGCCTAAAATTGCTCCTTGCTGCGTATCTATTATTCCTAAATACTTTTCATTTTTTTTCATAAACATAATCACAACAACACCCGCCAAAAACGCCAAGATAAATAAACAAAAGCCGATAAGCGCAGGAATTAACGATATTAAACCGATTAGTGCTCCGAATATTAAAGAAAAAATAATTGCTCTTTTTATAATAACTTCGTTCATTGTATCTCCTCTTTGAATCTTGAATTTTGCCCGTGGCAAACTGCAAGTGCAACAGAATCTATTGTATCATCAAGTGTTATATTTTTGTCTAATTCTATATAATTTTTTATCATTAGCTTAACATCCGATTTTTGCGCCCTGCCATGCCCTGTTATTGTTTGTTTTACAACAAGAGGCGTGTATTCAAACATCGGAATTTTATGTTCCTCTAAAGATAATAAAATAACTCCTCTTGCCTGTGCTACAGGAATAATTGTCTTTTGATTTTTAAAGAAAAACAATTGTTCAACAGAAGCGCAATCAGGGCTATATTTATCAAGCAGAAAATCAATATCATTTTTTAATTCCGCAAGCCTTTTCGGGTGATGCGCTTTTTTGTCCGTTTGAATCGAACCGCTTGTTATAAGGTAATATTTATCGTTTTTATATTCAAGAAAGCTATAGCCTGTTATACCAATACCAGGATCTATTCCCATAATAATCATAGTTTTAGAATATAAAATTAAGCTTTTTTTGTCAAAATTGTAAAGAGGTTTTTATTTTTTTAAAATATGTTATTATTTTTTTATGATAAATGAAGCAATCAAAATACTCTTAAAAGGCAAAAATCTGACTTTTACCGAGGCAAAAGAAGCTTTTGATGAAATTTTTTCGGGACTTTCTACCATTATTCAATCGAGTTCATTTATCAGTCTGCTTGAAGCCAAAAAACCGTCCGAAGCGGAAATCAACGCTTCGATTATCTCTGCGCGTGATTGCACTAAAACCATAGATTTATCGCTTGATAATTCTTCCATGATTGAAAATATATCTCTTGATACAAATAACGAATATCTCGATTTTATGTTAATGAACGATTTAATCTGCGCATCATGTGATTTAAATTCGCTGAGATACTGTTTTAATACACATTCTTACAACTGTTTAAGTTTTGATATTTTATCAAAAATGGGAATCAAATTTAAAGATTTCAATTTTGATTTTTCACAGGAACTTGAAAGAATTAACCTGGGCTATATTTACCTTTCTTTTGATGAGCCGTTTTATAAATATACTTATGAAATTAAAAAAGATTTTAAATTTGCAAACATCCTTCAGCTTTGCGAAAAATTATTAAATCCCTATAAAGCGCAAAATGCCTTCTGGGGGATAAATAGCCCTGATGATGTTGAAAAATATGCAAAAATTGCACTTTTATCAAACAACAAAAACACTCTTTTAGCTTCAGGCTTAAATAATCTTCCTTTTGTTGAAATCGAAAAAGAAACCATGATAGCTGAAGCTTGGAAAAATAAAGTTTTTTCATACAAATTCAGCCCTGAATTTGTGGATATTAAAAGAGGGAATAATGCTGATTTAAAAATTGAAAACAATGAACACTGTGCTCAAATTTTCCTTGATTTAATCGATAATAAAATACAAGGCAGTATTTTTGATGCGGTTATAATAAATGCAGGTTTTGCGCTTTATATATCAAAACGCGCAAATTCGCTGATTGAAGGTATTGATTTAGCTAAAAAAACAATAAACGAAGGAAAATTAAAAGAAAAATTTAATCAAATTAAAAAATTTTATTCATAATAAAAATAATGAATTTAATTGAAGCAAATAAAAATTCAAATTATAATATTAATTGTATGGGAAAATTAAGAATAATTTTAATCTCTTTATCTTTCTTTTTAATTTCGGGGTTTAGTTTTGCGCAAAATGAAACTTCGGATGTTGAGCGTCCCGATATGTATTCTGATGAATATTTTGATTATTTAATCGAATGTACTTCAATGAAACCCGTTAAAGAAGAAGATGAAACGCAAGAAGAAATTTCTCAAAAAGAAGATGAAATTATTGATGAAATAGGAATTTTTGACAACGATTCACAAGATGAAAGCGAAATAATAGAGCCTTTTAAATTAAAAATTGAAAATGTTAACGTTGCAAAATATTCGCAAAGTTACATAAAAGAAGACACAAAAACAATTATCCCGATAACGCAAAATTTCAGCTTTACTCAGGATGTTTTAAAATTTAAAAATAACACATATATTACAGACGATGTAAGAGCACTGACAGGAGCGGAATTTAGTTTAAATAAATATTTTAAACTATCATCAGGCATTGAAACAAATTACCGAGGTCAAGAACAGGTTCCATCCTCGCAAAAATTCTATTTTACCCCTTCTTTTGAATTTAATGACAAATTTTCCCTTAAATTCCACAACAAATACGAATTAAGAACAAGAGAAACAAACTACGATATCGGTCTTAATTATTCTCCTTTTAAAACAAAATCGCTGGATTTAGGAGTTTACGCGGGATTAACCCGCTCAAACAGCGGAATATTCAGCGAAAGCATAACTTTTAAAACGAGTTTTTCATTTTTTTAATTATCTGTTTAAAAAGTTTTTGTTATATTGTGATAACATCTCTAAAGACATCATTAAAGCTTGATTTGAAGCATCATAAGAAGATGAACCGTTGCTTTGCGATTGGATGTTTGCAAGTTCCTGACTTAAAGAGCTTAAGTAATTAAGTTCGCTTATATCATTTGAGCTTGATTTAATTTTTCTCTCCAGAACTCCTTCAACTTCTTTTACAAGTTCTTGGAAACTATCGCCTTCTTTTGTTGTGATTCCTAATTTTTGTGCAAGATTTTTTAATCTTTCAAAAAGTTCGTTTTTATTTTCACCGTTTGATGAAAACAAATCTTCCTTTGAAGATTTTTGAGAAGCACTTGCTTCATATTTTGAAATAAGTTTTTGCGCTTCTTTCTCGGTTATATTTGAATTATATTGAATACCCAATTCCTCAAGCTTTTGTTTTGTTGTTTGAGTAAGCTTTTGGTTATACGCACCGAATGATGATGCGTTTGCTAACATATTTACATTACTTATTGCCATAACACTATCCCTCTTAATAATTTTTTCCTAAAAATCAACCTTACCGAGTTTTATAATCGGAATTTTTTTAAAAAAAATTAGGTTTTTTGAGGTTAATGTTAAAAAATTGTTACAAATTAATAAACATTCTTTTGAAAAATTGCAAAAATATAATCGCTTTCATCGCTTAAAAGCGCTTTATCAAGATTTTTGATTGAATTTATTTTATAATATTCATTATCTATTTTTTTATACTCTGCTATTGAATTTAAATAATAACTTTCTTCAAGAAGATAGATAAAATTATACAAAGTTCTTGATTTTAAACAATCATATAATATTGATGTTTGATTAGGCATAAAAGACATATTTTTAAAATCTATTTTTCTTAAAGAGGTTGAATATTCAACATTTTTTGTATGTCTTAAAATCGAATTTTCAAAAACAGGTTTTGAATTTAATTTATCAATAAACAATACTATTCTTGCGCCATCAGGAGCTTTTTTAAAGCATCTTTCAATAAATATATTGGTAATAAAACTGTCAGGATAAGTCTGTTCAAGATAATCCCTCAAAAGAAAATATATATTGTATTTATTAATTGTCTGGGCGTTTTTAGAGATGATTCCTTTAATTATTCCGTTTTTTGAATTTGTCTTAAGTTCACAATAATCAAAATCCATAAAATTTAAATCTTTATAATAAATTTTTGCATATTTATTTAAATATGGCATTATAATAAAATCTTTAGCGCTTATATTGTATTCTTTAATAAAATTATTAAAAACATTTACCACAGGGTAATTTTTATTAACCGTAACATCAAAACTTTGAATATTTGGATTAATCACCTGAATTAAAAGTAAACATAAAATAATAACACCTTTTATAAAAACATCTTTAATTAAAAATAACCCGTATCCCAAAAAAATTAAACAACAGAAAAACAAAGGATAAACATACAAAGGACTAACATCAATTGCACCATAAAGCATAAAAAGACACATTATTATTAAATTTAACATAACGCAATAAAATAAAATTCTTAATTTGTAATTTTTTCTTATTGCCTTTATGGTAAAAATTATCAAAAGTAAAAAAGGCAAAATTGAACTATAGAAAAGTGTTATTGCGATTTTTAAAGTATTAAAATTTTTAAAATCAGGGTTAATAAAATAACTATACAGCATTCCAAGGGTTGATTTTGTTTGAAAATCGTATGTATTAAAACTTAAATAAGGGCTTATATATTCATTTATCAATAAATAAAGCGAATTTAAATTTAATCCTATACCTTTATATGAATATGGGATTAATTGCTTCAATGAAATGTAATATTGGATAATAAGAATCGGAAGAACAATTAAAAAAGCAACCAAAGAATAAAAAGAAAGTTTAAGCAGTGCTTTTTTAACATAATTTTTCTTATCCGAAATCAAATATAAAACAACCAGTTCACACCCGACAAAAATGAATCCCAAAGGCTCAAAAATAACATAGATAAAATTTAATATGTTCAATTTTTTAAGATTTTTTTTATCGGGCTTTTTTAAAAAAAGAATAAAATGATAAATCAGTATAATTATAATTAAAAAATTAATACAATAAGGCGCAATTTGATTTGTATAGTATAAGAAAAATTGATTTATTGATAATAAAACTCCTAAAAATATTCCAAATGCCCTGTTTATTAAATTTTTACCGATTAAATAAGCATAGAATATACTAAAAAATGAAATTATCGAATTTATTATCTTAATAAAAACCGCATTTTTAAAAATAACAACAAAAAAATGAATAAAAATATAATAAAAAGGAGAAAAAAAAGTATTTAAAACGCTTTGTTTTATTATACCAAACGGAAAAGAGGATGATGCGATTGAAAGCCCAGAAAAATCCGTTTCATATATTGAAGGAGCGCAAAAAATATAGCTTATTCTCGCAATTAAAAAGGCAACAAAAAGAACTATATATAAAATATACTTTATACTAACTGATTTATTCATATAAAACAGTATATATTAACGCCTCCAAAATGCAAAATTGTAAATTAAGCTGCTGCGTTTTTTATTAATTGAATTCTTTGATTGTCTTTATCTTCCCAGATAGAATCTCCTAAGGGCACTTTTGAATAGATATACTGGTCTTTGTTTGTTGGAGAATCAAGAATTAAAATATAGTAATCTTCAAGCCAAGGGTTTAAATAAACTTTAGAATAAAGCCCCTGGCCTATCTTATCCCCTTTTAGGGAACCGTTTGCAATATGCTCCATATCTTCAAACATAACAATAGCATCTTTCGGTGATAAAATTTCTTTTATTTCATCGGGCAATGTGTTGTATTTTTTAAGATTGTATGCAATCGATGAAAAAGTTACTTCATCTTTTTTAATTTCACGATCATCCGGCTTTGGAAATTTTGAAGGCTGCGGATTTTGAGTAAATACACCCCTGTTTTTAACCGAAGCAAAATTAGCAAACCCTGAAATTTGCGGAATTCTCATACTCGTCTCTTTTCTATTTTAAACAACACAAACTAATTATATTTTTATATATTATATCAAATAATTATTTAAAAATCCATAATTTAATTAAAGTATTACAAAAACGAAATAGAGTATTTAATACACTTTTAAGCTTATTAAACAACAAATTTATAAGTAATCATATTTATGTTTAAATATTTTTATGAAGATATTACATCTTGGCGACCTGCACATAGGAAAAAGAGTTAATGACTTTTCAATGCTTGAAGATCAGGAATTTGTTCTCAATCAGGCAACTTCGCTTATCAAAAAAGAAAAAATAAAAGCTTTATTAATATCGGGAGATGTTTTTGATAAGCCTGTTGCGTCAATTGAAGCTATTAATCTTTTTTGTAAATTTCTTGAAGATGTAAATAAATTAAATACAAAAATATATATAATCCCGGGCAATCACGACAATAGCGAAAGATTAAACTATTTATCTTCCTTTGCCCAAAAATCGGATATTTATTTTGCAAAAACTTTTGAAGGCGAAATTCAAAAGTATAATTTAGATAATGAAATTGTTATTTATTTAATGCCTTATCTTTATCCTGCAATAATTAAAAAATATTATCCCGATATTGAATTTAAATCATACAACGATGCAATTAAAAAAGTTGTTGACGATATCAAACTTGATAACAAAAAAACAAATATCCTTGTTGCGCATCAATTTGTAACAGGTAAAAATCAAAAAATCATTCACTCCGAAAGTGAACAAAAGCAGGCAGGATTAATTGATGAAATAAATTGCGACATATTTAAAAAATTTGACTACACAGCCTTAGGACACTTACACTGCGCGCAAAGCGCAGGATATAAAAACATCAGATACAGCGGCTCTATTTTAAAGTATTCTCTTTCCGAAATAAATCAAAAGAAAGTATTTACAATACTTGATATTAAAGATAAAAAAATAACGCTTGATTTTAAAGATATTGAATTTTTAAGAGATATCAAATGCTACAGAGGGAAATTAAACGAATTTTTAAACAAAGATTTTTATTCAAAAATCAAAACCGATGATTACATTTATTTTATTTTGGAAGACGAAGGGATAATTGATGCAAAAAAAGAATTATCAACAATTTATCCAAACATTATGCTTTTAGAATTTGACAATGATTTTACAAGAAATTTGAATAATATTGAATTTAAAAACAAAAAAGAAAATTTATCCTCTGAAGAATTGTTTTTTGATTTTTTTGAAACACAAACAAACAGCAAAATAAATGATTTTCAAAAAAAATTAATTATTGATTGTTTTAATAATAAGGAGACAATCTGATGCGCCCTTTAAAACTTGTTATTCAAGCGTTTGGAAGTTATTCAAAAAAAGAAGAAATAGATTTTTCAACCCTTGGAAAATCAAACATTTTCCTGATTACGGGAAACACGGGAAGCGGCAAAACAACAATTTTTGATGCAATTTGTTTTGCGCTTTTTAATACTTCATCGGGAAGCTTTAGGGGAAATAATTTCTTAAGAAGCCATTATGCAAAAGACGATACAAAAAGCTTTGTTGAATTTGAATTTATTTTTAATGATAAAACTTATAAAATCATAAGATCACCGCAATATCAAAGAAAAAAACTAAAAGGCGAAGGAATAATTAAAGAAAATGCGGCTGCTGAATTATATTTACCCAATGGAGAAATAATATACGGCGTAAATGAAGTAAATGAATATATAATCAACCTTTTAGGATTAAACCATGCGCAATTTTCAAGAATTGCACTATTGGCGCAAGGAGAATTTTTAAAACTTTTAAATTCTTCAACGAACGAAAGAAGCGAGATTTTTAGAAATATTTTCAATACGCAAAATTTCCTTACTTTTCAAAACAATTTAAAAGATGAATTTTTAAAATATAAAAATATTATCGCAGACATCCAAAAATCAATAGCTCAATACGTTTGCCAGATTAAAACATCTGATGAAGAATTTTTAAATATAATAAACAACTTCAACCAAACAAATATCGAATTGGATTTAATAATTAAAAACTTAAAACAAGCAAATAAGGAAAATGATAAAAAATTAAAAAACTACCAAAAAGAACTTGATAAATCATCAAAAGAATATAAAAAACTCTATGATGTTTATCAAAAAATATTATCAAAAAACAACCTTCTTAAAAGAAAAATAGAAACCGTTAATGAAATTGAAACCCAAAAAGCGATTTTTGAAGATATAAAAAAGGAATATATTTCTCTTGATAGAAAAAATATCGAAATAAAACAACTTGAATTTGAAATTAATAAATTAAACAATGACAAACAAAAAGCTAAAGAAATTATTCTAAACGAAGAAAATTACAATAAAAATAAAACAAAATACGAAAACTTAAAAGAAAAAGAAGTCAAATTAACAAAAGAACTTGAGGATATAAAATTTGAATTTTTAAGATTCAAGTATTTTGAAATTGAAAAATTAAACAATGAACTAAATACCAAAAGATTAAAATTAACGGAATTAAAAAAAGAATTTGATAATAAAAATATAATTTACTGTAAAAATTACGATATTTATTTATCATCCCAAGCGGGAATTCTTGCCAAAAATCTTAAAAATAACACTCCATGTCCTGTCTGCGGTTCAAAAATTCACCCAAAACCCGCCAAAATATTAAATGATGATATTTCAAAAGAATTTTTAAACAAATTAAAAGAAGAACTTGAAGAGAATCAAAAAACACTTGATAAAATATCTCTTGATTGTTCTTTGTTGATTGAAAAACAAAAAATAAAAAAAGAAGATTTTGAAAAATATAAAAAAGAAATTAACACAAAAAAAGAAATCAATTTAAACGAAAATGTTTTAAGCATTGATTTTGAAAATAAAATCAAAGAAATATCAAAAAATATTGAAGAAAATAAGCTTAAAATAAACGAAATAAATATCCTAAACACATCCCTTAAAACAAAAATAAACACTCTGAAATCTCAAATTAAAGAAGCTGATATAAATAAAATAATAAAAACTTACGATGATTTAAATTTAAAATTAAATATTTTAAATAAAGAAAAAAATGAAATTTTAAGTAACTACGAAAAGCAAAATTTAAAACTAACGAGTCTGATTTCAAACAACGATATGCTTGATAAACAATTAAGCGAATTAAACGATATAAACGAAAAAGAAATGGAAAAAACCGAAACAGAACTTCAAAAAACAAATGAAAATATCGATTTATACAATTCAAAAATTAAAAACATAAGTCTAATTAAAGGAATAAACGATGATATTGAGCAAAATTTAATATCAAAAACCAAAGACTATAATAAAAATTATGAATTTTATAATTCATATAAGCTTTTATGCGATTGCGCAAACGGAAATTTAAAAGGCAAACAAAAAATAACTTTTGAGCAATACATTCAAAGCTATTACCTTGATTTGGTTTTAATTGAAGCAAACAAAATCCTAAAGACGTTAACAAAAGGACGTTTTCAATTTTTAAGAAATAAAGATACATCAAAAACCCAAACAAAAACAGGGCTTGATATTGAAATTATGGATTTTTATACATATAAAACAAGAAGTACAAAAACTCTCTCAGGGGGCGAAAGCTTTATGGCATCTTTATCTTTAGCGCTTGGTTTATCTGTTACGGTTTCTAATTTATCAGGAGCTAAAAATATAGATGTGCTTTTTATTGATGAAGGTTTTGGGACGCTTGACAGCGAAAGCCTTGATGTTGCGATTAATCAAATAATTGATTTGTGTTTAAACAACAGAATCGTAGGAATTATTTCACACATTGAAGAACTAAAAAACAAAATCCAAAATCAAATAAAAACAATAAAAACCCAAAGCGGCTCACACATTGAAACAAACTTTTGAGATGTTTTTGTGATAAAATGATTAAAAATTTTTTAATTGTGGAGGTATAAATGAAAAATATAAGAAAAATAACGGATGATTTATACTATATCGGCCAAAATGACAGAAGAATAAATCTTTTTGAAAACGTATACCCTGTTCCCGATGGCGTTTCATATAATTCTTATTTTTTAGACGGTGAAAAAACCGTTCTTTTTGACACGGTTGATAAAAGCCAAAATGCACAATTTTTTGAAAATCTTGAAGGAATTTTAAACAAAAGACCGCTTGATTACTTTATAATTAATCATCTTGAACCCGATCACAGCGCTTTAATAAAAGAAGTTGTCGATAAATATAAAAACGTAAAATTAATCTGCAATCAAAAAACCAAACAGATGCTTTTTCAATTTTTTGAATTTGAAAATGATATTGAATCCAATTTTCAAATTGTAAAAGAAGGAGATGTTATTAATATTAATAACCGCAAATTTACCTTTGTAATGGCTCCGATGGTACACTGGCCCGAAGTTATGGTTACTTATGATATGACGGATAAAATATTGTTCTCGGCAGACGCCTTTGGCTCTTTTGGCGCGCTTGACGGCAATATTTTTGATTATGAAGTTGATATGGATAAAAAAATAGACGAATACAGAAGATACTATTCAAATATAGTCGGAAAATACGGTGCTCAGGTCAATTCCCTTCTTAAAAAAGCATCAGAACTTGATATTAAAATGATTTGCCCCTTACATGGGTTAATTTTAAAAGAAAGTATATCAAAATTAATCGACAAATATACAAAATGGGCAAATTATATCCCGGAAGAAAAATCGCTGACAATAGCCTACGCAAGCGTATACGGCGGAACGCAAAATGCGGTTGAAATATTAGCTTCAAAGCTAAGCCAAAACAATGTTAAAAATATAAAAATATTTGATGTATCAAAAACACATCATTCATACATTTTAAGCGAATGTTTTAAAAGTTCCCATATTGTTATTGCAACAACAACTTACAATAACGGCATTTTTGTAAATATGGAGCATCTTTTAACCGATTTAATAAAACACAATCTTCAAAACAGAACATTTGCACTTATCGATAACGGTTCATGGCTTCCAAACATCAAAGGATGCATAAAAACCATGTTATCAAGCCTTAAAGGCTCTAAATTTATTGAAAAAGAACTAACGATTAAATCCACTCTTAAAA
Source organism: Candidatus Gastranaerophilales bacterium (assembly GCA_944324945.1). GTDB lineage: Bacteria > Cyanobacteriota > Vampirovibrionia > Gastranaerophilales > Gastranaerophilaceae > RUG14156. The sequence goes on from CALUYE010000003.1 coordinate 67,155, forward strand.
AAGAGCAGGAAGAAGAACTTGATGAACTGGCAAAAGCAATAAGCAGCGATTTAAACAATTAAAAAGCGGCCCAAAAGCCGCTTTTTAATTATGCAGTTTGCATTTGTTTAACCTGTTTTCTTGAAACTTTTGAAATACCTGTTCTTGGAAGCGGAGTTCTGCTTATTAGAATCGTATTTGGTCTTTTATAACTTGATAATTCCTGCGATAATTTCTTAACTTCAGCTCTTATTACCTTTTCAAGCTCACTATCATCCTCATATTTATCTAAAATCTCTTTTGTGGGATGAATTTTTGCTACAATTTCTTCGCTTCCCTGTTTTGAACCTGTTTTTATTATATCGGAATATACAACAATTTCTTCTATCATAGGGCTTTTTACCATAACTGCTTCAACTTCTTCAGGGAAAACTTTTTTTCCGCCCGATAGTACAATCATGTTTTTAATTCTGCCTGTTATATAAACGTAACCCGATGAATCAATTCTTGCAATATCACCTGTTTTAAGCCATCCGTCAGAAGTTATTGTTTCTTTTGTAAGCTCGGGCTTATTGTAATAGCCTTTCATGATATTTTCGCCTCTTATTAACAATTCATGCGTATCTTTATCTAATTTTACTTCAATGTTTTTAATGGGTCTGCCGACAGAACCGAGTTTTCTGTGTTTTTCGCTGTTCATGGTTGTAATCGGGCTTGATTCCGTTAAGCCGTACGCTTCATAGATTGGAATTCCTATATTTTCAAAAAACAAAGCAACATTCATATCCAAAGGTGCTCCGCCCGACATAAAACCTTTAAACTTGCCGCCAAACTGAGCTCTTAACTCTCTAAACATGATTTTTGATATAGTATGATTTTTTAAAATCGAACAAAGCGTATATTTTAAATCAAACAGCATTTTTTTAAACTTCGGATACTGCTTAATTTGCGCCTCTAAAGTATTTTTCATTAATTTTAAAAACGCGGGAACAGCAACCATAAAAGTTATCTTCTTTTCCTGCATAACAGGAAGAATGTCTTTGGGTTTTAAGCTGTTTGAATAGTATATTGCAGCACCTTTATTTAAAAATGTCATAAATCCTACAGATATTTCAAATAAATGATTCATCGGAAGAATAGATAACATTGCATCATTTGAATCAAAACTAAAACACTCGCCCACAGCTTGAACCTGCGAGAAAATATTCTTATAAGTTGTTTCAACCCCTTTAGGGTTTCCCGTTGTTCCTGAAGTATAAACAATAAGTGCTGTTTTATCAAAACCTCTGTGGCGCCATTTTCTCTCAGGCATATTATCGAGCGTGTGAAGATTAATATAATCCGTATTTGCACCTTTGCCGTCTATAATTATTATATGTTCGATTGAAGGAATAATTTCTTTTAATTTAACGGCATCATCAAGATGCGCACTTGAAACAAGAATTACTCTCGGAAGACAATCGGATAATATATGTTGCAATTCATGGATTGTTAATTTTATATCCAAAGGTACGCTTATTGCTCCTGCCAATATATTTGCAAATAACGTTGCACCCAATTCAGGCATGGATTCTGATAAAATTGCAACTTTATCCCCTTTATTTATCCCGATTTCAATTAAATAGCTTGCAAGGCGTCTTGAGAGTATGCTTAAACCCTTGAAAGTCAATTCGTTCCATCCAAGGTTTGAGCGGATACCCAAAGCTATATGATTTTCCAGTGTTTTTGATCTTTGCTCCAAAAAGGCCAGTAAATTAGTTTTTTCCATTTGGTAAATTCATCCTCTTTGATTCTATCTGTTTCAATAATTAATTATATATTATTTTACGAAAAAATAGTTTAAATATTTGTAAAATTTATATATTTTTAATGATATAATTTTTTTATTCACAAGGAGATTTAGTTAATGATTGAAATGAGAGTAATGGGAATCGCACTTGATACGCGCTCAGGCTCACCCATTGTTGTATTAAACGATAAAGAAAACAGAAAAGCGCTTCCAATCTGGATAGGCTCCGCCGAAGCAAGCGCAATAATAAGAAAAATCGAAAACATTACATCAACACGCCCCATGACACATGATTTATTTATTTCAATTGCACAACAATCGGAATTTGAAATCACTAAAGTTGAAATTAACGATGTTGACGATCAAACATATTTTTCAACCATATTTATGTACAACAAAGAACTTAACAAAACAATAGAAATAGATTCACGTCCGTCCGATGCCATTGCTATCGCGCTTCGCGCGGAAGTTCCGATTTATGTTACGGATAACGTATTAGCGGTAGGACTTGTTTCAACCGATCTTGAAAAAGACGAACAGGAAGCCCGCGAATTTAAAAACTTTATTAAAGATATTAAACCTTCTGATTTTGAAAAACTCTTGAAGAAAAATTTTGAATCTGACCAGTAAAGTTACACATCCCGAATCAAAGCTGAAATTTCTTCTGTAGCTAAGTTTTTTAATATCATTTAAACCCAGAGAATAAAAAGTTGTATTATTTTTTCTGTCCATGGTATTTTATTAATGAGGATTTTAAAAAAGGCAAAATTATGGGAAAAATTACAAAAGAAATGGGAATAATGGATATTGTTACACAACATCCTGAAACGCTTGAAATATTTGCTCAATACGGCATGGGTTGCATCGGCTGCGCAGCTGCAAGATTTGAAAACCTTGAAGCAGGTGCAAAAGTCCATGGCATTGATGTTGATGCTATGGTTGATGCAATGAATGAAGTTATCGAAAAAAGTGCTGGACAATAATTTTTTTTTATTGTAATATTTAAAAGCATTGAAAAGCTTGATAATTCAATATTTGCCCTGGTGGTGGAATCGGTAGACACGTTGGACTTAAAATCCAATGAGGCTAATAACTTCGTGCCAGTTCAAGTCTGGCCCAGGGCAATTTTATAAAAAACTCCCGCGTAACGGGAGTTTTTTAGTAATTAATTTTTTATGGAAACTAAATTTTAAGCTTCTTGAGCTTTTTGAGTTTCATCTTCAAGGGTTGATAATATTTCGCTATCCGCTGAATCATTATCATACATATTTAATATTGAACTGATTCCAAGAATTGTTAACCCGCCGCCTGTTGCTGAAATACCGGTTGACGTAGTCATAGCAAGTATAGCTTCCATGGAATCTTCCTGAGCGTCCAATTTTTCTTGCGCTGTTGAATTTTCATCTTTTAAAACTTTATCTGCTTCAAAAAGTTTACTTGCACCAAGTGCAAAACCGCCAACAGCAAGTGCCGTACCAAAGCCCGGACACAAAAGCGACCCTGCCATCAAAGCTGCAGAAACCGCTCTTTTATTATCATCCTTAAACATAGTCTTCAAACCACTCGTAACAGACCCGATAATACTCGTCATATCTCTTCTCTCCTCTTAAAATGTGTATATGTTTTATATACTTATAAAATATTTTTTATTCAAAAAATTGCTTTTTTAATTAAAAAATGTTAAAAAATGTAAATAAAATTCAAATATTATTTTTCATGCTAAAAATTGTTCTATGCACAAATAATGAAAAATATGAAATAATTATTAAGAAATATTAATAAAATATGTTTAACTATTGCTTAATGTTCGGTATGTTTAGATAAATAATTATAAAAAAATGATGTCTAAATCAAATAATGTAAGACAAACTTCAAAAAAAATGATAATATAACAAAGCAAGTGTTTAAAAAGGCATTTGAAATAATATAAAAGCAAATATTAATAAATAACCATATAAATTTCGTAATAAAAGTTAAAATTAACAACAAAAAAAAGTCAATTTTTATAAAACAAAAGTTTTTATAAATATATATGTAGTAGTGTGTAATGTTATTGGAGGAACACAATGACAATCAGTGTGAACAACAGAAAGAAATCAACTGAAAAATCTTTTGACGAATTGGTGCATGACTTAAAACATTCCAACTCTGAAAAAGTAAGATATAACGCGGCAAGAATTTTAGGCGAAAAAGGTGATTTTAATGCTGTTGAACCTTTAATTGATGTATTAAAAAATGATAAAAACGGTTCGGTTCGTTTATATGCTGCCCGTGCGCTCGGCGAATTGGGAGACGTTAACGCGACTGTTCCTTTAATTGAATCTTTAAGATTAGACAGAAATGTTGACGTGCGCGTTCGTGCAGCGCGTGCTTTAGGTCGTTTAGGCGGTGAAATTGTTGTAGAACCTCTTGTTGAAGCACTAAACGATGAAAATCCCCAAGTTTGCATCACTGCAACGGAAGCTTTGATTGAAATAGGTGATGTGGCAACAGATGCTTTAATCGAATCGCTGACTCATGAAAAAGTTAACGTAAGATGCGATGCAACACGCGCATTAGGAGAAATCGGAAATCCTAAATGTGTTGACAAAATTATTGAAATGTTAAAAGACGAGTGGGTTAATGTAAGAATCTATGCGGTTACTTCATTAGGAAAATTAAATGATAAAAAAGCCGTTCCTGCATTAATCGAAGTTATGAAGAATGAAAAAGAGAATGATTTAGTTCGTGCAGGCGCAGCTGCTGCTCTTGGAGTATTAAGAGATCAAAGAGCACTAATGCCTTTAAGAGAACTGATTATAAATGCTGAAGAACTTGGTGAATTAGAAGATACGGCACTTAAATCCTTCAAAAAAATCATGGCTGCCAATTGGGAAGCTATGCAAGGTGTCCAATCAGTTAAAAAACCGAGCTTCTTTTAATAAATGCTGTTAACAGTTAATAAATAAAAAAGCCTTAGATAATTCTAAGGCTTTTTTATTATATAAATTATAATCTTGCAAGAAGCTTTTCTTCTTTTTGTCTTTGTTTCATTATCTGAGCACGTTTATTTCTGTATAACATATCACAGAAAGCTTCAATTCTTGTAATAAATCCGGCTTCACCCGTGTGCTCGTCTATTGTTAAATTTAATAAGGGCTTATTATATGTTTTTGCTTTTCTTTTAATATCTTCAACCATTAAACTGTCAGGCCCGCAGCCAAAAGCAGTAAGGGTTATTATTCCGTCTATTTTTTCATCTTGAAGATAATGCCCCGCACACCCTGTCATCTCATGCTGATTTGCCCAATACAATGTGGCATTAAGGCAATTCATGCCGCCTTTTAATTGTTCTATTGTCAACTGGTAAGAATTATAAACTCTCACGTTCATTTTTTCCAGTTTTTTTATAATATCCATTGATGAATGTTTATCGTATATGTTATAACCATGTCCTATTAGCGCAATACTAATCGGTTTTGCATCCTGTTTCGGAGGAATTATAACATTTCCCTGTTTGGCATTTTTAAGCGCTTCTTCAAAGTTTAAACCGTTTTGAACCATGACATTAAAATTATTTTGGACAATAAAGCCCGCATTTTGCGCTTCTTTTATTGTGTTAATATCTGTTATATCGTAATAATTTGCAATTTCTTTTAAAAAATCAATAAGATTGTTATTTTTTTCGGACTTATCCAAAGTGGCTTCTATAATTCTAAAATCCCCTTTGACAACATTTCTTATTAAATCAGGGAGCCCTCTTATTTTGGAGCAATTGTAAATCTTAGGAGCAATTGATTGAATCGAAGGAACGAAAATATTTTTAACTCCTTTATTTATTAAATCAAGAACATGCCCGACATACACCTTAATAGGCAAACAAGTCTCCGTTACCACTAAAGATGCGCCGTCTGAGACGATTTTTTTTGTGGTAGGACTTGATAAAATTATTTCTATTCCTAATTTATTTAAAAAACCGTACCAGAAAGGAAAGTAATTGTAATATGATATGGCTCTTGGGATTCCTATAGTTTTTTTGTTTTCCATGGCATTATTCCTTGTATTTTTAACTATAATACTACAAACACAAATAAATTTATTTTAATTTTTATTTACATAAATAACAATTTTTTTATCTTGTTTGTTTTAACATGATATAAAGCATTAAATAAGGTATATTATGTCTTTTCAATATATAAATCCGTACTTGATTAATCCTTATAGTCAATATCAGCAAAATTATATATATCCGCAAAATTATGCGATTCAAATGCCTCAATATGCGCAAAATCCTATTGATGCAAGTTTTTATAATCAAAGCTTAATATATCCTTATAGTATTTATAATTATCAACAGCAAACAAATGCTCCATATACCTTTTTAAACACAATTAAATCAACAACGGGAGAGGATGTTTACCTGTACCAATTAAAAAACGGGCAAAAAGTTGCAATAATGCCTAGAAAAAATCAAAGCACGATTGTAAAAACCTTTCTTGATGCGGGTTCTTTAAATGAAATCGATAAAATAAGAGGAATAAGCCACATGGAAGAACACATGTTGTTTAAAGGTTCTTCAAAATTAAATGATGGCGATGTTTTTAAATTAACGGGAGCAATGGGCGCGTCCACAAACGCTTCAACGGATTATGCACAGACGGATTACTATATAACCGCCCCTTATTTTGAAAATGACGATTTAAAAAAGGTAATTGAAATTCAAGGCGATATGATATCAAACCCCAAAAATGACCCTGATGCGCTGGAATCGGAAAAAGGGCCCGTTTGTTCCGAAATATCAATGTGTGATGATACCATATATTCTATGGCTTTTGATAGAGCAATAAGAAATCTTTTTCAAATAAAATCAAATTCACATGACCTTGTTGCAGGTTCAATTGATACTGTTCAAAGCTTAACAAGCGATGACTTAGTTAATCATCATCAAACATATTATGACCCGAAAGATTTATACACGGTTGTTGTGGGTGATGTTAATCCAGTGGAAACAATTGAATTAATATCAAAAAATTTCACAATTCAGCCCAATAGCAACAAAAAATATAAAGAAGAATTAAACCCGATAACAAATTCAACAAGACAGGATGTAAGAAGTTCAAAAACAAATTCAACGGATATCGTAATGGCTTTTGAAGGTCCTAAAGCTACGCAGGCTAAAGACTTCGTTATATTTGATATGATAAGCTATTATTTAAGCCAATGTTCAACTTCAAGTTTAAAGAAAAACCTTGAAGAATTAAACGCAGGCTATGATATGGCCTATAAAAAAGTCGGCTTAAATAATGACGATCCTTACGCATTAATGACTTTAATTTCGCTAAATCCAAACAATGAACAAAAGGGAATTGATGCGTTTTATGATGCAGTATTAAAATTACAAAACGAAGATTTATCGGATGATGATCTTCTTGCTATGAAAAAATATATTGAAAAAACAAAATTAACAGATTTACAAAACAGCTCCACTCTTTGCGATATGCTTGGGATGAGTCTTATGAATAATTCCATTGATTTATTTACAAACTATCACAATATCGCAAATTCAATCACAAAAGAAGATATTAAAAATTTCGCAAAAAAATATTTTGATTTAAACAGAGTTTCAATGTTTGTTGTTCATCCTTCAAGTGTAAGCGAAGATGAAATTAACAATAACTACAATTCTTCAAAATATTCTCTTCAATCATTCAATAAAAATGTAAAAAATCAAAATAATGCTATTTCCTTTGGTGCTCTGCCGAAAATTTCAACAAATACGATTGACGAATATCAAATGCCGAACAATACCCATCTTGCAATTGATAAATCGGATTCTCCTTTGTGTGTTTATTCCTGGAGTGTCGATACTCCGCCAATTAAACCCAAAAACCCAAACATCCCCGCTGTTTTAGCTTATATGTTCCAAAAAGGTTCGGAATATAAAAACCAAAATCAACTTGAAAGATATAAGGAATTAAACGGAATAAGCGCAAACGTTGAAGTATACGGCAAAAGTATAGATATTTACGCAAACTGCGCTGTTGAAGACGCATCAAAAACGCTTGAATTGATGTATGAATTATTATATCACCCGAAATTAACCCAAAGCGACTTTGATGAAGCCAAAAAAGCAGTAAAAGACGCACTTTTAACGAGTCAAAAAGACGCTAATTCAAACTTATTAAGCGGTGTATACCAAGGATACTTTGCAAACAGAAGCAAAATGTTACAAACAATTGATTCGCTAACTCTTGATGATGTTAAAGAATTTTATAACCGCCTTTTAAAAAGTGCAACTTCAAGCTTCTGCGCAACCCTGCCTTTGGATGAATATCCTTCCTTAAAGCAGCAAACAATAGATTTCCATCAAAATCAACCCGTTCAATTTAAAGAATCAATAAGAAAACTAACTCCTGTCTTTAAGGCAAACCCTGCGCCAAACGTTATTTACGATACCGATGATTTAAACCAGGCGCAAATTTATAAATCATATCAATTCCCTCTATCAGGCAATATCGAAGACGAAGTTAAGTTTGAACTTTTAAATGCAATTCTTGGCGGAGATTCAAACGCAAGACTGTTTAGCGACTTAAGAAGCGAGCAAAATCTGGCTTATAGCGTTTATTCTTCCGTGCGTCAATTTGAAAACACGGGTATTTTAACTCTTGGAATCGAAACAACAACAGACGATAAAAAAGCAAACGTTAAAAGCTATGATAATGTTCAAAAAGCTCTTGAAGGCTTTAAAAAGCACACTGATTTACTGTCAAGCGAACTTGTAAGCGATGAAGAACTTGAAAGTGCTAAAATGGCACTAAAACAAGAAATGATAGGAGTTTTTCAAAACCCCGTTTCAAAAAACAGCCTTGTTTTAATGAACATGCAAGAACCCTACGGAATAAAAAGAATAGATAAATATTTAGAAGCAATTGATAAAATCACAAAAGAAGATATCTTAAAAACAGCTCAATATGTATTTTCATATAATCCGACAATTTCAATTCTTGCAAGCAAGGATACAATTAATTCCCAAATGGATTATTTAAAAAGCCAAGGTAGTGTCGTGCAGGCTCAATAAAAAGCAAAAGGGCGGTAGGGTAAGATTTTATTTTTATAATAGAATATTAATATGAACAAGAGCCTGCTTGATTACCTTGAATCAAAAAAATGTTTTAAACTCGTTTTGGGAGCAAATAACTCTGATTACGAAGAAATTTATAAATTAGCCATGGTTTATTCTTCAATCGGCTGCAGATTTTTTGATATTGAAGCAAGCACTGACGCACTGAATTCTTTAATTAAAGGAATTGAACATTCAAAAATCAAAAGGCAGGATATTTTTATCTGTATAAGTGTCGGGGTAAATCAAGACCCGCATTTAACAAAATATAAAATTGACCCTAAAAAATGTAAAAACTGTTTAAAATGCAAGGATTTATGCTTGCAAGATGCCATATATTTTGATAAAACCACAAAAATCAACGAAAAAAATTGCATTGGCTGCTCTAAATGTTACAACGAAACAAAATGCCCTGCATTAATATCCTATCAAAAAACAAGAGACTGGAAGGAATTTTTACCTTCGCTTTTTGATAAAGTTGACTGTATTGAATTTCATATAATAACCGATGATATTGAAGAAATCGATAAAAAATGGGATTATTTATGTTCAAATTATAACGGTTTATTAAGTATCTGCTGCGATAGGTCATATTTTGGGGATAAAAAAATAATCGGGCAGTTAAAAAAAATGATAAAAAAAGCTGAAAGAAAAGTTATAATTCAAGCGGACGGCGCACCTATGTCAGGCGGGTGTGATGATTATAAAACAACTCTTCAAACAATCGCTTTTGTTGATTTAATAAATAAAAGCGATATTGAAAACGCGTTTGTAATTATGTCGGGCGGAACAAATTCAAAAACAATGGAACTTGCAAGGTTGCTTGATGTTAAAAACAACGGTGCCGCTTTTGGTTCTTATGCAAGAAAAATCGTTAAACAATATTTAAATTCATCAAATTATCAAAAAGCAAAAATTACGGCTCTTGAGCTTTTTAAAACGGTATAGCTGTTTAATCAATACGGCAATTTATTTTTTAATAATAAGTTTTATTTTATTTTTATGGAAACAAACTCTGTAAACTTATTATTAAAAGCCTTTAATTTCAGTACAAAACTTGAAAAAAACCACGATTTTGACAACAAAATCTATCATTCTCTGGGCTGTGCTTTAACTAAAAAATGGATTGGAAACATAGTTCCATTAGAGCTTTTAGAAAAAAACATAAAAGAAATCATTGATTTAATTGCAACAATAAGTGAAGATTGCAACTTTTATTCTCAATTTCCGAATTTTATTTCAACGCCTGATTATGGAGATAATTGGGGAAGGTTTGCAAATTATTTTGAACTTAACAATAGAGCCATTGCAAAAATGTGCAGCAATAAAACCTGCTGCGGTTTGATTAATTCAATTAAAATTCTTCCCGCCATTCCCCCAAGCGCAAAATCATGGGCAAATTGCGTAATATTATCGCAAATTTTTCAAAATATGTTTGGTGATGGATACAATAAAGCTCCAGATGTTGAAAATTCACTTTATGCGCTTAAAATAAACTGTCCATACAGCGAAAATATAATAGATTACAATATAGCTTCTTTAATTTCTCCCGAGAATCAATTAAGAGCGTTTTGTGATTTAGCGCATTTCAGAGGACTTAAAGTCGGTTTTAGAATGATGATATCAGCCGATCAAATAAAAGTTGTAAAAGATAACGAAGAACAAAATTTCTCCTGGGAGAATAATGAACACCTTGAAATTTTTATAAATGAATGTACAAAATTAATGAATTTAGGTTTTGAAGCAATGTTTGTAGATTCCGCCAAACACATAGGCGGATACGAAATGGAAAATTATACAGGCGTCGGAGCACTTCCATCATACTCCCAAGCACAGTATATATTCCATGAAATAAGAAAACGATCGGGCAAAACCAATATATCTTTTATAGGTGAAAAAACAACCGATGACTTTGAAAGATATGAAAAAATGGGATTAAATGCAGGGACTGATTTTATTACGGGAGATAATTTTTATAATGTGCGCGAATTGTCGGAACGTCTGAAATACAACAGAACCTATGCCCCGGGTGTTGAAATTGAAAACGATAATTATGGGGGCGGAATAAGTTTTGAACAGCGTTTAAACAGAATTTCAAGCGCATTATTCGGCTATTATCTGGCAAGCGATAAATTGCCCAGTTTTATGCAGACAAATGATTTATTCCCCTTAAGATACGATACAAACACTCATCATATCATGATGGCAAACCCGAATTATTCAACAGATGGCAGCGATTTAAGTCATATTGAAAATTTATTTTCAAAACAAGACGGCGCACACTATAACCACAAAGTCGGTGAATTGTTTGCCCATGCGCTCTGCCGCTAAATTAAAGAAAGGAATCAAAATGAATTTATTAAAAGAAAAAGGAATACCTCTTGATAAACAAATAAAAACCTGGCAGGAAATTGTTAAAAGACCTTACGAAAGAGAGCTTGTTGATAACTATACAAGAACACGCCAGATTTTATTAAACGGAATAGAAACACAAGCCTGGAACTTTAAACATTGTTTTGTTCGAAAATGTGATGATTTAGAATTAAATAAAATTCTTGTTAACATAAGAAGAATTGAAGATATGCAGCAAACAACGGTTAATTGGCTATCGCCTTATAAACAAACCGTGCTTGATACAACTCTCGGTTATGAACAGGTTGCCGTTGATTTAACCGCTTGGCTTGCTCAAAACGAAGACGATGAATACGTTAAAGAAACATTTAATTTCGGTTTATTGGAAGATTTTGACCATTTATACAGATACAGCCAATTTGCAAAAATGGTAGAAGATACAAACCCTGATATCATTCTTCATAATATGACGGATGTTGTTGTTGGAAGACCGACACAATATCACCACAACGACAACGCTTTAAGAATAAGAAATCATTACGATAAAGATAAAACTTCCCCTAAAACAAAGGTTCATATCTTAACTTTAATCAGCGCAGAACAACAAACACATAACTATTACGCAGAACACGGTTTTATGTTTGGAAATAATGATTTAAAACAACTCTACGCTGAAATTTGCGATGTTGAAGAAGAACATGTAACAATGTATGAGACTTTGGTTGATCCTAATGAAAGCGTGTTTGAAAAATGGCTTGTGCATGAATTTTGCGAGGCATGTAATTATTATAACTGCTATAAAGACGAAAAAGACGAGCGTTTGAAGTTAATATGGGAAGAAATGCTTGGAATGGAAATAGAACATTTAAAAATTGCCGCACGGCATTTTGAAAAAGAAGAAAAAAGAGACAGCACAGAAATTATAGGCGAAGAAATTGTTCTTCCGTGCCATTTTGAATCTCAAAAAGAATATGTTACAAATATTCTTCAAAATGAAACTTCAAAAAGAGTTATTGATAACGGAAAATATTCAAATGTTGATAAACTTGATGATAATTGGGAAAGCTATAAAGTTCAAAAAGCCGTCTCAAAAAACTCAGCCCCGTCAGAAAAAGCAATACATTTATCCATTCAAGCTTTTGGACGCGATATTGCGCTGGCTGATTCCACTTTATTAAATTCTCAATCAAAACTTATAGAAAAAGCAAAGCAAAAACTATACAATGCACCCGATACGGTTGATTGCGAAGAATATAAAAAATTCTCAAAAGTAAAAGAAGTTGATTTATAAAAAATAATAAATTGCCCCTTTTTAAAAACAAAAGGGGCAATTTTATAAAATCTTAATTTGTGCATTGTTATCTATAGTGCTATAATTTGTCTGTAAATTTAAGAAGGATGATATATGCAAGATTACATTAGTGAAGTTTTAAGCAAAGTCGAAGCAAAAAACGCAAATGAAAAAGAGTTTTGTCAGGCAGTTTATGAGGTTTTACATACCCTAAAACCCGTTGTTGAAAAACACCCCGAATATGAAAAAACAGCACTGCTTGAAAGATTGGTTGAACCTGAAAGAATTATTATGTTTAGAGTTCCCTGGGTTGATGATAAGGGAGTTGTCCATGTAAACCGCGGATACAGAGTTCAATTTAGCGGTGCAATAGGGCCGTACAAAGGCGGTTTAAGATTTCATGAAAACGTAAATTTAAGTATTATTAAATTTTTAGGTTTTGAACAAATATTTAAAAATGCGCTGACAGGGCTTCCGATTGGCGGCGCCAAAGGCGGCAGCGATTTTAACCCAAAAGGTAAATCGGATAATGAAATTATGCGTTTTTGCCAAAGCTTTATGAACGAGCTTCAAAGACACATAGGACACAATCTTGATGTACCCGCAGGAGATATCGGAGTCGGAGCGCGTGAAATCGGCTATTTATTCGGTCAATACAGAAAAATTAAAAACGCTTACGAAGCAGGTGTTTTAACAGGTAAAGCGCTTGAATACGGCGGTTCTTTGGTAAGAAAAGAAGCAACAGGGTTTGGTTTAATGTATTTTATGCACTGTATGCTTGAAAAACACGGAATCGATATAAAAGATAAAACAGTAACTATCTCGGGAAGCGGAAACGTTGCAATTTATGCAGCACAAAAAGCAATGGAAATGGGTGCTAAGGTTGTTGCAATGTCTGATTCAAACGGATGTATATACGATAAAAACGGTATTGATTTAGATGAAATTAAAAGAATTAAAGAAGTTGAACGTTTAAGAATTAAAGAATACTTAAAAAAACATCCCGATGCAAAATACAGCGAAAATATCGAAGGAAAAACTCCTGCCGTTTATGAAATACCGGCTCAGATTGTTCTTCCTTGCGCTACACAAAACGATATCAACTTGCAAACAGCACAGTTGTTAACTAAAAACGGCGTTTTAGCAATAGGCGAAGGCGCCAATATGCCGACTGATAACGAAGCAATTGAATACTTTATTAACAATAACGTTCTGCTTGCTCCCGCAAAAGCTGCAAATGCAGGCGGCGTTGCAACATCAGCTTTAGAAATGTCTCAAAATTCAATGAGATATTCATGGAGCTATGAAGAAGTTGATCATAAATTAAAAGAAATTATGGTTAATATTTATAAATCCTGCTTAATGGCAATTAATGAATACAATCTTGGAATTAATTATTCCGCAGCCGCAAACATTGCAGGCTTTAAAAAAGTTGCAAGCGCAATGATGGAGCAAGGAATTATATAAAAATAAACAAAAAAATCCCCGTTTTAATTAAAACGGGGATTTTTTTCAGGCGTTTACAATATCTAAATTAAGCATTTTTTCAATACAATTAATTGCTTTGGCAGCTATTTTATCATCAATTGTAATTTCATTTTTTTCATCCAAAAGCGTTTGATAGATGTTTTCAAGATTGTTCTTTTTCATATTGGGACAAATTATATTTTCATTTATTAAGATAAATTCTTTATCCCATCCCTCAAGCTTAGAATCACGGTTAAGCCTGTCTACAACGCCTTTTTCGGTTGCAATAACGAATTTTTTATTTGAAGATTTTTTTGCATATTCCATTATTTCTTTTGTGGAGCCGGTAAAATCCGCAAGTTTTACAACCTCTTGATGACACTCAGGGTGCGCCAATATTATTGCATCAGGATATTCTTTTCTTGCTTTGATAATATCTTCAACTCTAATTCTTAAATGCGTCGGGCAAAAACCGTTAAATGTAATTATTTCAACATTTTTTAATTTTGATTGAACGTATGAACCCAAATATGTATCGGGAACAAATAAAACTTTAGGTACATTTAAACTCTTAACCACTTCAATGGCGTTTGAACTTGTACAGCAAATATCGCAGCATGCTTTAACTTCAGCCGTTGAATTAATGTAACATACAACAGGGATATTGGGATGTTTTGCTTTAAAGATTTTTAAATTTTCAACATCAATCATATCCGCCATAACACAGCCTGAGTCCATATTTGGAAGCAGAACTTTTTTATTTAAAGACAAAAGCTTGGCGCTTTGAGCCATAAAATATACACCTGCAAACAAAATAATATCGGCATCGGTTTTTGCCGCCATCTTGCTTAGATATAAAGAATCCCCGACAAAATTGGAAACTTCGTCTATTTCGATATTTTGATAGCAATGCGTTAATATGATTGCGTTTTTTTCTTTTTTTAATTTATTAATTTCTCTTATAAAATCCATTTACAATGCCTCGGTTAATAATTATAATTACCAAAAACGGGTTATTATTTTATTTAACTACAATGATAGTTTGTCGTCAACATCTTTGATTTTACAAAATTACCTATTGACATTTTGTTAGGTTAGCCTTACTATATTTTGTAAGGTTTACCTAACAAAGGAAAAATAATGTTGACAAAAGCACTTGAAGACTATATTGAATATATTTATAACTCAATAAAAGAAAATAAAGAACTTAAAGCAATTGATATTGCAAATAACTTTAATATTTCAAGAGCAAGTGTTTCAGAGGCGCTAATCAGACTTGGCGATATGGATTTAATTATCTATGAGGGAAGAAAAGGGATTAAAATAACCGAAAAAGGTGAAGATGAAGCAAAAAAAATCATCAAAAAACATAAAATTTTATCCTCATTTTTTTGCGAAATTTTAGGGTTTGAATCAAACATTGCTTCAGATAACGCCTGCAAAATAGAACATGTTATAGATGAAAAAATTATAGAAAAACTTGAAAAATTTATCGAATTTTCTATAAAACATAATATAAATTTATCTTTTAAGGAATATATAAACAATGATTAACAACATTAAAGCATTCGCAAGATTTTTAGACCAGCCTGTTTTAATTTCAAAATTAAATAAATCCATGCCCCTTGTTTTATTAAGCAGCAGCGCTTTATTAAGCGCAAAAGAAGGTTATGATGTATTTATTAAAAACAAGCAGCAAAATAAAGAAATTCAAAAGAAAAACGAAAATAAATTTTACAAAAATACTTTCATTTTATTTATGAGTGCGCTTAGCGCACTCGCTGCTCCTAAAATAGCTTCAAAAATCACAAAAAGAGATTTAATTCCGTCTCTTGATGAAACAAAGAAATTAAACAAAAAAATAATTGATGATTTTATCTTAAGCAAAAACCCTCCAAAAGATATTCAAGATTTGCTTGAATCGTCAAAAGAAAATATTCTTTCCTTTAAAAAAGTAAAAACTTTAATAAAAAGATTAAAAGAAACAAATAATACTGATTTTATAAATAAATTAATCCCCGAGCCGCAAAATGTAAGTTCTAAAGATATTTTTTCGGAAATTGGATATTTATCAATATATGGAGCAGTCCCTGTTGTGGGAGGAATTATATCAGGAATTACAGCAGACAAGATTTCACCCGATAAGGATTGTAAAAATTCAACATGCAATAAAATTTCAGAAGGGCTATATCAATATCTTGCGAATATATTTTTATGTAATGTTGGAGCAGGATGTGCATTAGGAATTCTTGAAAAATTAAAAATTCAAAATAAAACAATAAGAGCACTTTCTATGACAGCAGGAATAATTACAACAGGAGTAATCGGGGGCAATAAAATTGCAAACTTAATTACAAAAAAAGTCATATGTCCTTTTTCAAAAAACAAAATCAAAGAAAGAAAACCCGAAATTGTAGATTTAGGCATGCACACAGACGACATTGCAACCGTTGCAACATTATCGGGATTAAAATGGATTGAGCCTATGCTTCCTTTTTTATATGCGCTATCGGGCTATAAATCAGGCATAGGGTATAGAAACTAGTTTCTAATTTAAGTTTTATTAATTTTTTGAATTTAATAAATTACAAATTTAAAATATATTATATGGATTACATTGAACAAGTAGAAAAAGTTTTTAACTATTTAAAGTTTAATTTAGAATTTGATGAATTAGAGAAACTGTTAAATTTTAAAAAAAATTTTAATAATGATTTAAATTTAATCGGTTGCTTTTTAAAAGACTATCTGATTCTGCATAGTGTCAGGAAAAATTTTTCAGATGAAGAATTATACAATACATTTGTTTTGTATTTTGAAGAAAATATAAATAACAAAAAACAAATTCTTAATAACATTGTAAAATTTTCAAATTATTACATTATGCTTGTATTTGAAAAATGTAATGATATAGAAATTTTAACCTCAATATCAACAATAAATGCCTGCTATTGCTTGGAATGTTATCCTTTGGTTATGAAGATATTTGATAAATATTTTGAAAAGAGAATTGAAAGATGTGTTTTAATTAAAAAATTACATAATATTTCAAATTTAGTATTGGAAAAATTTGAAAATCCAAACAGCAATATTGATTTTTACAATCTTTCAGAAGATAATAACAAAGCAGTATATCCGATTGATAAAATCCATGAAAGGGCTGTAGTATAAAGTGGCAGCTTTTATCGACAAAGCTAAAATTAAAGTTATCTCAGGCGCAGGCGGCAACGGAGCGCTTGCTTGGCGCAGAGAAAAATATGTTGATAAAGGAGGGCCTGCAGGTGGAGACGGCGGCTGCGGAGGAGATGT
Source organism: Candidatus Gastranaerophilales bacterium (assembly GCA_944324945.1). Taxonomy (GTDB): domain Bacteria; phylum Cyanobacteriota; class Vampirovibrionia; order Gastranaerophilales; family Gastranaerophilaceae; genus RUG14156. The sequence continues at coordinate 84,441 of CALUYE010000003.1, forward strand.
TTATTTTGTTGCAACATCTGATATGTCTACTCTTTTGGATTTTACGCATAAATCCGTATACAAAGCACAACGCGGAGAAAACGGCAGAAATAAAAACTGTCATGGTAAAAACGGTGAAAATTTATATATAAAAATGCCCACAGGGGTTATTGTAAAAGATTTAAAAACAAATAAAATTATAGCAGACCTTAACAAAGACGGAAAAACCGTATTAATCGCAAAAGGCGGAAGAGGAGGAAGGGGTAACGCCAGGTTTGCAACAGCACAAAAAAGGGCACCGCAATTTTGCGAGCCCGGAGAACCGTCAATCGAGAGGGAGCTTGAGCTTGAATTAAAATTACTGGCAGACGTCGGACTTGTTGGCATGCCAAATGCCGGTAAATCAAGCTTAATAAGCACAATTAGCGCTGCAAAACCAAAAATCGCATCTTACCCTTTTACGACACTGATTCCAAACCTTGGAGTGGTAAAAAAACCAAACGGCGACGGCTTTGTAATAGCTGATATTCCGGGGCTTATTGAAGGCGCATCGGAAGGATTGGGCTTAGGACATGAATTTTTAAGGCATGTTCAAAGATGTAAATTATTACTTCATGTTGTCGATATTTCACTTGAAGGAAGTCTTGAAAATTATAAAAAAATTAATAAAGAATTAGAAAAATTCGATAAAGAACTTGCAAAAAGACCCATGGTTTTGGTGCTAAATAAATCTGACTTAACAGATCTTGAGCATGCCAAAGAAATTAAGGAAGAATTTATGAAAACATTTAATTTAAAAGAAGTTTTCATAATTTCAAGCGCAACAAAAGAAGGAGTTCAAGATTTATTAAATTATATATATGTTAAGTTAGATGAAGTTCATGACATTACCGTTTCGCATGTTGTTGAAGATGACCCTGATGCTTTTAATAATGATGATTCAGACTATGAAATCATAAAATTAAATAAAAATACATATACTATAAATGGAGGAAAATTAAAAAGATTGGCTTCCGTAACGGATATAAAAAACACAGGGCAAATCAAGCGCTATACAAACATTTTAGACTCTATGGGTATTTTTGATGCTTTAAGAGGTCTTGGGATACAAAACGGTGATACCATTGTTGTTGCTGGGATAGAGCTAACATACGATGAAGATTATTACTAAAGTGTTACATTTTGACAAAAATGAAAGTCATAGTAAACTTATAAGTAGGGTTATTTAACCAAATAGTATTATAGGATATAAGAAGAGTTTAGTATTAAATGTTTTTTGAGGATGAAAAAGATAAGGATATTATTATTGATCCTGATGCAAATTTAGAAATTTCAGATGACGGAACAGTCAGCTGGGATGACATTCTGGTAGATAATGATGAAATTGTATCAATAAAAGATTCTAATAAAACACACACGCAGCAGAATAACAATGCAGTCCAAAATGATTCTAAGACTGCAGGTGCAGATTCTTTAGGTGATGATTTAATTGATCTTGGTGATGATTTAGAATTTATTGATGATGAAACAGATAATACCGATGATGTTGATGATGAAGAATTAAGAAAAATTTTAACGGCTGATTCATCAACACAAGCACCAAAACAAAAAGCATTTGATGCTTTCGGAGGAAACTCCGGACAAAATCAAACAGAAATTCAAAATAATGATTCTTTAATTCAAGAAGATTTTGACATTGATTCAAATTTAGCAAATGCAGCGGAAGCTGCAGGTATTGCAAATAACAATTTAAGAAATAAGGCACCTCGAAGCGAAATTAAGATTGCAAAAAACTCTCAAAAAAGCAGTCTTCCGCTATTAATCGCAATTCTTGTTGCTGTTATTGCAGGCGGTGGAGTATATTATTACACTTCAAGCTATAGCGACGAAAAAGAAATGCTTGCCGATTTAACAGCACAAAATCAAGCGGTTCAAGAAACCTTGAACAATACAACACAAGAAGAAATTGCAAACAGAGCTCAAGACGAACAAAACAACGCTATTCCTGTCGTAAACGAAGAGCAGGCAAACGAACTGCAAGCACAAAAAGAACAGCAGCAAAAAGAGACCGTTCCCGTAATGCAAACAGGCAGAAGCGACCCGTTCATGCCTTTAGAAAAGTACACAACTTTTGTTATAGAAAAACCAAAACCTAAAGCAATAGCAGTCCAAAAACCGAAAAAAACAAAAAATATTGATGATTTCGGCTTCCCTATGCCGCCCAAGAAAGTAACATACGCAGGAACTGCATATTTTAATACAAACGATTTGGAAAAATTAGATACTTTTTTAGTTTCCGGAATCTTATACGACACAAAAGAACCTGCAGCAATTATTAACTATGATAATGCCAGTTATTTTGTAAAAGAGGGGGATATATTTAAAAATTTTGTAGTTAAAAAGATACAAAGAGATGATGTTATACTGGCAAACGGACAATATATATTCAGGGCAAAAGTTGCAGAGGCCATAAATTCAAAAAATAAAAACATAACCCCCGTAGGGTTAATAAGCAACGGAGAAAAGAGAGTCTACAGCAACAATGTCATAGGTGATTTATCAACAGATAAAAATAAAAATAAAAATAAAAACGATGACAACTATGTTTCATCTGAAGATATAGAAATAAACGAAAGACAATAACTAAACTTGGGAGAAATAATAAAATGTTAAAAAAATCATACAAATTAAGTAAAATATGTTTAAGTATTTTAAGTATGACATTGATTTCAGGAACTGTTTTCGGATTTGATAATTACGGTAAGTTATCATATTTAGACGGTGTTTCAGGTTCCTATTTGCAAAATCAGCAACAAGAAAGTGCAAGTATTTTAAATATTAATTCTCCCGAAGCACAGGCGATTGAAGCAAGAATTGAGCTTGGCGGTTATCCCGAAGTTGTAAATACGGATGAGACCGTTAGTTTATCATTGATGAATGCTAATTTAAATCAAGTTTTAAGAATGTTATGCGACAAGGCGGGCTTGGGATATGTTCCTATGAGCAGAGATATTGCCGGTAGAAAGGTGTCGCTTGATTTAAACAATGTAAATCTAAATGATGCTTTTTCAATGATATTTAAAATGTGCAATTTAACATTTAAAATAGAAAAAAACAATCTCTTGGTATATCTATTGGATGATGTCCAGGCAGCAGGCGAAGTTACAAATATTTCGGTACTTCCGGTTAAATATGCAAATGTTCGCCAGGTCGCTTCATTTTTGAACTCAAATATATTTGAAAATAATATTTCGGGACTTACAAACCATGCAGTCGTGTCTGCTAATCCGTCTAAAAACGAATTATTTGTATTCGGCACGGATAATGATGTTGCAACCATAAAAAAGGTTTTGCCTTTAATTGATACAAAACCTTTAATAAATACATTTAAAGTTAACCATACAACCCCTAAAGAAATGGCACAAATGATTTGTGAATCGTTATTCAACGCAGAATTTGACGATTCTAACGATGAAACAGAACAAAATGCACAGGATGACGAAAAAATAACAATCGGACCCGGGGTTGCAGCATGCCGTTTAGATAAACTTGCATCAGAAACAGAACAAAACGAGAAAAAAGAAGATAATGACAGCCCTGTAAGATCATTTAACGGTCCCCCGCTTATTGTTTCTTATTTCTCGGAATCAGGTAAAGTTGGAGTATATGGCGGCTCTGTTCAACAGGCCGAATTGGTTCGCGACTTTATTTTAGAACACGATAAAAAACAACTAATGGCTTATGTTGAGGTTTCGGTTATTGAATTAAACGAATCCGGCTCTAAAACATTCTCAAACACTTGGAACTTATGGACTCCGTTTATATCTTTGGGATTTGACGGAACAGCCTTTAATGTCGGGGGTGCAGAACCTTTCTTTATCTGGGGCGACAGCGTAAATTCAGGTGAAACAACATTAACAAAAACAAACAATAAAGCTTTAACTTACAGCTTAAATTATATTATAGAAAACGGAAACGGAAGAGTACTTTCAAATCCTAAAATCATGGTTACAAACGGAAGAAAAGCGGTTATCGACATGACTTCCGACTATATCAAAAAGACAACAACACAAATTCTTGAAAGTTCAACTTCTATAACATCAGGCTCACAAAGATCGTATGAAATCGGCGATGATCAGGGTATTGTAATCGAGCTTGTACCTTTTATATCGCCTGACGGATACGTTACAATGAATTTAACGCCCGAATTTTCAACGGTTGCACAAACAGTAACAAGAAAAAATGAAATGGGCGGTGAAGATATTGAAGCTACATTACTTCAAAGAAGAGACTTAGAGCTTAAAAACGTAAGAATAAGAGACGGCGAATCACTTGTACTTGCAGGTTTAATCAAAGAAGACGAAAACCAAACAATTCATAAAATGCCTCTATTATCTGATTTACCCTTCATTGGAGCTTTCTTTAGAAACAGCTTAAATACAAAATCCAGAGAAGAAATGGTAATAGTTGTAACGCCGCATATCATTAAAGATACCGATGAATTAAGCAAAAACGATAAAGTGTATGATTTATAATGCGCTATTATAATTAATGACAGATTATGACAGATAATTTAATAACAAAATTAATAAAAAAAATAAACTTTAATTTAGCAAAACAAATTGATGTTTCAATTGCAAATAAAATGTGTTTTGTACCGATAAATCTACAGAACGATGTTTTATTTGTAGCAATATCGGCAACATCAAAAAAAGATGAAATATTATCATATATAAATGGCATTATAGATAACAGAATAGAATTTATCTATCTTACAAAGGATAATTTTGATACATTATTCCGCGCATTCGCTCAATCCATTAAAGAGAGATTCGGTATTGAAGTAGATATCAACGACAATAACCAATCTCAAGATGAGCAGAATAATACAACAAATCAGGATGAATTCGATATCGATGACTCTGATATAGATTTTTCAATAGATGACGATGATGCTGATCTTGTAATAGATGATGATTCCATATCGGATAATTCACTTGAAAGCATGGGTGTAACAACAGATCAGGATGATTACGATTTTGGATACGATGAAAATGTAGAACCAATAGAATTTATCTCAAATACAGGCACTAAAGAACAGGAAGCACCCAAAAAACCTCGCGGCGATATATCAAAAATAACTTCTCCCGAAACAAAAAAACTGGGTGAAATCCTGCTTGAAGAAAAATTAATTAATGAAAAGCAATTAGAAATCGCTCTGTCTGAAAGTAAAGCGCAAGGAATTCCCTTAGGATCAATCCTTGTCAAATTAGGGTATGTCTCAATAGAGGATCTTAAAGCGGCACTTGGAGCCCAAACAGGCGTTCAACTTGCAACCAGTGAACAGCTGAGCGATATAACAAATGTCTTATCCGTTTTACCTGAAGAATTCATAAAAGTCAATAAAGTAATTCCTCTTAGTATGACGGATAAAACGATAGTGGTGGGCATGGTTCATCCTAACGACAAAAGCGTTATAAATGAAATTATTTATCAAACAGGATTAAGACCAACTGTTGTTTTAATTACCCATATTGAATTTGAAAACTTTATAAACACATATTTTGCGGATGACTCAAGTGAAGCCCATGAACTCTTAAAAGAAATTGACACAAGTAAAATCGATGCATCCGGAGGAGAACTCTGGGAACAGGTTGAGCAAGAAATACAAGAATCAGACGGTGCAGTTTCGCAATTGGCAAACAAAATAATTACAATGGCAATTACAAAACGTGCATCCGATATACATATCGAACCGATGTCAGTAGGTTACAGGGTAAGATTTAGAATAGACGGTTCCTTACAGGAAGTTTTAAAGATTCCAGCCAAAGTTGATGCTGCAGTAATCTCACGTTTTAAAGTTCTTGCAAAGATGAATATCGCGGAGCACAGAAGAACACAAGACGGTTCCTTTACTCTTAAATACAAAAACCGTGCGCAAGATTTCCGTGTAAACACACTTCCTGTTGCAGGTCGTGAAAAAATGGTTATTCGTGTCCTTGCACCGCAAATGAATGCAAAACAAGCAAAAGCTGATAAAATCGAAATAGCGGGTGCAACAGAAGAAGATGAAAGAAAATTAAAATACCTTATTTCTGTGCCAAACGGCATTGTTTTATGCGCAGGTCCTACGGGTTCAGGTAAAACAACAACTCTTTATTCAATGCTTCGCTACATTAATACTGATGATGTAAACATAACAACAATTGAAGATCCTGTCGAAATCAAGCTTGAAGGGATTAACCAGTCTGCAATTAACGCAAAAGCAGGAATTACATTTGCAAATTCACTTCGTGCAATCTTAAGACAAGACCCCGATAAGATTTTAATCGGTGAAATTCGTGATTATGAAACTCTTGAAGTAGCAATCTCTGCTGCACTTACAGGGCACCTTGTATTATCAACAATTCACACGAATTCAGCAGCCTCTACCGTTACAAGATTGATTGAAATGGGCGCAAAAGATTATCTTGTTTCTTCTACATTAATAGGTGTTATATCTCAACGTCTTGCAAAAAAATTATGCCCACATTGCAAAGAAGAATATTATCCAACAGAAGAAGAAGCAAAAATGATTCTTACGGATCCAGCTGAAATTAATCAGCTGATGCACACAAAAATATACAAAGCAAAAGGCTGTCCAAACTGCAAGAAAACAGGTTATTCAGGACGTTTGGCGGTTACTGAAATTTTAATAGTAAACAAAGCTATCAAAAAATTAATAGCGCAGCATGCGCACGATATTGAAATCGAAGAACAGGCTATTAAGCAAGGCATGAAAACATTAAGAATGTCATGCTTAAGACATGTGCTTGAAGGAAATACAACAATAGACGAACAAGTGAGAATGCTTGGTCTGGCAAGTGAGGCATAATGGCAATATTTGTATACACTGCACTAAAAGAAAATAAAGTAACGGTTACAGGACGTATTGAAGCTTTCGATGCACAAGATGCCAGAAACAAACTTCGTGATATGAATTTATTGCCCACTTTAGTAAACGAATTGAACGACAAAAAAGAAGGTAAAATAAAAGTAGGTAAAATTCAAAGCTTGAGTCTTAGAGAAAAAATAGACTTTACATCAACGCTTGAAATTCTGACTTCAACAGGTATACCTATTATTGAAGCGCTTTTGTTTATTGAACAGAACTCAGACTCTCAAAAAGTAAGGTCAATGTCTCAAGAGTTCAGAAAGCAAATTATCGCAGGCTCAACCTTAGGAGAAACTCTTGAAAATTACAGATTAATTTTCGGAAGAGTATATATAGGTCTTGTTAAAGCAGGAGAAGATTCAGGAGAACTCGATAAAACACTTGTTCGCATGTTGGAACTGCTTAAAAAACAAGATGATATAAAAGGCAAGGTGGTAGGAGCACTTATATACCCCAGTATGGTAGTGCTGCTCGCAATTGTAGCTGTTCTTGTTATGTTAATGTTCGTATTCCCTGCTTTTGATGAAATGTTTAAAAATTTAGGAAAGCCCCTTCCTTTAATAACACAAATGTGTATGAATGCAGGTGATTTTCTAAAAGAAAATTGGTATATTTGCCTTATTGTCTTTTTTCTTTCAATTTTTGGATGCAAAAAAGCATATCAAAACCCTAACTCAAGAAAAAAAATTGATGAAGCAGTACTTCATATACCTGTATTATGCGACATGTTAAAATTTTCAAATTTTTCAAACTTCATTGCAGTGCTTCAAGTTTCTTATGAAGCGGGTATTCCAATTGTAGATTGCTTATATCTTGCTAATTTAACAATGGATAATTTTATACTCAAAAATGCAATCATGGAAGCGACAACAAAAGTACAACAAGGTACACACCTGTCAGTTGCACTAAGAAGCGTAAAACAAATACCAACAATGATGGTATTTATGATAGCAACAGGTGAACAATCAGGTCGACTTGGCGATTCGCTAATACATTGTGTTAATTATATCGATAAAAGACTTGATGGCGTTATAGATGGTTTTACAAAACTTATTGAGCCTATTTTAATGATCTTTATTGGTGTCGTTGTAGGTTTCTTGGCCCTTGCGCTTTATCTGCCATTATTTCAAGCATACCAACAATAATAAAAAATATAAAATATTTCAAAAGCTGCATACGCAAAAAAATACTTTTTATTGTATTTAAATTTGATTTATGCAAATTAAATTGACCGTAAAATAAAAACAATAAGCGCATGTTGATTTTAAAATATATTAATCCTGCAGCTATAAAGGTTTATTTTCTCAGTTTGTCTCTAAATAATTATAGCCCGGTTTATAACCGAGCTATAATTTATATTTATTATTCTTACACTATAGAATATTTGATGTAATCATAAAGTGAACTCTTAGGCTTGAAGCATCCTGTGGTTTATTTACTATCGGAACGCCTATATATACGTTACCTGATAAGTATCTTGTCATTTTTAATACCAGACCGCCGCCGACACTCATTACAAAAGATGAATCAGGATAATCCGCAGAATAATCACCAAACCATCCCATATCGCAGAATGCTGCCAATCTTATCGAGTCATCTATGAATCTTAATTTTTCAGGCAGTTTGTTTAAAAACGGAACCGGTGCTCTTAATTCAAACGAACCTGTAACACCATAGTCTCTCAAGAAGTAACCTTCTTCAAAACCTCTGACTGATGAAATGCCACCAATTTGCATTTTATCGGAATACCAAACGTTTCTGTTTGTCCATTGTCCGTTTGCCATAAATATACCCATCATTCTCCAGGGAAGCACTTGCAAACGAGCAACCGAACCTTGAATTTTAAACATTCTGTTTGTAGGGGTTTCTCTTGAATATGTTCCATAAAAATCATTTGATGCGCCAAAGATATCTATACCTTTAGCTAAACCGATATTTGCAAACCATTTACCGTAAAGGTCATCTTTGATATTTGTTAAATTGACTTTAATTGCTCTTGTTCTGTATCCGTATAAATCATACCCTCTTAAAGTCGTATTTGTATTTCTCATATCAAACGCGATATCACCGTATAATTTATAGTTTTCGGTTTTAATCAATCTTCTTGATAAGTCAATATAGAAGCTGTGAGATTTACCTTTTACATCAAAATCTTTAAGTTCGCCCCTGTCAAGCTTTGTACCAGAGTATGAATAACCGACGTTTAACTTGGTTTCATGACGTCCTATGGGTACCGAATAGAAAACACCTTGACCTATTGAACTTCTTGCTAAAGAAGTTGTTGATAAGATTTGATCACCAAACCCGGTCAAGTTGCTCATACCAGCAAATATAACAAAACGATTCAAACCAACAGCAGACCTTCCTTGGTTATCAAAACGAAAGTCAAAGTCAATCGGGAATCTGTCTTTAACATTCAATGTTAAATCCGTATATTGTTCCGAATCTTCATTATCTTGAAGGGCAACCGCACCTTTAATATAATCAACCGCATTTAATTCTCTTAATGATTCTTGAATATCGGCAACATTTAATACTTTATCTTCCTGAATACCTTTATCCTTTAAGAATGTTGCGTTTAAATATTTTTTTCTTGCCCACTTATTGCCTTCAATTTTGATATTACCGTATTTACCTTCAAGAACAACAAGTTCAACATTACCATCTTCTACTTTTTGTGGAGGAAGGTATGCAGTTGTAGAAATGTAACCGTTTCTTTGGTAATATTCCGTAATTGTATTTGCCATACCGATAAGATCGTTAATTGTAACTTCTTCGCCTATTCTCTGGCAAATTAAATTCATTAACTGTTCTTCCGTGTATTCTGTATTACCCGTTATATGAATTGAATTCAAAATAAAACTTACCTCTTTATTAGGCAAATCTTTCATTTGATCCTTCATTTTTTTATTCATCTCGATTTTATCGTCGACATGTTCTTCTTCTTTGTAATCTCTGATACGTTGCTCGTAATCTTTAATTTGTCTTAAGTTGGTTTGATCGATTACACCCGCATCAAAATTACCGACTCCCATGGGAACAGCCGTTTCAGGAGCCGCAACAACAGAACTTGCGGTAATCACAAAGCAGCCGGCCAGTGCTATAGTTGTAATTTTAAATTTTGATTTACTAAACATAATCTTTTGCAATTCCTTGAAATTAGTATATATACAATTTTAACAGTGCATTACATTAATATTAAAACATCAGACGTTATATATCAATAAATTATATTGATGATTTTTATCATATCCCAAAAAAAGATATAAATATTATATTTTGCTATATTGTAACGAAAAATTAAAATCGTAAATACCGCTATATATATGATTTATATACTGTTTCATGCTATTGTTTTTTTATAAATTTCCTGCTAATATGATTGAACCGAATAATGAGTCAAAAATAATTGTAAAATTTTGTAAATTTATTAAAAATAAGTGCAAAATTTTTCGTTATTTGTGGTTTTTAATTACTGTAGTGATAATTTACGCATATGGTATTAAGAAAATTATTATTTACGAAAGGGAACGATAATGAGTCAATTTAAAAGAAAACTATCTGCATTTACGGCAATGCTTGCATTTGTTTCGCTATCATCCGTAAGTGCGTTTGCCGCATTACCGACAGATGTAATCGGCACAACCGGCAACATGAACGTTTCAGGCGGCAACAGCCACTTGGATGTTGATTTGGTCGGAGGACAAAACGGTGCAGTAGGACAGGTTGATTGGAAAGATTTTTCCGTTCCGAAAGATCAAACGGTTGATTTCGGATTTTCAGGACTTTCTCAAACAATCATTAACCGTGTTTTAGGCGGTCAGACATCGGAAATTTTAGGTAAATTAACAAGCTCTTGTACAAACGGTGCTTGTTCTTCCTATGAACAAACAAGTAAAGTTATTCTAATCAACCCCGCAGGTGTTTTATTCGGTAACGGCTCTGCGGTTGACTTAAATTCCTTCACTGTTTCGACTTTCGATTTCAACGGCGCTAAAAACCTTCAAAATATGACTGATGAACAACTTGCAGATTATCAATCAGGAGTTTTGAATAAATTCTCTCCCGTATCTGTTGTAAACGGTGAAAACAGAAACTACGGCGATATTAAATTTGACTCAAATTATACTGCCGCATTTGATGAAGCAGGAATCGACAAAGACAGCTACATAGGTAAAACCTTCGTTAATATGGATGGCGCTAACTTTGATGTAGATAAGTCATTTAATGTTGTTTCCGATAACATTGCATACAAAGATTCGGTTGTTAGAACAGGCAGCAACTACAACTACATCACATCAAGCAGTGAAAAATCAATGTCAAACGTAAGATTAGTAACAGCAGACGGTGTTACATTCCAATATCTTGCAAACGGCTATGCGGATAACTACGAAATAGCACAAGACACTAAAGATGATGTTGTAAGAAATATCGATATTAATAACTCAGGTCTTAAAGCAGACCAAGCCGCAATCACATCAGGCGATATTCATATAGTAAACGATTCAAATGCCGCAGGTTCCGATATTAACATCACAAACTCGGTAATTAAAGGTACAAAACTTGTAAACAAAGAAAACGGCGATATTATGATTGTCGGCTCAAACGATATCAATATCGCAAATTCACGTCTTGAAACAAAAAATACCGATGTTACATATGACGGTGTATCAAAAGATACTATAACCCAAAACGGCGGCGAAGTTTACATTTCGGCAGGTAAAAACGTTAACGTTGAAGATTCTCTTATCTTAACTGCAGGTGCTGACGCTTCAACCGTAAACGGTGATAATGCAGGTTTAGTCAGAATCTATGCAAACGACGGTACCGCTAAAATTGCTGATTCAAAAATCATAACTCAAGGCGGGGCAAAAATTGCTTCAGCCGATAAAGTTGACATCAACAACACATTTATCAGCGCAAAAAATATGGCTGACACGGATCAAAAAGAAAATATCTCAATTTCAGGAACAAATGAAGTAAAAATCCATAATACAATTGCAGATGCTTCAGGCGATATTGATATAGTTTCAAAATATTCCGATAATTCTCTATCGGGAAATATCGTAGTTTCATCAGATCTTGATTCAAACAATCAAAACCAAACGCTACTTGTAGCAGGCGACAAACTTTCAATCCAAGGTGCAAATACAAAATTGGATAACGCATCTGTCGTATATGATGAAATTACATTCTACAATGATGGCACAACAGGTTTAAATAATGTTACCGTTGCAAATAATTCAACATTCTCACCGATTATCTCAAACGGAAAAGTCGGCGGGGATATCGTTCTTGAAACAAACGGCAACTTCACTCTTGATAATGCCACATTACAAAGAGCAGGCTATAGCATAAAATACGATAGAGTTAACCCTGATGATACAACAAGCGACCTTGTTGATGACGGTACGGCTGATGCAATTAATTTTGAATACAAAATTAATCCTGCTAACGCAATCAATGTCAAAGTTACTTCAACTGAAGGCGATGTAATTGCACAAAACAATACCAACGTTGAAGCAAGCAAGGATATCAGCTTGATTTCAAACAAAGGCAACACTATTGTTAAACAATCCGACTTAAATGCGGGAAATGATGCCAATATTTTAGCTGAACAAGGTTCGGTATATATTACCGATAATTCAAAAGTTATAGGCGACAATGATGTTAATGTAATTGCTTATGATACGATTACATTCGGTGCTCAAGGCGCAGATAACATTAATATCGATAACAGTGTCAACCTAACTTCTGGAAATAATATGTTAATTCAATCCAAAGGCGGCGATATCAATGCAGAAAAAACAACAATGCCGACGCTAACCTATGGCGACAGATTAACATTTAATGCAGCTAACAACAATAACTTCACAAGTAAAAATTCGCTAAAAGCGGTAAATGTTGACTTTATTGCAGGAAATTCAAATAATTTCTCAACAGAAAATGATATTCAATTTGTAAATTCAAGCTTAACTTCACCAAACAACAATATAACAACTATCACAGACGGTGATGTTATTATGAATAACCTAACAATAAATAAAGCAACAACTGAAGCAAAAGATACAAAAACAACAATCAACGCTAAAGGAAACGTAACAACAAAAGATGTTACAAAAACAATGCAAGATGATACAAATGCAAAAACTCACACATTCCCTCAAAGTGTTGAATACAACGAAGACGGAACTGCTCAAAATTCAGTCTTAGATATTAACCAAACAAAACTTGTTGTTAATACAAAGGTTGAAGCAAAAGAACCCAAAAATGATTCAAACGGCAGCATCACGCTTGATATCAAAAACGCAAATAACAAAGATGCAGGTATTGAGTTAACCGCAGAAAACTATAAATGGGATGAACAAATTGAAGCAAATGAAGGCCCCGAAGTAAGAGTTAATGCCGTTGATGATGAACTATCGGTTTCTAAGATTATTACTGATAAATTATTCTTAGATAAGAGCGACAAAATGTATGCAGCTGATGTTCAATTAACCGCAGACCAGCTTGAAGGACTTCCTGAAGGCACACCTTCCAAAGGCTACATTGAAGTAAGAGACAAAGGCGGCTTCAATATGGATACCGATCCTACTTATAACACAGATCCTGACGGATTCGATTATACGGGACACTATCAAACAGAAATAACGGATATTGAAGAAATACCCGATCCCGATAACGACAAAGTTGTTACGGTAACTACAAGCGAAGATCATAAACATACAATTGAATTTGATAACCAACAACAAGGAAGCGACGACTTTATCTTAGTTTACGATAAGACAAAAGTTGAAACAACCGAAGAAGGATGCGATCCATTGCCCGATGTTGATCCTTCGGATGACAACATTGATTCTTTAATCAATCAAATTAAAATCCCTAAAGAACAAGTTGAAGTTTCTAAAAACTCAAAAGTTTCCGATAACACGGTTGATCAAACTTCAAATGTAATGGCTGCAGCGGCAAAAATTGACGTAAGTCAAGACAGCAACGCCAAAGACGACAAAAAAGCAGACGAAGCAGAAGAATAGTTCTTTTAATTGATTCAGAACATATAGCCGCCGAGTAATAAAATATTCGGCGGTTTTTATATATTTTTTTAATTTTATTATATAATTGATTAAACAGGTTTATGAATTGGTAAAAAATGAAAAAAAACAATGCAAAATTAATAATTTTTACAGGCCCTTCAGGAGTCGGCAAAGGAACAATTCTTAGTGATTTTTTTAAAAAAGCAGATAATAACATTGTTTATTCAATCTCGAACACGACAAGAAAGCCAAGAGACGGTGAAATAAACGGAATGCATTATTATTTTATTTCAAAAGACGAATTTGAAAATTTGATAAAACAGGATGCTTTTTTAGAATATGCCACATATAGCGGTAACTATTACGGCACAAATAAAAAATTTGTAGATGAAAAAATAAAAGAAGGGAAAAGCGTTTTACTTGAAATAGAACTTCAAGGAGCACTTAACGTTATGAAAAAACGTCCTGATGCGGTTACAATCTTTATAAAGCCTCCGACATTTGAGGAATTGGAAAAAAGACTGAGAGGCAGACACTCTGAAAGCGAAGAATCAATCAAAAAAAGACTTGAAACCGCAAAAGAAGAATTAAAACACACGGACAAATTCCACTATGTAATTGAAAACGATAAAGTTGAAAAAGCAGTAGATGAATTAATTGAAATTTATAACAGGGAAACAAAAAGCAATGTCTGATAAAAAAAATATTTTAATAGGAATAACTTCATCAATCGCTTCATATAAAATTTATGAACTTATCAGGCTCTATAAAAAAAACAACTTTAATGTCAAAGTCATCCTAACTCCCAATTGTTTAAAGTTTATATCTCCAATTATTATTGAAACCCTGACAAATAACGAAGTTTATGTTGAACAATTTGCCCCAAGAACAAATGTTGAACATATAAATCTTGTTGAATGGGCAGATATTTTTGTTGTTGCACCGATAAGCGCAAATACAATTTCTAAATTTGCGGCAGGAATAGCGGACAACCTTCTAACAAGCGTATTTTGCGCATATTTAACAACCAAAAAACCTGTTTTATTGGCTCCTGCAATGAACAACAATATGTATAACAACCCAATAATTCAAAAAAATCTGAATATTTTAAAAGAACTGAATTGCGTTATTATAGAACCCGCTACAGGGTTTTTAGCCTGCGGAAGCGAAAATATCGGAAGATTGGAAGATATTGAATTAATATATCACAAAAGCTTAAGACAGCTTTTACAAAATAAAAACAATAACAAAATAAAAATTTTAATAACATCAGGCGGAACAAAAGAAAAAATAGACACAGTCCGCTATATAACAAACGCATCTTCAGGTAAAATGGGTTATTCAATAGCGCTTCAAGCGTACTATAAAGGCTATGATGTTTATTTAATTACAAGCGTTAAATACGATAAAGCTCCGTTTGAAAAAAGCGAAGTAAAAAGCGCTGATGATATGTTAAATGAAATCAAAAACCACGATTTTGATTATTTAATAATGGCGGCTGCCGTTTGTGATTTTAGAGTGAAGAATCCTTCGAACGAAAAATTAAGCAAAAAAAATACAGGAGAAACGCTCAACCTCGAACTTGTTCAAAACCCTGATATCGTAAAAGAAACAGCGCAAAATAAAAAACAAAATCAGAAAATAATCGGCTTTTGCCTTGCAGATAAAGACATTATCGAATGTGCAAAAAATAAATTAATCGATAAAAATCTTGACTATATTATTGCAAACGATGTTAAAACAGCGCTTAACACAGATAAAAATAAGGTTACAATTATATCAAAAAGTGGTAAAATAATTGATATAGATTTAGACACAAAATTAAATATCGCCCAAAAAATTCTGGAGGTCGTTTGTGATTAAAACCGATTATATAATTTCAAAAATTGAAAAATACGCATCACTTGATTTAGCTGAGACCTGGGATAACTCGGGATGGCAGATAAATCTTGATCATGATTATACCAATAAAGTTTTAGTTGCTCTTTCGTTTACAAAAGATGTTTTAGAGCAAGCCATCACAAACGATTGTGATTTAGTTATAACGCACCATCCTTTGATTTTTAATCCGGTTAAAAAAATATCTAATTCATTAATAACCGAAGCAATTAAAAACAATATCTGCGTGTATTGCGCGCACACAAATTTAGACAAAACATACGGTTCAACAACAGACGCTTTATGCGGCGTTTTAGGGCTTCAAAATCTTGTTACGGTTGAAGATTATATTAAAATTTCTCATCTTAAAGACGAACTTGCGCTTGAACAATTAATTCAAAATATAAAACAGGCGCTAAATCTTGAACAGGTTAAATTAATTAACCCTAACGGCGTTTCAATTGTTAAAAATATTGCAATTTGCGCAGGTGCAGGCGGGAATTTTGTTGATAAATTGAGAGATTATGATGTTGATGCCTACATAACAGGCGACATTAAATTTCATAAGGCATTAGAGGTAGAAGGTTTTGCACTAATCGATATAGGTCATTTTGAATCCGAACTTCCCGTATTGCCTTTGATTCAAGGTCTTATTGCAAAAACAAAAGTCGAAGTTATCATTGCAAAAGAAGACAAACCCTGGACATTAGTATAGTTAAGGAAAGATATGGCAATTCGTTTTTTAACATCGGGCGAATCCCACGGATGTGCGCTTGCTGCAATAATTGAAGGAATTCCTGCAGGATATGAGCTTAATTTTGATTTTATAAATTCCGAGCTTTCATTGCGCCAGGAAGGCGTGGGCAGAGGCGGCAGGATGAAAATCGAAAAAGACAGAGCAAAAATTAAATCAGGAGTTAGATTTTCAAAAACAACAGCCTCGCCCATTATGCTTGAAATTGAAAATAAAGACTGGCAAAATTGGGTTTATCCGATGAGTGTCGAAAAAATTAATTTTGACGAATTTACCCCGGAATTAAAAGAGGAAATAAAAGAAAAAATTAAAGAAAAAGAAATTAAAAACCTAAGACCCGCTCATGCGGATTTAGCGGGATGTTTAAAATATAATTTTGACGATGTAAGATACGTTTTAGAACGCTCAAGCGCAAGAGAGACGGCAACAAGAGTTGCAGTCGGCGCAATATGCCAAAATATTTTAAAACATTATAATATCGATTTTTCTTTTGAGATATTGCAAATAGGAAACTGCAAAAATAAAGAAGATTTTGATACCTATATTAAAGAATATCAAAAACAAGGAGACAGCCTTGGCGGCGTTGTTAAAATAACAATAAAAAACGTGCCTTGCGGTTTAGGAAGCTTTGTTCATTACGATAAAAGACTGGATGGCAAATTAGCGCAAGTATTGATGTCAATACCTGCAATTAAATCCGTTGAAGTAGGCTTAGGTAAAGAATATGCATATTTAAGCGGATATAATTCCCATGATGAAATATATTACGAAAACAATAAATATAAACACAAAACAAATAACTCGGGCGGTATTGAAGGCGGTATGTCAAACGGGGAAGATATTGTTTTAACGATTGCAATGAAGCCCATTCCGACAATGAAAAAAGCGCTTCACAGCGTTCAAATAAATACGCACTCAGAGGTTATGGCTCACTTTGAAAGGGCCGATAATTGCGCGGTATATGCCTGCGGCGTTGTTGCAAAAAATATGTGTGCGATTGTAATTTTAGATACATTTTTAGATAAATTCGGCTCGGATTGCAAGATTGATATTGATAATTCATACAATCATTATTTAGCGAGGATAAATGAATTATAAAATTGCACTAATCGGAATGATGGGGAGCGGAAAAACTTCAACATCAAAAGAATTATCAAAAGTCTTAAATTGCCCTTTGTTTGACTGCGATAAAATTTTTGAAGAAACATATAACATAAAAATAACCGATTATTTTAGACAATACGGCGAAGAAAAATTCAGAATTTGCGAAAATATTATATTAAATAAAATAATAAAAAATGATAATTTTATAATCTCAACAGGCGGCGGAATAATTTTAAACAAAGAAAACAGGGATATATTATTTAAAAAAGATATTGTAACTTTTTATCTTAATTCAAACTCTAAAACAATATACAGCAGAATTAAAAACGAAAAAAACCGTCCTTTATTGCTTGTTTTAGACCCTGAAACACAAATCCAAAAGTTAATCAAAGAAAGAGAAAAATACTACAAACTTGCAAATTTTGAAATAGACAACAACAATAAAACAATTAAATCTACAGTTGAGGAAATTATAGAAAAATATGAAAAAAATAGAAATAATAAATAACGAATCCACAAAAAGCGAAATTGTAATTGATTACGATTTAACAAAAAATATTTACGATTATCTTGATGAAAATAAAAAATATTTTTTAATCACAAATACCACTTTAGCAAAACTATACCCCGATATTATTTCAAAATTCGAAAAAGAAAAAGTAATCGTTATAAAAGACGGTGAAAAATATAAAAATTTTGAAACCTATAATTTTATAATGAATGAACTTTTAAAAAATAAAATCGAGAGAAAAGATGCTGTTATTGCGCTTGGCGGAGGTGTTGTCGGAGATTTGGCAGGATTTTGCGCAAGCAGCATTTTAAGAGGGGTTGAATTAATTCAAATTCCTACAACTCTTCTTGCGATGTGCGATTCTTCCATTGGAGGTAAAACAGGGTATAATACAAAATACGGAAAAAACTTAATCGGTTCTTTTTATAAAGCAAAAAAAGTCTTAATTGATTTAAAATTTTTAAACACACTGAATGATTACGAACTAAAATGCGGAATGGGAGAAGTTTTAAAGTATGCTTTTATTGAAAATTCCTGCAAAAGTGAAGAAAAATATGATTTAATGGAATTTTTAAGCGAAAACTCAAGCAGCAGCATAAAAGAAAAAATGAATTATATAGTATCCGCCTGCGCATCTTTAAAAGTTAACGTAGTTAAATTAGATGAAAAAGAATCGGGGCTTAGAAAAGTTTTAAATTTCGGGCACACTTTTGCCCATCCTATTGAATCATTAACGGGATATAATTTAATCTCGCACGGTCAAGCAGTAGCTTACGGGATAAAAATGGCTTCAAAATTAGCCTGTGCGAATAATTTAATTGATAACGGATATTACGAAAGAATTAACCTTTTAATTGATAAATTCCATCTTGCCGATGAAAAACTTGAATTCAATAAAAACCAATTAAACGATTTTATTTCTTTAATGACACAGGATAAAAAAGTGCAAGACGGTAAAATTAACTTGCTATTGCCTGTTGGTTATGCTCAAGTTGGGCTTTTTGATAGTATTGATTTGCCTTCAATTGAAGCTTTGCTGCCTTAGCGGTGTTTCCCAATTTTTCCATGGTAATTGCTGCCTGCTCATAATTAAACGCCATTTCCTCATAGCTTTCATTTGTTCTTGAAAAAAATGCAAGAGCGTTCTTATACCCGTTAAGCGCTTTATCATTTTCGCCTAAATATTGATAATTTTGAGCATTATTGGAATATGTACGCGCTATTAAAGCTTCGCTTTCACTGTCCTGTGCTAAATCAAGCGCTAAATTTTGATATTGAGTTGTATTTTCAATATCGTATTGTTTTGTATAAAGAGAAGCAATTTTAGATAAAACAGTTGTCTGCGCTTTTAAATTATCCGCTTCACCGCTATATGCAACACTTGAAAGATAATTGCTTAAAGCAGGGTCAAATTCATTAAATTCGTCATAAATTTGTGCTGTTTTATAAAAAGCCTGTGCTTTTAAATTCAATTCACTTGCTTTTGTTGCTTCAAAATAATCTCTTAGCGCATAATCAACATAATCATAAGAATCAAAAATTTTACCGCGTTCAATATGAATTGCAGCTCTAATGTTTTCGTTTGCTTCAATATCGTCAGAAATCAATCCAAGCGCTTCATTTAGCATATTAAGCGCTTTAGTGTAGCCATCGGGAGTTTTTGGAAGTGATTTTACTTTTGTAAAAATTTCTTTTGCTTCGTTATCCGATTTAGTCCTTGTTGTAAAAGGAGAAGGAATTTGCTCTATTAATTCGCCAGATTCCAATTCCGGTTGGTTTGTTTTAGAAAGTTCTATATCGTTTTGGATTTCTATTTTATCGTTATTGGAAAATTTAATTTCATTGCTTTCGTTTTTAACGGCTGTATTCTCTTCTTCTTTTGATGACACCGTTTCATCTTGAACATCTTTTGTTTTTTTGGCATCATCAATTCTTGCTTGAGCGTTTTTTGGGAAATTAAGCAAAAAATCAGGGTTCACAAAATCAGGGTCTGATTTTAGATTGATATTTTGCATAAAAAGAGCTTTAATCCAGCCTTCAACAACGTTTGAAGGTTTATTTAAGCTTTTTGCAATAAAATCATCGGAAATTTTTGCGGCGTTTCTTAAATTTGATACAACAATTTCTTTTGAAGGGTTTTCTTTTAGTGATTCTTTTTCAACAAGGTTTAAATATTGCGAAACTTCATCCGCAACATCATCAGGCGCATTTATTGCAATTATCGTGCTTCTGAAATCCGCAAGAACCTGTGAGATATTAATTTGACCTTTGGTATAATCAATTGCAACTTTTGTACCGTTTGGAAATGTGTTTTGATTTTGATTTTCTTTATTATCGCTAATCTGCGGGTTTGCGGAATTTTGAGGCGAGTGAGTATTTTCGCTTTCTTTTTTTTGATAGCGATTTTGATTTTGATAATTAACATTGTAAGGATAAATCGAATTATAATTATACAAAAATCAAACCTCCGCGCATTTTCCCTTATAATTATAGAAAAAATAACGCCTTGTTTAGTCATACAAATGGATTAAAAATGGCTTAATCTTTAATAATAATTTAACAATTTTTATAAAAAAATCAAATTTACAATAAAAAACATGGTTAAAATTTATTAATAATACTTAAAAAATGAGGAAATTTAT
Organism: Candidatus Gastranaerophilales bacterium; assembly: GCA_944324945.1. Taxonomy (GTDB): domain Bacteria; phylum Cyanobacteriota; class Vampirovibrionia; order Gastranaerophilales; family Gastranaerophilaceae; genus RUG14156. The sequence continues at coordinate 105,277 of CALUYE010000003.1, forward strand.
TTTACTTTTTATTATAATATCAATATTAGGATAGGAGTTATACATGCCCCAATACGTTTTCAAAATGAAAAAAGGCGATTTAGAGATTGAATTTTCATCTGACGATGCGGATTTTGTCGAACAACAACTTGAAAAATGGAGAGAAGAAATCTTAAAGAAAAAAGTTGAAAATCAAGCGGATTAGGAATTAGTGTGTATTATAAAATTAAAATAAATCATAATAGGTCGGAAATTTCTTTAATTTCTCTTAATAAAGATATTATAGAAAGAGAAATGGACTTGTATTTTGCATACTTTGCAAATGCAAGCGAGGAATTTATTTCTAAAATTAAAAAGGTTGAAATAGTTCATCCAAAAATTAAACCAATCGATGAAATTGTTTCGACTGCTTTAAATGAAAAAGAAGATATTTCAAGTGAAAGCCTTGAAACAATAACTTCAAATGATTCTTTTGAAAACGACAATAAAAAAGAAATTGAAAAACCATTAAAAGAAGAAATTCTTTTAAAAGCACAAGATTATTCAAAAAATGAACTTTTCAATCAAGTTGTTGATTTAAGGAGTGTTGATGCAAGCCAAATAAAATCACAAATTGAAGAAATTAAACTGACAAACGAAACTATTCCAAAAGAACAAAAAGAAGAAATAAAAGAAATAAAAATACAAAACGAACCGCAAGAAAAAATAAATCAAAATAATAACATTGAATACGAAGATAAAACGGAAGAAATAATTAAAAAATACGGTTTTGATAAAAAAGAAGAAGAAATAACGCCTCAATATCTTGAACTTAAAAATATGATTAAAATGGCGCAAAATGAAATCAATTCAAAACCTGAAAATGATATACAAGAAGAAGCAAAGCAACAAATTAATACCAAACAAAATGAAGAATACGCAAACGAAATTGAGAAAAATCTACTGCTTGAATTTTCTAAATCTGATGAACAAAATCAAGATATAAAAGAAAATAATAATGAAAATGAATTAATTGAAAAAGCGGATGATGTTAGTGAAAATCAAGAAAAATATGAAGAAGATTACTTCAAAAAAAACGAGGCAAATGACATAAAAAACGATTTTGAAGAAACAGACCTTGTTTTTGCAAAATACAAGCAGCCAAACAACGACGAAAACAACGATAAAAATAAAGAAGTATTGTTTGATATTTTTGAAAAGAGTAATTTATGCAAAGAAATGCACAAATTACAAAATGAAGAAATCGAAAGATTGCAGGAAAATATCGACAAACAAAATGATTTATTTAACAGAACCGTTATGGATGAATTAAATAATTCCCGCAATCCGATTATTCAAAAACCTACAGAAACGGAATTAAAAGAATTTGCGCAAAATTTGGATACTGCAATACAAAAAAGCATAAACAATCAAGAGGCTGATGAAAAAAATATACAAGAAGCGCAATACAATACAACAAATATTAATCTTGAAGAAACCGAAACAAAAAATAATGAAATAAATGAAAATAACACCAATCAAAACGATGACTTTAAAATATTTTTAGCTATGTATGAAGCAGAATCAATAGAAGATGAATTTTTAATCTGCGCATACTATATTAAAAATATCTTAAGCGAGCAAAGCTTTACAATGAAATCCATAAATGCTAAATTATTTAAAGCAAGCGGAAAAATCGCAGGCATTTCGATTCTTGAAAATCTAATTGAAAAAGGCTTGATTGAACAAATTCAAAACTCTGATACTAACAGCTATTCAATTACTCAAGAAGGCGAAAAATATTTTGAAAATTGCTTTCAAAGGTAGATTATGAATTATATTTTCATTTTTTTGATACTTATTTCGTTTGTTTGTGCTCTGATAAACGGAAGAATGGATATTGTAATTGATGAAATGCTGAAAGCTTCAACCCGTGCAGTTGAAATTGCTCTGGGGCTTATCGGGATAATGGCCTTTTGGCTTGGAATTGTAAATATCGCAAAGGATTGCGGACTTATTGACTTATTTTCAAAATTAATTAAAAAACCGCTTTTATTGCTTTTTCCTGATTTGAAAAATAACCCCTCAGCACTTTCAAACATTGCCTTAAATATAAGCGCAAACGCCCTTGGTCTAACTAATGCCGCAACCCCTTTCGGGATTAAGGCAATGGAAGATATGCAGGAAAAAAATCAAAATAAAGAAATTGCAACAGATTCAATGTGTATGTTTTTAGCTGTTAATACAGCGGGTTTTCAGCTTGTACCTGCGGTTGTAATTGCAATTTTAAGCGCAAACGGCATGAAAAACCCAACTCAGATTATTCTTCCCACACTTTTTGCAACAACAATTGCTTTTATCAGTTCAATATTTTTTGCAAAAATTTTTCAAAAACTATCGCAGGCAAAAAAGGAGTTATTTAAATGATTAAATTTTTAACTTCTTTATCGTTATATTTATTACCTTTAATAATAACAATTATATTATGCAGTGCGCTTGTTAAAAAAACACCCGCTTATGAAAGCTTTATTGAAGGCGCACGTGACGGATTTAATATTGCAATAAAAATAATACCTTATCTTATTGCAATAATGGCGGCAAGTGCTATGTTTAGAGCAAGCGGAGCCGTTGATATTTTAGGCAAATTTTTAAACCCCGTATTTGAAACATTTAAAATTCCCCCTCAAACACTAATGGTTATGATAACAAGATCATTGTCAGGTTCTGCCACATTAGGAGTTTTAGGAGATATAATAAATCAAACAGGCGTTGATTCTTATGCAACAAAGCTTGCAGCAATTATAACAGGAAGTTCCGAGACAACTTTTTATGTTGCAAGCGTATATTTTGGAGCAGTCGGAATTAAAAAATTCAGATACGCTCTTTTATCAGGCATTATGGCTGATATTACAGGGCTTATTGCGGCAATTTATATAGCAAGTATTTTCTTTTTGTAATTTATTCAAAATACCCTATATAATCAAGATTTCGATATAAACCGCAATAATCAAGCCCGAAGCCTACAATAAATTTATCATCTATATCAAAGCAGTAAAAATCAGGCTCTATATTATATTTTCTTGCACATTTTTTATTAAAAAGGGTAATTAACTTTAAATCTTTTACTTCGCAATTTTTCTTTATGTATTTGGTTAAAAATTCCAAAGTTAACCCCGTATCTATAATATCTTCAACAATTAAAACATTTTTATCTTTCAGATCAGGAAGCGTTAAATTGATTGTTTTAATTTCTCCCGTTGATTTTGTATAGCTGCCGTAACTTGATAAGCTGATAAATTCCATCTGAACAGGCATTTTTAAATGTTTTACAAGTTCACTGTAAAACATTACAGCCCCTTTTAAAATACAAATCATAATAAGGGTTTTATTGTTATCATAAATACTGTTTAAAATTTGCGCTTGTTGTTTTATTTTTTCTATTATTTCTTTGCTTGAAAAAAGAACTTTTAAATCTTTAATATCTTTTTGCATAAATTACCCCCAGCTTAATTTATAACAAGAACCGTTTTTTACTTTATACTTTTCACTTATTTTATCATCTAAAATACAAATTACTTCATTTTTATCGCAAATTAAAATAAGTTCATCTTTTTTTTGCTGATCAATTTTTTGATTAATTAAATATTTTTTTAATTTCATGGAACCTTTTAATCCGATTGGAGAAAAAATGTCCCCTTGTTTTCTGTGTCTTACAAAAATCGGAAATTTTAAATTTAAATAGCGGTATTTTTCATCATTTGAAGGAAAAATATCAGGATAATTATCTTTTTTTTCAATTTTTAAAACAACATTTTCAAAAACATACTCTCCTTCTTGATTAATTTTTAATTCCGTATTCTTTTTTTCCTTTTTTTCTTGTATAAAAATTTCATCATTTTTTACAACAAGAAACAGTTTTGAATTTATTGAAGTTTTTGAATTATTGTTTTTTAAAATAAAATTATCAAATTTTACTATATTTTTATAATTTCGATATTTTAAATAATCCCCCAAAAAATTATTTATAATTTCAAGTCTTACTTCAATCTCGAGTTTTTTGTATTTTTCTTTTTGAATTTTATTATCTTTTATAACATTTTTTTCAACTTCATTGATTAATTTATCAATTATTTTTCTTGAATTTATAGAAGTTTTAATTAAGTTATTTATACTATTTAAATAATTGGAATTAATTTCATCAAAAAAAGGTAAAATTTTATGCCTTATTAAATTTCTTTTATATTTAACATCATCATTTGACGAATCTATTCGATATTCCTGATTTTGACATTTTAAAAAATCCAAAATTTCTTTTTTTTCAATTTCAAGCAATGGTCTACAGTAAATATCTCTTTTTTTTGAAATTGAGGTTAAACCTTTTATTGAAGTACCTTTAATTATTCTATAGATTAGTGTTTCAACATTGTCGTTTTTATTGTGAGCCAAAAAAACAATGTCTGTTTTATACTCTTTTGCACAGCTTTCAAAAAAATCGTATCTTAATTTTCTTGCGTTTTCTTCGGTTTGTTTTTCTTTTTTTGAAGCTTCTTTAATATAAAAAGAAAAGTTGAATTTTTTTGCAAAATCTTTTGTAAATTCTTCCTCTTCTTTTGCTTCTTTTCTCCAATTATGGTTAAAATACGCAAGAACAATATTTAAATTATATTTTTCTTTTAATTTATTTAAAACTAAAGCCAACGCACAGCTGTCCGGCCCCGATGAAAAGCCTAAAATTACCGTTTTATTTTTTATATTATATTCTTTTAAAAAATCTTCAACTTCTTTAATCATTTTATAAAACAGGTAAGTCGCCTTTAACATCGGCTACTTTAGCGCCATCTAATTCAAAAGCTTTTGCCAGTGCTTTTGTTGCTTTTTGAGCACAATCCTTTTCAATCAGACAGCTTATTTTAATTTCACTTGTTGAAATCATTTTAATGTTTATATCTTCTTGAGCCAGAGTATTAAACATTTTAGCCGCTATACCCGGGCGGTCTATCATGCCTGCACCGACTATTGAAACTTTTACTATATCTTCATCAACGAAAATATTTGAAGCTTTAATAATATGCATTATTTCATCTTTTGTAGCATTAAATTTTTCATAATCATCAATTGAAATCGTAAAAGCAATATCGTTTGTTTTTTTCATATTTCTTGCATAAGATTGGATAATCATATCAACGCTTATATTTTTACCTGCCAACAAATCAAACAACTTAGCAGCGTTACCCGGGCTGTCTTCAACATCGCATATAACTATTCTTATTTGCGAAGAATCGCTTGCAAGCCCTGTTACGGGTTTATTAAGTTCCATATTTTCTACTCCTATGATTAATGTTCCTAAATCGTCAAGTTTGAATGCACTTCTTACTCTCATTGGAATTTGATATAATTTCGCCGTTTCAACGGATCTCGGATGAAGAACGTTTGCACCTACTCTTGCAAGTTCAAGCATTTCTTCATAAGAAATTGTTTTTAATTTTTGCGCCGTTTGAACAACTCTGGGATCTGTCGTGTATACCCCTTCAACATCAGAATATATATCGCATCTTTGAGCTTTAAGAGCACCTGCTAATGCAACCGCTGTTGTGTCCGAGCCGCCGCGCCCAAGGGTTGTAATTTCATTATTATCGCAATAACCTTGAAAACCTGCAACAACAACAATATACCCGTTATTCAAACATTCTTTTATTCTTTTTGTATCAATATTTACAATTCTTGCGCACATATGACAATTTTCGGTTTGAATACCTGCTTGTCTGCCGTTAAGGCTAATTGCTTTATAACCTTTTTCATTAATTGCCATTGCAAGCAAAGACATAGAAATCAACTCACCCGTTGACATCAACATATCCATTTCTCTTTCCTGCGGGTGGTGGGTAATTTCTTTTGATAATTTTATAAGATTATCAGTGGTATGCCCCATAGCGGAAACCACAACAACAACATCGTTTCCGTTTAATTTTTCTTTTATTACGGCATTTGCCACATTTTTAATCTTTTCACTGTCTGCAACGGATGTCCCGCCGAACTTTTGAACAATTAATCCCATTTTTACCTCTTGTTAATGTTTTAGCAGTTTATGCTTTATCTCATTTGTAGTTTTGTTTTCGCCAAACTCATTTTCTATTTTATCACAAATTTCAATTATTGACTCTTTTGTTTGTTCATCAGGTGTTGTTTCAAAAATTTGAAATAAAGCAATGAGTTTTGTTATTAAATAATTTTGACTGTTTTCTATGCTATTGTCAAATTCTTTTAAATTTTGAAGTACATATAATGCATCGGATGCTTTATTTAATTTCAAAAAGCACTCTGCTATTGCAAGTTGTGATGCTATATAGTTTTTATCTTCTTTTGTAATTTGTTCAAATTTTTCTTTTGCTCTATATATATCATTTGCTTTTAACAATATAACCGCATATTTAAATATTGTTTTTTTATCTGTTTTATCTTGTTCCCAAGCACTTCTTATATATCTTATTGCTTTTTTTGCATCCTGCAATTTATCAGCATATATAATTGCAAGATTAAAAAGCGCTTCTTTATTATTGGGGCTGTATTCCCTTACAAGCTCCCAGTATTTAACAGCTTTTTTTATATCATTTTGAAGGGTATAAATTTTTGCAATTTCTTCATACACTTCTTTAAATGAAGCATTAAGAGTTATTGCGGTTTTAAATTCATTAAGTGCCTGATTATAATTTTTTTCTTTTAAAAATATCTTTGCAAGATTAAAATGCGAAAAAGCATCAGAAGGATTTAATTTTATTGCAATTTGTGTTATTTCTTTTGCTCTTTCGTATCTTTCAAGATATAAAAGAGATTTTATATAAGAATCGTATATTACAAATTGAGAACTGTCTTTTTGAATTGCAATTTCAAATTTTTCAATGGATTCATCATATTTCTCAAATTCCTGAAGCGCTTGCGCCCAGGCGTTATAAAACTTCCAATCATCTTTATAAGATTCTTCATATCTGGAAAAAGTGTCAAAACAGTTTACTTCATCTTTTAATTCAAGATACCCCTGAGCAATTAAAAGCACATTTTCTTTTTTTTGAGGATTTAAAAGCAAACTTTTTTTGCAAAAATTTATACAATCACTGTATTTTTCAAGCCTCATTGAGCACAAACCGCACAAATATAGAGCTTCTGAGTTAAAAGGCTCAAATGATATAATTCTTGTAAATTTCAACATTGCTTGAAGGTATTGTTTTTCTTCAAGTAAAATCACTCCCCATAATAAAAGCGCCTGTGAATTAGTGGAATCTAAAATGTACGCTTTTTTATACATATCTTTTGCTTCAGGGTATTTTTTATTTTTCATATAAAAAATACCGAAGTTTAAATAAGTATAAGGATTTGTTTTATCAAGTCTTAATGCTCTTTCAAACGCTGTTTTTGCAAGAGTATCTTCACCTAATTCACTATATACCCCTGCAATATAACCCCAGGCGCGTGCATTATTTTTATCTGCTTTTATTGCTGCTTTAAAATTTTTAAGCGCTTCTTTGAATTCTTTATTTTGCGCATATATCACCCCTAAATTAACATAACCTTCAGGATTATTAGGGTTAATTATAAGACTTTGTTTTAATTTTTCAATTCCTTCATCTTTATTTCCGAAATTAACAAGATGCATTCCCCAGTTTATGTAAGCATAAGTCGGAAGCGCAGGTTCTTTTGCGATTTCTTTATATTTATTTATATTGTTGTTAAAATTATTCACCGAATTTAAAAGCTCGGTTATATTTTTTGAAATCTTATCAAACATACTGTTTTAAACTAACTAAATTATCAGCTATCTCTCTTATTGCCCCGCATCCTCCCGAAGCATCGGTTATTTGAAGATTTTTCACTTTAAGCGAAAGTATGGGATTTAAATTTTTAGGAGCAACAGGATAATCTGTAAGCTCCATTGCCGAAATATCGTTAATATCATCTCCTATATATAATATTTCATTTGAAGACAGGTTATATTTTTCCATTATTTTATTTAAAATAATACCTTTTTGCCTGATGCCGCCATAGATGTCTTCAATATTAAATTTCATTTTAAAATAATTTAAAATATTACTGTCTTCTCCTGAGATTATGGCAAATTTGAAGCCGTTTTTAATTAAAATCGAAACACCCATGATATCTTTAAAATTAAGTTTTTTTTGAACTTCATTCCCTTCCGAAATATAAACGGAACCATCCGTAAATACTCCGTCAAAATCACTAACAACCATCTTAATTTCATCTGATAATATTAATGCCAATTTATTTTCTCCTTAATTTCTTTTTAATAGGAATTTCAGACTCATATACTCTTTTTATTCCGTCTCCCATAATATCTTTCAATTCCCTTATATCGCGCACAAGTTTTGCCAAACCTTGCGGTTCAAGACTTGCCGATTGATCAGACCCCCACATGGTTCTATCAAGGGTAATATGACGCTCGATTGAATTTGCACCCATTGAAGCTGCAACGGTTGATGGCATTATGCCCCTTTCATGTCCTGAAAAACCAATCGGGCATGAGTATTTTTGCCTTAGAGTTTTTATATAATTTAAATTTATTTCATTGTTTGATGTCGGATATGTTGAAGTACAGTGAAATATTACAAGATTATCTTCGCCAAGTATTTCAACGGCTTTATCAATTTCTTCCTGCGTTGACATGCCGGTTGAAATAAGAATTGGTTTATTTGTTGCTTTAACTTTTTTTAAAAGATTCCAATCCGTCAAACACGCCGATGCAATTTTATGAGCACAAACATCATACTGCTCAATAAAATCAACACTATTCTCATCCCAGCATGAAGCAAACCATAAAATACCCAGTTGTTTACAGTATTTATCTATTTCATCGTATTCTTTTTTGGAAAATTCAAGCCCTCGCTTTAAATCGCCGTTTGTTGTTCCGAAAATACTTTCTCTTTCTTTTTGGAGTTCTTCTTTTGTATAAACTATATCAACGGTTCTTTTTTGAAATTTAACGGCATCGCATCCGTTATCATGCGCCATTTTGATTAATTTTTTTGCTGTATTAATCGAACCGTTATGGTTTATTCCGATTTCTGCAATTATAAAACAGGGATAGTTATCACCTATTATTTTATTTGCGATTTTAACCGTCTTTCTCATAATCCTCCTTAGGATATTTTAAATCTTTCAGATAAGCTATATTATTCTGGCAAACTCCGATAAGCGAATATTCGTTGTTTATTTTTATGACATGGAGCGCTTTATTTTGCCCAAGGTGGGCAGTTGATATTATATCTATTTTATTTAGCACATTTTCTTCACGTTTTTCAAGCTTTATTTTAGTCAGTTTTTGATACAGAAACCCTGTTAAATAAACAAGCCCGACAACAAGAAAAAGCCCGAAAAACAAAGAAAAATAATTAGGTTCATAATTTGTTGTTTTAAGTACATTTTCTAAATTTTCACTCTTGTCAATATTTTGCGCGAAGCAACCAATTTTTGCAAAATTTAATAAAAATAAATAAAATACAAAAAAGTATTTTTTGTACAACTCAACCTCCGAAATTAGAACGTATTATATTTGAAACATAAGGAACAAAAGGTTTTTTCCCTAAAAAAGATAATACTGCAAGATAAGATAAAAATACCATAAGCACAAAACCGCTTAAAGTAAAAGAAAAATACATCGGTGTTTGATTAATAAACACATCCAAAAAAACCATAAATTTCCCAACCAAAGGAACAACGCTTATAAAACCAATCGCAATTCCCCATAAAAGAGAGATTATATAAAGCATTACCGAAATAAAAATCGACTGGTAAATATTAAACATACAAAATGAATTTATGCTTTTTTTGGCAAGATAAGCATAAACAAGCCATATAAGCCCAAAAATACCAAATGTGTAATATGTTAAAACGCTCACAATTTTATCCGTTAGCGAAATATTCATTTTCTGCCTTTCAATTTATTTTCTATATAATGACTTGCCATTTCAATATAAATCAATTTTATTTCGTTATTTTTCGGATCAAGCTTAATTGCTTTTTTATAGTATTTAATCGCCTGAGTGTAGTTGTTTGTTAAAACATAAACATTTGCAATTAAAGTAATAAGTTTAGGATTGTCGTTTGATATGGTATTTGCGGTTTTATAAATCATCAGTGCTTCATCATATCTTTTTTCATCCGTTAAAATATTTGCAAGAATAATATAGGCATTAATTTTTTCAGGTGCAATTTCGATTGCGTTTTTCAGTGTCTCTATTGCATCTTCATTTTTATTGTCATCACTGTATGCAATTGCCCTGCATACAAAAGCAGAATAATATTCAGGCTCTAATTCTATTGCTCTTTGGAAAAATTCCTGCGCTTTAGGGTAATTTTTAACCGTAGAATACGCATTTGCAAGGCATAACGCCGCTTTTGAATTTTGATTATTTAAATCATAAGCTTTTTGATAATTGATAATTGCATCTTCATATTCGTATAAATTTTGTTCAATATTTGCTATGTTGATATAGTTATCGCTGTTTGTATCATTTAATTCAATTGCTTTTTGATAATATCTTTTTGCTTCCTCAAGATTATCAACATCCTGATATAAATACCCAAGAGCGCTATAAATATCGGAATTATCAGGGTTTAATTCAAGCGCTTTTTCATAATTCGAAAGCGCAAGTTCAAAATTTTCAATTTCAGCATAGATGTTTCCTAAATTATAATAAGTCGCATAATTATCAGGCTCGACTTCTTTTGCTTTGTTGTTACATTTTAGTGCTTCCGGGAATCTTTTTTTGTAAAAATAAATACTTCCCATATTTATTAAAGACTGGTAATCATCAGGCTGTATTTTTAATATATCTTCATACACCAAAAGAGCATTATCGTAATCAGTGCTTCCAATGTAATAATTTGCAAGATTTCTGTAATTTTCGATATTATTTGGCTCCTGATTTATTTTTGATTTTAACTCCGCAATTATGTTTTCTCTAAACAAAACTATTCTCCGCTTTAACTGTTAAATACTTTAGTGTTTTCAAAAATATACCTGCTTTGCGCAAGAGCGATATTTTTAAGCGAGCAAATTCCATCACCTTCGCACGATATTACCCCAAGCGATTTTAGTCTGTTTGCAACAGTTTCGTTTAGTTCTTTTGTTGATATAAATAGAGCACAGTCGCTTGTGCAATCTCCGCTTTTAAAAGGACAATTTTTCATACAAATATTATACACTAAAATTATTATTTGATATAATCAAAATATGAAAAATATACTAATTGTTATAGATGATATAGAATTTCGTTATTTTGAATTTAATAAACTTGTTACAAATTTCTGGTTTATATTTGAATTTTTAAATCGTGATTACAACGTTTCAATCACTTTAAAATCAAGACTTTTTCAAAAAAACGCAACTCCTTTTGCACTATGCAATAAAACATATATTAAAAATAACGACATTAAAAAAGAAGACGAAACAAAAACTGTCTGTTTAAACGATTTTGACATTATATTTTTCAGACCCGACCCGCCTGTTGATATTGATTATATTAATGCAACATATATTCTATCATACGTTGATAAATCGGTTTTTGTAATAAATGACCCAAAAGCCTTAAGAGAAAAAAACGAAAAACTCTACATCAATGAATTTCAAGGCTATATCCCGGAAAATACAGTAAGTGCAAATGAAAAAATAATTAAAGAATTTTTATTCCGACACAAAGAAATAATAATAAAACCTCTTAACCGCTGTTTTGGAAGCGGGGTGTTTTATTTAAACGATAAAGATAAAAACATTAACGCAATTCTTCAAAATGCAACAAATAATTTTAAAACTCAGGTCATGGTTCAAGAATATCTCCCCTCAATTGAAAAGGGGGATAAAAGGTTAATATATATCTGCGGAAAACTATATGATTATTGTGTTAGAAAAATTGCAACAAATAACGATTTTAAATTTAACGAACACAACAAAGATACCTTAAAATTTGCACAACTTTCAAAAGAAGATAAAGAACTTGAAAACGTAATAAAAGACAAATTCGAGCATGACGGAATTTATCTTGCGGGGCTTGACGTAATTGACGGAAAAATGATAGAAATAAATATAACAAGTCCATGCTTTTTCATAAATGAAATTAATGAAATTTTTAACATTAATTTTGAAAAAATAATAACAGATAGAATTGAAAACTATGTAAAATCAATAAAAAAAGAGGATTTAATGTTAATTTAAAAAAAGAAAAATAAATAGCAACTTTTAAAATTTACATGTTTTGTAAAGGTACCATGAAACTAAATACGCAAAATCAATATTTAAATTTATACAATTCGCAAAAAACGCACAAGCTTAGAGACATCAAAAACGCGCAAGGCGACATGCGAAAACAAAATGCGATAAAATTACAGCAAAATACTATATCAAACAGACCCGCACAAGCGATTAGCTTCGGCGGGCTTTTTGATACAGGTTTTAAACTTGTAGAGTTTGTTAATGATAACGAAGCTGCATACAATGCAATATATTCTCTTTTAGTTGCAGGCATTTTAAAACCTTATGCCGTTATGCACATGCCCGGATCCGAAGATAAAGATAAACAAATGGTTGCAACCAAAAACTTCTTGCAGGCATTCATAGGCGCTTTTTTGGGTCTGACAATAGGCGGCGGTGTTGTTAAAAAAGCAATAGATAATATTAAAAACAATCTTAAATTAATAGTAATTAATGAAGAAACAAAAAAACTCGAAGTGCTGCCGGAAACCTCTCAAAAAGCTCTTGAAGTAGCTGAAGATATAATAAAAAAAGGAAAGAATTCCTTTGTAAATAAATTCCATATAGCGGTTAAAGAAGCTTCAAGCGCTGATGGGTTCGAAAAAGCAAAAACTTTTATTAAAACACTAAATAAAGGAATAGACTATAATCCGACCCTTGAAGAAATTTTAGATAAATCAAAAGAAATAACAAAAAACGTTCGCGACGAGCATTTGAAAATTTTTGCCAAAAATCCCGATTTTGTCGAAATGCTTAAAAATAATATCACTTTGAAAAACAAAAAAACGGCAATTTATGATGCTTATGAAAGTTTCTGGAAAAATTCAACAGGCAGCTTAACCGCAATAGGTAAGGCAATGATAGCAAGCGCGCTTTTACCGCCTGTTTTAAATGCGATGTTCGGTAAAAGAAATAAAGAAAAAGAAGAAACTCTAAAGAAAAAGAGCACTACGTTATTATTAAACACAAAACAATTCACTCAAGAAAAAGCAAACTTTAAACCTTTTATAAAAAATGACACAAATAAAAAAGATATGGCATTTAAGGGAGCCATAGGTAAAATTGGGGCTACCGCAGCAGACATCTTAACAAGCGGCGTTGAAAAAGCTTCAATATCGCCCGTGGGTGAACTTTGCGCAAGAGCTCTTTCATGGTTTAAAAAACCTTCGCCCAGAATGGCGGATTTGGAATCTTTTATGATAACAGGATATTGGATTCAAAATACTGCAAGATCTAAAAAAATTGAACCCTCGCAAAAACCCGGTTTCATTCTGCACACAGGGCTTGTTACTCTTGTTTCAAGCGCATGTGCTCTTGCAATAGACTGGGCGCTTGACGGATTAAAAGATAGCAGAGAAAAGAAATATAAAGAAAAAATTGAACAAATTGCAAAAATGGCGGAGGATAAATTCCCCGAACTTATAAAATCCAACTCTAATCTTTTTGAAAAGGTTAATTCTAAAGATGCCATGGACTCAATACAATTAGCGCAATATGAAATTGCAAAAAGATTGAACGAATGCCTTGCAGATAATCAAATAAGAGAAAGTCTGCTTGCGCAGCGCGATATTACAATTGAAAACATTGTTAAAAAATTAAATAATATAGAAATTATCAAAAACAACAACCCCGCAACAAAAGAACTTGTCGAACGCGCGGTTGATAACCTTGCTCCTGCAAGAGAATTACAAGATGGCATTAAACAAATAATCGAAGACAATGCTAAAAAATTCGGCACACTATTTAACGAAAAAGGGATTATAAAAGAATTGTCTAAAATGTTTTTAAGCAACAATACGACAATCGAACAAAACCCGAAAATGCTTAGTGATGTTGTTAATAAACTTGCTGCAAACTATGGCAAGAAAATATCTAAATTTAAATCTTTAACAATATTTACTCTTGTTGTAAGATTTTTGGTTCCCGTTTTAATGGTTCCCGTTTCAGGAAGATTAAAATATAAATTTGTTGATTTTACTTCAAAAATTCCTTTTATAAATAATATGTTCAACAATCAAAAAGCAGACGATAAAAAATAAACAAAAACTAAGTTTTAATTATTAATTCCCAAAAAAAAGCAAAAGAGCTTAATTTTTGGGAATTTTTATATTTAAGACTGTTCTTCGTTATAAAGCTGTACGCCGAATTTTGATCTGAATAAATGCTGAATTGTTTCCGATTGAATTTCTGCCATCAGAGCATTGAATAAATTATACGCTTCTTTTTTATATTCAATTAAAGGATCTTTTTGACCGTATGCAACAAGCCCTATTGAATCTTTTAACATATCGATATTTCCAAGATGATCAATCCATTTTGCATCAACCACCTGAAGCAAAATATCACGCTCAACCTGTCTTAAAATGTTATCAGATCTAAACGGTTCCTGTCTTACAAAATCGTTTTGGTAGTACTCTTCCATAACTTCATTGAAACTGTTAATTGTATCAATTTCAAACTGTTTGTAATTTTCAAGCGCCATTTCTTTTAATTTTGCATTTATTTCATTTGTTCTTAAATATTTTATATCCTCAACTTTTAAACTGTCTTTTAATTGGGGGAATATACTCACAAACTCTTTAACAAGCATTATTAAGTCATTTTCGATATATTCCTGAGGAGACATGTCTTTACTTATGTATTGAGCGATTAATCTGTCTGTTTCTTTTTCAATCATGAACTTAATATCCGGTCTTAAATCTTCGCAGGCAAGAACTTTTCTTCTTTGGTGATAGAATTTTTCACGCTGGATATTCATAACATCATCATATTCAAGAACCGATTTTCTTATATCGAAATGATAAGTTTCAACTTTCTTTTGAGCTGATTCAATCTGGCGTGTTATTAAAATGTTTTCAATAGCGGTATCATCATCAACATTTAACATTGTCATTAAATTTGCGATTTTTTCACCGCCAAAAATCCTCATTAAATCATCTTCCAAAGATAAGAAAAATTTAGTAGACCCCGGGTCTCCCTGACGCGCCGCACGTCCTCTTAATTGATTATCAATTCTTCGTGATTCGTGGCGTTCCGTTCCGATTACATGCAAACCGCCCAATTCAACAACTTTATCGTGTTCTTTTTGGGTTATTGCTCTTGCGTTTTCAAGTGCTTGATTTTTTAGATTTTCATAATCGGGATGGTTAATTGTAATTCCTTTTTTATCAAGCTCTTCTTTTGCAAGATATTCGGCATTACCGCCAAGCAATATATCCGTACCTCTTCCTGCCATGTTGGTTGCAATTGTAACTGCTCCCAATCTGCCTGCCTGAGCTATGATATATGCTTCTTTTTCATGGTGTTTAGCGTTTAGGACGTTGTGTTTTATACCCATTTTCTTAAGAAGATTTGATAAATATTCCGATTTTTCAATCGAAATCGTACCCACAAGAGTCGGTCTGCCCAGTTTTGACATCTGTTCGATTTCTTTAGCTACATATTCGTACTTTTTCGCTCTTGTTTTATAAATTACATCAGGATAATTTATTCTGATATCCTTTTTATTTGTCGGAATTTGAGTAACAGGAAGATTATATATTTTACCGAATTCCGCTTCTTCAGTCATTGCGGTACCTGTCATGCCTGATAGCTTCGGATACAATCTGAAAAGATTTTGAAATGTTATTGAAGCTAAAGTTTGCGTTTCATCTTGAATTTTAACTCCTTCTTTCGCTTCAATCGCCTGATGAAGCCCTTCCGACCATCTTCTTCCTTCCATGATACGTCCCGTAAATTCATCAACAATCATTACCTGATTATCTTTAATTACATAATCCGTATCTTTAATAAAAAGTTCTTTTGCTTTTAAAGCTTGTAATAAATAATGCGCATACTGCGTTTTAATATCAAACAATTCATCAACTTTTAAAAGTTTTTCCGCTTTTATAACGCCTTGTTCGGTATAGATTATATTTTTATTTTTTTCATCAACTTCATAATCCTCATCTTTAATCATCAAAGGAGCAATATTTGCCATTAATTGATAAGTTTGAGCAGATTTTTCAAGACGACCCGAGATAATTAAAGGAGTTCTTGCTTCATCGATTAAAATTGAATCAACTTCATCGATAATTGCGTAATTATACGGTCTTTGAACCAGTGAATCAAGGTCTGTTGCCATGTTATCCCTTAAATAATCAAAACCGAACTCGTTATTTGTACCGTACGTAATATCGCATCTGTAGGCTTCTTTTTTAGATTCATAGTCGTTATATTTTCCACTTGATAATATAACCCCGACACTCAAACCTAAAAATTCATATATCCTGCCCATCCAGTCCCTATCGCGTTTTGCAAGATAATCATTAACCGTTATAACATGCACTCCTTTTCCTGTCAGTGCGTTTAAATAAGCAGGCAAAGTTGCAACAAGGGTTTTACCTTCCCCTGTTCTCATTTCCGCGATATGCCCTTCATGAAGAAAAATACCGCCTATTAACTGAACATCAAAATGTCTTAAGTTTAAAACTCTTTTTCCTGCTTCTCTAACCGTTGCAAAGGCTTCGGGTAAAATTTCATCCAGTGCCTGTTTTTCTAAAATTCTGTCTTGTTTTGGATCATTTGACGTCGGACGTTTGGATAAAATTTCTTTAAATTCTTTTGTTTTTGCCTTCAACTCTTCATCACTTAACCTCGAAAATTCCTCCTCAAGCGCATTTATCCTATCAACAACAGGCATGATTTTATTAATTTTTCTAACATTGGGATCTTTAAAAATTTTCAAAAGTATATCAATTAAGCTCATTTATATATATTTCTCCTCAAGTCTTATTAAAATTTATCTTATCATGAAAACATTTTTTATACATTAGAAATATTCAATTCTAAAGTTACAACAAGCAACAAAACAAAAAACCACCATACAAAACATTTGATGTTTAGTAACTTGGATATTTTTATAGTATAATTTTTTTGATTAATGGAAATAAGAAATAAACGAGGATAAAAATGGAGCAGAAACAATTTAAAGATACGCTTAATCTTCCGTCCACCACGCTTGCAATGAGAGCAAATGCGGCTGTTCGGGAGGTTGAGATACAAAAATACTGGGATGAAAATAATATCTATAAAGAAATGCTTGAAAAAAATAAAGGGCAAAAAAGCTTTATTTTACACGACGGCCCGCCTTATTTGAGTTCCGATAAAATTCACATCGGTACTGCCATGAATAAAATTTTAAAAGATATTGTTTTAAAATATAAAACCCAGCTTGGTTTTTATACTCCTTATATCCCGGGGTATGATGCGCACGGACTTCCGATTGAAAATGCCGTTGTAAAAAACATAAAAGGCGGAAGAAGCGCACTTACACCTCTTGAATTAAGACAAAAATGCAGAGAGTTTGCGGCAAAAAACCTTAAAGGACAGGAAACAAACTTCAGACGTCTTGGTGTTTTGGGTGATTGGGAACATCCTTATGTTACAATTGCTCCCGACTTTGAAGCCCGCCAGATTGAATTATTCTGGGATATGTATAAAAAAGGATATATCCAAAAAGGTCTAAAACCCGTTTACTGGTGTGCTGATTGCGAAACGGCGCTTGCAGAAGCGGAAGTCGAATACAGCGATATTGAATCCGAATCAATTTATGTAAAATTTGAAATGCTTGAAGAAGAAAAACTATACAAAAAAGCAAATATAAATTCTTCAAACAAACTATATTCAATAATCTGGACAACAACTCCCTGGACAATTCCATCCAACCTTGCAATCTGCTTAAATTCAAGATTTAATTATTCAATTTTTGAATATAAAGGAATAAATTATTTTGTTGCAAGCGATTTATTGGAAAAATTCACAAAAGACGTTGAATGGGAAGATGTTAAAGTATTGGGTGAGCTTAGAGGGGATGAATTTGAAAACTTCAAAGCAAAACATCCTTTATATAACAAAGAATCACTTTTAATTTTAGGAGACCACGTAACGCTTGATGCAGGTACGGGTGCTGTTCACACTGCCCCGGGACATGGTTTAGAGGATTGGGAAGCAGGACAAAAATACGGACTTGAAACATTCTCTCCTTTTGATTCAAAAGGCTGCTGGACATCAGAAGTTCCCGATTTAGAAGGTGTTCCGTATTACAAAGGAAATGCAATCGTAATTGAGCGTTTAAAAGAAAAAGGTGTCCTGATTAATTCTCAAACGATTATGCACTCATATCCCCACTGCTGGAGATGCAAACACCCGGTTATGTACCGCTCGACTCCGCAATGGTTTGTTAAAGTTTCGATGTTTAAAGATAACGCTTTAGAAAACATTAAAAAGGTTAACTGGTTTCCTTCATCGGGCGAAAAAAGAATTTCAAACATGGTTGAAAACCGCTCTGAATGGTGCATCTCCCGTCAAAGAGCATGGGGTGTTCCGATTCCCGTATTATACTGTAAAAAATGTGGAAAACCGATTATTAATGAAGATACAATTAAACTAATCACCGATAAATTCAAAAAAGAATCCTCAGACGCCTGGGTTAAATATGAAGCAAGCGAATTTATACCCGAAGGTTTTAAATGCGAATGCGGATGCAGCGAATTTATTAAAGAAAATGACATTATGGATGTCTGGTTTGACTCGGGTTCAAGCTGGAGCGCTGTTGTTGAAGCAAGAAAAGACGAATTTCAAACAGACGGAAGCGAAGTAATCCCTGTTGATATGTATCTTGAAGGATCAGATCAACACAGGGGCTGGTTTCAATCATCTCTTTTAATTGCATCTGCAACAAAAAATACAGCTCCATACAAAAACGTTTTAACCCATGGGTTTGTACTTGACGGCGAAGGGCGCAAAATGTCCAAGTCATTAGGTAATGTTGTTGCTCCGCAGGAAATAATAAAAGTCTACGGATGCGACGTTTTAAGATTATGGGCTGCAAGTGTTGATTACAGAAACGATGTTAAAATCGGAGATAATTTAATTAAACAGCTTGTTGAAGTATTCAAAAAAACAAGAAACACAATAAGATTTCTTCTTGGTAATTTGTATGACTTTAACCCTGAAGTTGATTATGTTGAATATGATAAATTGGAACTGATTGATAAATTTGCACTTTCTAAACTTGCAAAATTAATAAAAAATGTAAACAGCGCATTTGAAAGCTATGAATTTTATAAATATTTCCAACATCTTCAAAACTTTGCAAGCGCGGATTTAAGTTCATTCTATCTTGATATAGTTAAAGATAGACTCTACACCAAAGGCAAAAAATCATTATCAAGAAGAGCATGCCAGAGCGTATTATATGAAACGCTATTAACGCTTGTAAGAATTCTTGTTCCCGTTATGCCTCATCAAGCGGAAGATGTTTGGATGAACATGCCGGGATGTTTAAAAGATGCAAAAAGCGCTCTTTTAACTTCATGGGTAACAGCCAAAGACGAATGGATTAATGACGAACTTGATGAAGAATTTGAAAGCCTTCTAAAAACAAGAGAAATCGTTGCACGTGCAATTGAGCCGCTTCGCTCAAACGAACCTAAAACAATAGGTTCATCCCTTGAAGCCGATATTGTTATTTTAAGCGATAATCAAGAAAAATCATCTCTTTTAGAAAAACATAAAGACCTGCTTAGCGATTTATATATAGTATCTCATGTTTACCTTGAAGATATAAAAGATGATATTTTAAACGAATATTCGCAGGATGAATACACCGTTAAAGTTCTAAAAGCAAAAGGCGAAAAATGCGCCCGCTGCTGGAAATATCGCAAATTAAACGCTGACGGCATCTGCAGCGATTGCGATGATGCGATTAAACAATAACAAATTCGTAAGGAATATAAATATAATACTTAATAACCATTTAACTATTTTTTGTTAAATGGTTATTTTTTTAATGCATTTTATCGGTGCAATTTACAGGCAATATTTTTAAAAATACGATTTTAACCCAAAAAAGAATATCTGTTTTTAACAAAAATTAACAGGTTTGAGAAAGTGGATTAAATTAAGTAAAATTTAAATATGACGGATAATAAATATTTTAAAATCATACTTTCCCTGATATTGGTTTTGTTTTTGGTTTTTGGTTTAGTTATCTACAGGCTGAATTCTCAAAAATCAGCATCTAAATTGTTTTTACAGGGAATGAAATTATATGGCGAAGAAAAATATCAGGATGCTTATTATAATTTTTCACAAATAAAAAAAATTTCTTCTTATTACAATCTCTCACTTTTAAAGCAATTTCAGTGTGCCGATAAATTAAAAGATGAAAAAACAGCTCTTTTAAAACTGGACTCTTTATCCAAAACAACAAAAGACGATTTAATAAGACCTTATGTTTTATATAGCGAGCTTGTGTATAATTTTAATTCAGGCAAATATTCAAAAAATAAACTTATATCAAAATTTCAATATATTCAAAAAGAATACCCTGATTCCGATTTTGCAAAAGCAAGCAGCTATTATATTGCCAAACTTGAAAAAGACAAAAATCCGACATTTGCAAAAGAAAATTTTATAGAATATCTTAAATATGCTCCCTTAGGAAAACACTCTTTAAGCGCGTGCGATGAAGTTATCGGGCTTAGCGTTTATTTATCAAAAGAAGATAAAAAAATAATCGCACAGTCGTTTTTAAAAAATTCCAAAAACAATGAAGCGTTAAATTTATTAAAAGACTGTGATTTCAGTGATGTCTGGCTTGATATTTCAAAAGCACAAAGAGCTTTAGGAAATTACAACTATGAATATGAAACTCTTCAAAAAGGAATAAATCTTAAAAAAACAACAATAGATGAAAAAGAGATATCAAGCGCAATTGAAAGATATATATATTTATCAAAACAAAACAGAAGACAGCTTTTAACTTATATGGTAAATACGCATAAAGATGCTTATTGCGCACCAATACTAATATATAAGCTTGCCGAAATAAATAAATCTCTTGCAGCTTATGAATTATATGAATATATTACAAAAAAATACCCCTCATCATACTTTGCGCAAAATTCGACCTGGGAAGTATTCTGGTATAATTACAGCTTAAAAAGATTCAAAAAATCGATTGAAATAGCGCAAAATTATATAAATCTTTATCCAAACGGCGATGATATTGCAAGAATTAAATACTGGAGAGCTAAAGCTCTTTTAAAACAAAAACAAAAAACAAAAGCAAAAGAAGGATTTTATGATGTAATAAATAATTACCCTTTAAGCTATTACGCCTTTTTATCCGCACGCCAGCTTAAAATTTCAAAAGCAAACAGGATTTTTATAAAAAAAGAAATCCAAAAATACAATATTGATAACGTCATTAAAAAACACATCCCGCAGGATAAAAATCTTTTAACTCTTTTAAAATATAACGATTTTGAAACAATTGAAGAATTAAAAATAAATGATGAATATATTAAATCCTGGATTTTAAATAAAAAAGAACTGTACCCCGAATCAATAAAAAGCGCAAAAGATAAAATCGAAGAAGAAAAAGAAATTGATTTTTCATCTTACAAATTAAAGCTCGCATATCCTGTTGTTTATGAAGATATAATAAATAACTACACAAAACAAAACGATATAAGTCCTTATTTATTTTTAAGCGTAATAAGAGAAGAAAGTCATTTTAACAAAAACGCAAAAAGCTCGGCAGGCGCCTTGGGCTTATGCCAAATTATGCCATCAACCGCAAACTATATTGAAAAAAAACAAATTAACAAAGACATGCTGTTTGATGAAAATGAAAATATAAAAATCGGAACAAAATATTTTAAATATTTAATTGATTACTTTAAAGGAAACATCTATCTTGCAATATTATCATATAACGCAGGGCACGGTAATGTTTCAAAATGGCTTTCAAGCCCCGAAATTGCAAGAAATGAAGTTGATGAATTTGTCGAAAACATTCCTTTTAGCGAAACAAAAAATTATATTAAAAAAATCTTATCCTCATATTGGGTTTATTTAAATATTTATTCAAATAAAAACATATAAAAAAGCCTGAAATCAATCAGGCTTTTTGTGGAAATTTAATGCTCATTTATTTACGCTGCAAACTTTGCCATTGTCTCCGTTGCTGCAGATTTAACAGCTTCATCTTGAGAATTTAGCGAATCTTTTAATACTGTTTCAATCGAAGCTTTATCCTGAGGTTCTGCTACATATTGAAGAGCTTGAATTGCTGCAACTTTTACTTCCGGTCTCGGATCGTTATTTATAACATTTACGATATCGTTATAGCCGATTAATTGGTCAATCGGAAGCGGTTCAATCGGTTGTTCGCCGTTTGCTTTTTGCGTTTCTATGTATTGATTTAATTCATCTCTTTGTAATTTTTGAATCATTGCTAGGGTATATAGTGCAAAGATTCTGTTTTTATTTGCTTTGTCTCTCGGAGATAATTGTTCTGACAGTGCATTTTCTTCAGGAGTTAGCTGTTCACCTTTTGCAATTTTTTCCGCTATTGCAATTTGTTGATCGGTTGGGCCTTCAAGAGCACTTGTGTCTTCGTTAATTATATTTACAAGAGATTTCATGATTGGTTCGGATACGACTTGAAGCGCTGTTTCGGGAGTTGATTGAACATATTCCGCTATTTGATTAATTGTTTTTGCTTTTGTGTCGTTATCCGTGCTTTGTAAGCCTTTTGTTAATTCATCAATGTTAATTACCTGAGCATTGTTATTGTTTTGAACTTCAGCTACTTCGGGTTGTTGTACTTCTTGCGCTGCAGTTTGTACTTGTTGAGCAGGCGCATTTTGTTGAGCTTGATTTGTTTCAGATGCTTGAGCGTTTGAATCGATTACACTGTTTGGCATCATTTGAGGTGCGGGTGCAATCGGTTGTTGAGCAGGAGTTTGCTCAGGTATTACCGCTTGTTGAATCGGTTGGTATATCGGATATTGAGCAGGTATTGCCGCTTGAGGTTGATATAGCGATGCTTGAGGCATTGCATAAATCGGATTTTGATAAGAATAAGGTGCACTTACATTATTATTGGCTCCTTGAGGAACTCCTCCGTATGCTTGAGGATTAAATATGTTAATGCTTACGGCATTCGCACCACTTCCCTGTGCAGGGTATAATTGTTGAGCATTTGTGGGCTGAATCATTTATTTCTCCTTTTTGTTTATTTCCACAATCTTTATAAGACATGTGAATGTTAATAATTGCTAGTAATCGTAATATTTTTTGTTATTTTCTTTAAAAGGCTTGTAAATACTGGTTTTTGACTGTTACATATTGTTACAATTCCTATTAAAGCTTTAAGTGGTCATTCTTTTGAAATATTCCAAGAGAATTAACAACAAAATCATAACCTTCAACAAGCGCAAGTCCTATTGTGCTTATTTTGGATATAAGAGGACTTTTTGTCGAAAGGGCTGCTATACCAAGGACAAAATTAGGAAAATATCTGGGCGCTGTTTTAATAACACCTTTAAAATAACCTTTTATTTTCCCGAAAACTTCACTCGGAGAAGCTAAAAGATTTCTCTCGCTTAACCAGTTTTTCCTTGCTGCATCTTTATATGAAAATGTATCTGATCTTTGAGAATTTATTGAATTTGAAACCACAAGGTTTGCTTGAGTTTTTGCTAATTCCTGATTAGAATAAACTACCGCTGTTTTATGAATATCATAAAGAGCCGAACCTAAACTTAGCGTACCTGCCGTTTTTGATAAAAAACTCATTTCCTTAACCTCCTACCGCTACTTCCTGCGGAGCTGCCATTTTTAACAGTATTTCGGATGCTAATAGTTGGTCTTCTCCTGTTTTGTCTTTATTTTGTGTTTGAATTTCTTTTAAAATTTGAACCGTTTCATCGTTACCAACACTATAACCTAATTGAAGCGTTGTTAAACCTAAAAATCTTACCGCTGCTGAGGTATCTCTTAAAGTTTTATTTAAAAGAGGTATTAAGCTCGGATTATCTTTTCGATTTTCATCTTCTTTAAATCTTTGCATCAATTCCTTTGCACCGATTAATCTTACTTTCGGATTTGAATCATTTAAATAATTTTCCAAAGATTTAATATATTCGTCATTAAGCGGTACTACTACTTTTTCTTCTTCTTTATTTTGCGTTTTGTTTTCCTGCGTATTATTTTGCGCATTTAATTCAGGTTGAGGCGTTTTTTGAACCCCGTTATTATCCCCCACCGCATTCATACCATTCAATTGAGGATTTTGTTTTTGTTGATAGAACATGTTGTTATAATTTTGCGGATATATGGGCATGCCTTGTTGAATATTAGGGCCGTATAAAGGATAGAAACCTTGATTATTTATGGGGTTTGTGGGACATTGCGTATTTCCGTACGCTTGAGGAGAATATATATTAATACTGACCGCATTAGGATTTGAACACGGTGTATAAGCGCTCATCGGATATTGATTCGTATATAAAGAATTTCCTTGCATAATATCTCCTTATATATTATAAAAAAAATTAACAAAAAAAATTGCCCGTTTTTTTAAAATTTTTAAATTAAGTTAATTATATTTATTACAGCAACTTTTTTATGTTAGAATTAAGAAAAACAAGGAGAGAAAATGTCAGACTATAAAGATAAATACGAGATGGTAATAGGGCTTGAAGTTCATGCCCAGCTTAAAACAAAAAGCAAAATCTTTGGACGAGAAGGCTGCGAGTTCGGTCATGAACCAAATACCGAAACAGGTCCCGTTACATTAGCACTCCCGGGGGTTTTGCCCGTATTAAACAAAGAATGCGTTAATATGGCAATTTTAACGGGTCTGGCATTGAATTCAAAAATTCCTTCAAGATGTAAATTCGATAGAAAACAATATTTCTACCCCGATCTTCCGAAAGGCTATCAAATTTCTCAATACGATGAACCGATCTGCCTTGGCGGCTGGGTGCAAATTTCAAACAAAAAAATAGGAATCACAAGAGCCCATCTTGAAGAAGATGCAGGCAAACTCGTCCATGCCGGCGCAAGTGGTCTGTATGGCTCAAGTTATTCACTTGTTGATTTAAACAGAGCAGGAACTCCTCTGCTTGAAATCGTATCGGAACCCGATATGAGATCAGCACAGGAAGCAAGAGAATATGTTGAAAATTTAAGAAATATATTAAGATATATAGGTGTTTGCGACGGTAACCTTGAAGAAGGTTCAATGAGAGCGGATGCAAATATTTCAATTCGCCCCATAGGACAAAAAGAGTTTGGAACACGTGCTGAAATCAAAAACGTAAACAGCTTCCGCTCCCTTGTTCGCGCAATCGAATACGAATTCATCCGCCAGGCTGAAATTCTGGAAGAAGGCGGCAAAGTAATTCAAGAGACAAGATTGTGGGATGATAACTCAGGTACAACTTCTTCCATGCGCGGTAAAGAAGATGCGCATGATTACAGATACTTCCCTGAGCCTGATTTAATGCCTCTTGAAATTTCCCAAGAATGGATTGATGAAATCAAAGCTAAAATGCCCGAACTACCGCATCAAAAACTTGAAAGATATCAAAATATCGGTCTTAGCGAATATGACGCAAACGTTCTTGTAAATCAACAAGAAATGGCACTTTATTTTGACAAACTTTTAGAAAAAGGTGCTGACGCTAAAACCGCATCAAACTTCCTTACAGGCGAAGTTGCAGCATTTTTAAAAGAAGAAAAAATTCAAATTCAGGATTCAAAATTAAGCATTGATAATTTTGTAAAATTGCTTGATTTATTAAAAAAAGGTACAATTTCAAACAATATTGCAAAATCCTTAATTGTTGAAATTCTAAAAACAGGTGAAGATGCTCAAGCCCTTGTTGAAAAGAAAGGCTTATCCGTAATATCGGATGAAGCATCCATTCTTCCGATAATTCAAAAAATCATTGCTTCAAACCCCGAACAAGTTGCGGCATATAAAGGCGGAAAAGATAAGCTCTTCGGCTTCTTTGTAGGACAGGCAATGAAAGAAACCAAAGGAAGAGCCAACCCGCAATTGTTAAACAAATTATTAAAACAAGAGTTGGAAAAATAATTTGTTTATAATATAATCTTTACAAAATGCCGATGTGGCGAAATTGGTAGACGCACCAGACTCAAAATCTGGCGTGGTTCACCCCACGTGCCGGTTCGACTCCGGCCATCGGCAATTTAAATAAACAACAAAAAACGAGGTCAACCCTCGTTTTTTTATATAGACCCCTGTTTATTTCCAATTAATAGCAGTTTTTATGTTTTAAAATATAAAGCAATTTTAAATAAAAAAGGGGAGCAAGTGCTCCCTTGAAAAACTGTTATTAAATAATAAAATGAAATATTCTAAATTAATATCAATTTTAAAAGAAAAATTGGGATCAGTGCCAAAACAAATTGAATTATGCAAAATTTTATCTCTAAAGCCTGCGGCATTTTCTGCAAGAGCCCAAAGAGACAGCGATTTTAGCGATAATTAAGTTAAAAAAATTGCAGATTTTTATTCAGTTGATATTAACACCCTTGAATACATAAATGTAAATTATTATCCTGATGAATTTTTATCATGTAACAACGGAAAACTAAAATATAGCGATAATTGCATTACATACAGGGTTCCAAGCGAATTTTTTAAAAATACCGATAAAAAAACAAACTATCTGATGTTTCACACAAAAGAAAATTCAATGTCTCCATTGATTGATTTAGGAGATTTTGTAATTTTAGAAAACGATAAAAATAAAAAAATCAACAACGGAAGTTTATATGTTTTTACTTATAACGACAGGATTTATTTAAAAAGATTGAGTGTAAATATTAATCAGGTTGTTGTTCAATCACAAAACAAGGATTTTTTGACGCAGTATATTGATAGCGAAAATTCTATAGATTTAATCGGGGAAGTAATTTGCCATGGCAAAATGTATGGAGATTACCTTGTTAGGAAAGTTTAGTTAAAGAACTTTTATTTTTTTAAACATAAAACACTCAATCAAAAATATGATTTAATTCCAATCAGCTACGTATTTTACACGATTTTTTAAAAATTTCAAGTGTTTTGTAAAATTTTATGAAGCTGAAATCTTGACCCGCTTAATTTAGCCCGTATAATTGATAAAGCAAAATGATGCATTGTGGCAAAAAATCGGCTTTTAAAGCAAAAACCAAAAAGCCCGCAGTATAAATATTTTGCAGATTTAACGAAATCGTAATTACATAATTAGAGGTATTTAGATGACAGCAACAAAAAAAGCAAGCCGTATTACTCCTTCGGGCATTCCGGCAACTCGTCTTACAGATTTGCCTGATTTAATCGAAGTTCAAAAGAAATCATTTGAACAATTTTTAAAAGAAGGCCTAAAAGAAGAACTTTTATCCTTCAGCCCGATTAAAGATTATACAGGCAGATTAGAATTACACTTTTTGCCTAACTATACTTTTGATAAACCAAAATATACAATTGAAGAAGCAAGAATCCACGACGCAACTTACGCTAAACAATTAAGAGTTATGATGCGTCTTGTTAACCGTGATTCAGGCGAAATCAAAGAACAAGAAGTTTATATCGGTGATATTCCTACAATGACCGATAAAGGTACATTCATCGTAAACGGTGCCGAACGTGTTATTGTCTCGCAAATTGTACGCTCACCCGGTATATATTATAAAAAAGAAGTTTCTCCAACGGGTAAACGTTTATATAATGCGACTCTAATCCCCAACCGCGGCGCATGGCTTAAAATTGAAACCGATTCTAATGACTTAGTTTATGTAAAAATCGACAAAAACAGAAAAATCTTAGCAACAACCCTATTAAAAGCTTTAGGCATTACGCCTGCCGAAATGGAATCATTATTTACTCACTTTGATTTCTTAAAGAAAACTCTTGATAAAGATACGGCAGCAACAACCGATGAAGCTTTGGTTGAAGTTTATAAAAAATTAAGACCCGGAGACCCTGCTACTCCTGCAGGCGGCCGCTCGATTTTAGAAGCAAGATTCTTTGACGAAAAGAAATACGATATCGGCAAAGTAGGACGTTACAAATTAAATAAAAAATTAGGTCTTAACTTACCCGAAACACAAAGAACAATCACAATTCAAGATATCGTTGCAGGTATTGAATATTTAATCAATTTAACCTATGACGAAGGAACGCTTGATGATATCGACCACTTAGGAAACAGAAGAATACGCTCTGTTGGTGAATTATTGCAAAACCAATTCAGAGTCGGATTGTCAAGAATTGAAAGAATTGTTAAAGAAAGAATGACACTGCAAGACAGTGAAACTTTAACACCTTTAAATCTTTTAAATACAAAACCTTTGGTTGCGTCATTAAAAGAATTTTTCGGTTCATCTCAATTATCACAATTCATGGATCAAACAAACCCGCTGGCAGAATTAACTCACAAACGCCGTATTTCGGCTCTTGGCCCGGGCGGTTTAATGAGAGAACGTGCAGGTTTTGCCGTTCGTGATATTCACCCTTCGCACTACGGTCGTCTATGCCCCGTAGAAACTCCCGAAGGCCCCAACGCAGGTCTTATCAACTCTCTTGCAACACATGCCCGTGTTAACGATTACGGATTTATCGAAACTCCGTTCTTTGTTGTAAAAGACGGTCAGGTTACAGATGAAGTACACTACTTAACGGCAGACGAAGATGAAAACTACCGTGTAGCACCTGCTGATATCGAGCTTACAAAAGACAGAAAGATTAAAGAAGAATACGTTCCTGTCAGATACAGAAGTGAATTTACGATGGGTGAATCTTCAAAAGTTGACTATGTCGGCGTTTCACCTATTCAAATTATTTCAGTTGCGACATCGTTAATTCCCTTTATTGAACACGATGATGCTAACCGTGC
Organism: Candidatus Gastranaerophilales bacterium; assembly: GCA_944324945.1. GTDB lineage: Bacteria > Cyanobacteriota > Vampirovibrionia > Gastranaerophilales > Gastranaerophilaceae > RUG14156. The sequence goes on from CALUYE010000003.1 coordinate 134,239, forward strand.
ACTGATGGGTTCAAACATGCAACGTCAAGCAGTTCCTCTTTTGGTAACTCAAAGACCGGTTGTCGGAACAGGCTTAGAAGCCCGTGTTGCAAAAGACTCGGGAATGGTTGCAGTGTCTGATGTTGACGGTGTTGTTGTTAAAGTTATGGGTGAAGAAATCCATATTAAAGACAAAAAAGGCGACATACACCAATATCAACTTCTAAAATATGTCCGCTCAAACCAAGACACCTGCATCAACCAAAAACCGATTGTATCGGAAGGCGACGAAGTTAAAGCGGGCGATGTTATAGCAGACGGTGCCTCAACAAACATGGGTGAACTTTCGCTTGGTAAAAACGTGCTTGTTGCGTATATGCCCTGGGAAGGCTATAACTACGAAGATGCTATTTTATTAAGCGAAAGATGTGTTTATGATGATGTATTTACATCACTTCACATCGAAAAACTTGAAATTGATGCACGTCAAACAAAATTAGGGCCCGAAGAAATTACAAGAGAAATCCCCAACGTCTCTGAAGATTCTATAAGACATCTTGATGAAAGAGGAATTGTAAGAATCGGGGCAAGAGTATATGCAGGCGATGTTTTAGTCGGTAAAATTACGCCAAAAGGCGAATCCGAACATCCGCCCGAAGAAAAATTATTAAGAGCAATCTTTGCTGAAAAAGCAAGAGATGTTAAAGACAACTCTCTTCGCGTTCCCCACGGAGAAGGCGGAAGGGTAGTCGACGTTAAAGTATTCGACAGAGAAAAAGGCGACGAGTTGCCGCCCGGAGCAAATACGGTAATTCGTGTATATATTGCACAAAAACGTAAAGTTTCGGTTGGTGATAAATTATCGGGACGCCACGGTAACAAAGGTATTGTTTCAAGAATATTACCGAAAGAAGATATGCCTTTCTTGCCTGATGGAACTCCTGTTGATATCGTCTTAAATCCTCTGGGCGTACCTTCCCGTATGAACGTAGGTCAAACTTACGAACATTTGCTTGGTCTTGCTTCATACTTAACGGGTAATCACTACGAATCTCCGTTGTTTGATGAAATGTACGGAGCTAACCAATCGGAAATCAATACCAAAGCAGAGCTTTTAAAAGGTATTAAAGAAAAAGGCATCGATTGGGTTAGGGAAGACGGAAAAGTTACACTTTATGACGGCAGAACGGGCGAACCTTTTGACGAACCGATTGCTGTCGGTATTTCATATATCCTTAAACTTGTTCACCTTGTTGATGACAAAATTCACGCACGTTCAACAGGCCCATACTCACTTGTTACGCAACAACCCCTTGGCGGTAAAGCGCAATTCGGCGGTCAAAGATTCGGTGAAATGGAAGTTTGGGCGCTTGAAGCTTATGGCGCAGCTTATACGCTTCAAGAAATGTTAACAATCAAGTCAGATGACGTTAACGGAAGATCAAGAGCTTACGAAGCAATTGTTAAAGGCGACAATATCCCGAGACCCGGTATCCCTGAATCATTCAAAGTACTGGTTCGCGAACTTCAAAGTATCGGTCTTGATATTGCGGTATCCAAAAAAGGCGGCGAAGAAGTTGATTTAATGTCTGACAGCGACGACTTAAGAAAATCAGCTCCGAAAAGAGTTCTGTCGGATTTAGACTCGGAACTTCTTAATATCGACTTTTTTGACACAAGCGCAAGCTTCAAAGATTAATAAGTTTAAGATTAATAAATTCAAAGGAGAATAAATGTCTACAAGTATTGATTATTTTGATTATATAAGAATTTCAATCGCATCGCCCGAAAGAATTCTGAAATGGTCATACGGGGAAGTTACAAAACCCGAAACAATTAACTATAGAACACTAAAACCCGAAAGAGACGGATTGTTCTGCGAAAAAATCTTTGGACCAACAAAGGACTGGGAATGTTTTTGCGGAAAATACAAAAGAGTTCGCCACAAAGGTATTATCTGCGAACGCTGCGGCGTTGAAGTTACCGATTCAAAAGTAAGACGCCACAGAATGGGTCATATTAAATTAGCGGCTCCCGTTTCGCATATTTGGTTTTTAAAAGGCATTCCTTCATACCTTGGTTTGCTTTTGGATATGACATTAAAAGATTTGGAACAAATTATATACTTTAACAACTACGTTGTAGTTGACGGCGCAGACAGCCCCTTTAAAAAATTCCAGCTTTTAACCGAAGAAGAATATGAAGATTTCATCATGGAAAACGAAGATTCCAAACTGAAAGTAGGAATCGGCGCTGAAGTTATTAAAGAACTTTTAGCTGAAATTAACCTTGAAGATCTTGCAAATGAAATCAGAGGCGAGCTTGAAAATGCAGGCGGCTCGGTTCAAAAAAGAGCTAAATTAATCAAACGCTTAAGATTGGTTGAAAGCTTGATTGATTCAGGAACCGAACCAACCTGGTTTATTATGGATGTATTACCCGTAACACCTCCTGATTTGCGTCCTATGGTTCAACTTGACGGCGGCAGATTTGCAACGTCAGACTTAAATGACTTATACAGACGTGTAATCAACAGAAACAACCGTCTTTTAAGATTGTTGGAAATGGGTGCGCCCGAAATTATCGTAAGAAACGAAAAACGTATGCTACAAGAAGCGGTTGACGCTCTTATCGATAACGGCAGAAGAGGAAGAACGGTAGTAGGCCCCAATTCAAGACCTTTAAAATCATTATCAAACATCATTGAAGGTAAACAAGGTCGTTTCAGACAAAACTTACTTGGTAAACGTGTTGACTACTCCGGACGTTCGGTTATCGTTGTAGGACCTCAATTACAATTAAATCAATGCGGTTTACCTAAAGAAATGGCAATTGAATTATTCAAACCGTTTGTTGTTAATAAGTTAATCGAACGCGGACTTGTACAAAACATTAAATCCGCCAAAAAGAAAATAGAACGCTCGGAAGCTGTGGTATGGGATATACTTGAAGAAGTTGTTGACGGACACCCGGTTATGCTAAACCGTGCTCCTACCTTGCACAGACTTGGTATTCAAGCGTTTGAACCTGTCCTTGTTGAAGGCAGAGCAATTCAATTACACCCTCTTGTATGTACAGCCTTCAACGCCGACTTCGACGGCGACCAAATGGCGGTTCACGTACCGTTATCAATCGAAGCTCAAGCAGAAGCAAGAATGTTAATGCTTGCAACAAACAATATCCTTGCTCCCGCAACAGGAAAACCGATTATTACACCGACGCAGGATATGGTTCTTGGCATGTATTATTTAACAATCATCAAAGATCCGAATTCTCCGATAAAAGGTTACTTCCACGATTTCAGCGATGCAATTGCAGCACACTCAACAGGAGTAATCAAGCTTCATGACAGAATCGTTGTAAGAGATGATAACCACAACAGAATAGAAACAACCCCCGGTAGAATCATCTTTAACGAAACCGTCAGAAAATCGGTACTTTCATAAAATCGGTAATATAAGATAATTAAACAAAGAGGTAAATATAAATTATGACAACATTAACTACTGAAAGCTCAAAAAAGAAAAAACGCGTTGAGTTTATCAATAAAGTTATGAATAAGAAAGCTCTTAACCAGCTTTTATCTCAAGTATATCTTGAATGGGGCGGCGCAAAAACTGCAGAGCTTGCAAACAACCTTAAAAATCTCGGTTATAAATACGCCACAAAATCAGGTACAACAATTTCAATCCATGACCTTCAGGTTCCAAAAGCTAAAAGTGAACTTCTTCAAGAAGCACAGGATGAAATTGAACGTTCTACAAGAAGATACTTAAAAGGCGAAATAACCGAAGTAGAAAGATATACAAAAGTTATTGACACATGGAGCGAAACAACCGCCAAATTAACGGAAAAAGTTGTTGAAGGCTTCGATAAATTAAACCCGGTCTATATGATGGCATTCTCAGGAGCCCGTGGTAACTTATCACAAGTATCGCAATTAGTCGGTATGCGTGGTTTGATGGCTGATGCGCAGGGTCAAATTATCGACTTACCCATTAAATCAAACTTTAAAGAAGGTCTATCTTGTACGGAATACGTTATTTCTTCATACGGTGCAAGAAAAGGTCTTGTAGATACCGCGCTTAAAACAGCCGACTCAGGTTACTTAACAAGACGTCTTGTTGACGTTGCACAGGATGTTATTATCAGAGAAGAAGACTGCCATACTGAAAAATACATCAATTTAACCGCAATTACTGACGGCGAAGATGTTATTGTACCGTTAGAAGACAGACTTCTTGGAAGAACGGTAGCACAAGATATAGTTGATAAAGACGGAAATGTACTTGTTACAAAAAATACAACCGTTGATAGAGACGACCTTGAAAAAATTAAAACGGTAGGACTAAAAGAAGTCAAAGTCCGCTCAACTCTTACTTGCGAACTTGAATACGGAATTTGTCAAAAATGCTACGGCTGGTCAATGACAACACAAAGACCCGTTGATATCGGTGAAGCAATCGGTATTATTGCCGCTCAATCAATCGGTGAGCCCGGTACGCAATTGACAATGAGAACATTCCACACAGGCGGTGTATTTAAAGGCTCAGGCGTAACACGTCAAGCAAAATCAACCGTTGACGGTGTTGTTCAAACGGAAGTTAAAACAAGAGAACAAAGAACACGCCACGGGGATATTGTACAAATTGCAATCAAAGAAGCCGATGTCGAAATCAAAGGCAAAGACTATACCGATAAAGTCCACGTGCCTATGGGCGCTAAGGTTTTATGTAAAAAAGGCGACAAAGTTGAAGCAGGACAAGCAATTGCAGAATTTGAACCCGCTTCAAAAGGCGACGGTTCACGTTTAACCGAAAAAGCTCTTAAAGATATTACATCGGACATTTCAGGAGAAGTAGTATTCCAAGACTTTGTTGCGGACGAAAGAAAAGACAGACAAGGCAACATCTCAAGAATAGCTAACAAACAAGGTATTGTCTGGGTATTGGGAGGAGATGTTTATGCACTTCCTGTCGGTTCTAAAGTTTTAGTTAAAGACGGACAAAAAATCAAAAAAGGCGAAAAATTAGCTGAAACTCTTATTATTTCGGAACACGGCGGCGAAGTTCGCGTTGGTGATAATCTTGAAATAAAAGAAGTTGAATTTGAAGGCAAAAAAATCAAAAAAATCGTTTCAGGTAAAGAATTAACGATTGTTATTGCTTCAATTCAAGCTTCAAACGCTATTTTTGAACAAACCAAAAAAGAACAAATCTGGACGGTTCCTGAAACAGGCGAAAAATACGTTGTTAAATCTCCAGTTGATACAACTGTTGAAAACGGTATGATAATAGCGGAATTGCTTGATGAAACCTGCAAAGTTGAATCATCCGGCGAAATCAGATACAACGGTTTAGAAGTTGATGAAAACCAAGTTGTTGTAACACCCGGACAGCTGGTATTTATCCCTGAAGAAATTCATCAAATTTCAAAAGATGCGACTCTTAAACTTGTTGAATCGGGAACTTATGTTGAAGCAGGCTGCGAAGTTGTAAAAGATATCTATACGCACATCGCAGGTATTGTTGAAATTAAAGAATTCAATGACATAATCCATGAAATCGTTGTTCGCCCAGGCGAATTACATACTCTTGATTCAATCAATGACCTAAAAGTCGGCGAAGGCGAAGTAATTAAAGCAGGAACCGTTGTAGCGGGAAAAATCAAAGCAAAAGTTGATTCAATCGTTACAATCGTTGAAAACGAAACCGATTTAATGGGACTTGATGATTTAGATGAAGAACTTGATGATACCCTGGAAGATGAAAGTCTTGAAGGCAAACCCGTTCAAATCTTAATCCGTCCTATACAAACATTTGATATTGAACCAAGAGATGTTTCAATTAAATTCAGTGCAACGGATGATGCTATTGAACTTCTTCCGATTACTCAAGTTCAATTCAAAGACGGTGCCAGAGTCAGAAACCTTGACGGTGCGGTATTAACAAGAACATCACTTGTTTTATCCATGTCAGGATATATTTCACACCTAAAAGGTATGGTTGAATTAGATTCTAAAGGCGATTTAAAAATTGTAGTTTTAGAAACGCTAATCGTTCGTCGTGAACAAGAAGATTCATCACGCGGCTTATCTTCAACTCAAACCGAGCTTCTTGTTAAAGACGGTCAGATAATTGAACCAAAGACTCCCGTTACAAAAACACAGGTTCTTGCAATTAACGATTCAATCGCATCAATCAATTCAAAAGACAATGAATTGAGAAGATTATTGCTTGTATCCGACAATTATGAAGAAACAATCAAAACAACGGATAAACCCACAGTCAAAGAAGGAGACTATATTACCCTTGATTCAAAAGTTTCCAAAAATGAAACTTCACCGTACTCGGGTAAAGTAGTAAAAGTTGATGCCAAAAGCGTTACCGTAAGACTTGGCAGACCTCACTTAATTTCTCCCGGGGCATTGTTGCAGGTTGACAATTCGGCGCTTATCTTAAGAGGCGACTTACTTGCCACATTGGTCTTCGAAAGACAAAAAACGGGCGATATCGTTCAAGGTCTTCCCCGTGTTGAAGAACTTTTGGAGGCAAGAAAACCGAAAGACTCTGCAATTGTCGCAGAAGAAGACGGCGTAGCAGTAATCGAATACGAAGATGATATGCCAAGATTGTTTATTGAAAACGAAAACGGCAGAGTTGAAATCAAATATCCGATTGAAGCTCAAATTATCGTTAACGATAAACAACAAATTAAAAAAGGTGATCCTCTAACTTCAGGCCCGATGAATCCTCATGATGTCATCAGATTAAAAGGTGCAAACGCTGCTCAACAATATCTTGTTGACGAGGTTCAAAGAGTTTACCGTTCACAAGGCGTTGAAATTTCCGATAAACACGTTGAAGTTATCGTACGTCAAATGATTAAAAAGGTAAAAGTTCTTGATTCAGGTACTACAAAACTATTACCCGGAGAACTTGTCGAGCTTAAAGTTATTGAAGCCGAAAACGCTCAAGCAAGAGAAAATAACGGTCAAGAAGCAACTTATGAAGCATTATTGCTTGGTATTACAAAAGCTTCATTGAACACCGAATCGTTTATCTCTGCTGCTTCATTCCAGGAAACAACAAGAATCTTAACGGAAGCTGCCGTTGAAGGCAAAAAAGATATGTTAAGAGGTCTTAAAGAAAACGTTATTATCGGTAGATTAATACCTGCAGGTACAGGATATTATCACCTTATTAACGCTTCCGAGGAAAAAGAAAAAGAAGCAATGAAAAGAGCTGCACAAAAACACCAATCAAGAAAACCCTCGGCAATCTTAGAAGAAATCGAAGGAATGTTCGGCGTGGTCGATCCCGATATGCAGTTATAATTGCAATAATACATAAAGAAAAAGTCCCGTTATAACAATGGGACTTTTTTTATGCAACTAATTTTGCAATGTAAATTACACGCATATTTAACAGTATAAAAATAAAGTGTATATTCAAGCGCCATTTCGAAATATAATCGATACATGTTCAAGATAGAAAAACAAAAAGAAGAAACGGTAAATAAAACATTCAGGTTTCCCTTAAAATTAATTGAAGAACTGCAAACCATAGCCCAAAATAACGGTGTGTCTCTGAATTATCTTGTACAAAAATGCTGCGAATATGCGATGCGATAAAATATATAGAATAATTTTAAATTCTTTACATTCAAGCCTAATTTTATTTTTTAGTGTAAAATGATTTTGTAGATAACAGGCGGCTGTCGGGAAATTTATAAGATGCTATACGGATATTATCAGGTTGATAAATCAAAAATAAAAGGTACAAGCCTTTTACAGTATATAAATCTTAAAGAAAATTATAACGACGGCATTGTTTTATATGAAAACGGAGCTTTTTACGACACTTTTTTTGATGATGCAAGAACAACAGCAAACATAACAGGCCTTACTTTAAGCATTAAGAGAATGAGCACAATAGGAGAATACCACCAAACAGGCATCCCTAAAACAAACTTTTTTTTATACGTTAAAAAATTACTTGATAACAATATTAAAATCTATCTTTGCGAACAGTTGGAAGATAAAGAAGAAGGCTCCATTAAAAGAGAATTAACAAGAATCTTTACCCCCGGAACGATTATCGAAAAAGAACTTTTGGATAGTTATGAAAACAACTATATTGCTTCGCTATACTATGATAAAAATATTGTAAAACTTGCCTATGCAGATGTTTCAACAGGACAGCTTTATAAAACCGAAGGAAAAATTAACGAAATTGAATTTGAAATAGGAAAAATTTCGCCAAAAGAGATTTTAATAAGCGAAAAGCAGGAAGATTATTTTGAAAAGTTTTTGCAGGATTATTATTTTGTTGCTGTTGAAGAAGAAAATTTCAAAAATTTTAACATTGAAGATGTTATTATTAATTATTGCGAATTAAATCAAAAGAAATATTTTGCAAAGCTTGATAAAGTAGTTGAATATAAGCTTGAAACTTTTTTAATGATGGATGATGTTACAAGAAAAAGTCTTGAACTTACAAAAACAAGAAAGCAATCCAAGAAAAAAGGGAGTCTTTTGTGGTTTTTAAATTATACAAAAACCACCATGGGCGCAAGATTATTAAAAAAATATATAAACGAACCGCTTCTTGATATAAAAGATATTAAAAAAAGACAGTCTTCAGTAGCCGAGCTTTTAAAAAACGAAGATTTATTAAACCAATACGAATCAACTCTTGAAAATTTTTGTGATTTATCAAGAATATGTACAAAAATTTCAAACTCCACAATTAAACCAAAAGAACTTTTAGAAATTGCGTCCTGTTCAAATGTTATAGAAAAGCTTAACGAACTTTCAAAAAACGTAAAATCAAAACTGCTGTATTTAAATAATTCAAAACTAAATGACATCTTAAAACTGTCAAAAGAAATTAAAAATGCGCTTGATGAAGATGCTTGCGATAAAACTAAAGACGATTATATAATCAAAAAAAACTATAGCGCAGAACTTGATTATTTAAGAGATAAATTTGAAAATTGTAAAAAAGAAATAAAAGACTATGAAAAAAAATTAAGAAAAAAATTAAATATCGATGAACTTAAAATAGAATATAAAAGAGCTTTAGGATATTTTATCGAAATTCCTGCAACAAAAAGAATGTATATTTATGAAAAAGACTATATCAAAAAACAAACAACAGAAAATGTTATAAGATATACAACAGAAAAACTTTCTGCTTTAGAATCGGATCTCATTATTTTAAAATATAAGATTGATTCGGCACAGGAAGAAATTTATAACAAACTTAAAAAATACGCTGATTCTTTTACGCAGAATATAAGAAGTTTATCATCGGAAATTGCAAGAATTGATGTTTTGGTTTCTTTTGCAAGATGTGCTAAAAATAATAATCTTAAAAAACCCGAGTTTCAAAATGATGGAATTGAAATTCAAAACGGATTTCACCCGAGTTTGATAAAATTAAATAATCAGGTTATTAAAAACGATACAAATTTAAAAAACAATTCAATGATTATCCTAACGGGCGCCAATATGAGCGGTAAATCAACGTATTTAAAATATAACGCAATAATTCCGATTCTTTGTCAAATCGGCTCTTTTGTTCCTGCGGATAAAACAATTCTTACAATAACGGATAAGATATTTCTAAGACAAGGCTCAACCGACGATATAATAAACAATAATTCAAGCTTTATGGTTGAAATGAACGATTTAAAATTTATAATCGACAATGTTACAAATAAATCGTTGATTTTATTGGATGAACCTGCCAAAAGCACAAGCACAAACGAGGGCGGGGCAATTGTTAAAGCATTTTGCGAATATATTCTAAATAATTTTAAAACAAAAACAATAATAGTAACGCATAATCTCGATATAACAAGACTTGAAGAGCAATATCCCGACAGAATCTTCAACTATGCAACAGGAAGCAGTGAAAACAATAAAATAAACGACAGAAAAATAAGGCGCGGAACAGCGCAGACAAGTTCTGCCATAAATACAGCAATTTTAGCTGATTTGCCTGATGAAATAATTAAAAAAGCAAAAGAATATCTTGAAATTTAACCTATTCTTCCATAGATATCTTTATATCTTATAATATCTTCTTCAATAAGTTTATCGCCTTTTTGAACTTCAATTATTTTTAATTCCGCATCGTAAGGATTGGCTAAAGAATGTATTGCTCGAACGGGAATATCGATTGATGAACCTGCTTTTAGCATAAAGACTTTGTCTTCTAAAGTAACTCTAGCAGTTCCCGATAATACAACCCAGTGTTCCGAGCGGTATTTATGAGATTGAAGGCTTAATTGACCTTTTCTTGAGACGGATATCATTTTTGTTAAATACCCTTCACCCTGATTTAAAACAGTATAATAACCCCAAGGGCGATATACGGTTGTGTGGATTCTGTGGGCATCGTTTTTTGTTTCTTTTAATTTTTCATAAATTTCTTTAACGCTTTGAGTGTCATTTCTGTCGCATGCCAATACCGCATCCGATGTTTCTACTATTATAACGTTATTTAAGCCGACACCCGTTAAAAGGCGCTCGGATGAATAAAGCATGGAATTTTTACAATTTTTTTCAATAACATTTCCGATTTTAACGTTATTGTTTTTATCTTTTTCATTCATGTCATATATGGCATCCCATGACCCTAAATCATTCCAGTCTGCTTTCATTTCAACCATGGCAATGTCTTTTGCCTTTTCTAAAAGCGCATAGTCAAATGAAATCGACGGATATTTGTTAAATGTCATAAAATCAATATCGTCCTGAACTTTGAAATTAAATTTCTGGGTAATTTCATAAATTAAAGGTGCATATTCCTTAAGTGCTTCCATAAGTACCGAAGCCCTAAAGACAAAAATACCGCAATTCCAATAATACGAAGGGTCTGATAGATATTTTTTGGCTTTTTCAATGTCCGGTTTTTCGACAAAATGAGATACCTTATAGCCTTCGCTTAATTTTTGTCCCGTTTGAATATAGCCAAAACCCGAGCTTGCATGATCAGGCTTAACGCCGATTGTTACTATATAGCCCTCTTGGGCAACTTTTTTGGCCGTTTCTATTGTTTCTCTGAATTTTTTGGAATCTTTAATTAAATGATCCGAAGGAACAACAAGAATAATATCGTCTTTATCAAAATCAAGAAGGTATTTTGTTGCAATAGCAATGGCAGGAGCAGTATTTTTGGCGCTTGGCTCGGCTAAAACCCTGACATCTTTTGTATATTCGCTTAATTGCATTTTAACGCTCGAATAGTGTTTAGCGTTTGTAATAGCAATAATGTTATCTATATCCATTATTCCCATTAAGCGTTCGTAGGTTTTTTCAAGAAGACTTTTATTGGAATTAAGTTTTAAAAGTTGTTTTGGATATAATTCACGACTTAAAGGCCAAAGTCTTGAACCCGAACCGCCCGCTAAAATTATTCCATGCATTTAACACCCCCATAACAACATATATACATTTATAAATTAATTATATATAAGATATACCATAAGGGCAAATTTAATTTTTAGATGCTAAATATTTTTCAAGAGAATTTTTCCAGTCAGGCAAAATATCGCGGCTGTCTAAAACGCAATATCTCGGCCTTTTAGCGGGGCGCGGAAAATCGCTTTTATCAATTGCCGATACTTCAACATTTCTTTTTTTAAATTCAAATATTTTTTTTGTAAAATCAAGCCAGCTTGCGCTTCCTGAAGAACTTACATGGTATATTCCATAGGGTGCATTCGTTTTTATTAATTCTATAATTTTTTCAGACACATCATCAGCACATGTCGGGCAGCCGATTTGATCGTTAACAATTGAAATTTCTTTTCTGAAATTTGAAAAAGTAAGCATAGCGTCAACATACCCGCCCTGGCCGTATAGCCATGAGGTTCTTAGAATATAGAATTTTTTTGTTGCTTTAATAATTTCTCTTTCACCCTCAAGCTTTGATTTTCCGTAAACATTAATAGGATTTGTAGCATCCGAAGGTTTATAGGGTGTATTTGATTTTCCGTCAAATACGTTATCCGTACTTACATAAAGTATCGGGATATTGTGTTTTTTGGCAATTGATGCAATATTTTTTGTGCCCAGGGCATTAACATCAAAAGCTTTTTTAGGGTTATCTTCAGCCTGATCGATATTTGTAAAACCCGCAAGGTGAATAATAAAATCAAGACTTATTTTATTCATGATTTCATTCACCATTTTGGTATTTGTTATATCAAAAATTTTGGAATTACATGCCCAGTACTGCCAGCCTTCTCTATCCAATAAAGGACATAGCGACTTTCCGAGAAGTCCTGTTGCACCTGTAACCAAAATACGCATATCGTCTTTAACCTTTGAAAAAATTATTCTACTTATGAGTTTTTATATCATTTAATTATGCTAAAATCAATATTATGAAGAAAGTTGCTTACAAAATCTTAATATTAATTGTGATTTTTACAATTATTGCTCTTGTTTCGCTTTTAATATTTAAAAAAGATTACGGATATGATACCGTTCAAAATTTTGAATTTGAAGAAATTCCTTTTGCCGATTCAAAACCGCCTCATCCGATTAACAAAACAATAAACGGGATTGATTATCTTGAATCAAGGCTCCCTGTCGGCATTTTTGGAGGAGTATACACTTCAAGCGTTATGGGAGAACCTAAAACGTTTAACCCGTATAACGCTAACGATGCAACAAGCGCACAGTTAAGCGAAATTATGTATGACGGATTGGTTCAAACAGATCCTGTTGATGGAAAAGTTATACCAAAACTTGCAAAAAGTTTTGAAATTAAAGATGATAAAAAAACATACATAATTCATTTAAGAAAAGGGATAAAATGGTCTGATGGCAAAGAAATAACTTCAAAAGACGTTTATTTTACTTATAAAACAATAATATTTGAGGGTTTTGGGGAAGGTTCATCAAGAGATGTTATGATGATAGATAACAAATTACCCGAAGTTGAAATAATTGATAAATATACGGTTAAATTTACTACTCCAAAGCCTTTTGCTCCGTTTTTAAGAAACTTAAGCGCTTCAATTATGCCCGAGCATATTTTTAAAAAAGCAACCGATAAAGGAAGAGAATATTTTTTAACATTTCAAAGTATAGATACAAAACCTGAAAACCTTGTTATATCAGGAGCTTTTAAATTAAAAAGCTATGTTGCATCCCAAAGAATCGTATATGAAAGAAATCCTTCTTATTATTTAATAAATAAAGAAGGTAAATCGCTTCCATATATTGATAAATGGGTTCTTTTAATTGCGCCTGATACAAACAATGAAACGCTTAAGTTTGAATCTGGCGAAATTGATGTTTTAACCATAAACGGCTCTCTTTTAAACAGATATAGAGAACTTAAAAAACACGGGGATTTTGATTTATATAACCTTGGCCCTACAACGAATACGACTTTTATTGTTTTTAATTTAAACAACAGGAAAAATAAGGAAGGAAAATACTACGTAAACCCCATAAAACAAAGCTGGTTTCAGGATAAAAACTTTAGAAGCGCAATTGATTGGGCAATCGATAGAGAAAATTTAATTTTAAATATTTTCTCGGGCCTGGCTTCACCCCTATATAGCGCTGAAGCGCTAAACAGTCTGTTTTTAAATGAAGAAGTCGCGAAAGGACACAAAAAAGATTTAAATTACGCTTATTCACTCCTTCAAAAAAGCGGTTTTTACAAAAAAAACGGAGTTTTATACGATAAACACAATAATAAAGTAGAATTTGAACTTTTAACAAACGCGGGAAATACCCAAAGAGAAGCAACAGGCGTTTCAATTAAACAAGACTTGGAGCAGCTTGGAATAAAAGTTAATTATAAAGCGATTGAATTTAATACTCTTGTAAGCAAAACCATCAATTCGCTTGATTTTGACTGCATCATAATAGCGCTGACTTCAAACACTCTTGAACCCAACGCAGGGTATAACGTTTGGACAATAAACGGTGCGCTCCATCTTTTTAACAAAAGAACAAAAAACGATTTAGCAAACAGCGATAAAATATATCCTTTTGAAAAAAAACTTGATGAAATATTTAAAAAAGGCGCGCTTGAGCTTGATTTTAACAAAAGAAAAAAAATATACGACGAATATCAAAAAATAATAAGTATTGAAAACCCGCTGATATACCTTTATGCGCCTGTGAATATAAGTGCCGTAAGAAAAAAAATAAAAAATCTTTACCCGACAAAACTCGGCGGGTTAATATATGATATGGCGGAAATTTATATAAAAGAATAGCAAAAGAATTTATTCAGAGGTTTTATTAAATAAAAAAGCAAGAGAAGATGAAAACAGGTAAATTAAATTCAAATATAAGTTACGGCTACAATGCGCAGTATCATAAAAAGCTCCACGAAAAATTAAGCGAGAAAAAAAGAAACAAAGAACTTGCCAATTTTTTAATTGAGCAGGATAAGCTTTCTTTAAAAATTGAAGATGAGCTTGTTGAAATGGAAAAAAGTCCTAAAAAAACAACAAGCGAACGATATTTTGACTTAGCCGCATATTTAATTGATACAAAAACAGCAATTGCATACACAATTGCAGCTTGTTTTGAGAATTTAAAATATTGCGATAATTTAATTAAACAGTATTTAAAAGAAATTAAAAATACAAAAAACCCGCAAGGTGTCTATTGGCGAAGAAATTTATGTAAATCATTGGCAACATATTCAATAAAAAAATATCCCGAGCTTGAAGATAAAAAGAAAATTAAACCCGAAACAAAAAACGAAGAAACAACCCAAACCGCAACACAGCAATTAACAGACACACTAAAAAACGTTGCGCAAAATCAAATACAAAATAAAACACAAAATCAAAACATAGTAAAAATGCCAAACATTTTAACCCTGCTTGAACCTTCAATATCTTCTCCTATGGGGCTTGATGATGTTGTAGGACTCGTTGATAAAAAAAGGGAACTAAGAGAAAGCTTGATTGATTATATAAACAACCCGCAGCAAGCAGAGCTTGATAATAAAGAATACGGAATTACAAAACCCGCAGGCTATCTGTTCTATGGCCCGCCAGGATGCGGAAAAACATATATAACGCAGGCAATAGCGGCAGAATCAAAGTGTCCTGTATATAAAATGGATGTTTCAAAAGTGGGTTCAAAATTTGTTAACCAGACAGCAAACAATATTCAAGAAGTTTTTAACTATCTTCTTCAGGTATCTAAAAAATCACCAAGACCCGTATTGTTATTTATGGATGAAGTTGACTCCCTTGCAAGAAACAGAAGTTTTAACCAGTCAGGTTCAGGGGAAGATATTAAAACAACGGCAACTTTATTAAAATTATTGGATGATGCAAAAGATAATAATATAGTTGTAATTGCTGCAACAAATAAATTTGATATACTTGATGAAGCGTTTGTTAACCGTTTTGACGGACAATATTATTTCGGGCTCCCCGATCAAGAGCAAATAAAAGGTCTTTTAATAAAACTTTTATCCCAAAGAACAAAAGGTAATAAATTGGCACTTGATTCTAATGCGCTTGATGAAATTTCAAAAGAGCTTACGGGCTTTTCAAACCGTTCGATTGTTTTTCTTGTTAATGAAGCGTCAAAAAATGCCAAGAGAAATTCAAGAAGGGATATTTCAAAACAGGATTTTGATTATGTAATATCTCAAACGGATCTTGAAAAAATCAACGAAAAAGACTTTATAAAACAATCAAAAAAACATAATCCCATGGGCTTTCAAAAGTAGCTAATTTACTTTTTTAAATATCAATGTTGCCCTGTTTGAAAGGTTGATTGGTTTATTATTAACACCATCGCCGTATATATGGGATTTATTAACATAGCCTGAGCCTTTATATTTTTCATCATCGGTATTTATAATTTCTTCCCATTCGCCTTTCGGGAATTTTATGTAGTATCTGTCCGCATCTTCTCTCGGGTATTTATAGTCGGAGAAATTTGTTATTGTATAAATTTCATCACCCGATTCATCATCCGCAAAATGAAGCGCGATTACTTGAGAACCGTGATGTTTTACTGTGTTTTCATTAACAATTCTGCCGTCCGTTACTGCTTTATTTGAAGATAAGACCTTATTTAAATCACGCATTAGTTTTTTATATGAATCCTGATATATTATAGCTTCCCCTTTTGGTTTAATCGAATCACTCATTGATTCATTTAAAGCGCTTATACCCGGTTTATAGCCTTTTTCGGTATACAAATAAGGCTCTTCTTTTATTGAGTCAAACTGCCTGAAGAATCTGAAAGGAACTAAAGACGCTTCTTCGTCTCCTTGAAATACCATTTTAGGGCCCTTTTGAGAATACGTAAGAGCATTAGCCATCTTAAAAGTTGAAAATGCTTTATCATACATTACTTTTATTTTTCTCGGAGTCATATGAGCATCGTTATCTATACCCAAAGGTTTTAAAACTTCATCATAAAACACTTGATAACCTTGATTTTCATATTTATCAAGCTCTCCTTTGACATACATTATCATTAATTTTTCGCAAACCAGCTGTGCTTTTTGGAATAAAACGTATTGAAGTGCTTGATTAATATCGTATTTTTTTAATTGAGATAAAGCAACCGCTCTTGCTCTATCTTCATCATTTAAAATAACATTTTCATTCATATGAAGCATGGGAACAACAAGTTTTGGAATTAATCTGCTTCCTTCATAGTTTCCTATTTCATCATGGCTCATAACATACTTAACCCTGTCTTGCCCTTGGCGGCAGGCTTGTTCGAATTCATCAAGATTACAATCGCCGTATAAGTTATTTTTCAATACATGGAAATAATTAAAATCCCACTCTGAATCATATCCTAAACGGGCAATGTTTGTTTGAGCACCCATTGAAAACATTTTATTTATCATATCCGCATGGAAATCTTCATCTTTACCTGAAGCCGTTTCATAAGGTCTTAATTTTTGCATAACTCTGGTATCGTGTTTTATGGTACTGTCTTGCCAGAAATTTTCACCGTCCGATTTAATTCCGCCTCTGCCGTCTTCCGCAATTAAAAAAGCGTCGGGATTATGATAGTTAATTTCTGCTGCAATTTGCTTCATAGCTGTATCTGATTGCATGTATTTTGTCATATCGAATCTTATACCGTCGCAATGATAATTATTAAGCCAGTTTAGCGCGGCATTTACCATAAAATCGCGAACATAAGTTGAATCTTTTCCTTCATAATTATAAGCATCGCCAAAATCGTTAGGCCCTTTAATGTATGGCCCTGTTATACCCAATTGAGAACCATCGGGTCCTTGGTGATTTGGAACCATATCAATTATTACGTTTAAATTTTTTCTATGCGCCATATCGACTAATTTTTTAAATTCATCAGGCCCGCCTAAATATTTTGAAACGGCCAGCTTATCAACCCCATCATAACCCCAGTTAAATGAAGCAGTATTTTCAACAGGCATTATTTCAATTGCATTAAAACCGTTTTCAACTATTTCATCAAGTTTATTTATAACCCCTTGAAAATTTCCGTCTTTAGAAAAAGTTGCAACATTAAGCTCGAAAATTTTTGCATCGTTTAATTTTGCCAAGCCGTTTTCTCTGTTTGCAAGTCTTGAAATTCTGTTTTTGTTATCTTTTTTAAACCAATCTTTATCGCCCCATTTGTATTTTGATTGATCGTATATTACTGATTTTCCTAAAAGTTCATCCTGTTTATATGAATAAGGGTCTTTTACGTTAATTATTTCACCGTTTGATTTTTCGATTGTATAAAAGTAGCCGTCTCCATCGGATGCAATTTTTGATGAAAGAGGTTTTTCAAGCTCAAATATACCGTTTTGTTTATTATTTAGTTCAAAAGTGTGCACTTTTCCGTTCTTTTTTTCTATGGTAACTTTTGCACTTTTAACATCGGGGTATGTAAATAATTTAAATGAAACTTCTTTTGTATCAGGATTAACGCTTGCACCCCAGCTTGTATGCTCCTTCCATTTTCTTGAAAAACTAACGGGATACGAATTTAAAAGAATAGGATTTTGAGATTTTTGAACGGTTTGATTGTTATTTTTAGAATTATTTTTAACAACCCTTGCGTTATTTGTATTTAAATTAATCCCGACAGCACTAAGTTTCATTAATTCACCTCATCAACACTACAATATATACAAAACATGTAAAATAAAAAATTGCCTGTTTTTTAAAAAAAATTAAAATTTTTTTTAGGCTTTAAACGTAGATTATACACTTGTTTTAAGGAAAATCGTTCAGATACTTTTTAATATAATCCATAATATCATTGATTTCATAGGGTTTTGGAAGGTATAAATCGGCTCCCGATTTTAATATTTCCTTTTTGTTTAAGTAAGCCGAAGAAAAGATTAATTTTATATTGTCTTTTGAAATTATTTTAGCTATTTCAAGAGTTTTTGATTTTTTATCTCTTCCCCAATCTAAAACTACAACATCAGGACAAAATTCCCCGTACAATTCCATAAATTCTTCTTCGTTATTTACAAGTTTTGCATCAATTTTATTAATCTCGCAAACATTTTTTAAAAGATAAGATAAAGCATTATCGTATTCAAAAATAAGGACTTTATTTTTCTTTTTCAGGGCGGAAGTTTCGCCTTTTAATTTTATTCTATCCATAACATAGGTTGAATTGGGGGAATTATCGCAGAGTTTAATTAATTCTTCAAGCGAATTTATAATGCCCTTATAATCTTTATCTTCTGCTTTTTTTTCAATTGCGGCGATAAAAAGACGCATCAGGTAATCTTTTGCTTCTTGAATATTATCGTCTGATTTAATTGTAAAATTGTTTTCAAATTCATCGCTTGAATAAAATTTATTTAAAATATTATCAAAAGCAAAAACAAGAAACGCTGCAATTTTTTCCGCTCTTAAGATATTTGTAATTAAAATAAGCTCATCTTCTTTAATGTGTCCTATAAAATCATCCGAAGCAAGAGTTGAATTTATTATGGCGCCAAGAGTTTGCAAAACTTTTTCATAAGCAATTTCACCATGGGTTAATCTGTATTGCTTAATTCCTTTAATTTTAATCAATAAATAAACACTCTCATCATTATTAAAAATGCTTTTATTAATTGCTTTTATTGTAATTTTTTTATCAAGGAGGTGGGTTAGAGGGTTAATTGAACTTTCCAAATATCTTCTTAAATGCGCCTTAATTCTCATTTGAAATTCCTGTTTGGATATTTCTTCTCCTATAAAATCATCGGCACCTGAATCCAATATTTCAAGCTTATCTTTAATATCGCTTGATTTTGAAACCGCTATTATAACAGGCCTTGAATTATATGTTAGAATTCTTATTTTTTTAATAAATTCGCTCAGTTTTTCTTTAATAGTATCTGAAATGATTATAAATTCAATTTCATGTTTTTGAATCAATAAAAGAGCATCGGAAAGATTTTTGGATATAATCGCATCATGGCAAAGATTATCGATTAATTTTTTATATTTAACCGATAGCTCTTTTCTTGCCGATATTATTAAAAATCTTACTTTATACAACTTAAACTCCGATATTTTTTGTTAATTTTTCTACTTCATAAACAGGAAAATAAATTAAAAATTCCGTTTTTAATTCTTCTTTTGAAGATTTAACTTCAATGTAGCCATTCATTTTATCAATTAAAGTTTTAACTATATAAAGCCCCAACCCGCTTCCTTGCGCGGATGAAGTTATATAGGAATCAACTCTGTAGAATTTTTCAAAAATTTTCTCTTTGTCTTCTTTTTCAATATAACTGCCGTGATTTACAATCGAAACAAGACAGTAATCGTTTTTTAGAGATGTTTTAATTTCGATTTTTTTGGAATTGCGCGAATATTTAGCGGCATTATCAAGAATATTAATTAAAATTTGCTGTGTTTTATCGCTATCGCATAAGGAATAGAGTTCATGGGGATACTCACTTAATTTAAAATCAAAATCTTTATAATTCATTGAGACGATATTTATGCAATTTTTAATAACTTTATTTATATCAACCTTGGATAAAATGACTTTATCAAATTCGGAATCAATTTTTGCAACGTTTAAAACATTTTCAACAAGATTTATTAATCTTTGAGATTGATTTAAAATGATTGATAAAAATTCTTTCTTTTTATTATCGTCAATTAAATCCCATGAATTTAACATTGTCTGGCAAAAACCTTTAATGCTTGTTAAAGGCGTTCTTATTTCATGAGAAAGGGTTGAGACAAATTCTTCTTTTATGTTTTTTTCTTTTATCATATTAAAACTTCAATTCTTTTTTTAATAATTCAAATATTTCATTAAGTCTTTGTTTGTTTTCTAAATACAAATAACCGATTAAAACTTCAAAGGAGGTTGCAAGAGTGTGAATTTTAGGATTTGATTTTTTATTTATCGAAATTTTTAAATTCCTGCCCCTTTTTTGAATTTCAAGCTCATCATCACTTAATTTATCAAGAATTTTATTCAAAATATCAGCCTGTGCCTGTGCGTTAACAAACGATGTCGTTAATTTGTGCATGGTTGATTGAATTTTGGTTTTTTTTATAACCGATTCTCTAATAAACAACTCCCATACACAATCCCCGATGTAGGCATAATGTTTTAAATTGTATTCCATACATACAATAATAAAAAAAAATTTAAATTTTTGTCAATTTTTTTTCATTTTTATACTTTATATAATTACACAGGAGAAATGTATAAAAATGTCAGCCGAAATTTCAACAACCGCAAATAAAAGTAATATAGCAGGAGAACTTGGCACCTCCGTTATGTTTGGCGGACTTTTAACGGGTGGCTTTGGCGCAAGAAGCGCCATATCAAGCCATGGCGGCATTAAAAGAGCAATTGAAGCTACAAAAAACAATAATCGAGTCTTAAGAACATACGCGGATAAAATTAAAGATTCGGGAGACTCTTTTACAAACAGTTTAAAAATTGCAAATAATTATGAAGTATACACTTCTCTTGCAAAAAAAGAAGCAAAACTTGCAAAAAAACTGGCAAAAATTAATAAAAAAGGTAAATTACCTTTATTTACAAGAATAACAAACTATTTCAAAAAAGATGAAAACAAAATAACAAAAGAAATACTTCAAACAAGACATAAAGATGCAAGCAACACCCTTAGAAATGCTAAAGCGCAGCTTGAAAACGGAGAAAACATCTTCGAAACAACAAAAACAACATTTTTTACCCATAAAACAAAAAAAACTGCTCTTGGTCATCTTGCCGATGCTAGCAGCTTAAAAGCAAGCTCAAAAGCATTGTTTAAATCAGAACTTAAAGATCCTTTGGGTATATTTAGCGCAATTTATGAAGCAGGAACAAGATTTACATCGGACGCACTTCCCGCTTTTAAAAATGAAGGGTTCAGCGCAGGTATAAAAGAAACAGCAAAAGCCTTAGCAGCAGGCGGCGCAACTCTTGTAAGCGATGCAGGATTCAGCGTATTGTTCAGAACAATAGGAGCATCAATAGGTACAGTTATTGCACCCGGTGTTGGAAGCGCCATAGGAAGCATTGTCGGAAATGCTCTTGGTGCATTTGTTTCATGCAAATTCATTCAAAAAATATTTCCTTCAAAAAGCCAAACCGAAAAATTAAATAACGAACAAACAGTGCAAAATAGTATAGAACAAACGCAAATTTCTACAAACGAAATTGCACAGGAAGAAAGCAATGCAATTCAAAAAGATACAACTCAAGAAACCGCTATACCGACATATTACAGAAAAAGAAGCAAATATGAAGGTATGCCAAGCAGATATAAAGGCAATAAAGATACTGCTTTAAATTTAAATGCTTAATTAAGAGTTGATCCTAACGCCTTAAGATTTTCATAAGGAACGCCTGCTTCCGATAATTCTTCTGCAGATATTCCAAAAAGACTTATCATATCTATTGCGTTTTTAAAATCGATATTTCTTTTTGATTTTTTATTTTCTTTTGCAATTATATTGAATATGTTGTTAACAGCCGTTTCTCTTGTCATAAAATAAGACGAATTTGTCTTATAAAGAGATCTTTTTTTACACTTTCCCATAACTTTTATTGTGCAATATTTTTAATTTTTTGTCCAGAAGTTGTATATATTTGTAAAAAAATTTTATTATTATTAACAAATATTTTTTTCAGGGGTTTTAAATAATAGGGCACAGGAGAATATAATGCTAAATATCACTTCATTTACTAATTTCAAAAATTATCCGATTAAAAGAGAAAAACAAACCAATACAATAAAACAAAATTCTTTTAAATTTAACGGATATAATTTAAAACCGCTTCAAAAAGATACGGTAAGTTTTAGCGGCGTTGTAGAATTTAAAACCGCAATTGATAACGCGGAAATATGCAAACAGTTGCATGAAGATGCAAAAGAAGCGGGAAGCTATCTTGACGATGTTTTTTCAAAACATTTTGACGAAATTACATACAATAAAGAAACAAAACCTTACGGGATTGTTGATCCTATTGAAAGCAGAATAAAATCAGCCGAAAGTATACAGGAAAAAATAGCAGATAAAATAGAAAGAGCATTAAAATCAAACAATATAAAAAAAGATATCTTTTCTCCAACATCAATAGTACAAATAAAAGAAAAGCTAAGAGACATCCCGGGGATTCGCATTGTTATGCGAAAAGCCGACGATAGCCATACAGATTTATTAATTAATACACTTTGCGATACAATAAAAGAAGAAGCTTTAATTATTGACGAAATAAAAAACCATGCCTCACTAAACGAAAATATTAAACCTTATTTTAAACAGGAACATCTTGATAAACTTAAAAATGTCGTTAATGAAGTAAGAAAAATAAACGGCCTGTCCCCGATTGAAATCAATACCCATGAAAGAAAATCGGGCTATATGGCACTTCATCTTGATGTTAACTTGCAGCACATAGGTAAAAATGCCAAAAACAGAGGCTACCATGGCGAATTACAAATTATAGGATCCGATGTTTCAATGTTGAAAGATATTGAAGACCTTTGTTATAAATTAAAACAAGGTAAAGCCATAAAAGCGCAACATCTTGCATATACTCCGTTTGAAAAATTCTTTTTAAACGCGTGGAATGATAAAAATTACCCCGACATAAAAAAAGATTTTGAAACATACACTCAAAGAGCATACGAACACCAAAGAGCAAGAATTCCTTCCGATGACATCTTTAGCGACAAAAAGAACTGGGCATACAGATATCCAACCATAGAAGAATGCGGACTTAAAGGCAAAATACCGCCTATTCTTGACTTTAACATTCTTGCAAGAATAAAAAGGGATTGTGATGATTTGTATAAAATTGAAAACAATTCTCAAGCAATACTTGATTCCATAAAAAACGAACATCCCATTTAACATCTTGTAATTTTAGCTTTTTTGCTTCATTATAATTAATGTATTTAATTGTTATGGAGAAAAGTTATATGACAAATTCAACGGTTGAAGTAGTAAAAAATTGCTGCTCTAATAATTTTGACGAACTGGCAAAAAAAGCAATAGAAGATATTAAATCGCGCGCAGGAAAAAGCGGACAATTTCTAAACTGGATTAACGTATTAGCAAATATACAGCTTGAAAATATTGATAATTTATACGATATGGCACTTAATGCCAAAGGCACAAAATATACCGATCTTGCAATTTTAGGAATCGGAGGCTCCCGCCACACAACCGAAAACATTACAAAATTACTTGGGATTGATGAACATGTTCACTTTTTCTCATCGGTTGTACCTGAAAGCTTTAACAGATTTATCTCAAGATTAAATTTAGATAAAACATTATTTCTTGTGGTATCAAAATCGGGAGGAACGCTTGAAACTACCGTAGGATACGAAAAAACAAAAGAAGTTTTAGAAAAACATTTGAATTCAAAAGACACATCATCAAATTTTGTTGCAATGACGGATAAAAATGCCGAAAAATCAGCTCTTAGAAGAATTGTAAACTCGGGCGAAATTAAAGTTTCAGGTTATGTCCATGATGATGTCGGCGGAAGATTTTCGATTTTTGACGACGCAACAATTTTTACTTTATTCTTCTTGGGTGCATCAAAACAAGAAGTTAAAGATATGCTAAATGCGTCATTAGAAGCTCAAAAAGAATTTTTAAACTCTGATGTTGATAAAAATGAAGCGCTTCAACTTGCAAAATTCAATGTAAAAGCTAAAAACATGGGCAAAAACAAACACTTTGTGGAATATTTCGGAGATGAATTCTTTGGAACTACACTTTGGGAAAAACAGCTTAAAAACGAATCTCTGAAAGCAAGAATTTCAACAGACACAAACGTAGGCCCCGGATATCTTCACTATAACGCAGAAGCCGATTTAGACGTTAATAACACTGATTCATTCTTCACTTTTGTTTACACGGAATCAAACGATAAAGTAATGAATGCCGTTATGACAGGCGTAATTAACGCATACAGTGCACAGCACCCTGTTTCAAAAATTGTTTTAAAAGATTTATCAATGAAATCAATTGCAAGATTTATCGAACTTAAACATTTTGAAACACTTTACACAGGCTATATTTTAAGAGCACAAAAAGGAGATTATACACCGAGCGATACAGCGCTTGATGAAGTTTTACAGCCAAATGTCGAAAAATATAAAAAAGAAGTAAAGAAAGCGCTAAATAGCTAAAATATTTTATATAATAAACGAGGTACGAAAAACCGTACCTCGTTTTTTTAATATTTAGGAGCATAACAACCATGGCAAAAATTAAAGTCTCGTCTTATCTTGTGCGTCAGCTTGAAAAATTGGGAATTGAAGAAATTTTCGGACTCCCGGGGGATTATAATTTTGAACTTGTAGAAGCAATAGAAAAAAGCGATAAAATCTCCTGGATTGGTTCAACAAACGAACTGAACGGCGGATATTGCGCGGACGGTTACGCCAGACAAAAAGGATACGGCGCCCTTTTAACAACATTCGGAGTAGGAGAATTATCCGCAATAAATGCCATAGCAGGATGCGCATCAGAAAACATTCCGGTTATGAAAATAACAGGCACCCCTTCAAGCGAACACATTAAAAATAAAACCCTTCTTCACCATAACTTAAAAAACGCTGATTATTACGCTTTTTATAAAGCATATCAAAATATAGTCGAAGATTGCGCCTTTTTAACCAAAGAAAACGCAAAAGACGAAATAGACAGATTAATTAATGTAATGGTTAAAACAAAAAAACCTGTCTATATTGCAATCCCAATGGATGTTGCCGTTTATGAAATTGAAGATGATGAAAACAATATAACAGAACCAACATCTGATATAGATAATCTTAAATACGCACTTGATAAAATTATTAATGAAATTAAAAATTCAAGAAACCCTGTTGTTATAGCAGACATCTTAGCGCGCAGATTTAATTCAAGAGAAGAAATTAATAATTTTTTAGAAAAAACAAAAATCCCGAGCACCTGTTTTTTAAGAGGGCTTGATGTAATTAAAACTTCAACCCCTAACTTTTTTGGCTGTTATGCAGGAAAAAACGATAATTTTGAATGCTATAACTACACTAATTCTTCTGATTGTATTATTTGTTTTGGGGATGTTATTTCAGATCTTAATACCTTAGGGTTTGACTTTAAATTTGATATTCAAAATATAATCAGTATTCAAGGAAATTTCATAAACTTTAAAGGTGAAATAATTGAAAATGTTTTAATGAAAGATTTAGCGAGAGAATTATATAAAAAAATTGACTATAAATCAGATAAAACAATCGAGAGAAAATTTAAATATAAAAAAACCGATTTCAATTTAGATGAAAAATTAAGCGCAAAATATATCTATCCCCGCCTTGAAAAATTTTTAAAAGAAGGTGATATTTATATAAACGAAGTGGGTTTAAGCACTTTTGGCACAATGCCGATGATGCTGCCTGATAATATTGATATTAATAACCAGCTTCTATGGGGGTCAATCGGCTGGGCAACACCGTGCGCATTTGGATGCGCCATTGCGCAAAAAGAAAGAAGGGTTATTTTAATAACGGGAGACGGTGCCCACCAGCTAACCGCACAGGAAATTTCAGCTATGATGCGCTATAAAGTAAAACCTGTTATTTTTGTTATAAATAACTCAGGCTACACGGTTGAGAGAATACTTTGCGATAATGTTAATGCAAAATATAATGATATTGCAAAATGGAATTATTCAATTTTACCCGAAATTTTTGACGGGGAGTGCTTCTGCGCTAAGGTTGAAACAAACAGGGAATTTGATGAAATTTTAGAAAAAATAGAAAAAATTCAAAAAGAAAAAATGTGCTATATAGAACTTTGCTGCGATTATCTTGATATACCAAAACTCGCTCTTTCATCAGCTAAACACCCTGAACAATTAAAAAAAGAGGATTAAATTTCCTCTTTTTTTAATCAGAATATATAAATTGCGCCCAATGGGATTCAAACCCATAGTCTTTGGCTTCGGAGACCAATGCTTTATTCGATTAAGCTATGAGCGCAAAATTAATCAATTTTATGTATCATGCGTTTTATTAAATCAGCAAGTTTTTTGCCTGATTTTTGACCTGTTTCTAATACTTCCTGATGGTTTGGTATGTGTTTGCTCACGCCTGTTGCATAATTTGTAATTAAGCTGAATGCCGCAATTTTCATTTTTAAATAATTTGCCATAATCGCTTCAGGCACACTCGACATCCCGACAGCATCAGCTCCTAAAGTCCTATACGCTTTTATTTCCGCTTTTGTCTCATAACATGGCCCGCTCACAGCCAGATAAACCCCTTTAATAATATCGATATTTAAATCACATGCGCAATTAAGGGCAAGATTTTTCAATTCATCACAATAAATATCATCCATGGATGGGAATCTATCGCCTTTTTTATCATGTTTTCCTATTAAAGGATTTGTGCCAAGGAAATTTATATGATCATCAAGCATCATAATATCGCCGATTTTATAGTTTTTATTCGTAGCACCTGCCGCATTTGTGATAAATAAATATTCAACGCCAAGCTCTTTAAAAACCCTTATCGGATATATTATTTCATCCATCGAATAACCTTCGTAGTAATGAAATCTTCCTTTCATTACTACCGTATCTTTATTATCAATTTTAGTGAAAAATAATTCGCCCTTATGGCCTTCAACGGTTGACTGGGCAAAATTAGGAATTATTTCGTAGGGAATATTAATGCCATCAAGTCCATCACAAAAACAGCCCAACCCCGAACCTAAAATAACGGCAAAACGCGGTTTAAAATTGTTGGTTTTTGAATTTATAAAATCAACGGTTTCTTGAATTTTTTCCATAAGCTAATTAATATAGATAAAGTTCTAAATTAACCGACCAATCCGTCATCATCAGATTCTGAAGCTTTTACCATTATTGCATGCTGAACCGGTTTTTCTTTTTTTACATTGGCATCAAAAGGAATTTCAACATCAAAACCAAAGTCGTCTCTGGGTTTTTTAATTTGTGATTCGTCAACTAATTTTTTTGCAAGTTCTATTAATTCATATACTAATTGATAGCGATTAGGTGCTTTTTCGTTTAAATCCCATGCGGTTTTAGTAATTTGATTCATAATTTTCTCCTATATATTAATCTTACAATGAGAAGAATTTTGATGCAAGAGCAGGGTCTTTAAATTTCAATAAAATCTTCCATTTTTAATTTTAATATATTTTTAATTTCGTCTAAGCTGTCGCATTTTGCAAAAACAATTGCAAAAACAGGGTTGTTTTTATAATCAATTTTTCGCACCACCAAGGGGTTTGAGATATTTTTTAAATATTTTTCATAATCTATATTTTTAATTTCTTCATTTTTAATCATTGAAGGAATATCTGCCATTGTGAAATAATAGTAAGAATTATCTTTATCTTTCAGGATATTTTCCCAGTTTGGCTTTTTTTGATTTAGGAAATATTCATAAACATTTATTCCCCAGGCACTATAAGCCATATCCGTTATGCACCATCCGCAAAAGCGCATGGGGTTTAGTTCAATCGGGATAATATTATTTTCGTTTGCTCTTAATTCAAGATGGAAAGGGAAATTTTTATATCCGATACAGGAAGAAATTTTATCCAAAACAAGTTTAAATTTATCGCAGTATTTTTCAATTATTTCCTTATTTGTATAATATGCTCTATCCGATACATCAGACGCATCAAAAAAAGGATGTTTATAGATATTTAATATTGTAGCGCATCCGTTATTATCATAATATGCATCAAGTGCAAACTCGTCTCCTTCAATCATCTCCTCAATTAAAAACTTTTGAGTATTTACAACATTTTCAGGAAAAACGGAAGCAAATTTTTCAATATCTTTATCTAAATTTAATATTACTTTATTCCACTCATCAATATTATTAACAGGATAAACCCCGAAACTTAAAAAACCTACGCTCGGTTTTAAAATTAAAGGAAATTTTAAATTTTGAGGGTTTAATTTTTTAAGTTCATCTTTTGAAACTTCGCAAAAATAATAATCAGGATATATTGATTTTATTGCGTTTCTGAATTTTGCTTTATCTTTACTTATTTTAATAAATTCATTCAATTTTGAATCATGCAAATTTTCATCAATCCAGCTTATCGCATTTTCGCTGTTTGTATAGATTAATTCATTTTCGTTTTTATATTTATCAACAGCTTCTTTTGTTGAAATCAAATTTTTAAAAACGGGATAAACCCTTGCAATTTCGTTATCAAGAACACAAATATTATTTTTGTTAATTGTATCAATTAAAAAATCCGAAACATAAGGTTTTTCTAAAATTATCATAATAACTCCTTTTAGACAATTTTATCATAAATAAAAATTCAAATTATATAAAACAAAATGTAATTTAATATATAAATACTATTTCCTTTTTATCAATTTTGTAGTAATATTTTTTTAAGGAATTCAAAAGAATAGAAACTATGAAAATAAAAGAAAAAAAAGAAGATTTATTGGCAAACATAATTTATGATTTAAAAACACCTACTAACGCACAAATCACTGCACTTGAATCATTTTTAAAAACCAGCGGCAAAAAAATTAACTCCGAAGAAAAAGATTTAATCGAACTAACTCTTAATTCATGCCTGCATGTTCAAAAATTAATAGATAATTTTAGCAGTGCATACAGATTAAATTTTGAAAATTTAAAATTGAATTATGAAAAATTCGATATTGTAAACATGATAAATACAATAATAAAAGAAGCGGATATTCTTTTAAAATATTCTCAACTCAATGTCGATTTTAATCTTAAAGACGAAATTATAATTTATGCCGATAAAGCACAGGTTCAAAAAGTAATTGAAAACATTTTATACAACAGCATAAACCATGCTTTTAAAGATTCAACCATTGAAATTGCAATTTCAAAAGAAAAAAATTATTTAATTTTTCAAACAAAAAGCAAAAGTCCTTATATTGAACCTCAAATTTTGAAAGAAATTTTTGATAAATACAAAACGCACAACACAAACTACAACAAGACAATTGTTAATTTAGGGCTTTATTTATCAAAAGAAATAATATGTGCGCATTTTGGTAAAATGATAGCAAAAAGTTTTGATGATAATACAAATATCCTGGGTTTCAGTATTCCTATAAAATAAGAAAATACAGGGAAAATATTTTCCCTGTATTTCAGTAATTTAATTAAAGCAGAATGTGGGTGTGTAGATTATGCGAATGTCTTGAATGTCTTATCAATATTATCGTCTATAACTTTTTGTACGGATTCGACTTCTGTTGTAACCGCACTTCTTTGCGTTTCGATATTATCCAATTCCATTTCCAATCTCTTATCTTGGGATTGAATTTCATTTTGCAAACGGTCATATTTTGCCTTAGCTGCAGCATCATCAGCATCGTAGTATGTATCTGCTACAGAAGATAAGGCATCATAAGAAGTCTTTTTCCAACTTAGCTGGTTAGTGTCTTGATCTGGAGTACCTGATTCAATTAAGTACAATCCGTTTCTTAGACAATCTTGAAGATAGTTTGCTTCTTCGGTTGTACTTGTACCGCCGCCTTGCAAAGATTCATCAACAACGTATCTGTTTACAACAGAACCGTTTTCATCATAAAGAGTATATTTTCCATCACCGCCTAATACAACTCTTCCTTGTGCGGCACCTGATGTTGTTGTTGAATAAGTTTTTGATTCATTTTCCATACTTGCAACCTGAACGGGAGTTCCGTTTGTTTGATTTGTTCCTGCAAGCTGCGTTAAGTCGGTATCAGTAACACCGTCTTTAATCGTAACTTTGTAATATGAAAAACTTGCACTTCCGTCGCTTGAAACACCTGCAATAGCAGCACCTGTTCCTGAGCCGTCGTATTTAATAACATAACCGTTTTGGTTTAATACATAGTCTCCATCACTCAATTTTGAAGAAGGAGTAGCAGTTACGCTGATTTTATTTGAATAAGTAGAGTTAATTTCGGGAGTGCTTATTATAACGCTGTTTTTCTGCGTACTGTCATAATTGAATGTTCCGTCATCGTTTGAACTTGAATAGCCGGGGATTTCGTTTGGATCGGAAACTACAATTGCCCCGTCTACATCAACCAGTCTATAGTATCCTGTTACGCTGAAACCGCCCGAGTTAAAGCTGTCTGCCGCACCGTTTGCAACAATACCGTATCCGTTTGCAATAGCGCTTGTAGGATCGTTGCCGACCGCTTTTGTAAGACCGCTTGTTAGCGCAGCATAGGATAAATTGTAATCTTTTGTTGTAGTTGAACCGTTAGCATCAGCACCTCTGGTTGTGATTGTCATAACTCTGTTTGAAGTTGCTGTTTCATATTCATTTGAAACAGATTCAAGTTGTTGAGATAACAACAATCTTCTTTGTGAAATTTGTTGAGCACGAAGCTCTAAGTCGTTCTTTCTTGCAGTTAATAATAACATTCTGCCTTGACTTGCCGATAAACCCATTTTTACCACCTTTACTTTATTAAATTACTTGCAGATTTAACTATAAATAGCTAGTTTGCTCTTAATTTTCTAATTCCACTTTTTATTTTTTTATAACAAACTTGAAAAAACAGCTTTACATTTTGTAATAAAAAAGCACACTGTTTGTGTGCTTAAAATTACTGCATCTGTTAAAAAGTTAGACTTTTGCGCCCGTTGCTTTATATAAACCAATTTTTGAAATATAGCAATCGGTTTTTGATGTTGCGCTTAGTTGTTCAATATATAAAAGAGCTTCTTTTTGCTGTAACAAATCAAGTTTTGAAATAACTCCTTCATCAAATTTCTTTTTTGAAATTTGATAGTCTTTATCTTGAATATCCAAGGCTTTTTTGTTGTTATCCGATTTTTCTTTATTGGATTTTAAATTATATAATGAATCGTTAACTTCCTGCATTGCGCTAAGGTTTGTCTTTTGGTATTCTTCAAGTATTTGTTGGTAATAATTTTTGGATAATTTTAAATTTGCAATTCTTCTAAAGCCCGTAAATACAGGCAACATTGCGCTCCCGCTTGCAAATGCAAACGCATTTTTCCAATCCATTCCGCCCGATAAAGAAGAAGCTGCAACAAAAGAAAGCATTCCCAAAATATCAATTGTCGGCAAAAATTCTTTTTTAGCTACCCTGATATCTATTCCTTTTGCTTCAAGCTGATTTTCTAAAGCTTTATAATCAGGACGGTTAACTATAATTTCAGAGCTTATTTCGGATGGAATTTCAAAATTATTATCAAGTTCATCAAGAGAAATTCTTTCATATTCTTTTGTATTGTTAGGACTGTCCCCTATTAAAACAGCAAGAGCATTTAAGGCATTTTCTCTTGATTTTTTATATTCTATTAAATCATTTTGAGATAAAACGTAATTTTTTTCGGATAAAATCAAGTCTGATGTTGAAGATAATCCCTCTTCATTTGAAATTTTCATTAAATCATAAATTTCTTTTCTGTTTGTAACAAGTTCTTCTTGAAGCTCAATTAATTTATCCAATTTGACGATATTATAATAAGTTGTTCCGACCATTGAAACAATTGCAATATTTGAAACTTGCGCCTGATATTGCGCGCTTTTGGCTATTTTTTTACTCGATTTTGTTTTATCCCAATTTTTCCCGGAAATATCAAGTTCATAGGAAGCAATTAAAGGAATTGCAAAAGAGCCGTTTGAATTTGTCATGGTTGGGAATTTAGCTACTGCAGGAGAAAAACCTACCGAAAATTGAGGCAATTGGTTTGAGCGCGTCATTGTAACGTTTAAATTAGCTTCTTCAAGCTTTAATTGCGCTGATTTAATATCATGGTTATTTTCAATTGCGCGCATGATATAACTTTCAAGATAAGAATCATTTAAATTCTTCCACCAGTCAAGATTTATATCTTCAATTACGCTTGTTTTCAACTCTTGTTTTTCTTTTTTGGGCTGCTTTTCAACAATTGCAAAAGCAGGTGTTAAATAAAATCCGAAAATAAACAGTGTTGTTAATATGGCAGTAAGTATTTTTTTCATTTTTTCCTCAAACTTTTAAAATTTTTGTTGCTTTTTTAATAATAGAATGGTAGCATATTAATGTTGCAAAAGCAACATGTATTTTATACAACATTATAGTTTTTTATGATAACATTATAAACTATTTAAAGGGGATTATGAAAATAAAATTTGAAGATTCATTATTTTATCAGATAAAAATCAGCGAAAAATTTTTCAGAACTTTATTTGAACAATTTTTTAAAGAACTGAATCTTGGAATTAGCGCAATAGAACATTTAGCACTGGATATAATCTCACAAACCCCAAACTGTTGCCAAAGAGACTTGGCAAGAATTATCCTAAAAGACAGAGCAGGAACGGGAAAACTTGCATGTTCTCTTGAAAATAAAGGATTAATTAAAATTGAACTTAAAACAAAACACAACAGACCCGTAAGAATCTTAAGCATAACAGATAAAGGCAGGGAAATTCTTAAAAAAACAAATGATATCACAAAAACAATATCCCAAAAAATCCAAAAAAGAATTTCGCATAATGTAATAGAAGAAACAAGAAAAACCCTGAAAGAATTCAGAGAAATCGTAAAAGACGCAATAATAAATAAAATATAGGAGCAGAACAATGTCCGAAGATATTAAAAACAATAATATTGAAAACAACGAACACGAACACAAAAGAATTAAAAAAAGAAAAATTCTTATACCCCTTGCAATTATTGTTGCATTTCTTGCAAGCATATACTTTGTCTATGAAAGCCATTTTCAATCAACCGATGACGCTTATGTTGAAGCGGATATAATTCAAGTTACGCCTAAGGTTTCAGGGCACATAATCGAAAGTTATATTGAAGATAATAAACCCGTAAAACAAGGTCAGCTTGTTGCAAAAATTGATGATGAAGTATATAAAGAAAAGTATAATCAAGCTCTTGCAAACTATCAAAAAGCTCTTTTAAACCAAAAGAAAGCAAAAGCAAACTTAAGCGCAACGGATTCTTCAATCAATTTAGCAAAAAAAGATTTAGACAGATATACAAAATTATATAAAGACGGTGCCGTTTCAAAACAGGTTCTTGATAAAGCTCAAACAAACTACGATAACGCTTTAGCAAGCTATCAAAACGCGCAACAAGATATCTTATCCGCAGGAAAACAAAACGTTGCGGACGCGGATTTAAAATCTCTTGAAGCAGCTATGAAACAGGCAAAATTAAACCTTAAATATACAAATGTTTTAGCTCCGAACTCGGGAGTTGTTACAAACAGAAGAATAGAAAAAGGTTCTTATGTTTCCGTTGGAGGCCCGTTGTTTGCAATCGTACCGGATAAAGTCTGGATTGTTGCAAACTTTAAAGAAACACAAGTAGGAAACATGAAGCCCGGTCAAAGCGTTACAATTAAAATAGATGCATATCCTCATAAAAAGTTTAAAGGAAAAGTGGATTCAATTCAGCGTGCGTCCGGCGCAAAATCAAGCCTTTTCCCGCCGGAGAACGCGGTTGGGTCATTTGTTAAGATAGTTCAAAGAATCCCCGTCAAAATCGTATTTGATGAAGAAATAGATAAAAGTAAATACACAATTGTTTCAGGAATGAGTGTTGTACCTAAAGTAAAGGTTAAATAAAAATGTCAAGCGAAACAACCTGGAAACCTTCACATAACCCCTGGGCAACATGTATTCCTTTAATGGTTGCCGCGTTTATGTTTGTACTTGACGAAACCATTGCAAATGTAGCGCTTCCATACATGGCAGGTTCATTCAGCGTCTCAAGACAGGAGAGCACCTGGGTATTAACAAGCTACCTGATTGCATCAGGGATTGTTATTCCTTCGGTAGATTTTTTCTGTAAATTAATAGGAAGAAAAAACTTTTTCATATTAAGTATAATAACTTTTACCGTAGCATCTTTTCTCTGTGGTATAGCAACAAGTCTTCCGATGATGGTTATAACCCGTATTATTCAAGGGTTTGGCGGGGGTGCGCTTTTACCTCTATCACAAGCAATCACTCTTGAATTATTCCCGATTGAAAAAAGAGCTCAATCAATGGCGCTATTCGGGCTTGTTGTCGTAATTGCCCCGATTATCGGCCCTGTTTTGGGAGGCTGGATTACAACAAACTGGTCATGGCCTTATATATATTTTATAAACATACCCGTTGGAATTTTTGCAGTATATCTTGCTAAAGAATTTATTGAAGATCCGCCTTATGCAAGAAAACAAAAAGAGGTTAAAATTGATGCAGCGGGCTTTTTCACTCTTACATGCTGGCTTACCTGTATGCAAATTGTTCTTGATAAAGGTAATGATGCCGATTGGTTCGGCTCAACCTGGGTATGCTGGTTAAGCTTTTTTGCAGCCGTTTTTGCAATATGGTTCTTTTATATTCAAATAACAAAAAAGGATTCTTTAATTGATATAAAAGTCTTTAAAGACGCCAATTTCTTCCTTGGAACAGTGGTTCAGGTTGTTATGCAGGGGGTTTTATTGGCATCTTTGGCAATTTTACCTCAGTTTCTACAAGGATTAATGGGATATGATGCATATTTATCGGGTCTTGCAATGATGCCAAGAGGCATGGGAGCGCTCACAACCGTAATATTTATCGGTACAATAGGAAGTAAAATCAACAATAAAATCCTTGTAATAACAGGGCTTACGCTATTGAGCATATCAGGTTTTATGTTGTGCGAACTAAATCTTCATATAGCGCCTGTTAATATTGAAATACCTAATTTCATTATGGGAGTCGGTATGGCAATGAGTATGATTCCTATTATTACTCTATCAACCGCAACATTGACAAATGAACAAATGACAAACGCTTCGGGTGTTCAAAACCTTCTTAAAAATCTCGGAGGCGCAATAGGAACATCAATCGTAACGACGCTTATTTCAAGAAAAGCACAGGTTCACCAAAGTTTCCTTGTGGACAATTTAACAACACTAAATGACAACTTTCTTGAAAGGCTTCAAGCTTATCAAGCTACATTCAGCTCAATGACAGACCACATAAGCGCAAATCACATGGCGCAAAATCTGCTTTACAATCAAATGCTCCAGCAGGCAAACATGGGAGCGTTCAGAGATACCTTTGAAGCATGTGCTGTTGCCTGTCTTGTGATAATTCCGCTTGTACTGTTTATTAAAGGAATTAAAAAAATTAAAAAACAACAACAAAACTCTTCTCAATAAAAAAACGCTGCATAATTTTTATGCAGCTTTTGTTATCTCTTTTATTGCCTTAAAAATGTTATATGGTTGAAAACTTTTAATTGATTTTTACTTTTTTTAGTTTTGTTTTTTGAAAAATCATAATATATTCATGTTCAAAAATATTAAACCCGCCTGCAAGCGCTCTATAGCGCCATAAATTAGCTGTTTTTCCTTTTGCTTTTTCGTTTCCCGTAATGTTTTTAACAATAACCGCTTTTGTAACAAAGCCAAGTTCTTCCATTCTTTTTTGACATTCAAAACCAAGACAGATGTATCTGCTGTTTGCATATTTATCCCCTATAATAAGAGCTGCAAAGCGGTTTTGTTCAAGTAAATCGTATCCGTTTTTTGCTACTTTTTTAAACAGTTCGTAAAATTCTTCAGTTGTAGCACAATTTGATAAATCTTCTTTTTTATCCGAGAACTTAATAATATCATCATAAGGAGGATGCAAAATTAAAAATTGCGCGCTTGATGAACCCATAATTTGAAGTCTGTCAAGAATTTTATCCTTGATTTTAGGGTTTGCGCTGTCTCCTTGAATTATATTAACATCAACAACAAGTTCTTTTGGAGAGAATTTATTTGAAACATAATCTACCATCTCCTTCTTTAATTCAACTCCGATACATCTTCGGTTCATATTTTTTGCTTCAATACCCGATGTCCCTGAGCCGAAAAATAAATCAAGAACAATATCGTTTTTCTTTGTGTATCTTTCAAATAACTGAGTTGCAATTTGAGGAATATAGTTACCATGGTAGTCATAGCTGTGTCCGTTTTTCTTCTCTCTTGAAGAAAATTCCCACCAGGTTCCTGTTTTTATATTTTCGTATAATTTCCAGTTGTTTAAATCAATATCATTATAAGGTTTTGTTTTTAGGGGTTTTACTACCTGTAAATTTGAATTTGATTTATTATTTATTTTTTTTGTATTATCTTTGGGCGGCATATAAATTACTTTTTAAATTAATAACTTTTTAAAGTATAAATAATTAAGCACTTTAAAAAATCAACCCAATAAAGTAATTTTAAATTATTTTATACTTCTTTTTCCAAGAGGAATCGTAAATAAATCTTTTTTAAATACACCCTTACTGTCTTTAACACTATATACAATATACCCGCAAAGGTTTGATGCATTACGCTCCGAAGGCTCATAATCCTCAGAAGCCGCAACCGAATCGACATCTTCTTTACTTAAAAATTCTTTAACTTTAATTGATAAAGAACAACTATTGTCATACACAAAACCAGCCACAACATTATTAAAATCAGCACAAACAGCGTTATTTTTATAAGAAGCAATAGCTGATTTTGCATCAATTACTAAAGTATTACAATTTGTTTTTTGTGCATCGGAATCACCTTTATCGCCGCTTGAATCTTTATCACCATCCTCATCGGATTCTTCAATAGCTACATTATCAAGAACCTGACCGCCAATATATTTTGCAAAATATAAAGCTAAATCGCTTGAATCAATTTTGCCGTCGCCTGAAGCATCCTCCATATTTTCAAGAGTATAATTTCTTGCATTATTTGATAAAATCTCTGTATACGCAGAAGACGCATGAGAATAAAAAGTTGATGAGTATGCCGCAACTTTTCTGTATCTTGTTTTTGGAGAATTAAAAAGCGTTGTTGTCGTAAGCAGTGTTAAAACAGCTAAAATTATCACTACAATCATTATTTCAGCAAGTGTATATGCGCTTTTTTTCATTATTATTATTCTCCTTTTTCAAAAACTATAATCATATATTTTATTATTTTAAATCATTTAAAAATATGAAAACAAAAAACATTCAAATATCAGCACAAACATTTCATCTAAACAGATGATTTAATAAAGTCTAATCCGATGGATAATTTTCTAGAAACTAAATGTTTTTATACAGATTTTAGAGAGTAATTTCCCCAGAGGCAATACGATACCACTATGACACAAGACACACTGGATAAAGCTACGAAAGCACACCAAAGATATCTGCTTAAGGCAAAAAATGATGACTTAACGGAAGCCATCAATTGCTATATTGAAACAATAAGCACAAACCCGAAGGAAACAAGCGCATACTACAGACTTGCCACACTTTTACACAAAAACGGTCAAATAGGTCTTGAAAGTGCCATCGAACAATGTAAAAAAGCGGTTCAAATTAACCAAAACGATGCAAACGCACATATGTATCTCGGGTACTTTTTATCTTTGAATTCTAATTTTGAAGAAGCAAAAGAAGAATTTAAAAAAGCAATCAAACTAAAACCTGCAACATCAAGAACAAGACTCGTTCTTGCTCTTACAATGCTTGAAAAACTTAAAAACAACAATGCCTCTCATAAAAGCTTAAAAGATTTACTTGATGCAATTTATTACGGTATAACCGGTTCCGTTATGAGCCTTTTTGACAGTGCAAGCGTTAAAATGATATGTCAAAATATCGCGGATGATATCAATTTTGTAAAATATAAAGCGGTGGGAGATTTTTTTGAAACAATTCACTCCGACAAAAAAGCTTACAATTTATATTTAAATGTTGCCGACAACTCGAAACGCTCAATCGGGCTTTATGAAAGAATGGCGCGTATTGCAATAAAGAAAAACAGATACGATATTGCATTTGACTGCCTAAATAACGCCGTAATTTTATCCGATAACGATCCTATGAAAGTGGTTAACGCTATTGAATTTACGGAACAATATCAAAGCGATAAAGTAAACGAATTAATAGATTACTATACGATTCTGGCAAACAAATACCCCGAGCTTTCAAAATGCTATTATGAACTTGGGCATTTGTATCTTAAAAAAGATGAAAAAATTAACGCACTAAGCGCCTTTAAACTTGCGCTTAAGTATGAACCCAACAACCCCTATTATCAAAACTCTCTTGCATATTCATACGTTCAGCTTGAACAGTATGACAGCGCTATTGAGCTTTATAAAAAAGCGCTTGATGCAAACCCGAACGACGAATGGTCATCCGTTGTAGCACAAGCACTTGCTGCTATTTATCATCAAATAAAAGGAAACAGCGAAGCAGCGCTTTCAATGCTTCAAAACAGCTTGCTTTTAACCAAAAACAAAGCTCAAATTTATGAAGCAATGGCAGATGTTTATTATGATATTGAAGATTTAGATAACGCAATTGATTACTATCAATTAGCTCTAAAAGAAGATTCACAAAACCCCAAAACCTATTCAAGACTTGCTATGGCATATTGGGAAAAAGACTGCATAGAAAAAGCAATTATTTACTACTCAAAAGCAATAGAATTGGATTCAAGCTATGATATAGCTTATAATAATTTAGGCGTTGTATTTTTAGACGGTCTTGGAGACGCCCAAAGGGCATCCGATTACTTTAAAAATGCAATCAGTATTAATCCTCAATATGTTCTTGCGCATTTCAATCTTGCAAGATGTCATGAAATGTTAAATGAAAAAATTGCAGCAGCAAAACAATATCAAAAAGCACTTAATCTGAACCAAAAAAGAAATGAGCTTGATTTTAAAATTATAGAAGACAGATTATACAAGCTTTTTGAAACATAATCACCAAGATGTATAAACTAAAAAAAATATTACATTCAACAACAACAAAAATAGTAAGTATTGTGCTTTTGCTTGCTTTTTTGGGCAGTATTTTTTTATATTTTGATTTTTACAAAAGACAAATAAATAAAATAAGAGGCTATTATTGGGTCTATCAAGGGGATAGAGCCTATAAAAAACTTGACCTTCAAAAAGCGGTAAATTGCTATGAACATGCCATTAAGCTTCACCCTAAGCACTATAGAGCAATGTATAACCTTGCAAATATTTACGTTGTTTATGAAGATTACTATTCAGCTCTTAAAAATTACGAAAAAGCACTTGAAATCAAGCCTGACTTTGAAGTTGCAAGAATAGATTATGCAATTATATTATCTCAAACCTATGAAATAGATAGAGCCATAGAAGAATACCAAAAAGTAATAGAAAATAAACCCGGTTTTATCAAAATCCCGTTTCTTGTCGACAGCAAAAAGTCATACAAACACAACCGCGGAGTTGCATATTATAACATGGGACTGGCTTATAGAACAAAATCGATGATGGCAGGCTTAAATTCAACAATAAAAAGAGCATACTTAAAAAAAGCTTCATCATCTTATGAAAAAGCAACGGAAATTTTAAATTCTTACAATTCAAATTACAATTTAGGCTTGATTCACCAACTCTTAAAAAACCCCATGCAGGCAGGTTATTACTATTGTAAAGCAATGGAATTATCCCCTCTTGAATATGAATCACATTTTAATTTAGCTGTTTTATTAAACGATATGAAAGAATACGAAGGCGCTTCAAGTGAATTTAAAAAAGCAGGGCTTTTATTGGATTCAATCGGAGATAACACCAAAACAACTTATATTTACAATGTTTTATCCAACGTTAACCAAAAAATTGCAATAAATGCGACAAATGATTATTATAAAAAAATAAAAGAAAAAGAAGAAGAAGCATCATCAAGACAAAAATACAAAGCAGGAAAACTCGTACTTGATGATTCAAGTGATGAAGAATTAATTGAAAACTTTTCAATTTGTGCCAATAAAGAACTGTTTATGGGGGATATTTAGTTGAATTTTCAAACGCTTTACGATTTTTCATACTCACTGATAAAATTTAACGAAGATAATCAAGACAGAGAATCTCTGATTAACTGTCTTAAAAAAAGTTTGTCGATGTTTTTTAAAATTGAAGAAATTAAAATTTTTTTAATGGATGAATATTCTTACCTTTTAAAAAATTTCGTAAAGCCTTGGGAAAATATGGGGCAAAATAAAGAATATGATGAAATTAAAAAAATATTTGACGATTTTTTAACCAAAAAAAGCAATTTTAAAATAAAAGGCAGTGTTTTATATTTTCCGATTTTACAAAAAAACAAAACACTCGGGATTTTAAAACTTTTCTCAAGAGAAAAAATAAAATCCGATAATGAATTTTTTGAAATTTTACCTTTGGCAATTAAGCAAATCTCTGCTCTTTGTATGGTTTTAAAAAATCAGGAACAAATAAACACAAGTACAAAATTCCACAAAACCGTAAGAAACATTGCAAAAATAACGGAAACTCAATATGAACTTGATTATATTTTACCCATTATGGGAGAAATGATAGACAGTTTTATATCCGAACATTTAATATACATCTTTATAAAAAACAAAAATAAAAACGAATATAAACTAATCTGGCCTTCTAACTGTTCCGATAATAAAATTTATGAATACCTTGAAGAAATAACCCCAAAATCAACAACAATAATAAAACAGGAAGGAAAAACAGGGATTTTTCCTTTAATTGTCGATTCAAAACCGTATGGCGCAATTGTTGCATACAATCATTTCGATAAAATAACATCAAAAGAAATTGAATACCTTGAAGAAATAAAATCTCAAGCGCAAGCTACTCTATCCAGAGCGAAATCTTATATAAAAGTTCTTGAATATGCGACGCTTGACGCCCTTACGGGGTATAACAACCGTCATCAGTTTGAAAAACGCTTAAGAGAAACAACCGCAAGCGCAAAAAGGAAAAACCAGCCCCTGTGTTGTATAATGTCTGATATTGATTTCTTTAAAAAAGTAAACGATACGTACGGACATGCGGTTGGCGACTGTGTTTTAAAAACAGTTGCAAAAACAATAAAAAAAGAATTAAGAGAATCAGACATCCCTTCAAGATACGGAGGAGAAGAATTTATCTTCCTTCTTCCTCAAACAACTCCCGATGAAGCGCTTATTGTAGCTCAAAGGCTAAGAAAAGCGGTTGAAAATAAAAAAATTAACATAGAAGAATATAAAATCCCAAACACAAAAGAAATCAGCGTTACAATTTCAATCGGAGTAAGCGTATATAATAAAAACGATAAATTAAGCGAAACTCTTTATAAAAACGCCGACAGCGCATTATATGAAGCAAAAGAATCGGGAAGAAACAGGGTTGTTTTATATAAAAATTAACCGCTTAAAAATTTAAGCGGTTAAAAAGCTAAACAAACAATTTTTCAATTTGTTTAGGTAAACTCCTATATAAGGTTCCATCTTTGTGTATCGCAACAACACGAAATGTTGCATCGATATACG
Organism: Candidatus Gastranaerophilales bacterium; assembly: GCA_944324945.1. Taxonomy (GTDB): domain Bacteria; phylum Cyanobacteriota; class Vampirovibrionia; order Gastranaerophilales; family Gastranaerophilaceae; genus RUG14156. Next base: position 176,022 of record CALUYE010000003.1, read on the forward strand.
TCTTTTCTTCGTTTTCATCTTTTATTGTTTGATGAAAATCTATAAAAAATTTACCATGCTGCGAAATTTGCGTTTTGATTATTATATTATCGTCTAATCTTGCGGATTGTTTAAATTTAACATTCATTTCACTAACAGGCATAACAATATCTTCTTTTTCAAGCTCTTTTAAAAAAAGACCGCATTTTTCACACAAATATACCCGGCCCATTTCAAGCCATCTCAGATAACTTCCATGCCAGACAACACCATAGGCATCCGTATCGGAATAAAAAACTTTTTGTTTAAAGGCATGTTCCATAGCACAATTTTAACACAAACACATTGTTTAATTCATTATAGCTTTACATATTTTTATGATAATATTAACTTATGTACGAAGTAAAAATAGAAACACATTTTTCATCCGCGCATCATTTGCTTAACTACAAAGGCAAATGCGAAAACATTCACGGACACAACTGGAAGGTTGAAGTTATTGCAAAAGGTGAAAAACTTGATAAATCAAATATTTTAATTGATTTCAAACAGTTAAAATCAATCACAAACGAGCTTATGGAGTATTTGGATCATAAAGATTTAAACGAATTAAAAGAATTCAAAAACGAAAGCCCGAGCAGTGAGTTTATAGCAAGATTTATATACACAAAACTAAAAGAAAAAAACAACCTTATATCAAGAGTTGATGTCTGGGAAACACCGACATCAAAAGCAAGCTATTACGAATCAGGAGATTAATTTTAAATGGATACCATACAAGCCGTTATCACGGGGGCAGTTCAGGGGTTAAGTGAATTTTTGCCGATTTCAAGCTCGGCTCATATTGTATTTTCAAACGAATTATACTCTCTTATAACAAATATGCCGATTGAAAATTCAACAAATCAGGAAGAAATATTTTTTAGCATAATGGTTCATCTTGCAACTTTATTTGCCGTTGTTATATATTTCTTTAAAGATTTAAAAACAATTTTTAAGGGCTTTTTTAACAGTCTAAAAGAAAAAAATTACAAAGATGATAACTTCAAAATCGTATCATACATTGCCCTATCAACAATAATAACGGGAATAATAGGTTTGGCTTTAAAAGAAAAAATTGAAGCGTTGATTGCGGATCCTAAATTAATATGTATTTTTCTTTTTATAACGGGTTTAATTCTGCTTGGAAGCGAAAAGTTATACAAAGGGGATAAAAAAATAGATTTAAAAAAATCAATTATTGTTGCAATAGCTCAAGGTTTAGCCGTTGTCCCCGGGCTTTCAAGAAGCGGTTTAACGATTTCAAGCGCGCTTTTTTGCGGGGTGAACAGAATTGAAGCTGCAAGATTTTCTTTTTTAATGAGTATACCTGTTATTATTCTTGCATCTTTAATCTACCCTTTAATCGAACTTGATTTTTCGCAAATTCTATCCTTCAACCTGAAAGCAATAATCTTAGGCTCCATAGTTTCATTCATTACAGGCTATATCTGTATAAAATATTTTATGCAATTACTGGGCAAAATAAGTCTGAAAGGCTTTGGATACTATTGTCTTTTAGCTTCCGTGTTTGTATTTATACTATTTCAATTCGTTTATCATCAGTAACAACAAGATTATCTTTGTTTGTAAGTTTAGATAAATGTCTTGCTAAAGTTTCATCTTTATCAAAATCAAAATTTTCAACCGCAAATTTAGGAGCCAATAAAGGATATTCTCCTCCTTGTTCTTTTGCGACAAAATCATCATAGCAGGCGCTGTATTTAACATCTTGCGAAGGATTGTTTATATCAATCGGGGAATAGTTTCCGTTTTTATCAAGTATACTCATTTCAAGAAGATTACCTTGTTTATCAATTTTATATTTAGCGCCGCTTACATGTAATAACCCGGGGACTCCTTCTTTATCGGACATTGTTTCTTTTGCTGCCTGTTTTATTGCATCAACAAGCTGTTTTTGAGTTATTGTTGTTTTAAGAAGTTTGTTTTTCATCGGAGATGATTCTTCGATATCTCTTCTTGTTAATTTACCTTCCTGGGGAACTTTTCTTGTATTTGCAGCGTTAACTATTGCAATATCCGTTTTAAGTTCACTTCTCATTGAATCAGCAACTAAATCAGTCCAAGCACAGGGTTCGTTTCTTCTGTTTTTGGGCATGGGATCAATTTTATCAATTTGAGCAACCACAGGGCTTTCACCTAAAGATTTATCTTTGATATATTCAACAGTCGGGCTTTTTTTAGTGTTTATATTTTCAAACAGCTTATTTCCGACTTTTTTAATTATCCCGTTTGAATCAAATTCAGCTTCCAAAATGCCGTAATATTTGCCGTTTTCTCCTGCCTGAGTAATAATAACTGGTTCATTTGATTTTGACATAACCATATTTTCGTTATTAACAGCCCCATCCACAACACTGTGCGAATGTCCGCCAATAATAACATCAACGCCATCAAGCGCTTTTGCAAACTTTTTATCCGTTTCATAGCCGCTATGAGACATTAGAATAATTTTATTTACACCCTGTTTTTTAAGTTCATCGATTTCTTCCTGTAAATTTTCAACAGTATCATCAAAATCGTCTATTTCAAGACCCTTTTTTGAATCCTCTTTTGTTCTCAGTGCAAAATCTAAAGGCATTGTGCCTATAAAACCGTATTTTTGACCGTTTTGTTCTTTTATGATTGATTTTTTAACAACGTTATTTAAGGGGTGATTATCCTCAAAATCAACATTTGTTGCAACAAATTGCATCTTTTTATCTTTAATTTCTTCATAAAAACCGTCAGGCGTTGCATCCATTTCATGGTTTCCGATAGCCGAAACATCAACACCCATCATATTTTGCATTAAATCATAAATAAAGCCGTTTTTGTCATTATTACCGCCTGAGACATTATCTCCTGCAGACAATACAAAGCTTACCGTATCTTTATTTAATTGATTTTTTTGCTTAAAAGCCTTGGCGCTTTCCAATAATCCCGCCATTTGATCCGAGTTTCCATGGGTATCGTTGTAATAATATATACTCAATTTATCGGCAGGTCTAGTTGATAAAACCGCGTTGTTTTTAAAAGTCAGGTCTTTAAATTGTGATAAAGATAAGAAATTGCTTAACATACCCTAATAAAACCAATCAATAGAAAAAATTGCCATAATTTTAACAACTATTTACATAACTCCATATTATCAATCAATCTTGTTTTAGTTTCAGGCGTTCTTGCAGCAATCAACATTAAAGTATTATCATTTATTTCATCCTGCAATTTAAAAGTTGTTTTATCCACAAATTCAATATATTCAATATCTAATTTTTCCATTAATTTCAGCGAATTGTCTATAATTGCCCTTTTTGTAGCAGTTTTTGTTTTGTATAAATTACATGCTTCAAATAAAGATTTTGAAATATTTAAAGCAATTTTTCTCTCATCAAATGTTAAATATTTATTCCTGCTTGAAAGCGCAAGGTTATCTTCGCACCTTACAATTTCACAAGGTACTATTTCAATATCGAAATTTAAATCTTTAACCATTTTTTTAATTATAAAAAGCTGCTGGGCGTCTTTTTTACCAAAATAGGCTCTGTTTGCTTTTGTTAAGTTAAATAATTTAGCAACAACACTGCAAACACCGTCAAAATGCCCGACTCGCGACTTTCCGCACAAAATATTTACAATAGAATAAGGAGGACAAATAAGAGTTAAATCATCCTTATTATCATCATACATTTCAGAAACCTTGGGAGCAAAAACGATTTTAACCCCGTTATCAGAGCATAATTTATAATCATCTTCCGGGGTGCGCGGATATTTATCTAAATCTTCATTTATGCCGAACTGAATAGGATTTACAAAAACAGAAACTATGGCGTTATCGTTTTCTTTAACGCAACGTTTTATTAAAGACTCATGTCCTTTATGCAGTGCGCCCATGGTAGGGACAAGCCCTGTCGAACCTTTTAAGTTTTTTATTTCTTCTTTTAATTCTTTTATATTATTTATGATTTTCAAGCTCGCACACCTCCTTATATTCAAGCTCGAATGATTCTGAAACATTTGGAAATGAAGCGTTTTCAACATCCACGCAATATTGTTTTGCGGCATTTAAAATAATATCTTTTAAGCTTACATACTGGCGCGCAAATTTTGGTTTAAACCTGTCATATTTACCGAGTATATCGTCAGATACAAGTATCTGTCCGTCGCAATCAACTCCTGCACCTATTCCTATTGTCGGGATATTTATTCTCTGCGTTATATATTGCGCTGATTTATCGGGCATCAATTCAAGAACAATTGCAAAACAGCCTGCTTCTTCAAGGCGTTTTGCCTGATTTAAAATTTCAACGGTTCTTGAAGCGTCTTTTCCTTGAATTCTATGCCCCCCGAGACTGTTAATACTCAAAGGCGTAAAACCTAAATGCCCCATAACGGGAATCCCTATTTGAGATAAATGTTTTATGGAATCTATGATAAAATCGCTGCTTCCTTCCATTTTAACGGCGTTTGCACCCGCTTTTATTAATTTGCAGGCATTTTTTGCCGTATTTTTAATATCCTCCTGAAAGCTCATAAAAGGCATATCGGCAACAAGAAGCGCATTTTTAACCCCCCTTGAAACAGCACGGGTGAAAATAAGCATCTCATCCATTGAAATATCCGTTGTATTTTCAAGCCCCAAAACAACCTGAGATAAAGAATCACCGACAAGGATTATATCAACTCCCGCTTCATCTATATATTTTGCGGTTGAATAGTCGTATGCGGTAAGGGCTGTGATTTTTTTGTGTTGAAGTTTGAAATTTTGAATTTTTTGAATACTATTTCTCATTTTTATTTTTGCCGTTTTTCTTTGATGATTTTTTATACCAGTAATATATTGCCTTGGCTACTTTTGAGCAGTTGTGTCTTACATAGCCTTCTTTATTATTTTCCAATAAATTTCTCTCCACTACTTCAACTTTTAATCTTCTTAATTCCGTAATATCGATTTCAACCGGGAATGAACCTGCAAGTTCATATTTTTGAGCCAGATTTTGAGGCATGTAGTTATTTACAAGCACGGCATCAATAAAGTTTTTGGTAGAATTAACCGTATTTTCCCCTTTTACATGATCAAGTATTGTTTTAATATGGTCGGATACCGAGTAATTATCCGTTTCACCAACCTGAGTCATAGCGTTACATACGTATATTTTCTTAGCTTTTGACTGCCATAGAGCGCGCGTAATATCTTTAACAAGGAAGTTTGAAATAATTGAAGTATATAAGCTCCCGGGGCCCATAATTATTAAATCAGCTCCAAGTATTGCTTCAACGGTATCAGGAGTAGCCTTACAGTTTGCAGGTTCAGAACATAGCTGTATTATTCTTTTTCCTGCTTCGGGAATATTGCTTTCCCCTCTTACAATTGAATCGTCTTCCATTTTTGCATACAGCTTCATATCATCACATGTTGCAGGCAAAACCCTTCCTCTTATTGCAAGAACTTTGGAAGATTCCTTGATAGCGCTTACCATATCACCGCAAATTGCCGTCATTGCAGTAATAAACAGATTACCGAAACTGTGTCCTTCAAGCCCTTCGCCTGTTTTAAAACGATATTGAAAAAGTTTTGTAACTATATCGTCATCATCCGCTAAAGCAGCAATGCAGTTTCTTATATCCCCGGGAGGCAAAACCCCCATTTGTTCTCTCAATCTGCCTGATGAGCCGCCATCGTCTCCGACTGTTACAATCGCGGTTATATTATTTGTTATTTTTTTAATACCGCGAAGCAGCATGGATAACCCTGTACCGCCGCCGATTGCAACAATTTTAGGGCCATGGTTTAATTTCATTTTACGATAAAGAATTTCTCCCATGGAATCTTTTTTCTGCATCAAGGCAATGTCATGCCTGTCAAACATGGAAATATTTGTTTTTTTCCAGGCAAAAATAAACAAAAGCGCACCCAATACTATTAAACCAACCCCGACAAGCTCAGGAGAGGCTTTTTCAAATATTTTTTTTGAAATTTCAACGATATAATAAAGCGGTTCAAGCTTCAAAATAAATGTAAGGCCGATGGCGGCAAGAACAGAGCCTGTTATGCTGAGTGCAAACCAACGTTTAATTCTTATGCCCGGGATAAGCCATATTGCATCTTTTGGCATCTTAACTTTTTTATTAAACATCTTCATTGCAATTCCTGCCTTCTTAGATTTGTTTTTGAACTCTGTTATAATTTATGGGTGTGGGTTTTAATTCATCATAAGCTCTTTTAATATCTTCAAGGGTCTTAAAATGAATTGTATCAGGTTTTAGCTCCGATTCATCAATTTCTTTTATTGAGCTTTGCGAATTAAATTCAATTTCATAAGCCGATTTTACACCAAAGCTTTGAATGAAATTTTTCATATCGTTATTTTGAACTATTATATTAAGCCACGGAGAAACCTTTTTTACAGCTTCAGAAATTACACTTGCAGCATGTTCATCTGTATTTATTTTATCTTTTAGAGCACCATGGAATCTTACCTGTTCAATTTCTAAATCAAAAGTTTTAGCATAAACTATAAGGGCTGAAAGCTGATAAATTACAACAGCGCTCAATTCTTCATCGGATAAATCCATATTTCTTTTGCCAAAACCTTGAATATCAGGGTATCCTATATGAGCACCCGGCGCTATATTATTGCTTGATGCAAATTTTAGCGCACCGTGGATCGATAAAGGATCGCCCGCATGGAAGCCTGCTGCTATATTAATCGAGCTTGCATATTTTGCAATTTCAAGTTCCGAATCGTTTTTATAAATTCCATACCCCTGTGCTACATCGCAATTAAAATCGTACAAATCATTCTCCAATAATCAAAAAATCTAATATTTATAATTAATTTATAATTATAATAACACAGAAAAATTATACTATGCTTATTTTTTTCAAGCAATTTTATTTTTTTAGAAGTTTTATACATCCAAAAGGAAATAAAATGAAAATTAATAACATTGCCTCTTATAATTTTAAAAGAGCGCTGACCACACAAGAACTTCAATCCTATAAAAGACTCATAAACGACGCACAAAAACAATTAAACATACAAGATACAACGGCAATTGTTTTTGATTTTAATACCCCCCAAAAAAAAGGCGAAAACACAAGCATCGGAACGACTTTTTCAAATGAAGCGCAAAATTTTGCGCAATTTTTAAAAACCATGTTTAATATAACATCAATCCAGCTTGAACCTCAGGGGAAAATTTCTCTTTTTAATACTTCCCCGTACTCAGGGACAAATTTTTCTTTCGGAGAACATATAATTGATTTAAAAAAACTTGAAGATTCAGGCTTATTAAAAAAAGGTTATGTTAGAAATTTAGATAACAATTACCCTTTTGATAAAATTCAAAGAGAATATAAAACAAATTACGAATATATCCTGCCAAAACAAAAAGAAGCGCTCAAAGAAGCTTATTACACTTTTAAAAAAGGAGATTTTTCAAAACTAAAAGAAGAATTTGAAACCTTTAAAAAAGAAAATTATGCTACACTTGAAAGCGAGAGCCTGTTTGAAATTTTAGCCGAAAAATATCAAACGGAAAATTTTGATTTATGGGAAGAAACGGATAAAAATCTCTATAACCCTCAATTTGACCAAAACAAAAGAAGCCAAAGGATTGAACAGTTAAAAGAAGAAAATAAAGAAAGAATAGATTTTATTAATTTTATCCAATTTATTGCTTCAAAACAGCAAAAAGAAGCAAGAAAAGAATTTTCAAACAAAGGAATAAAACTTTACGGGGATTGTTTAATAGGTTTTTCGCAAAGTGAAATCTGGGCGAATCCCGATTGCTTTTTAAAAGGTCAATATTACGGAGGCCCGGATCCAAACTGCCCTGATGGAATACAAACATGGGGGCTTGCTGCTCTTGATTATACAAAAATAGGAGATTTTGATAAAGAAAACATATCAAGCCTTAATTGCACGGGCAAATTGCTATATAAAAAATACTCCGAATTTTTCAAACGCTATGACGGGGTTAGAATGGATGCGGCATGGCAGTTTGTAGTTCCTTTTGTATATTATAAAAATAACGGCAAATATAGCCAAGTTGAGCTTCCGGAACTTAATTATAAAATTCTTGATATTGTAAAAAAGGCAGCAAAAGACACTCTTAAAGATAATTATAATCCCGATAACATCATGCTTGAACTTGTCGGAACTTCGGCAGATAAAAGCAGAGAAATGACAAAAAATATCTACCCTCATTTATACACAACAGCATACTCGCAATACGATGAAAGACCCGAAAAGTTCCTTCAAAAAGGCTATAGACAGGGTAAATTTTACACGGGCACAGGATGCCATGACAACGATTCTCTTGTTAATATGGCAAAAAATGAAGAACAAAGGAGAATTCAAAAACAAGGTTTCAAAGAAGATTTCAAATTAGACCTGAATGATTTTGAATACAAAAACAATCAACAATATCAAAACCAAAACACGGAAGAAAAAGAGCGTGAAAATTTCAGAAATGCAAAATTAAGCGAAATTTTCACCTCTCAAAAACAATTTTTTACCCTTGTTGATATATTTGGCATGGAAGAAAGAATAAATATCTCCGGAAAACCCTCAAGCGACAACTGGAGCGTTAGAATACCTTCAAACTATGAAGAATTCTACTTTTCGCAATGCGCAAAAGGCTATGGTTTAAACCTTCCAAAAGCACTGTCCGGAGCGTTTAAAATGAAAAAAATGAATAACGGATTTATATATTCAAAACTAAATGAACTTGCGGATATATTAAGACAAAAAGGCCCAAACACAACAAAAGAAGCCGATATGGCGTATAACAGAGGAGAACTTGGAAATTTATTTGAATACAGAGCATAACTTTTTTAAAACATTATTGTTTTCAAATATTGTAGTGTTACAATTAATATTGTAAATAAGGGATTTTGTTTAATACCATGCTCGAAACTCAAAACAAAGAAATATCATTATATTTTCTTGATGATAAGCCATATATTAATATGACAAACGCATGCACCAACGCATGTGTTTTTTGCTTGAGAAACCAAAAAGAAGATGTTCAAGGGGCCAAATTGTGGCTTGAAAAAGATAATATAACATCAAAAGACGTTATAGAGCAAATTAATAAAAACAAAGATAAAATTGCAAAAAATAACGAAATAGTTTTTTGCGGCTATGGTGAACCTTTAATTAAAATCAGGGAAGTTGTTGAAGTTTCAAAATATATCAAAGAAAATTTTCCCGATATTAAAATAAGAATTAATACAAACGGGCATGCAAACGCAATTCATAAAAAAAATGTTGTAGAAATGTTATCACCATACATTGATACAATTTCAGTCAGTTTAAATGCTCAAAATGAAGAAATGTATAATAAAATCTCACAGCCTAAAATAGAAAACGCCTACGAAGAAGTAAAACGCTTTATAAGAGCCTGTGTTGAAGCAAAAATTAAAACAATTGCTTCTGTGGTAGATAAAGTACCTGATTATCAAATTGATATAAAAAGATGCGAAGTAATTGCAAAATCACTTGGCGCAGATTTCAGAGCAAGAGATTTCATAAAAAACGGATATTAAAACAATTAAAAATAAAGAGGAAAGGACAATTTTATGCTAAGCAAAATCATGAAACCCAAAACAATAGCTGTTATTGGTGCATCAACCAAAGAACACACTATTGGTTCCGATATTATGAAAAGATTGCAAGAATATAAATTCAACGGCAAAATATACCCCGTTAACCCAAAAGGCGGCATAATCGAAGGTTTACAAGCCTATACAACCGTTAACGAAATTCCTGATGAAATTGATTTAGCTTTGATTGTAGTAAATGCTAAATTTGTTTTATCAACAATAGATCAATGCCACCAAAAAGGCATCAAAGGCCTTTGCATAATAACTGCAGGCTTTAAAGAAACGGGAAAAGAAGGTGCCGAACTTGAAAAACAACTTCTTGCAAAAGTAAAAGAATACGGTATGAGATGTGTAGGGCCTAATTGCTTAGGCGTTGTTAACACTCATCCTGATATCAGAATGGATGCATGTTTTGCAGAATCCCTGCCCGAAAGAGGAAACATCGGTTTTGTTTCTCAATCGGGTGCATTAGGCGGCGGCATTTTAAATATTTTAAAAGACTTAAATTTAGGTTTTGCCCAATTTATCTCAATAGGCAACCAAGCGGATGTTAACGCTGAAACCGCTCTTGAATACTGGGAAAACGAAGAAGATGTCAAACAAATTCTTCTTTATATGGAATCAATTCAAAACCCTGCAAACTTCAGAAAACTTGCAACGAGAATTTCAAAGAAAAAACCTATTCTTGCTCTTAAAGCAGGAAGAAGTGCCGCAGGAGCTTCGGCAGCATCAAGCCACACAGGCTCTTTGGCAGGTGCCGATAAAGCGGCTAACGCACTTTTAGCTCAATCGGGGGTTATTAGAGAATATTCTCTTAAAAACCTTTTTGCAACAGCTAAAGTTTTTGCAAACTGCCCGATTCCAAAAGGAGACAGGGTAGCTATCATTACAAACTCGGGAGGCCCGGGGATTATGGCAACGGATGCCGTTTGCGAATACGGTATGCAAATGGCAAAAATATCGGATGAAACAAAAGAAAAATTAAGAAGCTTCCTTCCTTCTGCCGCAAGCGTTAAAAATCCGATAGATATGATAGCTTCTGCCCCCATTGAACACTATAAACAAACTCTTGAAACCGTAATCAAAGACGATAATGTTGATATGATTATGGTTATATATCTTCCTTTCTTAGGGTTAAAAGATATCGATGTTGCACGTGCGGTTATGGAAATTAAAGCACAAAATCCTTCCAAACCGATAATCGGCGTATTTATGACAAAGAGTGAATTCTTTACAAAATTATCCGATATGGATGTTAATATGCCTTTCTTTATGTATGCCGAAGAAGCAGCAGACGGCTTTAACAGATTAAACCAACAAAGAAAATGGATTGAAAGACCCGAAGGTAATATTCCAACCTATAGCGTCGACAGACAAAAAGCATCTCAAATAATAAAACAATCAATCTCTGAAGGCAGAGCCCAATTAACAACAAGAGAATCGATTGATGTATTGGATGCGTACGGAATAAGAGTTTGTAAATCGGGCTTTGCAAAAGATATCGATGAAGCTGTTAATATTGCAAATTCAATAGGATACCCTGTTGTTATGAAAATGACATCAAAAACAACGTCTCATAAAACCGATGTAGGCGGTGTCAGAGTAAATATTCAATCGGAAGAACAGTTAAGAAATGAATACAGCGACCTGATTGCAAAATTAAAAGAAAAAAATCTTCTTGAAGGTCTTGAAGGGGTTATTATTCAGGAAATGGTTAAAGGCAACCGTGAAATGGTTTGCGGTATTGCAACAGATCCTCAATACGGCCCTATGATGATGTTTGGCTTAGGCGGCGTATTTATTGAAGTTATGAAAGATGTAACATTCAGAATCGCGCCTCTTAGTGATATGGACGCTCAAGAAATGATTAAATCGGTTAAAGCTTACAAACTTCTTGAAGGCGCAAGAGGCACAACTCCCGCACAAATGGATCAAATAAAAGAAACGCTTTTAAGATTATCTCAGCTTGTATCCGATTATCCTTTCATTGATGAATTGGATATCAATCCGCTTTTAATCAGCGAAAAAACAGGCGAAGGCATAGCCGTTGACGGACGTATCAAAGTACGTCTTGAAGAAGCAATGGATAAACTCGGCGCTTCAAATTGCAGCTGCGGCTCTTGCGCAGGCTGCTGCCAATAAAATTTAACACACTACTACATAAAAATATGTAAGACCTGAATAATTATTCAGGTCTTTTTTTATATTATACTTATCTTATGAAAGACTTAATTAAAAATTTTAACAAAGAAGATTACTATTCTAAAATCAATCTTCATATTCATTCAAATATTTCAGACGGCGAATGCGATTTTGACGAACTTATAAAACAGGCGCGCAAGCTTAATATGAAATATATTTCAATAACCGATCATAATTCCATTCAAGGCTATAAAACTTCAATATATAAAGATGATCCTATTTTAATTAAAGGAGTTGAATTTGATTGTTTTTATAAAATGTCTTTACTGCATATTTTAGGATACGGGATTGATATTGAAAATAAAGAATTAAATGCCCTTTGCGCACAAAACGAAAAAGAACAAAAAAACGATTTAATAAGGCTTTTTAAATCAAGACATCCCAAAAAAGTAATCAATGCTATCCATAGCGCAAAAGGCATTGCCGTTTTAGCACATCCCTGCTGCTGTAATGTGTTTAATTTGGATAATTTTGTATATAATTTAAAAAAACTGGGGCTTGACGGTATTGAAACACATTATCCTTATGACAGATTCAGAGGAATTTTAAAATTTTCCTCAAGAGAACTTCCTAAAAAACTTGCTAAAAAATACGATTTAATTGAAACAGGAGGCTCTGACGAACACAAGAGCCTGTATAATCACTTATAGTTCAACCCGTTCTTTTTTAAAATGGCTCTGTCACAACAAATGGTTGATTTTTGACGAGAAATAGCGTATAATAATAGTAAGAAACAGTACCACCGAAG
>CALUYE010000004.1 GCA_944324945.1 Candidatus Gastranaerophilales bacterium
TAATCGTACCCAAGGCGCCATGAGCTTAGAGCTTTGCTCTTAGCGAATGGCAATAACGGCAAAGGTGTATGAAGCACGCCGACAGCGCCTGAGTAGCCAGCGGCAAGTGCGTAATCGTACCCAAGGCGCCATGAGCTTAGAGCTTTGCTCTTAGCGAATGGCAATAACGGCAAAGGTGTATGAAGCACAGTGAATAGCGCCTGAGTAGCCAGCGGCAAGTGCGTAATCGTATCCGGCATGCCATGTAAAAACGCCCGGCAAAGTTTATTATTGCAATAAAATAACCAACTGTAGTAAAATTAAATTATGCTAGATAAAAATGCAAAATATGAAATAATGTCTTTTTCTATAGGCGATACCAAAGCGGGTACCAAAATGGGAAAAATGCAGCTTAAAAATCTTGAAAATTCTTCAATTTTAAACTGTGTGTTATGGGAAGAAACTCTTAATCGAACGGACGATATTTCAACAAGAACAGGAAACATAATAAAAATAATAACGGCAAGCTATAATGAAAAATACAACAATTGTCTTTTAAATAATTTTGAAGTTTGCGAGTATGCAACATTAGGAATTGATGAAGATAAAAGACAGGAGTGTTTTAATAAAATTATCGATACAATAAATGAATTTAAAGACGAAAAGTTGAAAAGTTTTGTTTTAAATACGCTAAATCAAAATAAAGAAAAATTTATGACGTCTCCTGCGGCAAAACAAATGCACCACAACTTTATCGGCGGACTTGTGCTTCATACTCTTGAATGTGTTGAAATTGCAAAAACAATTCTTCCGAAATTAAAAAAAGAATTAAATACCGAAGAAGTTCTTGCGGCTGCAATTTTACATGATATAGGTAAAATTTTTGAATACGACATAAACTTAGAATCAGGAATGATTGAATACAACGAGCAATTTAGAAAAGATTGGCTTACGCATTCGCAATACGGTTATAGTTTATGCATGTCAAACGGTTTTTATAATATTGCAAAAATGATAGCTGCTCACCATGGAAGAGCCGATTGGGGTGCTATGATTGATTTAGGTGAAAGAGATTTAGAGCCTTTTTATTATATAATTCATCATATCGATGATTTGAGCGCTAAATTCGGTGCAACAAGCGTTAATGATATTAAAAATTAAAGGATAGTAAAATGAGATTATTAAAATTATTTATTTTGGCTTTGTGCATGTTTTTGTTTCAAAATGCCCATGCAGCGCATCAACTTTATGCCGATAGAGACGGAGTTAACATTCCCTACGGTACTAAGCTTAATTTAACGCTGTCGCATGATTTAAAAAGCTCAAATGTTGTTGAAGGCGATATGTTTCAGGCGTATTTAAACCAGGATTTATATGTAAATTACAAGCTGATTCTTCCTTCAAAAACGATTTTCAGGGGAAGAATATCAAACGTTCAATACTCAAAAAGATTATCAAGAGCAGCGATTCTATATTTGACTCTTGATCATCTTGTAACAAAAGACGGTGAACAAATCCCGATAAATTCAGGCTTAGCTACTCATTTTGATTACAAAATGAAAAAAGACGGAGGCTTAACTACAGGTGGAAATTACTTTACTGCTGTTAAGAAGGATTTAAAAAATGCAGGTGCAATCGTTCCAAGAACAATTGACTGGGGCGCAACCGCAGGAGATAATTTATTTACGGGTGCAAAAATCGTTTTCGTCCCTGTTGCAGCACTTGGCGGGTGTATAGCTTGTGTCGGTTCGAGTGTATATAATACCGTTGCCGATTTATTCAGAAAAGGCGATGAAGTAATAATTAAAAAAGGTGAAGAATTTGATATAATTCTTTTATCCAACCTTGAAATTCCGACTTATTAAAAATATTTATAATAAAAAAACGGCTTTTTAAAAAGCCGTTTTTTTATTGTTTCAATAATTATATTATCATCCCGCCATCAACTTCTAAAACTTGACCTGTCATGTATTGAGCATCAAGTGCTAAAAATTTAACGGCTTTTGCTATATCTTCAGGTGTTCCTAATCTTTTAAGCGGGATTAGTTTCAACATTTCATCGATATTAGGCAAATCTTTTGTCATATCTGTTTCAATGAATCCGGGAGCAACCGCATTTACTCTTATTCCTCTTGAACCCAGTTCCTTTGCTAAGGATTTTGTAAATCCGATTAATCCTGCTTTAGCAGCGGAATAATTTGCCTGTCCTGCATTTCCGTATAAACCCACAACGCTTGTTGTGTTAATAATGGCTCCGCTTCTTTGTTTCATCATGATTTTTGAAACGGGTTTTGTAACATAAAATGCGCTGTTTAAATTTGTGTTAATAACTGCTTCCCATTTTTCCTGCGTCATTCTGATAAATAAGTCATCTCTTGTAATACCTGCGTTATTAACAAGAACGTCAATTCTTTGGAATTTTTCAAATATTTTAGATATATTTTCTTCAACTTCCTGCATATTTGAAACATCAAATTTATAAATTTGCGCGTCAACCCCATGCGCTTTAACGTCTTCAAGGGTTTTTTGTGCTGCTTCGGTGTTGCCTGCGTAATTTAGCGCCAAGTCATATCCGCATTTTGCAAGCTCAAGAGCTATTGCTCTTCCGATACCTCTTGAAGCACCAGTTACCAATGCTAATTTTTCGCTCATTTTATACTCCTACCATTAATTCATCTATTACTGCTTTTAAGGTTATTGAATCCGAAACGTTATAGGTTTTAATTTCCGATGAAATTTTTCTGTTTAAACCTGCAAGAACTCTACCGTTTCCGAATTCTATAAATGTGTCAACGCCGTATTCGATAGCGTTTTGAATTGTTTGACACCACATAACCGATGAGTTTATCTGGTTTGGCATTTTTTCTTTAAAATCCTGTGCCTTTGTTGTCATTTTAGCGTCAACATTTGTAATAACGGGAATTGATGCGTCTTTTAAATCAAGGGTTTGAACAAAATCAATAAACCCTTCTTTGGCGCTATCCATCAATTTTGAATGAAACCCTCCGGATACTGCAAGGGGAATCACTTTTCTTGCGCCTTTTTCTTTAATCAACTCGCATGCTTTTTGAACTGCTTCGATTTCTCCCGTTATAACAATTTGAGTCGGGTCGTTGTAATTTGCAATTTGTACACTTCCAAGGTTTGACGCTTCTTTAATTGAGGAATTGATATTTTCAATATCAGCTCCTAATATTGCAGCCATGGTGCCTTTTGTTGATTTTGCCGCTATATCCATCAATTGTGATCTTTTTTGTATTGCTTTAATTGTGGTTTTTAAATCCATAACACCAGCGCAATACATAGCACAATATTCTCCTAATGAATGCCCCATAACAACATCAGGCTTAATATCAGCCATTTTTCTAAAAGCTTCAAGAGCGGCAATTGAAGTAGTAACAATGGCACTTTGAGCATTAATTGTTTCTTTTAATTCTTCATCAGGACCATCAAAACATAGTTTTGAGATTTTTTTACCTAGAACTTCATCTGCAATTTCATATACTTCTTTTGCCTGTGTAAAATTATTATATAAATCTAAGCCCATGCCCGCACTTTGCGAACCTTGACCAGGAAATATAAAAGCTGTTTTTTTCATTTTTTCCCCTTTATTTAATTTTGGATAAGTTCAAAAATCTTTTTATTAACGCCTGATTCAACCGCTTCTTTTGCAACGCGAACAGCGTTTTTAATGGCGTATGAAGAACTTCTTCCATGCGAAATTACGGTTATTCCTTTAACGCCCAACAACAATGCGCCCCCGAATTCTTCATAGTTAATTCTTTTGTATATTCTTTTCATAAACGGTTTTGCAAGTAAGCCTACGATTTTTGAAGCAAAATCCGTCATAAATTCCTGTTGAATTAATTTAAACAGCATCATAGAGCAGCCTTCAATCGTTTTAAGGGCAACGTTTCCGACAAACCCTTCACACACGACAACATCTACATCACCCTGGAAAAGTTCTTTTCCTTCCGTATTGCCGATAAAATTAAGTCCTACAGTATTTTCTTTTAGAAGTTTATAAGTTTCTTTTACGAGCTGGTTGCCTTTTTCTTCTTCTTCGCCTATATTTAAAACGCCGATTCTCGGGTTGTTTCTGTTGTAAACATTTTTGGCAAATGTTGCACCCATCATTGCAAACTGCACAAGCATTTCAGGTGTTGAAGACGAATTTGCTCCGACGTCTATTAAAATAACGGGATCTTTTTTTGTGGGTAAAGCGGTAGCTATTGCAGGGCGCTCAATTCCTCTTATGCGTCCTAAGCCGAATAAAGCGCTTGCCATGGCGGCTCCTGTTGAGCCTGCTGCTACTATAGCATCAGAGCTTCCTTTTGCAACCGCATCAACCGCTAAAACAATCGATGCGTTTCTTTTTTTGCGTATAGCAACACCCGGGGCCTCGCCCATTTCAATTATTTCGTCTGCTTGGGTTATTTTGATATCCAGCTTGGATAAATCGACTTTTATATTTTTGATAAAATATCCGCCTCGATTTGACCTGATGCCTTTTTTGGATATTTCATCAAGAACTTTTTGGATTTTGTCGGTTTGTCCTACAAGCTCTATTCCAACGTTATAGTCTTGTGCTGCCCAGACTGCGCCTTTGACTATTTCACCGGGAGCGTAATCTCCTCCCATTGCATCTACTGCAATTCTTGTCATACTAATTTCCCCAAAATGTTACCGGTTGTATATTAAATTTATTCTTTTGTTTCTTCAACAGTTTCAACTGTTTTTTCTTCTTTAGCTTCAACTTTTTCTTCTTGAATGGTTTCAGCTTTTTTTGCTCTTGGTTTTCTTGTTGTTTTTTTGGTTTCTTTTTCTTCTTTAACTTCTTTTACTTCCTGATTTTTATTTTCTTCAACAGCAGCTTGTTGTTTTTTTATTGAAGCGAAACCGTTTTTATAATATCCGCATTTAGGACATACTGTGTGTGTCGGTATAATTTCTTTACAATTAGGGCAAGTAGTTGTAGCAGGAACGCTTCCTTTCCAATTTGCTCTTCTTGTTGCCTGACTTGCTTTTCCTGTTCTCTTTTTTGGTGTAGCCATTTTTATTTCCTTTTCTTAATATTTTATATAATTTATTCGATTAATTTCTATTGTCTAAAAAAAAGAAGTCCTTGTCAATAATTAACAAGGACTTCTTTAAATTTTTTTTCTTTGCTTAATTATCTTAAGCTGATTTTTGTGTAAGAACCTTTTTTGCTGAAGTTAACTTTGTCTTCACGAGCTAACCAGCCAAGACCCATGCTGGTGAAGTTTTCATTTAAGCCTAAATCTTTGTTCATCTTTTTTGTTGTTACTTCGCCGTTTTCATTTAAGTATTCCCAAATTTTTCCAGCTGTTTCAATAATTGTTTCTTGCATTGTTGTACTCCTTTTTAAATGCTTTGTATACAAGTTTACTACCGGTAATATGAATTTGTTTGTTATTCATATTGCATATTCATGTTAATTTATAATATAGTTATTGTATATAGTTTAAATGGATGAAAAACACATGAATTGGATTTATGAAGATAACGTAGATACGGATGTTATAATCCCCGCAAGATATTTAAACACAAAGGATGCGGGGGAATTGGCTTTGCATTGTATGGAAGATATTGATAAAGATTTTTCAAAAAACGTCAAAAAGGATGATTTTATTATAGCGGGCTATAATTTCGGCTGCGGATCATCCAGAGAGCACGCCCCGCTTGCAATTAAAGCTTCGGGGGTTAAAGCTGTCATTGCTAAAACTTTTGCAAGGATATTTTACAGAAATGCAATCAATATAGGTCTTATTATTATCGAAAACGATGAAATTCAAAACGATATTAATAAAGATGATGAAATTTCAATAGATATTGATAACGGTAAAATAATAAACAAAACAAAAAAGAAAGAATATTCTTTTAAACCCTACCCCAAAGAAATTCAAAAAATAATTGAAGCAGGCGGATTGGTAAACTATACAAAAATTAAAACAAGGAATTAATTATGTCAAAAAATATATGCGTTTTATTGGGCGATGGCGTCGGAGTGGAAATTGTTAAAAGTGCTGTCAGTGTTTTAGAAAAAATTGACAGTGTGTATAATTTAAACCTTAAATTTAACTACGCTCCAATCGGCGGAAGATGTTACGAAGAAACCGGAGTTCCTCTGAGTGAAAAAACGCTTAAATGTGCGCTTGAATCGGATGCTGTTTTATTGGGTGCAGTAGGTGATTGGAAGTATGATAAACTTGCTCCAGAGCTAAGGCCTGAAAAAGCGCTTTTGGGTATCAGAAAAAAACTTAACCTTTTTGCAAATTTAAGACCCGTTAAGGTGTTTGATGAATTGTTGTTTTCATCTCCCTTAAAATCGGAAATTGCTAAAAATACTGATATTATGATAGTAAGAGAATTAACAGGGGATGTGTATTTTGGAGAACCGAGAGGAATTGAAATTAAAAAAACTCTTGATAATCGTGAAATAAAAGTCGGTTTTAACAACATGATTTATGATGAAGATGAGATAAGAAGAATTGCCCATGTTGCGTTTAAATCGGCTCAAAAAAGAAAAAAGAGGGTCTGCTGCGTCGATAAAGCAAATGTTTTAGACGTTTCAAGGTTATTTAGGGAAGTTGCGGGGGAAGTTTCAAAAGAATATAAAGATGTGGAGTTGTCATACATGTATGTTGATAATTGCGCAATGCAGCTTGTTTTAAACCCGAGACAGTTTGATGTTATCTTAACGGGAAATATTTTCGGGGATATCTTATCGGATGAAGCATCAACCATCTGCGGTTCGCTGGGTATGCTTCCATCGGCTTCCTTGTCCGATGGCAATACTCCTTTTATGTATGAACCGATACATGGCTCTGCTCCCGATTTGGCGGGCAAAAATGTCGTAAATCCGATAGCTACGATATTATCTGCGGCAATGATGCTTAATTATTCTTTTGATAATATTTTAGCTTCGCAAAATATAACAAGAGCGGTAAAAGAAGTTTTAAAAGAGGGATACAGAACAAAAGACATTTATCAAAAGGGTGATGAATTGTGTACAACAACAAAAATCACCGAGCTTATTGTTGATAAAATAAGATAAACATTTTTCAAATTATCTAAAAATGTTATAATAATCTTGATGAGAGAAGATTTAGAGTATAAAATCAATAACCTTAAAATAAAAACAGCTCAAACCCTTGAAAATACTAATCTTTATAAATATAAAGGTGTCGTTTCAAAGCTTTTGGGTTTGACCGTTGATGTTAAATTGCCGGGCTTGAAGATTGGCGATTTATGTTACATTCAAACCTATACGGGCGAAAAAAAGGCAGCTGAAGTTCAGGCTTTTAAGGGGGATGTTGCTCAATTACTGCTTTTGTATGACAGCGAAGGAATAGGACAGGGCTCTTTGGTTGAAACAACGGGAGGACCGATTTTACTTCCTGTCGGTGATTTTTTATTAGGCAGATTGATTAATCCGCTGGGTGAACCCATGGATTCAAAACCCCTTGATATAACGGGTGCTAAATACATGAATATAAACGGTACAATCCCTGACGCTTTCCACAGACCCATAATTACGCAGCAAATGTCAACCGGAGTTCGCGTAATAGACGGACTTTTAACCATGGGTACAGGTCAGCGTATGGGCTTATTTGCAGGTTCAGGTGTTGGTAAATCGACTCTTCTTGGTATGATTGCAAGAAACTCTGATGCTGATGTTAATGTTGTGGCGCTTATCGGAGAACGCGGAAGAGAGGTTAGAGAATTTATCGTAGATGCGCTTAAAGAAGAAGGTATGAAAAGATCGGTTGTTGTTTGTGCAACGGGTGATCAGCCGCCTTTAATCAGAATGAAGTGTTTGCTTGCGGCAACTACGGTTTGCGAATATTTCAGAGATCAAGGTAAAAAAGTCTTTTTAATGACGGATACAATAACACGTTGCGCCATGGCAGGGCGTGAAGTAGGCTTATCTTTAGGAGAGCCTCCAACCATGAAAGGTTATCCTCCGAGCATTTTTTCATGGCTTCAAAGAGCTCTTGAGCGCACGGGAAATTCTGAAAAAGGCTCAGTAACCGCTCTTTATACGGTATTAATGGAGGGGGACGATATAACAGATCCTATTGTTGATATTGTGCGCGGTATTGTGGACGGTCATATTTTCTTATCAAGAAAAGTAGCGGAACAAAACCACTACCCTGCCATTGATCCTTTAGGCTCCATTTCAAGGTTATTTAGTTCAATCTGTGATGAGGAACATAAAGAAGCGGCAGGAAAAATGAGAAATTTGCTTGCTTTATACCGTGAAAACAAAGATTTAATAGATGTTGGTATGTATCAAGGGGGAACTAACCCCAAACTTGATATAGCAATTGAATTAATGCCTCAAATAAACGCATTTTTGTGCCAGAAAACAACGGATATAGTTTCTATGGATACGACAATTCAGGCTCTTAAAGATATGATGAGAAATGTTGAATTGTAGCTTAATATTCAAAATTTTCAAAAAGAAAATCGCTTCTTTTTCTGTAATTATCGTATAATTCAGGATTCATTAACCTTAAAAATCCGTCTATTAAGCCGACATTATCTTTTTCTCTTATGGGGATTGATTGATTTCGCATTCTTTTTGCGTTTCTTTTTGTACTTATGGAAGCAGGAAGTGCTGTACCTATAATCATTCTGTTTGATGAGGCTATTTCAAGCTTTTTTATTCTGTCGTTTTGCGGCGTAAATTCCCATTTTCTTCCTAAAAGTTCATATTCAAGATTGGAAAGTCTTTCCCTGTCTTCTAATTCGTCATAGGTTCTTGGGAAATGCCTTTTTTCCATCATCCTTATTTTTTTTAAATCTTTTTGCGAAAATTGAACTTCATAAGGGGAAACAGGCTTTGCATTCATTATATCTTCTTTTGTTATGGTGATTGTCTGAACGGGTTCATAACAATAACATGCTAAAGGCAGAACGAATATATAAAAAATAAACGCAAAAACCAAAGACAGCAAAAACTGTTGACAGACATGTTTTTTAATTCTTTTCATCTGTTCAGAATAAAGGATTTTTTTTCAATTAATAAGGAGCTTTTGGCTAATTAAAAAGAATAATATTAACTTTTGTAAAAAAAGAATACAAATTTAAAAAATTATTTAAAGTTTTACTTCCATGCTTCCGTATGGTTTAAACATATAGTAAAAATAAGTTATAACGGTGTAAGTAAATGAAAAGATTTTTATCGATACTGATTATTGTATTTAGCCTTTTTATCGGTATTCAAGATACCTTTGCAATAGATTATTCAAGAATATCGACAAACGCCAAAATTGTTAAAGCCCTCACGGCTCTGGAATCAATAAACAGACGCGATGTTATAGCTATTTTATACGGAAGAAATGCAACAAAAAAACCGATACGTGTAATGTTTCGGGATTTAAACGTATATGGAGCGCAAGGATGCGAAGCAATGACCGTTAGAACAAAAAATAACGGGCTTGTTATATATATAAGTGCTGAGCACAAAGGTGCAAGCCCTGAATGTATCGCTTGTTTAATAGCGCATGAATCCCAACACCATACATTTACAAATTCAAAAACGGAAGAATTAAGAGCCTGGATATCTGAAGCCCATGCCTGGAACCAATTGACAAAAAGAAATAAAGCTCTTTTAACATCAAATGAACCTCTCGCTAAAAGAGAAAACTATATAGCCAAATTAAGAACCAAAAACGGAATCTCCGGAATCCAAAAACTAATCGCCACAAACCCCGTTTATGCAGGGTTAAATTAAAGTTTGCTTCCGCATCTTTCTAAAAAGTTTTAAGATTCGACGATATGCTATCCAGAGTTTTTTTGCCGTGTTTTGTAAATTCTACAATATAGTTTGATTGGTTGATTTCGATAATTTTACCAACACCGAAATTTGAATGGAATACTCTTGTACCGACAGGGAACATTCTATCTTGTCTGTTTTGAGAATTTTGGTTATTATTTTGCGCTTTTTGTTTTGCTTTATTGATTAAATCTTGTATGTTTGTTTCTTTTGGTTTTATATCCTCTTTAACGGTTTCGATTTTTTGTGTTTTAGTTGTTTCTTTTACTTTTTGAGCACTTGCTTTTATTCTTGCAAGAGAGCTTGCAAAATTGTTTGTTGATGAAACTTTAAAATCGTTTACTTTTGGCGCTTTGTAATCATTTTTCTTTTCTTTTAATTTTGATATTGTCGATGAAAAACCTGATTTATGAGAAGAAATTATTTTTTGATTGTTTGATTCTTCTTCGATTAGTGAAGGCGGGATTTCTGTCAAAAATCTGCTTTTTGGGTTTGATTGAAAATTTCCCCAGACTTTTCTTTGCTTGGCACAGGTTAAATATAATTTTTCTTTGGCGCGTGTTATACCTACATACATCAACCTTCTTTCTTCCTCAAGTTCGGAATTTGTTGTGCCGAAGGCAATGCTTCTTCCGTGCGGGAAAATACCGTCTTCAAGCCCTGCAAGAAAAATTACGGGATATTCAAGCCCTTTTGCCGCATGGAGAGTCATTAAAGTAACGGCGTTTTCTTCATCTTTTATTTCATCAACATCGGATACTAAAGCAACCTGGGATAAAAAATTACCCAGTATTCCAAGGTCATCTTCATTGTTGGTATTGAATTCATCTTCTTCAAATTCTTTAACAACGTTAACAAATTCCTGTAAGTTTTCAAGACGGGATTGATTTTCGATATTGTCTTCTTTTCTTAATTCAATGCTATATCCTGTTGCTTCAAGGATATATGCGACATATTGCGATAAAACATAGTCATTTTGTTTTGATGTTATTTCTTCAATTGTTGCGTAAAAATTATTCAACAAACCTTTTGTTCTTGAATTTATTTCATCAATTTTATCCAAATGCCTTAGTGCTTCATATAAACTTATATCGTTTTCATCCGCCCAGGTACTTAATTTATTTAGGGTTGTATCCCCTATTCCTCTTTTTGGTTCGTTTATTATTCTTCTTAAGGCTTGGGAATCATTGTGGTTATAGATTAATTTTAAATAAGCGATTATATCTTTAATTTCTTTTCTTTCGTAGAATTTTAAACCCCCGACAATTTTATAAGGGATTGAATAACTCATAAGAGCTTCTTCAATCGAGCGGGATTGGGCGTTTGTTCTGTATAAGATTGCAATGTCTTGTTTTTTAAAGTTTAAATTTTCGATTTTTTTTGCAATATATCTGCTCTCATCAAAATCATCCCTTGCTTCATAAAAGCTTATTTTATCTCCTTTGCCTTTGTTTGAATAAAGATTTTTTTCAAGGCGTTGTTCGTTATTTTTAATTACTTCATTGGCAGCTTCTAAAATATTGCCGCAAGAGCGGTAATTTTGCTCCAGCTTGATTAGTTTTGTATTTTTGTAATCGTTTTGAAAGTTTAAAATAATTTTAAAATCAGCGCCGCGCCATGAATAAATTGATTGATCAACATCCCCGACGGCACACAGGGAGCCTTTTAAATCTTTTTTGGAATCAGACGGATATAAAAGATTAATTAAATCATACTGTGCTTTGTTTGTATCTTGAAATTCGTCAACAAGAATGTGCTTAAATCTTTCTTCATATTTTTTTCTTACTTGCTCATTTTCTTTTAAAAGGTTGACGCTAAGCATGAGCATATCGTCAAAATCTATGGCGTTATTGAGTGCTAATTGTTTTTCGTATTCGTAATATACTTCGGATACTTTTTGGCTATAGTAATCACGCGCTAAAGTAGCGTATGCATAAGCATCCTGCATTTTATTTTTGGCGTTTGAAATCGCTGCTTTTATAGATTTTATTTCAAAAGATTTTTCATCAATGTTAAGTTTTTTAAGGGCGTTTTTAATAACCGTTTTTGTATCGGTATCATCATATATTACATAGTTATTATCCCAGTGTCTGCCATCTTTTGTTTTGTAGTTTTCTAAATCTTTTCTTAAAATTCTTCCGCAGATATTATGGAAAGTTCCGACCCACATTCTTTTAACAATATTTTCGCCGATATATGAAGATAATCTTTGCTGCATTTCTTTTGCCGCTTTGTTTGTAAAAGTTACGGCAAGAATATCGTTTGGAGAAATACCTTGTGAAATTAAATATGCGATACGGGAAGTTAAAACTTTGGTTTTGCCCGAGCCTGCGCCTGCAAGAACTAAAATTGCACCGTTTTTTTCTTTAACGGCCTGCATTTGTTCATCATTTAACCCTTGTAAAAATTGTGCTTCTTGCACCATCACAATAAACTTCCCCCATAAATCATGTTATATATATTTTCAAAAATGTGGAAATATGTTATTATTATATAGCAAAAAAATTAAAGGAAAAAATCAAAAATATGGAAGAAAATTTCGACAAGCAGTCTCAACCCTCTATTATGGTTCCAGTCGGAGATTTAGATAAGGTTGAGCATGACCCTAACGACGTAGATACTCTTGCTCAGGAGCTTGCCACAATCAGACAGAGCGCAAAAAAAATCGCAATTATCGGTTCAAGAAATTTAACAATTACCCATCAGCAAATAATAGAAACTCTAACAACAAGCCTTGTTATGCAAGGTAATACAATAATAACTTCCGGAGGATCCTCTGGAACAAACGCCGCTGCAATAAGAGGAGCCTTAAAAGCAAATCCAGATAAATTAAAAATTATTCTTCCTCAAACAATAGGGCAGCAACCCTCTGATGTTCAAGATCAGTTAATAGGTGTTCCAAATATTGTAGAACATCCAGACAGAGCCATGATGACTCTTGCGGATGCAAGCAGAATATGTAACAGAGAAATAATTTCACAATGTCAGCAGTTAATATGCTTTTTATCGCATTCTTCAAATACTTTGCATAAAGCTGTTGAATTTGCCGAAGAATCTCATAAAGTAGTTACGGTATTTTATTTAGATTAATATCCGTAAACGCTTTCATAGTATCTTGGCGAATAGCGCTGCCTTGCGCTTATATTGCCATAGTTTCGGTTTTGTTGAATGTTTGGATAAGGGTTGTTTGCACTCGGATATTTTATTCTTCTTAAAGGGTTTGAATAATAATTATATCTTTGGCGTGCAATCGCAGCGCGTCTTTTTTGGTTTTGAATTGTTTGCCCCAGTGCGTAAGAGCGGTAATCACCCCCGTATAAACTATAGCTTCCAAAGTCGGCAAATGCGATATTTGCCGTATTAAAAAAAATAAAAGAAATTATTGATAAGGCATAAATTTTTTTCATAAATTATGACAATTCGTCTACAAGTTTTGAATCTGATTCCATATCTGATTTTAAAGTTTGTCTTACGATATCTGCCTGTGTATCGAGCATTTTACAAACGGTTTCTATGTTTCTTACTTTGTCTTCAAGGATAATATCGGCGTTGTTTGTAATATTTCCCGTTATATTTTGATATGCGGCTAAAGCAGCATTAGAAGTACCTTGCATTAAGTTACCCGCTACAATTGCACCCAAACCGAATTCGCCGCAATAAGGAGCTATTGATTGCAAAATACCGCCCCATCCCGATACAAGCCCTGCAATCGGCATGACTATATTTTGTCCGAAACCAAAGCCTGATGTTCCGCCTGCAACATAAGAAGCTGTATTCATAGCGGCAATTCCCGCTGCGGATACGGCATATCCCGTTGCCATGCCTGCAGCACCTCCTGTCGGTGAACCTTCCGTTCCAAAGCCCATGGAAATGCTTGCGGCTCCTGATGGAAAGCCGGAGTAGCTTGAAAGCCCGGAAACCCCAAAAGCGCTTGTTCCTGAATCATAATAAGAATTTGTGGAATAGTTCGGAGACCAATATGAAGTACCCGGTATATTCATCATAGACGACCCCCCAAGGGTAGTCATAAATGTTGAAGGGGAAAATAAGCTTGCAAGCTGCCATAAAAATCCCCCTGCCTGCCCAAAACCTGAGCCTGATGCGGTTGAACCCGATACAGTTAAGTCTCTTAATCTGTCATAGGTTTCATAAAGCTCTGCTTTAGCAGCCGAGCTTGCTCCGCTATATCTGTTTGCAATTGTTAGGGCATGCTGATTTTTATATGACATAATATACCTCAATAATAGTTTATTAGATTAAAAGCATAATTTCTATAATATATTTTATTGATTTTTGTCTTTTATTTTTTAATGGTTTTTTAAAAAAAGTCAATTCCTTGCTAAATATTTTTGATTATGTTCTAATTAAATAAAGGATTACATTAAAGGAAACAAATATGTCAGGACACTCGAAGTGGGCAAACATTAAACACAAAAAAGCAAAAGCGGATGCTGCACGCGGAGTTAACTTTGCTAAATTTTCAAGAGAAATAATAATAGCGGCAAAAATAGGCGGCCCTGACATAAACGGAAATTTTCGCTTAAGAACGGCTGTTGAAAAAGCAAAAGCAGGCGGTCTTCCAAACGATACAATCAAACGCGCAATTGATAAAGGTGCGGGTAATTCTCAAGGCGATAACTTTGAAGAAATAACATACGAAGGATACGCTGCAGGCGGAGTTGCCGTTTTTATCGAAGCTGCAACCGATAACAGAAACAGAACCGCAGGAGATATCAGAAGCTATTTTACGAAATTCGGCGGTAATTTAGGCGAAACAGGCTGTGTAGGCTGGATTTTTGAACCTTGCGGTTTAATTGCAATTGATAAACCTAAAGAAGTCGATAAGCGTTCAAAAGAACAGGTTAAGACTTTTGATTTTGATAAACTTCTTGAAGACTGTATGGAATTCGACCCTTTAGATGTTTATGAAGATGAAGATGATAATGATTATAAAATTAAAACAAAAGTAGAAAATCTTGAAGAAACGACAAAAAACCTTGAAAATCTGGGCTATACAATAAAAAGCGCACAAAATACAAGAATTCCTTCAAATTCTTGTGAAATCACGGATGTTTCAATAGCAAAGAAAGTTATGCTTCTTTTGGAAAAATTGGATGAGCATGATGATGTTCAAAATGTTTATTCAAATTTTGACGCACCCGATGAGGTTATGGAAGCTGTTGATATATAGATAACTTAGAAGGAAGTATGGATATAATAACACCGAGTTTTATTTTTATGATTATAGGGTTTTTACTTTCCCTGTATGCTTGCATTTCAAACGATGTTATTCAAACCCTCGGCACTTTTTTATCAACGACAAGACATCGCCCCGTATGGCAGATATGGATTTATACAAGTATCGTTCTTGTCATAACTTTTGTTGTAGGCTGGTATGTTAATGACGGGGATATGGCATTCGGGAGGCTTACTAAAATTCCTTTTCCGGAGCAATTTTACTGGTGGCATATTCTACCCCCGATTGTTTTAATCTGGCTTACAAGGCTTGGTGTTCCCGTTGCGACTTCTTTTTTAATAGTAAGCATATTTTCATCCAATACGGTAATCGGGATGATGATAGCAAAATCTTTTATAGGTTATGCGGCTGCCGTTATATCATCTTTTATTTTATATTTCTTTATTGCAAGAAAAGTTGAAAAAGTCTTTTTATATAAGAAAAATAACATTTCAAAACGCTGGATAGCTGCTAAATGGATATCGACCGCGTTTTTGTGGAGTGCTTGGCTTTTGCAGGACGGATGTGTTTTATATGTATTTTTGCCAAGAAAACTTACATTTATTCAAATGGTTTTAACTCTTGTGATTTTTGTAGGGTATTTATATATAATATGTGCGCAGCGCGGAGGGGAAATACAAAACATTGTTAAATTAAAAACAAACACTCAGGATGTGCGCTCTGCAACCATAATTGATATTGTTTAT
The DNA here is from genome assembly GCA_944324945.1 of Candidatus Gastranaerophilales bacterium. Lineage (GTDB taxonomy): Bacteria > Cyanobacteriota > Vampirovibrionia > Gastranaerophilales > Gastranaerophilaceae > RUG14156. Next base: position 15,728 of record CALUYE010000004.1, read on the forward strand.
GCTTCAATTTTGTTGTATTTTCAATTTGTCAATACAATTCCTATGTCTACCACCTGGGTATTTATAGGGGTTTTAGCGGGCAGAGAAATTGCTCTTTACAACAGATTGCGCTATATTACGCAAAAGAAAGTCTATAAACACATAATAAAAGATATTACAAAAGCAATTTTCGGACTTGTTGTATCAATAAGCGTTGTTTTTGCGCTAAATCATCATCAGAGAATTTTTGAAGTCATTCAGCATTATTTAAGTTTGTAATCTAAACTTCAAAAACAACCTGATTTCTTCCGTTTTCTTTTGCTTTGTATAGGCATTTGTCGCAATATTCAATTAATTGCTGTGTTTTTTCAATCGAATCATTAACACTTGCAACTCCGACGCTTATTGTAACTTTTACTTTTTCGTTATTTGCAAGAATGAAATCCGATTCTCTTACGGTGTTGCAGATTTTTTCGGCTGTTGTGATTGCATCTTTGTTGTTTGTATTTGTTAAAATAATGCTCATTTCTTCACCGCCATATCTGCAGGCAATGTCTGACGTTCTTGAGTTTCTTTTTAAGATGTTTGCAACCTGTTTTAAAACACAGTCTCCCGATTGGTGTCCGTATGTGTCGTTGAATTTTTTAAAGAAATCAATATCTATCATAATTAAAGAGAAGGGTGTTTTATATCTTTTATAGTTGTTTAATTGCGTTAACATTTGCTCCTGGAAGTACCTGTGGTTGTATAATTGCGTTAAACCGTCGGTTACGGCAAGTTTATAAGTTTGTTCGTAATCTTTTGATTTTAAAAGGTATTTTTCGCAATATACAAGTACAAAAGTGGCAATCGTTGATATATAAGGAATAACAATCGAAATCCATAAATTATATTTTTGCATGGCAAAAACGCTGATTGAAAAATATGTTAATAATGTAAGAAATAAAAATACAAATGTTTTAAGTACGGAATCAATTTTTAAAACAAAATAGCCGACAAAGAAAGATAGTAAAATTGTTATTAAAAGATCTATTTCAATATTTGTCTTTTTAATAAAATTGTTATCAAGAATATTATTTAAAAATGTGGCATTTAATTCAACGCCTGATAAATTTGAATCAACAGGAACACTCTTAACATCGGAAAGGCTTGTTGCGGTTGTTCCTATATAGATAATTTTATTTTCAAAATTATCTTTTAAAAATTTTATATCCTCTTTTTTTATTGCATTTGTAACTTTCCATAAAGGAATGTGCAGATATGTATGAGAGCCTCCATACCAGTTAAGAATTGTTCTTTTTGTATTATCAAGGGGGATTGTGTGGTTATTATCAAGTATTAGTTTATTATTTTCATATTTTATTTCTTTTACTTTTAAATAATCCATCCCGACAAGCAAGGAAAGGTTTGGGTAAAAATCGTTTTGATATAAATAAACAGGTGTAACGTTTCTTATAATTCCGTCTTTATCGCGGTTGATGTTGATTGAGCCTATTTTATTACTTACTTTGCTTAATTCATCCATCACCCCTCTTACGTTTGTAAAAAGAGTGTAGTCGTTATTTAGTATGTTCTTATCTTCGATTTTTATATTTACTTTAAATTTATCATCTAATTTTATTGGTGTTCTTACCTCTTTATCCGTATAGTCAAAATTCATTGAAAGATACACGTTATCATATTTTTTAACGGCATCAACAAGGGCTTTGTCCGCTTTTATATCGTTTAAATTGGGTTTTACAAACAATAAATCGAATATTATTTTATTCGGGTTAACTTTTTCGATATTTTCAATAACATCTGCCCATAGTTTTCTTGAAATGGGCCATTCGCCGTATTTATCCATGATGTATTCATAGGATTCATTGTCAACTGCAACAATTACAATATTTTTATCGGGGGTTTTATATTTTGATGTTATATTTTGTCTTAAATCAAACGAAGTTTGTTCTATTTTGTTTATAAAATCGCGGTATATTTCAAAATGCCCAAGCCATAGCATTGATAATATAATAACGGCAACGATAATTGTGCTTATAAAATAAAGCAGGTATTTTTTAAAATCAATTTTCATATTTTTTCCTAATTTAATGAGTCATAACAAGAAAAATTAAGCTCGTCAATAATTTGATAAACAGCGTTAAAATCGCTGAATTTCATTTTAATTCCAAACAATTTAATAAGATGAATTAGTTCATCTTTGTTTGTTTTTCTATCGTTCGTGTTTGAAATAAATTTAAGGAGATATTTTTCATTCTGATTAAGCATCATAAGTTGATTGTCTTATATATTTTTTTAAATTAAATCAACCTAAAGAACAGTTTAGAATGAAAATCGCTAGTATAAACAGTTGATTTTATTACAAATCAGCTATAACAACAGTTAAGTCTTTTCCTGCTCTGTTTACTCCGATAGGGTCATAGACTGTATGTTTGTCTTTTATTTCGGGGATTAATTTTTTAATTTCATTTACGGTTTCACCCGTGATACTTAAATTATGAATTGCAATATAATCTTTTTTGCCCGATGTGGGTTTTAGAGTAACCTGTGCGCCTTCAAGCTCCAGCTTTTCTTGAAGCTCTTGTGCTTGCTGTTCTTTTGATTCAGCATATAAGATACCTATTGAAAGGTCTTGAAGCTCTATATCCTGTTTGTTTCGATAAACCATATTGTCAATTAATTCCTGGGTTTTCTCCGGATCAATTATCCAATAGCTTACAACGCTTCTTGTTGAAGGAGTTCCCGGGATTGTTGCTATTTGAATTGTTGAAGTATCTACATGTTTTGCTATTCCTGCATATTTTGCAAGTTCATAAGCCGACATATCCGTTTGAATATATTGCGGCATAATTTTTAACAATTCAGGAAGTTTTACGATAACCGTAGGGTCTTTAAGCCTTGCAAGCAGTGCATTAAAGAACCATTGTTGGCGTTTAATTCTTCCTATATCGCCAAAGGAATCATGTCTGAATCTTAAATATCCTTCAACTTCTTTACCTGATAAAATTTGATTTCCCTGTTTTAAGTTAATGTGAAGTTTGGCGGTGTAATCATCGTATTTCATGTTTTTTTCAATATAGATAGGAAGTCCGCCAAGAGCATCAATCATCTTAACAACGCCTTCGTTTGAAATTGCAAGGTAGTTGTTGATTTTAACGCCAAAAGTTTCTTCAACCGTTCTTTGAGCGAGCCTTGCTCCTCCAAAAGCAAATGCATGGTTAATTTTATCGGCTTTTGATTTACCTGCTATGAAAACTTTTGAATCCCTCGGAATAGAAATAACATTAACATCTTTTCCGTATGGCGCAATGCTTATTAAAAGCATGGTATCCGTTCTGTTGCCTTTAAAAGGGTCTTTTGTGTTTGTTGCAACATCTACACCCATCAAAAGAATATTTTGTCTTCTCGGGGAGAAATTAAAACTTAAATCAAGCTGCGAGCGGTTTTTATTATCGTCTGACGAGTCAAGATTAAAAGCAGGCAGATAATTTAAAAAGAAGTATGCCATCGCTCCGACAATTAAAAGCAATATAACAAACTTAAAAAAATTGTTGTTATTCTTCGGGCGTTTTCTTCTTTTTGCGTATTGCGCTCTTATGGGTATTCTATATACTTGAGTTCTGTCTTCTAAACTGCTGTTCATTTTTAATCATTCATATTTAACATTCATTATTATACTATATAAAAAATAAAAATACACAAACACTATTTTTTAGTGTATTATTTTATAAAGTGCGGAGGATAATTTGAAAAACAATTTTAAAAATTTAATAAAAGCGTTTTTTGTTTTTTTATTTTTAAATACCTCCTTTTTATGTGCACAAGAGCAAAATTACGACGAAATAATACAAAATGCCATGGCTTTATATGCTACGGGAAATTATTCGCAATCATATAATTTACTTGACAACCTTCCCGTTGATAAAAAAAACGAAAACGTATTTTTAATTTTATCCAATATAGCTCAAGAACAAAATGACGATAATGCGGCAATTTCAAATTTAAATAAAGCACTTGATATAAATTATGAATTTTATAAGGCTTATTATAACTTAGGTTGTATTTTTGCTTCAAAAGAGTCTTATCTTCTTGCACTTAATAATTTCGAACTTGCTTCAAAATACAATAAAGAATTTGCCCCCGCGTATTATAATCTTGCATATTGTCAGATGAAATTAAAAAATTTTAAAGGTGCAAAGAAAAATTTAATAAAAGCTCTTGAACTGGAACCTGATAATAAGGATATATTATACAATCTAATTTACTGTTATAAAGAATTAAACGAAGAAAAAAGAGCCAAAAAATTAATTGATGTTTATAATAAATTAACTTAATCTTGAAAAACTGCCTTTATTTAATTATACTCAATTTATGCAGAGTTTATCCACTAGAGAAAATTTTTTTATAGGTCTTTCGTTATCAAATTCTTCAAATTACGATAGTTCAATTTGTGTTCTTGACAGAAATTCTAAAATTGTATTAATGGATAAATTTTATTTTGCACAGGATATTGATTATTTTTTTGAAAGTTCTCCATATATAAAAAATTCAATTATCTGCGCTTCGGTTCCTTATGATAATAAAATCTTAGAAGGAAAATGGAGAATACATTCCAAAAATTATCGGGTGCTTGGCGATTATTTTAAGGTAAATAAAGACAACTGGACTAACAGAATCTCAAGAAGATGCTGTGATACGTTTAAAAAAATAAAAGAAAAAAATATTAAAATTATAAGATGTGATATTAATCAATTAAGACAATCCTATGGTTTATATCCGCATTTTCAAACAAGAACAAGTCTTGATTGTAAAAATCTTCAAACGTCTCTTAAAATTAAATACAATTTTTCTCAATTGCCCGATAATATGCTTCCTGCTTCAAACCTTGAAGCGATAATAATTGCAATGTTTGCGCTTGAATATGTAAATAATATAAAAACAAATGAAATGTTTAATATAGATAATATTCCCGTTCTGGCGCGTGCCGTTTACGATTAAAATTGGAGAAGGTATGGAAATAGAAAAAAAGATTTTAGATTTATATAAATCAGTAAATATAAATACTATGAAAAAAATAATTCCTTTTATAGATTTTACAAGGAAATTAAATAAAAAACCGCCTATTCCCTTAAAAGAGAAGCTATGCCTTATACCGATTGAAGACTTTTCTTCAGATAAAGTCATAATGCTTCATGGGGTTTCTGTCGGAGAGGTTTTGTCTTTGGATAATTTAATTAAAAAAATAAAAGAAAATTTCCCTTCTCATAAACTGGTTTTAACAACAGGAACTCTTACAGGGCAAGAATTGGCGCATAAAAAATACGATAAATTGTGCGATTATATAACTTATTTTCCGCTTGATATTTATGAAGCGGTTGATAAATTTTTATCAAAAATTAACCCTAGGGTAATTTTAATTGCAGAAACCGAATTATGGCCCAATTTTGCACTTTGCGCAAAAGAAAAAAACATTCCTCTTTATATTATAAACGGAAGAATTTCGGATAAATCATATCCTTCTTATTTAAAATTCAGAAAATTTTTTGAAATGATTTTAAATTTTTACACGGGCATTTTTTGCCAGAGTGAACTCGATAAAAAGCGTTTTATTGATTTAGGCGCAAGAAAAGAATCAGTTGAAGTAATGAAAAATTTAAAATTTGAAATAGAAAAAAAATCTTCAGATATTGATTTATTTTCTCAAAATTCCAAGGTTTTAATCGCGGCTTCTACCCACAAAGGCGAAGATGAAATTGTTTTAAAGGCTTATAAAAAATTAAAATCAAAAATAAAAAACCTGAAATTAATCATCGCTCCAAGACATTTAACAAGGGTTGATGATGTTTATAAATTAACAAAAAACTATAATTTTAAAACAGGTTTCAGGACGAAAAACGATAACTTTTCTCTTAACGATATTATAATTTTAGATACTTTAGGAGAATTATCCAAAGTGTATTCAATAGCGGATGTTGCATTTATCGGCGGAAGCTTCAATAAAACGGGCGGTCATAATCCTCTTGAAGCTACTATTTATTCAAAACCTGCGGTATCAGGGCCTTCAATTAAAAATTTCAGAGATATTTATTCTCTTTTAGAGCGCGATAAGGCGGCTTTTGTTGTTAAAAACGAACGCGAATTTTATGAAATACTTGAAAAATTGTTAAGCGATGATGTATTTTATAAAACCATAACCCACAACTGCTTAAACAGTTTTAAATCTCAACAGGGAGCTGTTGATTTTGTAATTAATAAACTTGGTGATATTTTAAATAATTAAAATTCGTAGTAAAATAAATTTATGCTTAAAATATATAATACGTTAACAAATAAAATTGAAGAATTTAAACCTCTTGAAGATAACAAAGTAAAAATGTATGTCTGCGGGCCTACGGTTTATGATAACGCTCATTTAGGACATGCAAGATGTTATATAACTTGGGATGTTTTATACAGATATCTTAAATTTTCAGGCTATGAAGTTACATATTGCAGAAATGTAACCGATGTTGACGATAAAATATTAAAAAAAGCGGATGAAAATAACGTTTCAAGTGAAGTTATAACGGATAAATATTATAAATCTTTTATAAATTCCATGAATAATTTAAATGTCTTAAAGCCAGATATAGAGCCCCGTGCAACAAAAACGCTCGGTGAAATGATTGCAATGATAAAGACTCTGGAAAAAGAAGGCTATGCTTATGCGACTTGCGGGGATGTTTATTTCAGAGTAGAAAAATATAAAAAATACGGCGAATTATCCTCTCAACCCATAAAAGATCTTCTAAACGGAGCAAGGGTTGATGTTGATGATAAAAAAGAATCCCCGCTTGATTTTGCACTGTGGAAAAAAGATGAACTTCACGGATATCCTTCTCCCTGGGGCAAAGGACGTCCCGGGTGGCATATAGAGTGCTCTGCAATGAACAGGAAATATTTAGGCAAAACCATAGATATCCACGCAGGCGGTGCAGATTTAGCGTTTCCTCACCATGAAAACGAAAGAGCACAATCCGAATGTGCAAACGGTTGCACGTTTGCAAACTATTGGATGCATAACGGTTTTGTTACGATAAATAAAGAAAAGATGTCAAAATCTTTGAATAATTTTTTAACAATAGATGATGTTTTAAAAAATTATGATACAAATGCAATAAGACTGTTTATTTTAACAAACCATTACAGAATGCCCGTTGAATTTAACGATGTCGCACTGACAAGCGCTAAAAACGGCGCAAAAAGATTAATAAATTCAATTGCGGGTATTGAATTAACAAATGAATACGATACAAGTGCCATAGAAGAATTTAAATGCGCAATGGATGATGATTTAAATACTTCAAAAGCGCTTGCGGTTTTATTTTCTCTGGTTGATAAAATTAAAAAAGGAATAAATAAACAAATAAACGCAAATACCCTGAATTATTTAGGCTCTGTTTTGGGTTTTGATTTTTCTCTTGCTAAAAAAGAACTGTCAAACGAAGAATTAAAAGAACTCACAGAGCCCTTATATGAAGAATTTAATCTTGATAAAAATATACAATTCGATAAAGTGATTGATGAAATTATTAAAATAAGAAAAACGGCACGTGATAATAAGGACTGGCAAAAGTCGGATGAAATAAGAGATAAACTTTTAAAACATAAAATCCAACTTAAAGACTCTAAAGAAGGGACAAGTTGGACGTGTCTTTAGAAAATGCACTTTATGTTGTTGCAACTCCTATCGGGAATCTTGATGATATAACATATCGCGCAGTGGATGTTTTAAAAAATGTTGATATTATTGCAGCAGAAGATACAAGAACAACAAGTGTGCTTCTTGAAAAATATAACATTTCAACAAAATTAATAAGCTATCATAAATTTAGCGAAAAGTCGCGTCTGGAACTATTTTTAACTTATTTATCCGAAGGTAAATCAATAGCGCTTGTATCAGATGCAGGGACTCCTTTGATTTCCGATCCCGGGAATATTTTAGTTAAAGAAGTAATAAATAATAACCATAAAGTAATACCGATAGTCGGTGCAAGCGCAGTTTCGGCTTTATTGCAATCGGTATATCGCAAGGATGAAGATTTTAAATTTGTCGGATTTTTACCGAGAACAAAAGAAAAAATTGAAAAATTAATCAAAGATAACGAATTTGAAAATCTTGTTTTTTATGAAAGCCCTCAAAGATTAATTGAAACACTTAATATAATTAAAAATATTTATCCCGATAAAAAAATAACAATAGGAAGAGAACTAACCAAAAAATTTGAACAAATAATAACGGATAGTGTTAATAATGTGATTGAATTTTATAAAAATAATATTTTAAAAGGCGAAATAGCAGCGCTCCTTCATAAAAGCGAAAAAATAAGCAATGAAATTAATCTTGAAGATAAAATAGAAAAATTAAAAAAATTAAATTTTAAAGATAAAGAGATTTCTCTGATTTTATCCTCTCTATACGATATAAACAAAAATATTATTTACAAAAAATGTCTTAAATAATTTAAGCCCCCGGAAGCGGAACATTTTGAGGAATTAATTTTTCATCATCATATTCAATTAAATCCGTATTTGTTGTATCAAACTGTTTTTTGGGCTGCTGAAGTTTTTGTTTTTCGCTTTTTATTTTTGTTGTATTTTGTTGTTTTGATGTAGCGCTTGGTATAACTTGCGGTGTCGGTGCCTGTTGTTTTATATCAGCATTTTTTTCTTCCGTTTCATCAACCGTTTCATCTATATCATTATCCTCGATTTTAACCGGGCTTAAGCCTTCGGAGCCGTTCATTTTCGGATAATCAAACACGCTTTTCGGGAAATTTTGAATTGCTGTTTTCATAAACTGTGCAAAAATTCTCGCAGGCCATGAGCCTCCCGTTATTCCCGGTAATTTTGCATTATTGTCGTTTCCAAGCCAAACACCCGTTACAATATCAGGAGTATATCCGACAAACCAGGCGTCTCGGTAATCGTTTGTTGTTCCTGTTTTGCCTGCAATATTTTCCGCAATATTTGCAGCGCGCCCCGTTCCTATTTCAACAACTTTTCTTAGCATATATGTCATGCCTGCAGCTGTTTCAAAATTAATTACTTTAACAATTTTAGGGCCTGAATTTTCATAAATTGTAATTCCTCTTGAATTTTCTACCCTTTCAACGCTGTATGGTCTTACTTTAAAACCACCGTTTGCAAAAGCGCCGTACGCTACAACCATATCATATAATTTCACGCCGTTTGACCCGAGAGCAATCGTCATATCGTTTGCAAGAGGTGTTGTTATGCCCATTTCGCGTGCCGTTTGTATAACGGCATCAACTCCCGATTTTTTAATTAAACGAACGGCAGCAACGTTTGATGAAATTGCAAGAGCTTTCCAAAGAGGGATTTTTCCTCTGTATTTTTTACCGTAGTTTTTAGGAGACCAGTCTTTAATTGTTAAAGGAGTGTCTTCAATTTGTTCGTCAATACTTATACCCTGTTGAAGTGCCGTTGCATAAACAAAAGGCTTAAAAGAAGATCCGGACGGTCTTATAGCTTTTGTTACGCGGTCATACTGGCTTTGTTCGTAATTTTTACCGCCAAGATAAGCATATATTCTTCCTGTTGTAGGGCTGAACGAAAACAGTGCAATTTGATTAGAAGCTTTATTTAACCCTGCTTTTGCCATGGTTGATGTTGCAAGATTTTGAGCCGTATTTTGAGCTTTATAATCAAGCGTTGTATATATTTTTAATCCGCCCTGAGAAATTTCCTGTTCTTCAAAACCGATATTTTTTAATTCATTTAAAACAAAGTCTATAAAATAAGGTGCTTTGTTGTATGAATATATTCTCGGCTTATTTGACAGTCGGAGCCCCTCCTTTTGAGCTTGCTGCATTTGCTCAAGAGTTATGTATTTGTTGCGGTACATTCTTTTTAAAACCTGATTGCGGCGCCTTAACCCAGCTTCTTTATTGGCAAAAGGAGAATAAATCGAAGGAGCCTGCGGAAGCCCTGCAATAAGAGCCTGTTCGGCAAGGGTTAATTGGGATAAATCTTTATCAAAAAACGTTTTTGCGGCACTCGATACCCCGTAAACCCCAGAGCCTAAATAAACGGAATTAAGATACATTTCTAAGATTTCGTCTTTTGAAATGGTTTTTTCAATTCTGTGGGCAATGATTAATTCTTTTATTTTTCTGTCGAATGTTCTTTCGTTTGATAAGAATAAAATTCTTGCAAGCTGCTGGGTTATCGTTGAAGCCCCTTGTTTTACCTGTCCTGAGGCTATGTTTGTTATGGTAGAGCGAATCATACCCATGGTATCAAAGCCTCTGTGTTTGTAAAAATTCTTATCTTCCGTTGCAATTACCGCCTTTTTAAGGTAATCGGGGATTTTATCAATGGATACTTTTTCGAATTTGAAAGCTGTAAAAGTTTTGATTACTTCTCCGTTTGAAGCATAGACAGTTGTAACGGGGTTGGGTTTAATATCTTCAAAGTTTGATATAGGAGGTAAACTTGCAAGATAGATATTAAACGCTGCAATGGCAGCTAAAAATGCCGATATACCCATTGAAAATAAGCATAAGAAAATATTGCTTTTTTTTGGTCCTCTTTTTATAACCCGTTTTCTTCTAACGCTGTTCATGGCTTTAATTTTAGCGCAAAAAACAAATAATACAAAAGATAATATATTATATTAACAATTTTTAATATTTTTAATAAGGCTTTATACAGTGTTTTTAATTAAAAATACCGTCGCAGATGCTTTGACAGAATTTGCATTTATTTGAACCAATGAGATTGTTTTTTAAAACTTCAAAACCGTTTCTTTCAATAATTAAATTTTTACAGTTTTTGCAATAAGTTGATGAAGTTTCAATATTGACTATATTTCCGCAATAAACGTAATTTAACCCTTCTTTTAGTGCTATATCGCGCGCTTTTAAGAGGGTGTTTATATTTGTTCTTTTTCTGTCCATGAATTTATACGCAGGATGAAAAGCACTGAAATGCAGCGGTGTATCGCATCCTAAATTATTTTTTATCCAGGCACATTCGTTTTTTATCATTTCCTCATCATCGTTTTCGCCTTCAATTAAAAGGGTTGTAATTTCAAGATGGGTGTTTGTTTTTTGTTTTATGTATTTTAGGGTTTCAAGAACGGGTTTTAAGGAAGCAAGACAGTTTTTTTGATAGAATTTTTCGCTAAAACCTTTAAGATCAATATTAGCGGCATCAATATATTTGAATAATTCTTCTCTCGGGGCTTTATTTATATAGCCTGCACTTACAAGAATTGTTTTAATGTTTAGTTTATGCGCAAAAATGGCGCTATCAATTGCAAATTCAAGAAAAATAACAGGATCGTTATATGTAAAAGCAATGCTTTTACAGTCATATTTTTTGGCACATTGCGCTATTTCAAGAGGAGTTATATATTCAAGAGGGTAATTGTTTGTATCTTTTATTTTGGTTATATGTTCATTCTGGCAAAATAAACACCCCATATTGCAACCCAATGTCCCAAAGGATAAAACTTTAGAAGAAGGTAAAAAATGATAAAGGGGCTTTTTTTCAACAGGATCAATCGCAAGCCCTGTTGTTTTTGAATATGTTGTTAAAACAATATCTCCTTCGATATTTTTTCTTACCTTGCAAAAGCCTTCCTGATTATTCTTGAGTTTGCAATATCTCGGGCAAATGTCGCATCTTGTAATATTATTATTTAATACTGTTTGATATTTCATAAAATATATTATAATTGTTTTTAAGATTAAATAAAATCTCTGATAAATTTTTTTTGGGGGTGTTTATGCAAAATGTAAAAAAATCAAGTGTTGACGGGATGTTTTATCCTAAAGCAAAAGAAGAAATAATTGAATTATTGGATAGTTTTAAAAAGAATCTGAAACCTCAAAAAGCTTTTTCAAGGGCTTTAATTGTTCCCCATGCGGGATATATTTTTTCGGGTGAATTAGCTCTTTTTGGTTTGTCGCATCTTGATTGTGATGTTGAAAATATTTTTATTTTTGCTCCCGCTCACAGGTGTTTTGTTCAAGAAGCGGTTATTTCTTCTTATGATGCGTTTTGTGCTCCTTTTGGCGAAATTGAACAAAATAAGGACATTTTAAACGAATTAAACAAGAATTTTAATATCGAATACAATAACGATGCTTTTGATAATGAACATGCAATCGAAGTAGAGCTTCCGATTTTGCAATATTTAAAAAAAGATAAGCCTTTTAAAATAATACCTTTACTTGTGGGTCTTGAAGGAATTGAAAAAATAAAAGAAATAATTTCTTATTATTATCCCGATAAGAAAAATGCTTTTATAATTTCATCCGATTTAAGCCATTTTCATACACTTGAAGACGCTAAAAAAATTGATGAAACAACCGCTTTGATGATTGAAGAAAATAATATCAAATCTTTCCATCATCAAAGAGCCTGCAATGCAGGGGGTATTTTTGCGCTGATGAAATTTGCAAAAGAAAATAATTACTCCTTAATAAGACTTTCTTTATCAGATTCTTCAAAAGGAAACGGTGATAAAAAGCGCGTTGTGGGCTATGGTTCCTGGATGCTTGTTGAAAGCGTGAAAAATGAATTTATTAAAAAATACTACAGTGATTTTATTTTAGATGTCTGTAGAAAAGTAATTATTAATAAAGGAAAATATTTCCCGAAAAACTATGATGCTGTTTTTGACGAAAAGGGGGCATGTTTTGTAACGCTTGAAATTGAAGGATTTTTAAGAGGCTGCATAGGCTCAATAATTGCCTGGGAGCCTTTAATTGATAACCTTGTTAAAAATGCATATAATGCTGCTTATAAGGATTCAAGATTTATGCCTCTTGATGAAAACGAGATAAATAAAATCGATATAAAAGTTTCGCTTCTTTCTCATCTTGAAAAAATAGAATTTGAAAACGAAGAAGATTTACTTAATAAAATCGTTCCTTTTAAAGACGGTATTGTAATAAAAGACGGCGTTTACCAGGGAGTATATCTGCCAAGCGTATGGGAAGAGTTGAACGATAAAAAAATATTTTTAAATTCACTGAAGAAAAAGGCAGGTCTGGCTGAAAACCATTTTTCTAATACTTTTGAAGCATACAGGTTTGAAGTTTCATACATCCAATAAAATAAAGATATAGGAGTGATAAAATATATGAAAAAAACATTATTAATATTATTTACAGGACTCATATTTTTAGGGTGTTTAGCTTTATTGGCAGGTTTTAGCGCAAAAGAAAAGGATGAAAAAATTATGACAAATAAAAAAATATTAGTTTCTTATTTTAGTGCAACGGGAACAACAAAAAACGTAGCACAAAAATTGGCATTGGTTACAGGTGCGGATTTATTTGAAATTAAACCCTTAAAACCATACACAAACGCCGATTTAGATTGGAGAGACGAGCAAAGCAGAAGCTCTCTTGAAATGAAAGATAGTACTTCGCGTCCGCAGATTGCTTCAAAAATTGAAGATATTTCAAAATACGATATAGTTTTTGTGGGTTTTCCGATCTGGTGGTATAGAGAACCTTCAATTATAGATACATTTATTGAATCTTATGATTTTTCAAATAAAATCATAATTCCTTTTGCAACATCAGGTACAAGTCTTATGGGAGATTCCGCACAAAATATTCAAAAACTGGCACCCAATGCTAAAGTATTTGAAGGAAAACGTTTTCCTTCAAATGTATCTGAAGAAGTGCTTAAAGATTGGGCTTTTGAACAATTTTAAAATTTTATAAAACCAAATTGTCATAAAAACCGCACCTTTTAAGCGGTTTTTATTTTTTTATTACAAAAATTAACAAAAATAAAATATTTTGGCAATTTTTTTTGTTTATTGTTTTACTGTTAATATAAAAGTTTTTATAAGGAAGATTTATGATTAACAGTATTCAATATATTAACGGCGAAACGGGAAGATATGATTCAACCGTAGAAGATAAATCAATAAGATACGGCAGAAATGCGGTTGATAATTTTAAAAATTATCTTAAAAGTTATCAAATGCCGAAATTGGAACTTCCTGATTTATCTAACTTAGCCGAGCTTGATGATGATGTTTTTGAAAAAACCATGGCTGAATTAGATTCCGCGCTTGAAAAGACAAATAAAAATGTTTCTTTAGATTTTGAATACACTTATTCACCTCAAAAAGACGGAAAAATTGATAAAATGTCTCTATTAGGTGCATCTTATGAAGAACTTGGCTGTAAAACCTCAGTTAAAACGCAAGATTTAACAAAAACGCTTCAAGACACTTTTGGCGCCAATGTAACTGCGCAAGCACTTGATTTAAATAAAGATAAAAAAGTTGATGTAGCTGAATATGCAACTTCAATTCTTCTTGAAGATTCGCTAAGCAGCGAAAACGGCGAAATAAACGGAAAAGTTACAAACAAAGGCCAAAATGAATCAGTAAAATATATAAGAAAAGATTATTTAAGCGATGCTTATATAAAATATAAGACGCTATATTATTCTTACGGTTTAGATAAAGCAAAAACGGAATTTTTATCAAAATTAAACGGAATAAAAACCCTAAATTAAAATATAAAAACTGTTATTAATATTTTAATTGTTAACTTTTCTAAACAGAAATAACATTTTTCTTGTAAAAATGTATAATTTTATTTTATACTTTTTACATAAAAATGTTGTGAACAGTAAAATATTAACGAGGTTGTAAATTATGAAAGTAACAGGTGTATCTTCTTTTAACTATAACAGATACAAAAATGTAAAGAACAATTCTGCAAATTCTAAAAAGAATGTAAACTTTGGTACATACACAAGTGAAGAAGCAAGAAAGAGAGTGATAAAACAAGCATTTAAAGAAGATAAAAAATATGTTAAAACGTATGATGACGCACAATTCCGCTACGGGCAATGGTTTGAACGTGATTTTGTTGAAGTTTATATCGATGAAAATAATGTTTTAAAAGCAAAATTTCTCCCCGAAAAAGTACAAGGAACTCCTGCTGTAAGACTGTATAAATATTTTAACACACCCGAATACTATAAAGAAGAATATGTGGATGGCCGGAATAAAACTTTTACAAATCTAAATTATGATTTTTGTTTTGACAATTTGGAAGCTCCGGGAGCTTTATATAAAGCCGCTTCAGGCTGTAGTTCCGTATGGGAGCTATCACTTCCTGAAAAACCCAGAGAGGTTGAATACAAAGAACCGGAAAATTTCTGGGAGATTGACGAAGAAACCAGATACAAAATAGAGAACTGGTACGCTCAGTAAAATACTGTTTGATTCTTTGTAGATTGAATTTTTGAGTGAAGAATCAAAGTATTTAAAATATTTATAGTTAAATGATTATACTAAAGGCAAAACAGAAGAAGTATAGCGTTAGTTTTGTAATTTAATATTTATTAACAAATGGGCAATTTTTATTAATCACTTGTTTTATAAAATATGATTGTATTATAAGAAAAGTGTGAAAATGAAAATTGCCCATTTTAATAATTTGAATAACATAGGGCAGGATGTATCTTTTAAAGCAATAAAGACATCCGATTTTACGGATCTTTGTAGACATGTTAAAGCGGCGCAAAAGTTTGCGGATTGCCGATTTGGCAATATTTACACTACTCTTGTGAATGAATTATGGCAAAAAAACCCGGAACTTTTTGATATTTGTGATTTTGACGGTTCAAAACTTAAAATTGTCCGCGATGATTCCATTAAAAGAAGGGCAATAGTGAGTTTTAAAACTTTTATTTCTATGCCGTTGGATTTAGTTAATGCGATTGCTGAAAAATTTCCGAATTCAAAATTTTACAATCTTGAAATATTAAAAAAACACAGAGAAGCCGCTCAATTTGAAGACCATCTAAAAGCGCTGCAAGGGCTTCAAAATAAGGGAATAGAAATTGCTAAAAAATCATTGAGAAAAAATAATGTAACGGCATATCCGGCTGATTCACCCTCTTGCAATGATTATTGTGAAAACTTATGCAGTTTTTTCGGAGAAGAATTTAATAAAGTTCTTAATAATAAAATGGCTGATGATGTTGCTATGTATGATACAAAAAAAGAAAGGTTTGTAACAAGGCTTGTATCAGGTTTCACGGCAGCGTTATTTTTAGGAAACGATTTTTATAATAAAGCAATTGAAAAAGGCAAGACCGAAAAAGAAGCTAAAAAAGAACAATATCTTAAACAAGGACAGGAAGTAAGGGAAAATATATGCGAAGCAATAACGCAGTTTGCCGTGTTTGCGTGTTTTTCAAAATTTGTTAATTCATCTCCCTGGGCTCCTGCTATTGTAGGTGCTGCAATAGGTTTTGTATCGCGTATTGTATCAAGATTAAGTTCCAATATGCCGATTAGAAGAATAACAGCTCCAAAAAGAACTGCGCTTGAAACACCTTCCTTAGAACAGTATAAAAATTATACAAAAGAAGGTAAAAGTGAAAATATAGTTACAAATACAAAATTTGAAAATGATAAAAAAGAAACCAAAAAACCCGTTTTGAATGCAAAGAACATAATCCTATTCTGCTTATTCAGTATTGCAGGCGGTTATAGCGCAAGATTCATTAAAAATAATACAAAAATCGGCAGAGAATTTGCACAATTTATACAAAAACGCAAAGATATAATGCAAGATGTAACACATGAAAATTTATATGCACGCAAAAATACCGTATATGGTATGCAACAAATTGCAAATGTTATAGGAGAGAAGGCTTTAAAAGCAAAAGCAGATAAAATTTTAAACGAATTTGAAAAAATCAATGACAGTAAGATTTTAATCGGCAGAGAATGCAAAAAAACAAAAATATTTGGTGTTGAAGTTAAAACAAAAGACCTATTTTCTTTGGCAACGGCTCCTTTTGAGTTTGTAAAAGAATTTTTATTCTATCCTTATAAAATAGCTGATAAATTAGAAAAAGGAATAAGGTCAAAATTGAATAATGATACTCCTTTGGATGAATTATCCGCCCCAATGAGAATTGTGCGCAGATTAACGGATAAAATAAAAGAAAGATTCCCCGATAAATTCGCTTCAAATGCTTTAAATACAAAAGATAAAATTAATCATGACGATATATATGAATTTAAAAATATATATAAGAAATTTGCCGAATTTGAAGAAAAATACAAACATCATCCCGAACAACTTAAAGAAGAATTCACTAAATATCTAAGAAAGACAAGGCTTATGTCTTTCAATGAAATTACACAGTCAAAAGGCGATAATTCTCAAATTGCGGTACTAGCTCAAACTTTAGGTACGCTTACAGGCATGTGGTTTAATATGAATGATGAATACAACGCTTCAATAAGAAACGGAAGCACAAAAACCCAAGCAGAAAAAGAAGCAAGACTAAGAGGTATTAATAAATTCTTTAGAATGACGGTACAGGTTATCATATCGGCTAATTTGAACAGACTATTTAAAGCACAATACAACAGCTCTATTGCAAAATCAGCCTTAATTGTTGCCGCAAGCACAATTTTAACCGACGCCGCTTCAAGAATAATGTCAGGCATGCCGACACATAAAATGACCAAAGAAGAACTTGAAGAATACAGAGAAAAACACAAAGAAGGCGTTATGAAGTGGTACTACGATGTAATCGACAAATTGGCTTCATAAATAAAGTTTACTATACAAAAAAAGAGCCTTTTAAAGGCTCTTTTTATATTATACGGCAGGTTTGATACTTCCCGGGTTCGAACTTTTAGTTCAAAGATACGTATACAATCTCGATACCCAAAATACAGATAAAATCTGCTATTTAATAAATTATTTAATTACAAAATAGCCTCGTATTTGTCATTCAATCTGTATTTTCGCTTTCTCCCCTCACCTTGGGCAATAATAAATCCTGCTTCTGCCCACTCAGAAGCAATCAGCCTTGCAGTACGTGGTGCAAATTTGAAGAAATCGGCAATTTCTTTTGCCGTAACATACTTCTGTGTTTCAAACAGATTAAGTATTTGACGCTGCTTAGAGTCAAGCTCTCTTAATACTTTAACTTCATCCTTAGAACTTTCATTGTCCTTAGCCTTTTTATAGACTGATTTAAATGCAACTGCCATTCCTTCAATAAAGTATTCTACCCACTTTGTAATATCCGCTTCAGCACGTCCCATATAGTAGTTATGAGAAGTCCCGATAGTTATTGCGTCATAATATCCCTGCAAATCCTTTGCATAATATTCTTCAAGTGAATAAATACCTTTAAGGTCATACCCTTCTTTATGCAGAGCAAGGGTTGTTAAAAGTCTTGCCGTTCTTCCGTTACCGTCAAAGTAAGGGTGTATTGTTACAAACTGGTAATGAATAATCCCTGCTTTTATCGGTATCGGAATATCATTAGTATTATTAATCCATTTAACAAATTCTTTCATTAATTCTGGTACGTCATTTGCTTCAGGAGGCATATAGACAATATTACCGGTTAATGAGTCCGTAATTACATTTTGCCCTTCTCTGTATTCATTAGGTTTTACTTTTGTGTTTCCGCCTCCGGTTACATAGGCATGGATAAGTTTAATATTATCCTCTGTTATAGGTGATTTACTCTTCGCAAGTTTTTCAATGTAATCAAGAGCTATATAGTAACCTCTAATTTCCTTCTCATCACGTATTCTTCCGGTGTTTGAAATAACCTTATTTTTCTTAATGACCTCAAAAACTTCTTCTCTAGAAAGTCTGTTGCCTTCAATCTGCGTTGAATAATGAATAGTTGCAACTTTAGCCGTTTCTCTTAAGGAACTTAAAAGTTTAGGGTTAATCGGCAGAGCCTTAATCCCCTCTTTAACTCTTTCGATTTCAAGAAGGTTATTTGCAATAGAATTAGTAATTGAGTATATCGGATTAAACTTTGCCATAAAAATACCACATTATTGCCATTATTTTGCCATATTCTTGCCGGAAAGTCAAGTTTTATACATCATCAAAACATGCTGAAATACAATCAAGACAACAAAAAAGAGCCTCTTGAAAAGACTCTTAATTTAAATGGCGGGAACGACGGGGCTCGAACCCGCGACCTCTTGCGTGACAGGCAAGCGCTCTAACCAAACTGAGCTACGCTCCCAAACCATATTTAATTTTTAATTTACGAATTTATTGCTGCGCGTAAACGCTTACTTGTTTTCTTGTTCTTCTGTAAGGTTCGAATTTAACAACGCCGTCAATTAAAGCAAATAAAGTATCGTCTTTACCTCTGCCTACATTGTTACCTGCGTGAAATTTTGTACCTTTTTGTCTTACAAGTATATTTCCTGCGCTAACTGTTTCGTTTGCAAATTTTTTAACGCCTAATCTCTTACTTTCGGAGTCGCGTCCGTTCTTTGATGAACCTACACCCTTCTTATGTGCCATTTTTATTCTTCTCCTGTTGTTTCTTCACTTTTTGCGCTTTTTGCTTTTGTGTTGATTTTGTTAATCATAACGCGTGTGAATTGTTGTCTGTGACCTTGTTTAACTCTTGTGCCCTTTTTAGGACGTTGTTTGTAAACAATAATTTTTTTAGCTTTGTCATTTTTAACAACGGTACCGTCAACAGTAGCAGAAGCTACATAGGGTCTTCCGACTTTTGATTTTTTGCCGTTAACAAGCATAACGACTTTATCAAAAGTAACTTTTTCATCGGCTTGAGCGTCAAGTAATTCGATATCTACATATCGACCTTCTTCAAGTTTATATTGCTTTCCGCCTGTTTCAACAATTGCGTACATTTTGTATCCTTTCTTTTAAGGGATCGTAGCAGGAGTACGTAAATCCTGACATTTAGTTACGACCAACCTATCTGCATTTTTTACTATATCCGAGACAAAATTTTATGTCAAGCATAATAATAAAAAGTTTAAGTTTGATTAATCTTTATTCTGAATTGACTTATCCAGCCATTCATTAACTCTTGCTCCGTTATATATTTTACCGTCAGCCCGAATGCCGATTCCAAAAGGAGCTTCACCGCTATCAACCCCATCAACATCAAAACAAAAAACTTTATATATTGAATCAAAAGGAGTACTTTCACTCCAATACCCCGGATTATTAAACAATCTTTTGCCTGAAA
This sequence comes from Candidatus Gastranaerophilales bacterium, assembly GCA_944324945.1. GTDB lineage: Bacteria > Cyanobacteriota > Vampirovibrionia > Gastranaerophilales > Gastranaerophilaceae > RUG14156. The sequence continues at coordinate 35,771 of CALUYE010000004.1, forward strand.
TAAATTCTTTTTCTTCTTCGGTAAATTTGTTCGCATTTTTTACGTTTTCCCTTGTTATACCGTATGTACATTCAGGTTCAAGCTGATAAAACGCAACTCCGTCAACAAAAATTATTTCGGGATCAATTTTTGAATTTAAACACATGGTATCAAGTGCGCTGGATGAACTTGAATTTCCTTCAAAGGAAGATTCTATTCTATCGCCCCAGGAGCTCATTTGTCCATCCGTATTAATATTTAAATATCCGTCATAACTTATGGAAGAACTTTCATGGCAATTAATCGATTTAGCAGACACAACATCCGCAAAAGATTCGCAAAAATAAGTATTATCACCATCATGCTTTCCGTCAATCATTTGTCCGTCTTTTCTTATTCCCAAGTCTCCATCCTGATAATATTCATCTGACGAAACAAGCTCTCTTATAACCGTACCTATGGTGTTATAGGCTTTTTTAAATTTCATGACATTTTCATCGGGCGAGCTTTGAAAAGCTATGGGCAAAAGTATGGCGGTTAAGATTCCTATGATTACCAGTACGATTAAAATTTCAGCCAGAGTAAATCCTTTTTTAAACATAACAACCTTTCTAAACATGAATTTAAATCATTTTTTTCATATTTTATTAATTTGAAATCGTTTTTTATATAATATATGAATTGGTCTCATTTTTTAATCAATTAAATGATTTAAATTCTATTATTTTATTTTTATTTAGAAATTAATGTAATAAAAGAGACAATACGGGGTGTAAATTGAATAAAAAAGTACTCTTAGGCAAAAGAATAAGAGAATTAAGAAAAAGAAAAGGTCTGAGCCAGGAAAAATTATCCGAGCTTGTTAACGTTGACCCCACAACGATAAGCAACATTGAAAACGGTAAAAACTACCCTTCTTTAATAAATCTCGAAAATATATTAAATGTTCTTAACTGCAGCTTTTTGGATGTTTTTGATTTTGAACACAAAAATAATATTTCGGATTTAATTCTTGAAATTAATCAAAAAATGAAAGATAATCCGAATAAAATCGAAGATTTTTATAAAATTATAGTTGCCTTAACAAAATAATTATTTAATTAATAAAAGCATTTCTTTAATTGCCTTTTGAAGCCCTGTAAACACTGCTTTTGAAATTATGCTGTGCCCGATGTTTAATTCGCAAATTCCTTTTATTTCTTTCATTAAATAAACATTTTCATAATTTAAGCCGTGTCCTGCGTTAACTTTAAGCCCTAAGCTTTGTGCAAGAGAAGAGGCTGCTTTTAATTTTTCAAGTTCTTTATTATAATCCCCTTTTTCAAAAGCAAGAGAAAATTTTCCCGTGTGCATTTCAATATAATCCGCGTTTATATATTTTGAAGCTTTAACCTGATTTTCATCAGCATCAATAAACATGCTGACTAATATCCCTTTTTCTTTCAGGGGTTTTATAAATTCTTTTAAATATTCTTTTTGCCCTTCAACATCAAGCCCGCCTTCAGTTGTAATTTCCTGTCTGCGCTCGGGAACAATACAGACGCTATAAGGCATTAAATCGAGAGCAATTTTTTGAATTTCTTTTGTTGCCGCCATTTCAAGATTTATTTTTGCGCCCAGTTCTTTAACATCATATAAATCTTTATCTTTTATGTGGCGTCTGTCTTCTCTTAAATGCATTGTAAGAGCTAGAATGTCTTCTAAAAGTGCAACTTTAGCCGCTTCAACAAGGCTCGGTTCCTTGCCTTGGCGTGCGTTTCTCAGTGTTGCTATATGATCTATGTTAACTCCCAATTTCATAATTCAAATATACATCAAAAAATAAGAAAAATAAAATGTTTACAAACGTTACAATTTTATTTATGATGATTTTTGTATTATAATTTGAAATGTCATAGTTCTAACGGGTTAATAAAATTGATTTGTCCAAAATGTAAGACTGAAGTGTCTGATGATGACGTTTTTTGTCCGAACTGTAATTTAAAATTAATTTTCACATGTCCTAAATGTAAATCCCCTACTCATATAGGGCCTATAAGATGTGAAAATTGCGGATATCAATTAATTAAATTATGCCCGAAGTGCGATACAAAAAATTTCTCCTGGAGCGATAAATGCAGAAAATGCGGCTATGAATTTAAAAAAGATAACAATAAAAATTCCCTAAAAGACAGGCTTGATAAAATAACAAAAAGCGCACAAAAAACAACGGCAAAAATAAAATTAGAAAATGATGATGAAGAAAAAAGCAAAAAGCAAATAACTTTTGAATCTTCAAAAACAACAAAAAATGAAAAAGATAAAGAAAAAAACGAACAAACGGATTTAATTAAACCTTTTATAATATATATTGATTTTATTAACCTTGATAAGACATTTGAAAAATATGACAAAGACGAATTTAAACAAAAAGTAATTCAAAACATTAAAACTAACGTTAAAATAGCTTTTGATGCGGATTGTAACTTTGTAAGTTCAAGATGCGTTATGTTTAAATTTAACTACTTGAAATCGATGAATATTTTAGAAATTATTCATCAATTCGATGTTGAATTTGCAAAATTTAATGAAATTTTAGAAAAAACTCTTGATAGAGGCTTAACTTATAAGTTTGCAATTACAACAATAGATGAAGTAAGAAAATCCAAAGAAGTAAACCAATTGAAATTCGGCTCCGATAAAGACATTATTGTTTCAAGCGGCGCGTATTCAAGACTTAACAACGATTTATCATTAATTAAGATAGCATCCGATTCATACAAAATGGTATTTTTGGATCAAAAACCCGTTTTTGAACAAAGTGAAGAACAAAAGTACGATAAATGTCTTGAAACAATTATCGATAACATTTCAAACATAAGTTCACAAACAAGAATAATTGCCCTGAATGCCCCGAGAGGTACAGGCAAAACTCATCTTTTAAACGATTTGAGTTTTAATCTTTTAAAAGCGGATTTTAAAAATCTTCTTGTTTTCCATGCGCAATGCAGCGCCCTGACACAGGTAAGCCCTTACGGTTTAATTCAGAGTTTCTTTATTTCGTTTTTTGAATGCCCTTGTGTTTTGCAAGGTGAATTTAATATAAAAACATTTGAAAAAAAAGTTTTGGATAAATTAAAACTTGAAAAAATTGATGAAGAAAAGCTTGAAACAATAGCAAACATTATCTATCCCCTAAAAAAAGACGACTATGAAAACATTTTAATAAATAAAGAAATTACATTCAGCCATTTAAGAGATGTTTTTGATTATTTAAAAAGAAAGAAAAACATTGTCTTTATAATAGATGATTTTGATTTAATCGATGAATCGTCTTACGGATTTTTGAAATTCCTTGTTGAAGAAGGATTTTTTGATAATGACGCGAAGATGGTTTTAAGTTATAAAAACCAGCACAGCGTTTCAATGTATTTTCAAACAAACAAATTAACAAACCAAAATTGCTTAAATATCTCTCTAAGAACTCTGAATACTTCAGAAAGCAAGACATTTATCAAAAAAATCTTAGGAGATGAAGCGCAAATTCCTAATGAAATATTGTCTCAAATTGCCTATAACTCTCAAGGCAATATTGCCTATATTGAACAAATGATGCAGTATTTGTTCGAGCGTAAATTGTTATATGTTCAGGATAAAATCGTAAAATTTAAAAAAGAATTTATTGACGCTGAAATTCCTCAAACTTTAGAAAAATGTTTTAATTTAAGATTGGATTTCTTAAAAGAAAACAATATAAACGATTACATTTTTTTAAACGTTGCATCTTTATTGGGCGATAAATTGGATTATCGTGTTTTGGGTCAGGTTTTTGAATTAAGCGAAAATGATTTTTATGATTGCGTTATGCGCCTTGAAAAGAAAGGTTTCCTGAAAAGAAAATCGGATGATATTTATGGTTTTCGCAATTCTCTAATCTGGTCATATTGCTATATTCGCTCAAAAGAAGAAGAATGCACAAAAAAATATGTCCAAAAACTTTTAGTTGAATTGAATAACAAAATAACCACAACGCCTTTAATCTGCCCAATACTGGCTCAAATTATCGGCAATAAAGAACTTGCATTCAGTCTTTGGACAAACAGTTTAAGATATTCAAATTATATAGGCGATGTTAATTTATACGCAATGGCTCAAAAACAAAGTTTAATATTACTTGAGAGCGTAAAGGTTGATAAGCTTGAATATACAAAAAACAATATCTGTGAAAGACTCGGTAAATTAATTTATCTTAAAAACCCGCAAGAAGCAAAAGATTATTTAACAAACGTGATTGTTTCTCTTCAAAAAGATGATGAAAACATGGATGAAGATGAAATCAAATACAGAATTAATAAAATAATCGATATATCGGGCTATTTAATAAGAAGCACATATTTAACGCAGGATTATACGGGATGTATTGAAATTGTCGACAACGTTTTAAAATATTTTAATTTAAAAGATGCGCAGGATAAAAAATATGTCCATGAGCTAAAAGTTACCATGATTAAAACAAGAAAGCTTGAAGCTTTACTTCAGCTGGGTTCTTGGGAAGAACTTGCAAGTCTTGTTAACAGTGAAATAAACCCTGTATTACAAAAAAATCTTAATATTTTTTCAAAACACAAATGGATTAGCCAGAATGAAATTTATTATGCCTGGATAGAAGCAAATATAATTTTAGCTCAAAGCTACAGCCAACAAGGCTCTCCACTGGCACTGGAATTAATATCCGAAATTGATAAAGTATTATCAAAAGAAAAAGGCTCCCGTGCGGAATATCTAAAAATTCGCCTTGCTTATGCAAATGCAATGGCAAACACATCAAAAGGAAAATTGGATGAATCGGATATAATATTACAAGAAATCGTAACCGATTATTCTTATGTAATTGATACTCCTTCAATGGTTTGCGAGTGGAACATAATAAGTTTGATTAATAAAATTTTAAGATACGATTTTGAAACAATTAAAAATGAACTCTTTGAGGCAACGGCTTATGCTAATAATTCGGGGGATGAAGTAGCTAAAAATCTTTTAAAAACCCTGCTTGCTTATGTTCTTTTGGAAGAAAAGTCTTATCTTAAAGCAATAGAAATAGCAACAGCTCAAATGCAGTATTTTTCAAGTAAGAAAATCGCCTTCGGAGCTTTATTATCCTGGTATATAAGCGCTGCAGCCACAGCGTATAACAAGGCGGATTTATATTGCATTGAAATTTGCGAAAAAGCGGTTAAAATCTGCGAAAATGCGCAAAATAACAACAGTTACTTTAAAATTTTATTTCAGGAACTTTTATCAAAAGCTTATTTAAAATTAAATGATAAAGAAAATGCTAAAATGTATTGCGATTTAGCTTTGAATTGTGCAAACGAAAACGAACTTTTATATCTTCAAGTAAGGCTAAATTGGCTTAAGACAACAATTGCAAGAGAAAATTTATCAATCCAGCCTGATAATAAAAAATTTGAATATGCTCAAAATATAATTAAAATGTATAATAAAACTATAGAGTCCGCACAAAGATTAAATTTAGGTAATATAATAAAGAAAATAGAAAAAGAACTAACGTCATTTCGGGCGCATTGCCAATTGAACAGAATAATAGAGGATAAATAAGGTTATTTATTATGATGGTTAAAACTCCGCAACATCTATACTGTGATACACCGCCTACTATTTTAAGAAACAGGGAAGAAAAATTCAGAACGGCAAAAGATAACCCTTTTTGGTATTTTGTTGCCGATATAGTTTTTCCTGCCATGATTGAAAAAAGATTCCATGCCTTAATGTATAAAGGGTTTGAAAATTTTGAAAAAAGAGATAAATCAAAAGCAACGGTTTTTTACACAAACCACAATAACTGGTGGGACGGTATTTTGGGGTACAACATTGTAAGAAGATTAACAAAAGGAAGATTCAGATTAATGATTGAAGAAATGAATCGTTTTCCTTTGTTTCAATATATCGGTTGTTTTCCCGTGAACAAAAGAAGCGCGCAGGAAGCGGTTAAAACTCTTAAATACGCGGCAGGCATGCTTAATAATAAAGATATAAATTTCTGGTTTTTCCCTCAAGGGATTATAAGACCGCCTCACTATAGACCCGAAGTTTTCCAATCAGGGCTTGCTTATCTGGTACAAACCGCAGTTAAAAATGCGGGCGGAATAAATTTATGTCCTGTTTCTGTTAATTATACGTTTTTAAGACAGGATAAGCCTGAAATTGTTTTAGAATTCGGTGAAGTTAAAATATACCATGAATTCAAGGAAGACAGAAAAGAATTCTGCCACAAACTTGAGCGTGAATTTGAACAGTTGTGCGATAATCAGCAGGCACAAATTTCAAAAGGCAATTTTGAAGGATATCAATATCTTTTCAAAGAGCGTTTGAGCTGGTGGCGTGAAATTGAGCGAAGGCTTAAAAATATAGGAATGAAAGACAGTAATAAACAGTAATGAAAAAATATGATATAGGAATTGATTTAGGAGGAACAAAAGTACTTTGTGCGATTGTTGAAAAAGAAAGTCATAAAGTACTTTTTGAGGTTAAAAAAAAGACAAAAAAAGAAAAGGGCAACAAAAAAATAATCCAAAAATTATTTGAAGCGCTTGATGAACTGTTTGATATTTCAAACATTAAAAAAGAGGATATTGAAAGTATCTCAATAGCTGCAGCAGGTCAAATCAACAGAAAAGAAGGGATTTTATTAAACGGCTGCAATTCAGGTGTTAAGGATTTAAATTTAAAAGAAATTTTTGAAGAAAAATACAATATTAAAACAAATTTATTTAACGATGTTGAAGCAGCTTCAATTGCAGAATTGATGCTTGGCGCTGGGGTTGATAATAAAAATATTCTATGCATTTTTATAGGTACCGGAATCGGCTCTTCTATTGTAATAGACAGAAAAATATACCATGGCTCAACAGGCTGCGCGGGCGAAATCGGACACACCATAATTGATAAAAACGGAAGGGCATGCGCATGCGGGGGTTTTGGGTGTTTGGAAGCTTACGCATCAAGAAGCGCTATTGAAGCGCGTATTCAGGGTTTAGTCAAAAAAGGCAAAAAAACAATAATTACCGAACTTAACGATAAGCAAAACATCTCGACAAAGCATATAAAAACTGCACTGGATGCGCATGATGAAGTTACAATGATGTGTGTCGGTGAAGCAATTGAGTATTTAAGCTGCGCTATTGCAAGTGCTTTAAATTTTTTAAACCCTGATCTTGTAATATTGGGGGGCGGTTTAATTCAAGGAATTGATGAATTTTATTTAAAAACCGTGAAATTGACAAAAACAAAGGCTCTGCCTTTGGCTGTTGAACATGTTGAATTTAAAAAAGCTCTTTTGGGAGATTATAGCGGCGTTGTGGGTGCTGTTTTAGCGAAAGATTATTATAATGTCAAATAATGATATTTTTTCAAACATAAGTTTTGATTTTTTGAGCGGTTTTATTAACTCCCCCGTTAAAAATAACCTTGTTTTAAGCGGGCTTATGGCTCCTTTTGATTTATTTTTAATTGATAAAATAATAAAATTAAATAAAAAAGTTATATATATAACACCTGACGAACAATCAAGCTTAAAAGCACAGAAAAATCTTGAAACACTGCTTAAGCTTGAATCAAAAGTTTTTCCTTTTCAGGAAATAAATTTATACAGCGATCTTGATAAAAATCGTTATATCTATCAGGAGCAGATAAATATTTTATTATCAAAGCCGGATATTATTTTTGTGCCTGTTAAATCTTTGTTTGAAAAATTCAGCGACATTTCTTTTTATAAAGAAAATGTAATCACTTTAAAAAAAGGAGAAAACATAGATTATTCTTTAATAGCTGAAAAATTAACCAATTTTGGTTATAAAAGAACAACATCTGTTTCAGACATTGGCGAATTTGCTTTAAGGGGAGATATTTTAGACATTTTTACGCTTGATGAAAATCCTGTAAGAATTGAATTTTTTGCGGATGAAATTGAAGATATAAGATATTTTAACCCGATAAGTCAAAAAAGTTTTGAACATATTGAAGAAATTAATATAAGACCTTTGTATAAGTTTATTTTAAATGATGAAAATAAAAACAATTTTAAAAAGAAAATAAACGAACAACTAAAAAATATCAAAGACGAATTTAAAATAAAAATCAAAGACGAATTAATTGAATCCGTTGATGAAATCGGATATTTCGAAGGAATTGAATATTATATTAATTATTTTGAAAATAATATGAAATCTTTTCTTGATTTTTTTGATGATTATGTAATTCTTCTTAAGGAATCAAGCCAGATTTATTCAAAATATAAAAATCTTGATGAATCCTATATTCAAAATTATCTTGACGGAATAAATTCCAATTTTAAACTGGAACTTGAAGAATTAAACCATACAAAATATGAGGAATTTATAAGTAAATTAAAAACTTTTAAAACAATTTCAATCGATAATTTTTTATCGGATGATTGCGATAAAATTCTTGAATTTAACACAGGGCTTCCTCCTGTTTTTTCATCCAACATTGAAAATATTTCAAAATATATTAAAAAGTCTCTTTCGCAGCATTTTAAAATATATATCTGCACAAATTACCCTTCAAGATTAAAAGAAATTTTTAACGAGCTTGAAATTTTCGCGCAGGATATTTTTTATTTAGGCGATATTTCAACAGGAGGCGCCATTGCGCAGGATGATAAAATATCAAAAGATAAGATAATTTTTTTGACGGATAAAGAGCTTTTTAACAAGCAGCAGCGCGATATTACAACTAAAAAATATTATTCAAACAAACAAACGGGCGAATTTATCGAATCAACAAACGATATAAAACAGGGCGAATATGTCGTACATGCAATCCATGGGATAGGAATTTATAACGGAATTACAAAGCAGGTAATTGACGGAAATCAAAAAGATTATCTTGAAATTCAGTTTCAAGGATCAGATAAGCTTTTTATGCCTGCAGAACAAATAAACCTTCTGTATCGTTACAGGGGTACAAACTCAATAAAACCGAAGCTTTCAAAGATGGGCGGAAGCGCCTGGGAAAATACAAAAGCAAAAGCCAAAAAAGAACTTGAAACAATAGCTTACGATTTATTGGATTTATATGCAAAAAGAAAAATGGCTCAAGGAATTTCATTTGATGAAGATACAACCTGGCAGTATGAAATGGAAGATAATTTTGAATACACGGAAACCCCTGATCAAATGAAAGCAATAGTTGATACCAAAAAAGATATGGAATCCGATAAACCCATGGATAGGTTGTTGTGTGCCGATGTCGGTTTCGGCAAAACCGAAGTTGCAATAAGAGCAATGTTTAAAGCGGTTATGAGCGGCTATCAGGCAGCATTAATCGCGCCCACGACTATTCTTACCATGCAGCATTATGAAATAATTAAAGAACGTTTTGAGCCTTACGGGGTTAATGTCGGGTTATTGAATCGTTTTTGTTCCAAAAAAGAACAAAAAGAAACAGTCGAAAAAATAAACAACGGTGAATTAAATGTTGTAATAGCAACACACAGGCTTTTATCCGATGACATTGAATTTAAAAATTTAGGACTTCTTGTAATTGATGAAGAACACAAGTTTGGCGTAAGACATAAGGAAAAATTAAAGAAATTCAGAGAAAATATTGATGTTTTATCTTTAAGTGCCACTCCGATACCGAGAACTTTAAATATGGCATTGTCAGGACTCAAGGATTTATCCGTTATAAATACTCCTCCCAAAAACAGGCTTCCTGTTAAAACTTATGTCGGAGAATACAGTGAAACCTATGTTAAAAACGCAATAAATCAGGAAATTCAAAGAGAAGGACAGGTTTATTACCTTTACAATCGGGTTGAGACAATTGATTTATTTAAAGAAAAATTACAAAAAATTGTCCCTAATGCAAGAATAGCCGTTGCGCACGGGCAAATGAGCGAAAAAATCCTTGAAGATGTTATATATAAATTTGCAAATAAAGAATATGATGTTTTATTGTGTACAACAATAATTGAATCAGGTATTGATATTCCAAACGCAAATACCATGATTATCCACAATGCTCCGTCTTTCGGGCTTGCGCAGTTGTATCAGTTAAGAGGCAGAGTAGGAAGGTCTGACAGGCAGGCGTATTGTTTTTGTTTTTATAAAAAATCAACCGAACTTAACGAACAGGCAAGAAAAAGGCTTGAATCCATTAAAGAATTTACAAACCTTGGAAGCGGGTATCAAATTGCACTGAGAGACGTTGAAATAAGAGGTGTCGGAAGCATTTTAGGCACCCATCAGCACGGTCAGATGGTAAATGTAGGGTTTGATACTTATTGTAATTTATTGGCGGAATGCATTGAAGATATTAAACAAAAAGAAAACAAAAATCCTTATGAAAAAAATATTAAAAAGAAAAGAAATCCTGCAATTATAGATATTAATGCCGACGCTTATATCCCTGATGAATGGGCACAGACATACGAACAGAAAATACTTGAATATAAAAGAATATCCGATGTTTCAAATTTATCCGAGCTTGAGAGCATGAAGCTTAATTTTAAAGACAGATTTTCAAGAATTCCCGAAAGCGTTGAAAATTTAATAAAACTTGTAAAATTGAGAATTTTAGCAACTGAAGCACATATTTCTCTTGTAAGACAGATGGGTAAAACAATAAGAATAAATACACCATATTCCATGCAGGAGTGGAATATATTAAAATCAAAAATTGACAGAAAAATAACAAGATATTTTACATATTCTCAACCTCCTAAAAGCCTTGCGGGAGTAAAAGGAATACTTCTTATGAATAAAGATGAAGATGATTTTGATGAAATATTTAACAAACTGGCGGATTTGTTTTATTATATTTCTGAGGTAGTTTTAAATTTTAAGGTTGATTAAAGCAACAGGAGGAAAAATGAAGTTTGCAAAAATTATGTCGCTATTGCTTTGTACGACGGTTTTGTTTTGCGGTTGTATTAAAGATAACAGAGCCGCAATTAAAATAAACGATAAAGTAATTACAAGAGCTGAATTTTATGATGATTTTAATAAAATGAAAGACGCTCAATTTAAAAATTTATCAAAAGATTTACAGGCTCCTGACAGTTATCTTGTATTGAGTTTAAAAAACAAGTTTGTAAATGATGTAATTTTTCGCGAACTTTTAGCTCAAGAATTTGAAAAAAGAAAAATTGAAGCAACCCAAAAAGAAATTGATGCTAAAAAAGCGGAAATAATTTCTCAAATGGGTTCTGAAGAAAATTTAAACAAAATTCTGAAAGAAAACGCAATCACACCCGAGCGCCTTCAAAAGGATTTGGCAAGCGAAGTAAAAACAATAAAATTGCTTGATCAACTTAACGTTACAAAAGTATCCGATAAAGATGCTCAAAAATATTACAATAACAATAAAGAAAAGTTTAATTTCCCCGATAGAATCCTGGTATCTCATATTTTAATCGACACAAGTGCTGAAAATATCAGAAGAAAAGTAATTGATGCCGATAAAGACGCTAAATTATCCAACGCTCAAATTGATGAAAAAGTTAAACAGGAAGTTCAAAAGCAAAAGGATTTATTAAATAAAGCCTTAAAAGAAGCAAGATTGAATCCTAAAAACTTTGCTCAGGTAGCGGCTAAATATTCTCAAGATGAAGCAAGTGCTAAAAACGGAGGAAATTTAGGTTTTGTTGCGCGCGGACAATTAGTCCCCGAGTTTGAAAAAGCGGCATTTGACGAATTAAAACCGGGCGTTGTATCTGACCCTGTTAAGACGCAATTCGGTGAACATATTATTTTGGTTATGGATAAAGCAAAAGGCGGTATTCAACCATATTCAAAAGTTAAAGAAGATTTAAAGAAATTTTTGGATCAACAAAATAAAATTGCCGCCCTTCAAAAATTTGCTACAGGTTTAAAAGATAAATCAAAAATCGAATTTGTTGATGAAGATTTAAATCCCGTAAATATTCAAAAACAAATAGATGAAGCGTTCAAAAGACAAATTGAATCAAACAACAAAAAAGAAACTAAACCTTTATCTAAACTTTTAGATAACAAAAAAGAAGATAAAAAATAAAAAGCTGCCTTTTGGCAGCTTTTTTAAAAAGGAATGATTATGGGAAAAATAATAAAAAAAGAAGAAGCAAAAGAAATTATCGACAAATTAAAAAAGCAAAATAAAAAAACGGTTTTCACAAACGGCTGTTTCGATATTTTACATGTGGGGCATGTAAGATATCTTAGAGAATCTTCAAAATACGGAGATATTTTAATAGTTGGATTAAACTCGGATATTTCGGTTAAAAAAATAAAAGGCGACAGCCGCCCGATTAACAATGAAAACGATAGAGCCGAAATATTAGCGGAGCTTGAATGCGTTGATTTTGTCGTTATTTTTGATGAAGAATCCCCGTCAAAATTAATTGATGAATTAAAACCCGATATTTATACCAAAGGCGCGGATTACAGCCTTGAAACACTGCCTGAAAGAGATATTGTTTTAAAAAACAATATAGAAGTTAAATTTATTAAATTTGTCGAAGGAAAATCAACAACAAACATTATAAAAACAATTCAAAAATAAACTTTAACTTATATAAAGCTTTTGTTAAAAAAATGGCATTTTTTATTTTGTTGTAATAAAATAAATTTACAAACTAGTATACATGGGAGTGTCAAAATGGGTGATAAAAAGTTTAGCCTTGAAGAATTATCTCAGATTGTGGGAGGTATTTTAACAAAAGCTCAGGATGTTACAATAACAAAAGTAGCGCCTCCGATGCTTGCGGATGAAAATACTCTGGCTTTAGCTTTAAAAGAAGAAGAAATTGAAAACATAGAAAAATCAAACGCAAAAGCAGCCTTAGTTCCTCTTGGCGTAAATATCGACGGAATTTCAACAATTGAAGTCGAAAGACCCAGATTGGCATTTATGAAACTTTTAAACGTTTTTTATGTTCCGCCGCAAACTCCAAGAACAATTCACCCGAGCGCTGTTATAGATGAAAGCGCTCAACTGGGCAAAAACGTTTCAATAGGGGCAAATGTATTTATCGGTAAAAATGCGGTTATAGGTGATAATACCGCATTAATGCCCAATGTATACATTGGAAGCGATGCAAAAATAGGCTCGGATTGTTTATTCCACCCTGGTGTAAACATAGGAGACAGGGTTGTTGTAGGTTCAAGATGTATAATTCATCATGGCGCAAGTTTGGGTGCCGATGGTTTTTCTTTTGTAACCGAAGCTCCGAGCAACATTGAACAAGCGCGCGAGCAAGGGACAATTAAAGAAACAAACAAAGAAGTAAAAGTCTTTAAAATACCTTCACTTGGCTCGGTTGTTATAGGAGATGATGTTGAAATCGGTGCAAATACGACAATAGACAGAGGCACGCTTGAAAATACAACAATAGGTTCTCAAACAAAAATTGATAACCTTGTTATGATTGGTCATAACTGCAAAATCGGGAAAGCATGTACAATTGTTTCTCAAGTCGGAATTGCAGGTTCATGTATAATCGGAGACAGAGTAGTTATAGCAGGTCAGGCAGGTTTAAAAGACCATGTTGAAATCGGCGAAGATTCAATTATCCTTGCAAAAACAGGCATTACAAAATCTTTCCCGAAAAAATCCGTTATTATGGGTGCTCCCGGGGTTTTGAGAAAAGATTTCATAAAGAGATTAAAATATCTTGACGAAGCCGAAGTTATGGTTCAAAAATATAAAAAATATCAACATTTATTAGAGGATTATGAGAAATTTTTAAATGAAGACGGTAAAATCTAGTTTTAAAGTAAGCGGAGCAGGTTTGATGTTTGCTGCTCCCGTTGAGGTTGAAATACAACCATCAAATAAAAAAGGAATAAGATTCCATATAAATAACGCAACAATTGAAGCAAATGTTGATAATGTCGTATCAACGGAGCACTGCGTTGTTGTTGCCGATGTTAAAGAAGGGGCTAAAAATAAAATTGCTCTTATAGAACATTTTATGGCGTCATGCGCAATTTGTTCCATTGATGCTCTTGATGTATATTTTTCATCTTTGGGTTTTGAAATGCCCATTTTTGACGGAAGTGCAAAAATGTGGGTTGAAAAATTCAACGAAGTCGGTATTGAAGGCGATGAAGAAGAAATAAAAACATTGAATGATACAATTGTTTTCCAAAAAGATAATTCTTCAATTGTTTTAATTCCTTCAAAAGACAATGAAACAACAATAACATACAGTGTTAATTTCAAACACAAAGATTTAAAAAACAGATGGGTGTCATTAAATCAAAAAGAAAATTTAAATGAAATAATTGAAGCAAGAACATTTGGCTACCTGTCGGATTTAGAAAAGTTTCAGGCTATGGGATATTCAAAAGGTGTTACCATTGATAACACGGTAGGTTTAAAAGATGATGGCACATACACAGTTCCTTTAAGAAGCGAATTTGAGCCTGTAAAACATAAAATTTTAGATATTATAGGAGATTTATATTTAACAGGATACAATCCTTTAAAAATGCGCGCAAATATTTTAGTTAAAGAAGCAGGACATGGCTATCATATCCAATGCGCTAAATTATTAAAACAGGCTTTAAATAAATAAAGGAGATAAAATGGATACAATAACACCAATTTCATTGGATTATCAACAAATACTGGAAATGCTTCCGCATAGATACCCGTTTTTACTGGTAGATAGAATAACAGAATGCATCCCCGGCAAATATTCAAAAGGTTATAAAAATGTTACTTTTAACGAACCCTTTTTCCAAGGACATTTTCCTTCAAATCCGATAATGCCCGGGGTATTGCAAATTGAGGCGCTTGCTCAAACTTCGGCTCCTATTTTAATGACCATGGAGCAATACAAAGGTAAATTAACTTTATTTGCGGGCGTTGAAAATGCTAAATTCAAAAATATCGTACGCCCCGGAGATAAGCTTGAAATGGAAACAGAATGCCTAAAAGTCAAAGGGCCGATAGCTAAGTGTCTGGGACGTTCTTATGTTGATGGTAAATTATGTACCGAAGCTACTTTAACCGTTGCACTAAAATAACAATAGAGGATAAAAAATGATAACTTCCAATAAAATTCATAAAACAGCAATAATAAATGAAAATGCAAAAATAGCTCCCGATGTTGAAATCGGCGCTTATGCCGTTATAGGAGAAGATGTTGAAATTGAAAGCGGATGTAAAATCGGCGAGAGCGCCAATATTCAATTTGCAAAAATAGGTAAAAATACAAAAATTTCTCCCTTTGCTTCAATCGGAGGCGAGCCGCAGGACTTAGGGTACAAAGGCGAAAAAACGGGAGTTATCATAGGCGAAAACTGCTGGATTAGGGAATTTGCAACTGTAAACAGAGCCTCAGGCGAAGGAACCAATACTATTGTGGGTAATAATTGTTTGCTTATGGCATATAGCCATGTTGCTCACAATTGCGTTTTAGGGGATAACGTAATTATGGCAAATGCCGCTACGATAGGCGGTCATTGCCATGTCGGATTCGGCGCATTTTTAGGCGGCATGAGCGTATTTCATCAAAATCTTAGAATCGGTGATATGGCAATTATATCAGGAGCTTCAGCAGCAAGATTGGATATTATTCCTTATTGTAAAGCGGAAGGTATTCCCTGTTTACCCATAGGACTTAACGCTATAGGCTTGAGAAGAAAAGGCGTGGATAAAGAATCAAGAGATGCAATTCATAAAGCAATAAGAATTCTAAGAAACGAACAATATAATACAACTCAGGCGCTGGAATTAATCGAATCGGAATTTAAAGGAAATAAATACGTTGATAATCTTGTAAATTTTGTAAGAACATCAAAAAGAGGATGTACTTTAAGATATAAAGCGGCATACCACGGTGCAATGGAAGAGGGTGAAGGCGATAATGTTTAATCCTTTAATTCATAAATATGCACAGGTTCTTGTTAATTATTCGACAAAAGTTCAAAAAAATGACCTTGTCATAATTTATGCAAGAGGTTATAGCGCACAGCCGCTTGTTAGAGAAATTTATGAATTGTGCTTAAAAAACGGTGCTAATCCGATAGTAAGAACATCTATGGATGAAATAGCCGAAACATTTATTAAATACGCATCTGATGAACAGCTTGAATATATTGATGAGATGTCTAAAATTGAAGTTGAAACGGCAGATGTAATGATATTTATCGGAGCACCTTCAAATATTAAAAATATGGCAGGAGCCTCTCCTTCAAAAATTGCAAAAAGATCAAAAGCAACCCATCCGATTTTATCTAAAAGACTTGAGCGCTCAGCGAATGGGGATATGAGATGGGTAATAGCGGACTATCCTACTAACGCTCTTGCTCAGGAAGCAAATATGAGCCTTGGAGAGTATAGCGAATTTTTGGTAAAATCCTGTTATCTTGATTTGGATAATCCTGTTGAAAAATGGGAAGAAATTGATAAAGAGCAAAAACGAATAGCGGATATTTTAAATAAAACCTCATCTTTAAGAATTTTAGGTGATAAAACAGATATTACTTTTTCAACAAAAGGAAGAACCTGGGTTCCATGTTCGGGGAATTTAAATTTCCCTGACGGTGAAATTTTTACTTCTCCGATTGAAGATTCAGCCTGCGGCAAGATATATTTTGATTTTCCTCAAAATTACCATGGTTCAACCGCGCGCGAAGTCTATTTAACGCTTGAAAAAGGAAAAGTGGTTGAAGCATGTGCTCAAGTCGGTAATGAATTTTTACAGAGCATGTTAAATATGGATGAGGGTTCGCGTTTTGTAGGTGAAATTGCAATAGGAACAAACGATAGAATTCAAGATGTTACCGGAAATATACTGTTTGATGAAAAAATCGGCGGATCGATTCATATGGCGCTCGGTTCAAGCTATCCTGAAGCAGGGGGCAAAAATCAATCGGGGCTTCATTGGGATTTAATTAAGAACATGAAAAATAATTCAAAAATTTATGCCGATGATAAATTAATTTATGAAAACGGCAAATTTGTAATATAAAATGAATCAAATTGATGAAATAAAAAAATGCTGCACTTCAATTGAAGACAATATAGAGCATTTTGAAAACACATTAAAAAAAATTGTAAATAAAGATAAAAATTTTTTAACGCCTGATTTAAATAAATTTTTATTTACAAACCCCAAAAGACTGCGTCCGAGGTTTGTTTTTTTGTTTGCAAGGGTTTTAAACTGTAATTCTTCTCTTGTTTATAATATCGCTCTTGCGCTTGAATTAATACATAGCGCTTCTTTAATCCATGATGATATTTTGGATTTTGAGGATACAAGAAGAAATAATTTAACTTTTTATAAAAAATACGGCTCGCGTTTAGCGGTTTTAGAGGGGGATTATCTTTTGAGCCTTGCAAATGTGGAACTTGCAAAAACAAACAATAAAATATTAAATATTTTTTCCCTAAGAATCAAAAAAACAATTTTAGGCGAGATATTGCAAAATGAAAATTTAAATAAGATTTTAGATTATGATAATTATATTAAAAAAACTTTTAACAAAACGGGAAATCTTTTTATGGCGGGATTGGAAGCGTTGTTTGAGGTGTGTGATATTGATTTTGAAATTCAGAATAATTTATTTGAATTTTTAAAAAATTATTCAATTGCATTTCAAATTAAAAACGATATAGACAATTTTAATAAAAATAAATCCGATTTTAAAAATGGCAACTATACTTTGCCTATGATATACTTTGAAAAAGACAAAAAAAAGACGGATTTTGACGAATGCTTAAAAAAAGCACAAAATGAAGTTTTAAAATATAAAAATACAGCGCTTGATTATTTATCAAAAATTCAAAATCAAAACATAAATCCTGTAATTAATTTAAGCGAAATAACCCTGAGGAGCTAAAAGTGGATACATTGCAAAACAATTTAAAAGATAAAATAATAAACTTTTTTAAAAAACATGCTAAGCTGTTTTTGTTTTTTATAATTTTTTCAATTGTTTGTTTTGTATACAATCTCAATTTTCAAACAATTAACTATATTTTAAAAAGAGGATGCGTTTTAGAATATTCCATAAATAAAAATGCTTCTTTTAATAAAAAAGAGCTTGATAATAAATTATTGGATTTAAATATAAAATATTCTTTTTCGGATTCCAAAAAGCTTGATGTTCCTTATTATGATTCTGATTTAGAGCAGGTTGAGAGAGTTTTATATGTCGCTATTCCATATAAACTTGATAAGAACAATAAAAGTTTAGCGGATAAAATATCCGAATTTGTTTTTGAAAAATACCCTTTATCAAAATTAATCGATGTTAAAACGCTGGATGATGTTTATTCTTCTCCATACAGCGCTTTTATAAAGTTTTTAAGCGTGTTTATATTTTCGCTTATTTTACAATATGCGATTTTATACGTATTTTCAGACGGTAAAAAATTAAATCAAAATTTAAAAGAAGGAATATTGAACTTTTTCAAAAAACAAAAAGAAGCAATTATAAATCTTTTGAAAAAAACAAAAGAAAAAGGTTTTTTATATTTAATTAAAAGAATACTACTTGATGAAAACGAAAGCGAAAAAGAAACAAATTACACAAAAGAAATTATTTCCACAATTCTTTTTGTTTTAATTTGCGTAATTTTAATACGTTATTTTATAGGGGAATTAAGATGGATTCCTTCAGGCTCCATGCGCCCTACAATATTGGAACATGACAGGGTTTTTGTTGAAAAAACAGACTTTTTCCCGAAAAAAGAAATAAAAAGAGGGGATATTTTAGTGTTCTATCCTCCCGAGGTTCAATTATCAAACTCTCCTTTTGCTGTTTTATCAAGGCTGTCGGGGATATTTTGCAAAGATATAGCATTCATTAAAAGAACAATAGGTTTGCCCGGGGAAAAATTTGAAGTTAAATACGATGAAGCTAAAGATGAATACAGAGTCTTTATTAACGATAAAGCTTTAAATGAACCTTATATAATTTCAAAAAATAACTGGAGTCCTTGTAATAAGCAAATGTTTTGCGGGCCTTTTATAATTCCCAAAGGACATTATTTTATGATGGGGGATAACAGGGGCAATTCTCAAGACAGCCGTTTTTGGGGATTTTTGGGTGAAAAAAGAATTATAGGAAGAGCAAACTTTATGTTTTTCCCGATAAAAAGAATTAATTTTTTGAGAGATAAATATATTGAACTGTTAAAGCAAAATAAAAACGGAAAATATATAAAAGAAATTTATATCATCAATAGGTATTAATTTTCTTGTAAAATTTGACAGCATGTTCAATTTTATAGTGTAATTAATATATAATCTGAACCTGAAGTATTTAAATGTATATTAAAGAAATCGAAATAGACAATTTTAAATCTTTTGCCTCAAAGGTTGTCGTTCCTTTGATGCCCGGTTTTACTGCGATTTCAGGGCCAAACGGTTCAGGTAAAAGCAATATTATAGACAGTATTCTTTTTGCACTCGGTTTAACAACAGCCCGCTCTTTGCGCTCAGAGCAAGGGGTAGCTGATTTAATTACAAACCACAATAAAAGAAACGAAGCAAGCGTTAAAGTTACCTTTGCGGATGAAAAACAAGACGAAAACCAAAGCGAATTTTCAATTAAAAGATATATCAAAAAAGGCAAAAACGGCGTTCAATCAACTTATTATTATAACGATAAACCCGCAACCTTAACGCAAATTCATTTGGAACTTGAAAAATATAATATAACCCCAAACGGCTACAATGTTATGATGCAGGGGGATGTTACCGAAATTACAAACTGTTCTGCAACAGAGAGAAGAAAAATAATAGATGAAATAGCGGGTACTGCTGATTTTGACAGAAAAATTGCCCTTGCAAGCGAACAGATTCAAGGGGTTGAAGATGAAATTGCAAATAAAAAAATACTGATGGATGAGATTGATTCAAGAATTGAACAGTTAAAAGAAGAAAGAGAAGTTGCGCTAAAGTATAAAAAGTATAAAGATGAAAAAATTTCTCTTGAAAATAAAATTCAGAGCGCTAAATATTTTGATGTTAAAAAATCGCTTGAACTTGTACATCAAAACATTCTTCTTGCGACAAAACAAAGAAAAAGTTTATCGGAAGAATTAAAAGAACTTCAATCAAAAATTGAAGATACAAAATTAAAATATGACGAAATAAATGCAAAAGTAAGAGCGCAAGGGGAAGAAAAACAGCTTGAAGTTAAAAAAACCGCAGAAGAACAAAAAGGTATTCTTGAGCGCAAAAACTCGGCAATTGCTCTTGCAAACAAAACCATAATCGATAATTTAAAATCAATTGAAAGCTATAAAAACGGTATTGAAGTTCAAAAAAATAAAATTGAAGAATATAAAAAAGCAATAGAATTTAAAAATAAAGAACTTGAAGATTTAAACAATCAATTAAATGATAAAAAAGAACAACTAAACTCAATAATTCTTGAAATGACGGGGCTAAATAAGTCTGCTGATGAACACATTCAAAACAGAAACAAAATAAAAAAAGAACTTGACGATATAAAAGATGAAGAAACCTCTCTTTTAAAAGAGCAATTGCCGAAAGAAAGCGAATATAACAATTCAAAAGATAAAATTAAAGAAATTAAAGAAAATATTGATAAATTATTAAATTCAAGAAAAGTTTTTGAAGATGAAAAAGATAAATTAAATCTTCAAATTGAAACTCTGCAAAAAGAAGTTGAAGATTTTAAGCTTATTCAAACAAAAAGTTTTGAAGAGCTTGATAAAACAAAAGCTCAAAAAGAAGATACATTTTATAAAATACAAAAAACGCAGCAAAAAATAGCAATCCTTGATGCCAATAAAAACGCTTATAAATCAGCAGGCCAGGGTTCAGGTGTTGAAACGGTATTAAATGCTCACATTAAAGGTGTCCATGAACCTCTTGCAAAATTAGCCGATGTTGATGAAGAATATATTGATGCAATCAATGTTGCAATGGGCGCAAGAGCGTATTCAATCGTAGTTGATAGTCAGGATGTTGCATACAGAGCAATTCAGGTTCTTCGCTCTCAAGGCCGCGATAGAGCATCTTTTATTCCTTTGGATATAATTAAAAAAGCGCCAAGCCGCATGGTATTGCCTAAATCAATAGGAGTTATTGATTTTGCAATTAATTTAATTGATTTTGATGACGAATATCTTGATGCGTTTTATTTTGCGCTTGGTGAAACAATAGTTGTCGAAAATGAAGCGGCCGCAAAAAAACTTGCAGGTAAATACAGAGTAGTAACTCTTGAAGGAGATATAACCGAAAAAAGCGGGTTAATTACAGGCGGTGCCAAGAAAAAAACAATGGGATTGTTTGATAAAACCCAAGAGCGCGAGCTTGAAAAGCATAAAAAATTACTTACGGAGCTTCAAAAACAAGCACAGGATTTAAACACAAAAGAAAAAGATTTAGAGCGCAGATTAAACGATACGCGGCAAAAATATTTGAATTCAACAAATGTATTAAATTCAGCTAAACTGGAGTTAAAAAATCTTATCTCAAACAATGAACAAGCTCAAAGTGTTATAGAACAAGGTGAAAGCCAGTTAAAAGAATTAAATGAAATAATTAAAAAATTAAATCGTGAGCTTGATTTAATTGAAGCAAAAAGAATAAAATTAAACGATAAATTCCAGCAAAAACAAGAAGAACTTGTAGAAGTTGAAAAATTAATCGATGAAGGCGAACTAAAAAAATTAAAAGAAAAAACAAACGCAGTTGAAGAAGATATCAAAAATATCGAAAAAAATATAATGACAAAAGAAAATGAAATTGAAAAAGATGAAAATCAAATTAAATTTCAACAAAGTCAAATTACAACGCGCGAAACCGATATTAAAAAGCTTGAAAAAGATAACGAAATTTTAAACAGCGATATTGAACAATTTAAAAAAGAAACAGAAGAAGTAAAAAAAGTTATTGAAGAATTAGAAGAAGAAATAAAGGAACTCGGAAAAAATCTTGTTGAATTCCAATCAAAAAGGGATGAAATTCAAGAACAGCTTTTGAATTTAAAAAATTCCAAAAATAAAACGGAAAACGAACTTGAAAGACTATCCGAGCAGGATGAAGCAAATAAAACAAGAAGAAGAGAATTAGAACCTATCTTAGAATCAATTCTAAAGACTTTTGAAGAAAACGGAATTAAGGTATCCGAACTTGAACAAAGTGAAATTTCGCTTGATGAAATCAATTCAAAAATTGCAAAACTTCAAAAGAAAATGGATGATCTAGAGCCTGTTAATATGAGAGCGCTAACCGAATATGATGAAGTAGTTGAGCGCCAGAATTCAAATAAAGAAAAAGTTTCAACCCTTGAAAACGAAAAAGACGAAATCAAAACAAGAATGAACGGTTATCAGGGGCTTAAAAAAGAAACGTTTTTGGATGCATACCATGCAATAAATAAGAATTTTAAAGAAGTTTTTGCGCAAATTTCGCAAGGCGAAGGCACTTTATATCTTGAAAACGAAGATGATCCTTTCTCGGGCGGCTTGACTTTCAGAGCGAATATAAGAGATAAGGTAAATCAAAAATTAGCGGGCATGTCGGGGGGAGAAAAGTCTTTAACGGCACTTGCTTTTGTTTTTGCAATTCAAAAATACATGCCTTCGCCATTTTATGCTTTTGATGAGGTTGATATGCACCTGGATGGGCCAAACGTTGAAAGATTAGCGGAAATTATAACCAACCAGTCAAAAACAGCGCAATTTGTTGTAGTGTCATTAAGAAAGCCGATGTTAGATAATGCCGACAGGATGATTGGCGTAACGCAAAAAGATAAAGGCGTTACAAAAATCTCGGGCGTTAAGTTAAGGGAAGAATGATGAGTAGTGCGGTAAATGAATTTTATACAAATAACAACGAATTATATAATGAAATAAAAGTGCTTGACAGCACAATTGATTTTGATGTTCAGGATTCAAAGTATATTTCAAAATCGGGAATAAAAAAAGACATTCAAACGGATGCCATTGAAATTATTTTAGATCTTGTAAAGATGGGAAAAATTGACCCGTGGAATATTGATATTGTTGATTTATACGATAAATATATAGCGCGCATCAAGGAATTAAAGCTTGATAATCTTCGCTCTGTCGGAAAAGCGATTTATTTTTCATCCACCCTTTTAAAAATTAAATCAGACATTCTTCAAGGGATTACAATTGATGATTTTAATATTGAACCTGAAGAATATTTTGAAGATGATGAATTTGATTCCGATAATTACGAGCAGCTTCAATTTTCAACAAACAATGTTGTTTCTTTTGATGAAGTATTGCAGCGAAGAACGTCTGTGCGCTTAAATCGTAAAAGAACGGTAACATTGAAAGATTTAATACGCCATATCCAATTTTATGAAGATTTGGATAAAAAATATGCAATTAAAAACGCATTAATCAAAAAAGAACAAAAAGTAAGAAACTATTCAAAACTAAAAGCATCGCAAATTAAAGAACTTGCACATGATGAGTATGTTGAAGAAGTTGTTGAAAAGATGAGACAAAATCTTGCGCAGATTTTATCCCGCGAAGAAAAAATTGAATTAAGAGAATTGTGTCTTTTAGGGTTTGATAAAAGTTCCGCTTTTATTGCATTGTTGTTTTTATCAAGAGATAATGAATATGATATTTATCAAAAGGAATTTTACGGAAAATTGTATGCAATAAAAAGTCAAAAAAACGAAGAAAATATAGAGACCGAACAAGAAAAGCAGGTAGTATAAAAAGTGGAAATTGAAGAAATAAAATCAAAAGTTGAAGCGGTATTATTCATCACATCAAGAGCAATGAAGCCGATTGAGATTGCTCAAATTCTGGATTTAGATGAAGAGGTTGTTGAAAATGCACTTCTTGATTTAATGTTTGATTATTCTTCAAGAAGCGGCGCGCTTGAAATCGATGATGAGGACGGATATATAATCCAGGTTAAGGCGCAACACATGGATATAGTTGAAAAATTGTGTCCTGTGGAGCTTCCTGCGGCTGTTTTAAAAACGCTTACCGTTATTGCCCTTAAAGAACCGATCCGCCAATCAGCCCTTAAGGAGCTTCGCTCAAGCGCTTATGAACATATAGCGCTTTTGCTTGAACAGGGGTTGATTTCAAAAACAAAAGATAAAAACGGAAGAAGTTTTAACATTAGGACAACAAAAAAGTTTCAGGAGTATTTTAAATTAAAAGGAGATATAAAAGCACTTGTTAAAAGGCTTGATGCAACCCAAGATTTAAAAAACCTGTAAAAATGAAAATAGTACCTGTTATAAATTTAAAAAATAATATTTATAAGCCATCGGTTATTTCTTTTAAGAATGATAAAATTGATTCTTTTGAGTTTCAAAATGCAAATTTTGATAAAAATGTTTTAATTTCAAGGGGAATTATTTCAAAAGACGAAGATTTAAACGCTTTTTTTAACAAAACAGCGTATAGTATTTTTAATTATGATAAAGAAAAATTAAACTTGTTTTCTTCTTATTTAAAACAGGGTAAAATAAGCCTCTCATCAAACGCATATAAAAATTTATCAGACCCTTCAAGCGCGCTTGCAGTGAAATTAAATCCTTTAAATTTATTTATTCAAAATTGTTTTTATCTTGACAGATATATTAAAAAAGGCAAAGGAATAGGGATTAATTTTTCTAAGTTTGATAATCCTTCAAGTGAAGTTAAAAAATTTAACTCTTATTTTAAATTCAGGGAATCTTCATCTTTTCGCCCTGCTTCCGGGATTGCACTTCTTGATATATATAATAAAGATATTTTAAATTTTATAACTTTAAAAGATAATGCCTGTTATAAAGATTGGTGTTTTGATTTATCGGTTATAATTGATGATAAATTTTTATCTTTGGTTGATGGTAATAAAGACGTGGTTTTATCTGACGGGAATAAAATAAACGCTAAAAAAATATACGATACGCTTTTAAATTCAATGTATAAAAAAGGAGAACCCGGGATTATTTTTTCTTCAAATAAAGATTATATCTGCGATTGCTGCGCTGCTGCGCAATTAAAAGAAGGGGAGTTTTTAACTTTAGCTCAGATTAATTTATCAAAATTTGTAAAAGATAATAAATTTGATTTTGAAGATTTATCCAAAGCTTCATTAATTTTAAATGAAGCAATAAAAAAACTTGATAAAAACGCTTATGTTTCAATTTTAGGTTATCAGGATATGCTTGATAAAATGAATTTAAAATACGGTTCTGATGAATCGCTTGATTTATTAAAAACGATAATCAAAACTATTAAATCAAACAATATTAAAATGGCAATTTCGCCATCAGGAACAATTTCGCGATTTTTAAAAACAACTCCATCGATTGAAGAAAATACCAAAGTTAATTATATTGATAAAATAAACACGCTTTCTTTGATTCAAAATTTAATTGAAGGGCAAATATCAAACACAATAAAATTAGACCAAAATTCAACAATATCGGATGTTGATAAAATAATAAGATATTCAAATAAAAAAGGTTTAAAAGGAATAAGTGTATTTAGAATCTAATCATCTTCTAAAAGTTCGCCTACTTTTTCTTGAAGATTATTATAAACATCAATTGTTTTCGGGCAGATATAGAGTTTTCTTTTAACAAGGCTTTTGATTGTTTCGCTAAAGCATTTTAATAAAGCGATATCAAGCCCTATAACGCCTTTATTTTTTTCTATTATTTTCCATATTTTTTTTGAATATTTTTCATCTCTTGTATTGGGTTCAATTTTGTCTGCAAGAAAGATGACTTTATCAAAAGTTGTCATATCAACATCACCTATTGTGTGGTTTCTGATTGATTGGATTATTTCTTTATCTTCAATTTCAAAATCTTTTTTTGCTAAATACGCTCCTGCAATAGCATGGTATGTTTTGGGGTTTTTGAGTTCGGTTTTATCAAAACCTTCTTTAATTTCGTTATTTATAATATCCAGCAATTTTTCATCTTCAAAATTTTTGGCGCAATCATGTACAAGTCCTGCTAAATAAGCTTTATCTTTATCTAAATTGTACATTTTTGCTAATTCATAAGCTGTTTTGGCACATCCCAGGGAATGGTTGTAGCGCTTAGATGACAGGTTTTTTTTCAGTTGACTTTCTATATAATCCGTTGTTTTCAATATATTCTCTCACTTCTTTTGTTGTAAGACCCGTAATATCTTTTCCTTTTTGGATATATTCTCTTATCATTTCGGATGAAATATCCAAAAAATCCATGTTAATTATTTCAAAATCATAGCCTTTGTTTTTTAAATAGTCAAAAGCTTTTGTGCTTAATGTTTGTCCGTTTTTAAATTTTCTCGGGTAGACGATGAATTTTAATTTTTCTTTTAAAATTTCAGGCTCCCGCCAGTTTTCAATTTGAAAAAACTGGTCATATCCGATTATAAAATTGATTTTATCCGTTTTGTCGATTTTTAAAAGTTGTTCAATTGTGCGGTAAGTGTAGCTTGGAGGCTTTAATTTTGATTCTATATCCAATGCATCGCAAACGGCAAGCTGCACCATATTAAATCTGTCTTTAAAGCTTGCAAGCTCAAGAAATTTATGCGGAGGCATAAAGGAAGGAACAAAAATAACCTTATCAAAGTTGAATTTTTCTTTGATTCTTTTTGCAATTTCTACATGACCCAGATGAATCGGGTTAAATGTACCAAAAAAATAGCAATTCATATAATTATTTTACAATAAAATTTTGTTAACTAATGTAAATAAACAAAATAAATTCATAAAGTTTTAAATTTCAAATGCCGATATTATTTGTGTGAGGTTAGTTAATATAAGGATGAAAAACACTATGGATTACGAAAAAGATTTGGAATTGTGTGAATATAACCCTGTTAGTCTGCAATATGAAAAAGAAATAAGAATGCTTGCAGCAATAGTTGAAGCTCCGGCTATGAGTTTTTTTCAAAAATTAATGAAAAAAATCGTTTTAGCTAAGGGTGTTGGTGTTTAGAAAATAAATCCTGTTTTTTTGGTATTTTGTTTGTGGAATTCTCCGCCGGCACATACAATTTCAATAACTTTTAACAAGAACTCTCGAGGGGCATCTAATTGGCTTATAAAGAGTTCTTGATTGTCTTTATGGCGAATTGTCATAATTGTTCCCTGATTTTTTTCGGCAGGTATATAAAGAGATGCTATTTCGTTTGCAAGAAGAATATCCATTTGTTTTTCATAGTCGTCTTCTTCTTTGATTAATTGCGAGAAATCTCCGTTTATTGCAAAAATTCTGCCGCAAAACATAGGGGAAGAATTTTTCCTCGGGAGCGCTTTAGGGGAGATGTTGAATCTTGAAGTAAAGCTTATTTTATGCCATAAAATATTAACAATAGCAAGAGTTTTGGCGCTGTCTGTTTGATATGTAACGTTTTGAGTGGGCACATTTCTGATATTAAGTGATTGTTTTAAATATTCCAGAACCTGAGAAAGGTTTTCAAGAATTTTATTAAACATATCGTTAGTATTAACGGTTGCTTGATGAAACTCGATGAATTGTTTGTACATATAAACGGCGACTAAGCCCGCTCTTTGCTGTACTACCGAAGATTGTTGAGATCTTACTTCCAAATTATCAAGGCTGTCGAAATTGTTTTGCAATTTACACTAATTCCTTATATTGGGGATATCCATCAAAATAATATAATAAAAGGGAAATATTTTATATAATATTATAACTTTTCTTTACAAATTTACATACAAAATTAAAGTTATTTATTTTTATTATGATTTTAAATGTGATAATATAGCAATATGATAGAAATTGTTATTCTTTATATTCTTAATAAATACGATGCTACAATATATAAAATAGCAAAAATAACGGACGAATTATTTTTTGCGTATTTAAAATCAAGCCAAGGGACAATCAACCCTGCCCTAAAAAGATTGGAAAAAATAGGATGTGTTGAATACAGAGCAAAAATGTCCGATGGCGGTATGATGTCTAAAACTTATTCAATTACGCAAACAGGAAAAAAACACTTAAGCGATTTAATGTTATCATTTAGTGATAAAAATCCTTATCATATAATAAACGAAGTAAAAATCCTTCTTTATTGTTCTGATGTTTTAAGCGTGAATGAGTTAATTGAATTTAAGCAAAATCTTTCAAATCTTTTACAATTGCATAAAATTAAACTTGAAAAAGGTTTGAATAACGAATATATTTCTCTAAATCCAATTCAAAAACAAACCGTTGAAATCACCCTTTATGAACTGGAAAAATTAATTCAATTGCTATGAATAAAATTAATATGATTGTTGATAATGTGGTAAAAAATTCTATCGCCGATGAAATCGGGATTAAAAAAGGCGATAAGGTCTTATCAATCAACAACCAAACCCCGAAAGACATAATAGAATACAGTTTTATAATAAACGAAGAAGAAATTAATTTAATTGTTGAACATCAAAACAATGAAATTGAAGAATATGAAATAGAAAAAGATTTTGATGAGGACTTAGGTATAATTTTTACATCCGCTGTTTTTGACAGGGTTAAAAGGTGCCAAAATCATTGTATATTTTGTTTTGTCGATCAGCAGCCGAAAGGCTTAAGGGAAAGTTTATACGTTAAGGATGATGATTGGAGATTGTCTTATATTCAAGGAACTTACGTTACTTTAACAAATATAGCGCCTGAAGATTGGCAAAGAATTGAAAAATATCACATTTCTCCTCTTTTTGTATCGATTCATACAACAAACCCTCTTTTAAGACAAAAAATGACAAGAAACCCGAACGCTCAAAAAATTATGGAGCAATTAAAAAGATTTAAAAAAATTAAAACGCAAATACACGCTCAAATTGTCTTATGTCCGGGATATAACGACGGTGAGGAATTAAAAAGAACACTTGAAGATTTAAAAAGCGTAAAATCAATTATAAAATCAATTGCCGTTGTTCCTTTGGGAATTTCAAAATTCAGAAAAGAAGAATTTAAAAAAGTAGATAAAACTATAGCTCTTGAAACAATTAAAATAATTGATGAATTTAATAAAAGTATTAAAAAGAATATTGCAATGGCTTCGGATGAGTTTTTTGTTTTGGCGGAGCTTGATGTACCAAATAAAAAATACTATGGAGATTTCCTGCAAATTGAAGACGGGGTCGGGGCTATAAGGTTATTAAAAGACAGTTTTAAAAAATCTTTGAAAAAGATGAAAAAATCAATTAAAATCCCTTCTAAAATCACCATTGCAACGGCAAGCACGGCAGCTAAAATTTTTAGAGAATTTCAAAAAGAAATTAATGTTAAGAATCTTGAGTTTGAAGTTTTGGAAATAAAAAATAAATTTTTCGGCGAAGATATAAACGTAGCAGGTCTAATTGTCGGAAGCGACATAATTGAAGCAATTAAAGATAAACAAATTGATAACCTTGTAATACCTTCCGTTATGCTCAAAAAAAACGGTGAAACTTATGAAAACGTTTTTTTGGACGGTACAACAACGGATGATATAAAAAAAATCAAAAAAGGAATGAAATTGTATATTCAGGACGATTATTATTCTTTTGACGGAATATTAAAAATAATAAACAGCCTTTAATTATTTATTATTTTTAACCTTATTCAATGTATCGACAATTTCTTTTTCAAGGTTTGATAATCTTTCTTTTGTTTTATCGTCCTGTTTGTTTCTCCATTCGTTTAATTCTTGTATAAAATCTTCTCCCAAAATCAAGCACTCGCCGCTTCCGACGTCTTTTGAATGTCTTTTTGTAAATTCAAGAACAAAAGGTTTATATTCTTCTATGATTCTGTCTGATATATATTTTGCTCCCATTAACATAGAATCAACATCCTGTTCTATCATTAATTTCTTTTCGGATGATACATCTGCTGAATTTAGAGCATTTTTTGGAATATGACGCACTCCTGTTTTAGGTCCCATGCCCATATCCAAAACAGCCGTATTTGCAATATTTGCTACTTGTTCCATATCAATTGATATTCCCAAAGAGGCATCAATACCGTATATTATCTTTTCGGCACTGTTGCCGCCATAGGCAAATACAAGGTGCGCCATTATTGTTTCAAATGTAACTTCCTGATTATCCGAATCTTTAAAATATACAATTCCGCCATAATAACTTCTCGGATCAAGCGAAATAAAGTTCACCTCCTTGGGCTTTTGCCAGTTTTTAAGGTATTTATCTGCTACTTCATACATTACCTGAGCCGAAAGCGCATGACCTAACTCGTGTGATGTTGTTATGTTTTTACCATGCTCGTTTAAATCTGTTCCTGCGCTTCTTCCCGTTGTTGTTTGAAGATATGCTTCGATAAAATCGGATTTATCTATGGCATCTTTACCTCTTTGCACCATAACATCTTTTGCATTTTCAAGCATATAAATTATATCAACAACGGAAAATCCGCTTGTTGTTTGGGCAATAGCATTAATTACTTTATTTTTTTCTTCCTGTGTGTCGCCTTTTATTTGTAAATTCATTTTATTTATGTAATATTCGATTACTTCTTTTCTTTCTTCAACTTTTTGCGGAGGATATACAACTATTGAATTTAAAAATCTGTTCGGTTTTAAAATGTTTTCATCAAGAAGTTCAGGCATATTCATTGAACCTATTATTAAAAGATTGGCTGAATCGTCCTTTCTTAAATTTTCCATCTCGTCTAAAAGCTGTGAAAATGCTTTTTGTTCATAGATTGATGAAACACCGTATAAAGGATTGGACGCAAAATTATCAAAATTTTCTATATATAACATAACGGTGTTATTGGGGCTTGCCTGTGCTTGAGCTTTTGCGTTTGATATTATTTTTTTAATTTTCATTTCCGAAAAATCTGCATTTTGAGATAAGGTATCGATATCTTTAAGCGCAAAATCTTTAGCATTTATTATAATAACAGGAATTCCCGTTTCACCTGCTATTGCTAAGGCCGTGTTTTTTCTTCCGCCGCCGTATGATGAACCGTTTGCATGGTATATGGTATAGCCTTTTGTTTTGAATGTTCCGTTTTTAATTTGCGAGACTACATTTTGCGCATCTGCTTTTGTCATAGGCGTTCCTACAATATCAGAGAGATTTTTGCCCGTATCAAAAATTATCTTATTGGAAGAATCCGAGTCTTTGCTTGTTGTTTTGGATAATTTTTTTGCATTCTGTATGTAATTATCAATCAGTCCTTCCGTAATTTTATCTGATTGCGAATCCAATAAAGATGCTGCTTCTATTATTTTTATTGCTTTATCCGGGTAAATACCGTCATTATTTTTGCTTACTTCAATTGCTTTTTTAACGGCTTGTGTATCAATATCTTTTTTTACAATGCTTTTGATATAATTTATTCCTTTTTCATCGGTTAAATATTGTATTGCATCTTGACTGTTTAAGGATGGAAGGGTTTGATCGGCATAAGACAGGAATCCGCTTCTTAGAGTCTGATTTTTTTTGGTGTTTTCATAATATAATTCAGGCTGTATTGTCATAACATATTTAACATTTGAGTCTTTTTTATTGTTTGCAAGAAGCGATACATAAGACCAATCAAGCATATTGCCTGTCGGGTTATTTTTTATAAGTGTGCGAAAATCAAATACGATAACGGATAACCTGTCTTTTTGCTGTAAGCATTTTTCCGTCAATTCTTCAAGAAGTGAAAATGATGAAAATTGATTAAACATATAAATATCCGTTTTTTCAGGATCTATATTATCGTATGTTTGATTCGGTTTATTAATCAGATTGACAAAACTGTTTTTTAAGTGCTTTAACTGTTCATAATTATTGTCATCACAAAGCAGAGCAACATTTTTGCCTGCGCTTATATTTTTCCACATTAAATCCGCTTCATTATCATAAAAAGAAAGATGATTTTTATCTTTTTTGGTTTCTTCAAGGGACAGTGCTTTCATAATATCATAATTAAATTCCAAAAATTCTTTTGATAACTTTCTGTCTTTTGTATATCCCATGCAGCTGTATAAGAATGAGTCAAAATATATCCCTTCAGGAATTGATGAATTATCTGAATTAGCGCTTGATAAAAGCAGCTGATAGGATTCTATTATATCTTCCATGGCATTTTGTGATAATTGAATTCCTAAAGGATACAATCTTTTTTTATCGGAAGTTTTATTTTGAGTAAAAAATCGTTCCTGCGCTTGTTTTATGTGATTGTTAATAACATCTTTAATCATCGCTCTGCTTCTTGCATCTTCAAATAAATTCGGGCATGTTGCAGGCATAAGCGCTTGAATTGTTTCGGGTGTTTTATATCTGATGTTATCGCTTGGTTTAATTGCACCTTTGTCTATGGCATCTATATATTTTTTCAATTCCAATAAAATTGCATAATAAATATGTCTTGTTTCAATATGAGGGCTGTTTGTTTTTATTGCCGTTTTTTTAGCTAAATCCATAATATCTCTTGTTTCGGGGGTATATAATTCTTTGATTGAATTATATACACGTTTGTTTTTTATTTCTCTCATACCCGAAAAAGCAAGAGATTGATTGTTTTGAAATCGGTTTAAATCCGTAACGTTTTTTGTTTGAAGATTAGATTTTATTTTATTTGAATCGTTTTGATTTTTGTTGTTAATATTTACCCTTGTGTTAATGCCTATTTTATCTACTCTCATATTTTTCCTTTTTAAAGCTTTTTTATATAAAACCCTTCAAAAAATTTTTTTGCTATATATGCCCGAGACAAATTAAAATTATTCCAAAAATTACAAACAAAACTCCTAAATACTCTCTTTTTTTAGGTTTATATTTGTAAAACATAATCATAAAAATAAAAACAAACAAAGGTCCCAAAGACATTATGGCGCTTGTAACAACAAGGGCGCAGTATTTAAGAGCCAAAAGGGATAAATAAAATCCGCCAAACGCTACGAGTATAATTGAAGATGAAAGTTTTAAAAAATACATTTTATCATTCAAAATTTTAAGCCAGATAAAAAGTTTTTTGCTTAAAAGCGCGAATAAAAATAATGAAAAAGCCGCAAAAAGCATCCTATACATCGTGATTGTTAAAATAGGAGTATTGTTTAATATGGGTTTCACCATGACCATGGAATATGCCGTGCAGATTAGAGAAAATATTGCAAAAATGATTCCTGTAAGTGTTGATTTTGTGCTTTTTTTAGAATCATCCTTTAAGGGAAAAAGAAAAAACGATAACCCTAAAAGTGTTGCTATAATTCCTAACCAGACAATTAAAGGAGGGAACTCTTTTAAAAATATTATTCCAAAAATTCCCGAAAATAAATCAGGACCAATGAACATAATAAGAGAAAAAACCATGGGAGATAACCTGTTTAGGGATGCATAAAATAAACTATCTCCGATTGAAATACCCAAAATTCCGCTAAGGGCAATAAGCAACAAGTTTTCTTTTGAAATTATAAAATTATTTTTTGTAATTAAAATTACAACAAAAAGAAAAATCGCACTTAAAAACGCGGTAATAAAAGTCATCCCGATTGCATCAAGATGTTTGCCCAATTTTTTAAAAATAATTGAACACAAAGCCCAGGATGCGGTTGATATAAGTGCAAGTATGATTCCTGTCATTTTATTTTAATGTACTTTCTTTTAGTTTTTCTTTTAATACTGTTTTAAATTTTACTTTGCCGGGCGACATGTTTAATTTCCTTGCATTTCTTGTTTTGGAAAATTTAATTTGTCCTTTTTCATATCTTGCTTTTTTTGTTTTGTTTAAAAAATAAATCAAATTATCGTTTTGATTTAGGGAAATTGAATAATCGCTAAGCAGGTTTTTGTTTGCATAAACAAGAAAGAATAAGTTATAACCAAGATAACCTTTATAAGAAGGAGTATTTATATATGTTCCGTATTTATTTTTGTCGTTTTTATGAAGGTTTGAAGGGTTTCTTGAAATTAATACAAAGTCTTTATTTAATTTATCGACCATTTCAAGCGCTTTTAATATTTGTTTTGTGTCGTTTAATTGAAGTGCTATTGCAACACCCGTTATTTGGTCTGAATGTTGTAAAATATCATCCAGAACTTCATATTCCCCTTCAAGTGCGAAGCTTAATTTTACAAATATTTTTTTATCTTCAAGTTTTAATTCTTTTAATTTATCTTCAAAATTATGAATTTTTTTTGACGAAACCTGTCCCAGGCTTTCTCTTACATACTTATCCGAACCGATGCATTCATTTTGAAACTTGCATTTTAGAGAATTTATTGTAATCGAATCAATTCCGCAATCAAAGCCGTAAGAGAGCTTGTTATAAACAAGGCTGAAATTTTGTTCAAATTCAATGTCTTTTGAAATTCCCCATCCTAGTAAAATATCTGTTTTATTAAATAAAATTTCATCAACCGTTCTTGAAAAATTTTTTTCAAGAAGAATTTTATTGCTTTTTCCTTCCTTATATTTGACATTATAAACAAGAAGTTTTGAAATTAATTCATCAAACAATTTCTCAAAACACCCTTTTTTATTAGGAGATATAAAACAGGTATTATCTTGAGAATTATTATTTAAAAATTTATATATAATAACAGTTCCCGCCATTGCTGATATGAATAATAAAATCAAAACAGCAGCAGCTATTTTTTTCTTCATATTTTTTATTGTAGCACATATTATTTAAATGTTAAAAAATGTTAAGAATTATTTGAATTAAGCAATTTTATATGGCATATATACTTTATATATATAAGAGAGATAAAAATAAACACGAAATATCATAATATACACACTACACTAACCTAACATACAATCAACACGAAGAAATCAAGCAAAAGATTTTAAAACACACCTCTTAATTTTAAGAGGTTTTTTATTGTGTAAAAATAGAATATAATTTTAAATGTAAATTGAGTTCATCAAATGACAGACAAGAAATCTTTATAAAAGATTATGAAAAAATTGATAAATTAAAAACAGCATCTAATTGTACAAATTGTACCTCCTGTTTAAAATGTCATCAGCATCTTGATATACCAAACCTTTTAAAAGAAGTGCATAATGCTTATCTTTCCGTTAAGGATGCCAGAAGAGTATAGCAAAAAAATATTTATATATTATAATTAAAATGTGAAAGTAGTATGCAAGGGTAGAAATGAGGCGCAGAGAGTTTATAAAAAATTCAGCATTAACCATTGGAGCGGGAACTTTGTTGACTGCTTGCTCTTCAAGCGAGGTTAAAACGGATAAAGGAAAAGTAATAAGAAGAAAATTTGACAACACTACAATGCCTCTTTTGGCTCTTGGCTGCATGAGACTTCCTGTTAAAGGGAAAGAAGTCGATATGGCAGAGCTTGAAAAAATGGTTCAATATGCCATGGATTGCGGTATGAACTATTTTGATACAGCTTATATGTATGTTGACGGAAAATCAGAAAATGCAATAGGTGAAGTATTAAAAAAATACCCGCGCGAAAGTTTCATTTTGACGGATAAAAGCCCTGCTTACCTTATAAATTCAAAAGAAGACGTTTTAAGAATATTTAACGAACAATTAAAAAAATGCCAAGTTGAATATTTTGATAACTACATGGTTCACAATATTAATAAAAACAGCATTTCAAACTATCGAGATAATGATATGTACGGTGAACTTTTAAAGCTTAAAAAAGAAGGTAAAATTAAACATTTAGGTTTTTCATTCCATGGCGATCCTAAAATGTTAAGAGAGGTTATATCGGAACATAAATGGGATTTTTGCCAGCTTCAATTAAATTATCTTGATTGGGAAGTTGTAAACGCTAAAGAATTGTATGAAATAGCCGATGAGGCAAATGTTCCCGTTATTGTAATGGAGCCTTTAAGAGGCAGTGCGTTATGTAATTTGCCTCAAAAAGCAGAAGAAAAGTTAAAAGAAGTGTGTCCCAATGATACTCCCGCTTCTTTTGCTTTAAGATGGATTGCATCCAAAAAAAGAGTGTTTACTATTTTAAGCGGTATGAGCAGTTTGGAGCAGGTTAAACAAAATGCTCAGGTATTTATAAATTATAAAAAATTAAGCGAAGAAGAAGAAAAATTAGCAAGCGAGATTGTTAAAATAATACAATCACAGGGCGCTATTGGATGTACTGCATGTAAATATTGCATGGAAGTTTGCCCGAAGGGCATAAATATTGCTGCAATATTTGCTCTTTATAATATGTATAAATCAAGCACACAAGCAAACCGTAACTTTATGTTTGTTTATAACTACAACGCTCTTGAAGAATCAACAAGAGCAGATAAATGTATCGAATGCGGCTTGTGTTCAAGAAACTGCCCTCAAGGACTCGATATCCCGAAATTATTAAAAGAAGTTCAAAAAGAAGTAGAAAAAGTAGAAAAGAAAATGGCTTAAAGGAGAAATATGCACTTAGGAAACGGTATAATATGTCCCGCAACGGGAGTTCCGATGCTAATAGCCGCAGCAGGAAGCGCCTTTTGGGCGTATAAAAAATTAAAATCAGATTTCACAAAAGATAAAATTATGCCTCTTATAATATTAAGCGCGTTTGTTTTTGCGCTTCAGATGATAAATTTTTCAATTCCTCTGACAGGTTCAAGCGGGCATGTAATCGGTGCTTCTTTGCTTGCTGTAATTTTAGGGCCACAGGCTGCATTTTTATCGATATGTGCAATTTTATTGGTTCAAGCTTTATTTTTTGCAGACGGCGGTTTATTGGCTTTAGGATGCAATATTTTTAATATGGGCTTTTTAGCTTGCTTTGTTGTTTATCCTTTAGTTTTTAAACCTTTGAAAAATATTAATAAACCTTTGCTTGCAATAATTTTATCTTCAATTGTTTCGCTGCAATTAGGTTCAATTTTTGCAGTTATTGAAACCGTTTTATCGGGTACAATTGTTTCAAACTTCTTAAATTATACTTCTTTAATGCAAATAATTCATTTCCCGATTGGAATTATTGAAGGTTTAATATCCGCTTGCGTTTATCTTGTATATAATAAAATGAGTGCTAAACAATTTTCTTACTCTTTTGGTGCGGTTTCATTAATACTTGCAAGTGTAATTTCAAAATACGCTTCAAGTAAGCCTGACGGACTTGAATGGTCGTTATTGAATATTTCAGATTCAGTTATTGATAATACTCAAAATATACTTTATTCAATTTCTGAATCCGTTCAGGCAAAAATGTCAATTTTAACCACCCTGCCTGATTCATTTGCAAATGTTTCGGGAATAGTAATACTTAGTATATTAGTATATTTAATTACGTTGACATTAAACAATTCTAAAGTAAAAAATTAATTTTAGTGTTATAATAAAAATACGCTCTTTGAAAATTTAATATGGGGATGTTGTGGTTTCGACGGGGTGAAGTTTATCTCAAAAGCTGCATTTCAAGCTGAATAACTTGTTAAACTTTTCAAAAAAATAGACGCTAATAACGTTGTAAAAGCTGATTTTGCTCCCAGAGCAATCGCTGCCTAGTAACGGCGCGACAGCCACTTTATAAGCCCAACTTGCCGGTTTATAAGGTAAATTATGCAAGTCGTTGATTTAATTTTCGTTAGCGGTTAGATTAATGTATTCAGTTAACGAAGTTGATAATCTTTAAAATTATCTTCGGGTTTTTGTAACGGTTGCGGCAATTTTCCTAAAAATCTAAGATAAAAGTGCCTATGAATGTAGACGCTTTTGCGGTATCATTTCGGACGCGAGTTCAACTCTCGCCATCTCCATAATTTTGATAAAAAGTGCACGGATGTGAGTCCGTGATGGCGAAACATTGAGTTTCGACGGACAGGACGACACTGGACGAGTGCGACGTAAGAATTTCTAAAAGAAATTCCACAGGAGCAACACTTTTGAAGTTTGAGCCCTGTTCCAAAGAGATGTAGTTATTGTTTGGATGCTGACTTTTAATTTAAATATTTTTTCCTATAGTATTTGAAAATTACCTTTAAATAAGACACATGACGCTTATTTTATGCTATTATAGTAAAAAATAATAAGAAGAAAGTATGAATCCGGAAGAAAAAGCGCGAATAGGTATAGATAATGAAT
The DNA here is from genome assembly GCA_944324945.1 of Candidatus Gastranaerophilales bacterium. GTDB lineage: Bacteria > Cyanobacteriota > Vampirovibrionia > Gastranaerophilales > Gastranaerophilaceae > RUG14156. The sequence goes on from CALUYE010000004.1 coordinate 73,703, forward strand.
TAATCGAAGCGGGTTGGGTTATTCAAGATCGAAAAGATTTTAACAGAAACGCATCTTTTGGTGTAGCTGTTCGAGAATTTTTAATGCAGGACGGGTCTGAAGCGGATTACTTGCTTTTTGTTGAAGGTAAAGCAATAGGTGTTATTGAAGCCAAAAAAGAAGGTTTTTCATTAAGCGGTGTTGAAAATCAATCAAAGAGCTATTCTTGCAATCTTCCCGAAAAAACACGTTCTTGGCAAATGCCTTTGCCTTTTATTTATGAAACAAATTCTCATGAAATTTATTTTACTGATATAAGAGATATTAATGCTTGCTCGAGGAGGGTTTTTAATTTTCATAAACCGGAAACACTCTTTGAATTAATTAATCAACCTTCAACACTTAGAAATAATTTAAAAAATATGCCCAAATTAAACACTAACGGGTTAAGAAATTGCCAAATTGAAGCCATAAAAGGATTAGAGCAATCATTAGCCAACAATCAAAAACGTTCTTTAATTCATATGGCAACAGGGGCAGGTAAAACTTTCACTGCTTGTAATTTTATATACAGGCTTATAAAATTTGCAAAAGCAAAAAGAGTTTTGTTTTTGGTTGATAGAAATAATTTAGGCAAACAAACAAAAAAGGAATTTGACAATTTTGTTTTGCAAGATGAAAATCGTAAATTTAGCGAAGTATATATTGCTCAACAACTTCAACATAATAAAATAGATAAAGATGCAAAGGTTGTTATAACTACAATTCAAAGACTATATTCAATGCTATGTAACGAAGAAGATTATGATGAAATAAATGAAGAAGTTTCTTCTTATGAAATAGGTTCACTTGGAAAGCCAAAAGAAGTAAATTATAATTCCCAAATACCTCCTGAATTTTTTGATTTTGTAGTAGTTGATGAATGCCACAGAAGTATTTATGGAGATTGGCAACAGGTTCTTGAATATTTTGATGCTTTTACAATTGGCTTAACTGCAACCCCCTCCCAACATACTCTTGGATATTTTAATAAAAATATTGTTTCTCAATATCCTCTTGAACGTTCAATAATTGACAACGTAAATGTTGATTGTAGATTTTATAGAATAAAAACAAAAATTGGCGAATACGGAAGCAAGGTTGAGGCAGGTTTTTGTGTCCCGATTAGGGATAAAAAGACTAGAAAAACAATGTATGAAGAACTTAGTGATGATATTATATACGATAAAAATGCTTTAGACAGAACAGTTCTTGCGCCAAATCAAATAAGAACAGTCTTAGAAACCTATAAGAAAGCAATTTTTACGCAACTTTTTCCCGAGCGTGAGCCGACTTGGATTCCTAAAACATTAATTTTTGCAAAAGACGACAATCATGCAGACGAAATAGTAAGAATTGCAAGAGAGGTTTTTGCTAAAGGTAATGATTTTTGTAAAAAAATTACCTATAGCGTTACAAAAGAAAAACCCGAGGAAATAATAAAAGCTTTTAGAACAGACCCAAATTTCAGAATTGCGGTAACTGTTGATATGATTGCAACAGGTACTGATATCAAACCTCTTGAAGTTTTAATATTTATGCGTGATGTTAAATCTCAGCTTTATTATGAACAAATGAAAGGAAGAGGAGTTAGAACAATTTCCCCGACCGATTTAAAAAGTGCTACACCTAATGCGGAAGTTAAAAATTATTTTTATTTAATTGATGCAGTAGGGGTCACAGAAAGCAAAAAAACAATATCGCAACCGCTTGAAAGAAAGAAAACAGTTTCATTTAACAGGCTTTTGGAAGATATTGCACAAGGCGCAATAGATGAAGATACCCTTTCATCTTTAGCAGGCAGAATTTCAAGACTGGAAGCTAATTTAGAACAAGACGACATTCAAAAAATTAAAGAATACACAAATTCTAAGCCCCTTTCTAAAATAGCAAATGAAATAATGGATACTATTGACTATGACCTTATCGAAAATAAAACAGATGAAGAAATTGAACAATTAAGAGATGAAGCGCTAAAGCCTTTTAACCAGCCTGCCTTTAGACAGCTTTTACTTGATTTGGCAGCAAAATCAATGCTTGTAATAGATATATATTCTGTTGATGAAGTTATAAGCAGTGGTTTTAATATGGATAATGCCAAAAATACAATAAAAAGTTTTAAAGATTTTATTGAAGATAACAAAGACAGAATCGACGCGCTTTCTATTATTTATAATACGCAATATAAAACCCGCCATCTAACCTACGAAAAAATAAAAGAATTATCAAGAAAACTTGCCCTTTTAATGCCCCCTCTTGAAATTTCAAATATTTGGAGCGCATATAAACTTATAGAGCAAGACAAAGTAAAAAATGTTAAAGACCCTGCAAAACTTTTAACAAACCTTGTACAACTTGTAAGGTTTGCAATCGGTCAAGATGAAATTCTGGAAGATTTTTCATCAGTTGCAAATTCTCGTTTTGAATTATGGAAAGGCAGACAAATAAAGCGAGGTATAGAATTTACACCTGAACAAAAAGAACTTTTAACAATAATTAAAGACTATATTGTTGCAAACGCTTATGTTAATGCAAACGATATGCAAGATGCTTTGTCGGATAAAGGCGGTATATTCAAAGCCCGTCAGGCCTTTGGACAAGAACTTGATTCAATTCTTGATGATTTGTCATTGACGCTAGTGGGGTAGAATGTCAAAAAAAAATGCAAATATTGAGTATGAAATAACGCCGGCTTCAACGAAAGGAAAAGTTGAACTTCCTTCTGATGGTACAAATGAACTTATGAAAGCAGGTGCGCGTTTGATTGATTCTTTAAGAACAGGTTCTGAAAAAGTCGGAAATATGTTTTTAAACAGCATTTCAACTATAGGAAAACCGATAGGCGCATTAATTGAAGGCAAAACTGCAGAGATTGAACTTGCTAATCAATTTATAACAGCTAATTTGATTTTAGCGAAAGAAATCAATGCAACAACACACATGAGTTATGTTGCGCAAGAATTTAATAAAAAAGTTGAAAATAATGAAAAAATACCGGATAAAATTGAAAAGTCCGATAATTTGTATGCAATTCAAGATAAAGCTTCTGAAGTTTCAAATGAGGAATTTTTAAAACTATGGGCAAAATTATATACCGAAGAAGCTTGCAATCCCGGAACGGTAAGCAAAAAAACAATTAATATATTAAGCTCAATTGATGCAAAAATGATTAATATATTGGAAAATTTAATATTTCCATATTGTGATTCAAATGGTTTTTACTGGATGTGCGACAATTGCGATATAACCCCTGTTATATTAGCTCAAGACTACGGATTTATAGACAATAAAAGTATAGTTAAATATTTTAAAAATCCTGAATCTGCAAATTGTATAATGCTAAATTCAACAAATATATTATGTGTTTATCCCGGGTTTGGCTATTTTCCAAAAGATAAATATGTATTAACTAAGTCCGGACTTGAAATTAAAAATATTTTAAAAATATTTCCAAAACAAAAACATATCAAAACCATAATTAAAGCTATTGAAGAATCTGCTCTGTACTGGCATGTATCTTCAGCTTATAATATTAAAATAAAAAAAATGCCTGCTCCAAAGCAAAAATTCATAATATGTAATAAAAACAATAAAGTTAAATATCCAAAAGATTCCGAATTTAAAACCTTGAAAGAATTTGAAAAGAACGCCCAAGAAAATATCGAGGTCAAACATGCAAAATAAATTACCGCAAGGGTGGACTGAATGCGAATTGGGTGATGTCTGCAATTTGGATAACGGCTCAAAAATTTATAATGTAAATCTGCCATTGTTAGATGTAAAATATTTACGAGGAAAAAAAGAGGCGAGTATTGCTAAGCAAGGAGTTTTGCTTAATAATGGGGACTTTGTAATTTTAGTCGACGGAGAAAATTCCGGTGAAATTTTTTCCATATATGAGCAAGGTGTAATGGGAAGCACATTTAAAAAACTTATTTTCTCAGATTATGTAAATGTGGATTTTGTCAAATTCAAAATTAAGTCTAAACAAAAAATGTTTAAATTACATAAAGTTGGAAGTGCAATACCACATTTAAATAAAAAATTATTTAAAACCATTCAGTTGCTACTTCCGCCACTCAATGAGCAAAAACGTATTGCAGAAAAGATTGAAAGCGAATTTAAAAAGATTGATGAGGGGTTGGAACATCTTGAAAAAGCAAAAGAACAAATCAAACAATATCGCCAATCTGTCTTGAAATTTGCATTTGAGGGAAAATTATGCAAAATCTCGGTGTGGCAAGAATCTGATTTAGAAAGCATTTCAAAAAAAATTACAGATGGAAGTCATTTTTCTCCTAAAACTGTTGAAAAAAGCAATTATCCATATATAACCGTAAAAGACTTAAGCAATGGAACTATTGATTTTGAGAATTGCAAATTTATAACGTTTGAAGATTATACCGAGTTAGAAAAAAATGGTTGCAAACCTCAACAGGGTGATGTTTTATTTTCAAAAGATGGCACCGTTGGAAAGGTTTCGCTGATTGATTTTTCAAAGAATTTTGTAGTATTATCTTCGCTCGCTATAATACGCCCAAATCAAGATGTAGTTAAATCTGAATATTTAAAATATGCACTAACAAATCCAGATTTTTTACAAATTGCATTAAATAAAAAAACCGGTGTAGCAATTAGAAGAATTATTTTAAGGACATTAAAACAATTAAAAATTCGTTATCCAAAGAATAAACCTGAACAACAAAAGATAGTTGAAGAAATCGAAAAGAGATTTGCTGTTGCAAATGAGGTTGAAAAGGTTGTTGAAGAAAATATCGAAAAAGCAAAACAACTGAAACAATCAATTCTAAAAAAAGCATTTGAAGGTCGTCTTGTCCCGCAAGACCCAAAGGACGAACCTGCCTCTATACTCCTTGAAAAAATCAAACAAGAAAGAGGTAAATAGTGGGATATATTGAATTAATAAAATTATTTTATGAAAAAATTTTATGTAACCAAGTTGTTTTATCTCTTATTTCGGGGTTTGTTGGTGCTGTTGTAGCTAGTGTAGTTACTTATAAGGCAACAAAGCAGGCTCATGAAAATAATATAGAGTTAGAAAAATTAAAGGAAAAAGAAACCGAAAAAGCTGTTGTTTTATCAATAGTGGAGGAATTAAAAGTTTTAAATGAAATATATTCTGATCAAATGAACGATTATTTTAATCAACTCAAACTAGAAATAGATTATTTAAGCTCGTATTATATTGTTACTCAAGATTTTTTTACTGTATTTGCAAATAATAGTAGCAAAATTGGTTCAATCTCCAATAAAGAATTGAGAAACTTGATTGTAAAAATATATGTATACTTAAAAAGGCTACTTGAAGATTTTAATATGCTAAAATTATACCTTGATGAATTGGAAAATAATAAAGCTGTGTATAATGAATTAAGGACAGTTTCTTGGTCAATGAAATATACGTACGATAAAATTAAGTCATTATATAGTTTGATTGTTACAAAAACTAATGAAATATACGGGGTAACTAATGACGGAAAATAATTTAATAACCAAAGTTTGGAATTATGCAACCATTTTGAAAGATTCCGGGGTTGCATATACTGATTATGTTGCGCAGATTACTTATTTATTGTTTCTTAAAATGGATGATGAATGCACTTCGTTGCTTGGGCAAGAATCATTAATCCCTAAAAAGTATCAATGGAAAAATTTAAAAACTCTTGACGGAGTTGAATTAGAAACTGCTTATAACAAAGCATTAACCGAGTTATCAAAGATTAAGGGCATTGTTGGTACAATTTATTCAAAAGCTCAAAATAAAATCAATGAACCTGCTAAGTTAAAAAAATTAATATCTGTTGTGGATGAACAAACTTGGATGGGGCTAGATATTGATGTTAAGGGAGCAATTTATGAAGGACTTTTGCAAAAGAACGCAACCGAAACAAAAGCAGGCGCAGGGCAATATTTTACTCCAAGACCTTTAATTAACGCAATAGTTGAGGTTATGAAGCCAAATCCTGATAATACGATTTTAGACCCTGCATGCGGTACAGGCGGGTTTTTGCTTGCTGCTTATGATTATATGAAAAAGCAAACAAAAGACAAAGAAAAATTAAAAGCCTTAAGAGAAGAAAAGCTTTTTGGAGTTGATATTGCACCGCTTGTTGTTAGTCTTTGCGCTATGAATTTATATTTACACGGGATTGGAAGCAAAGAAAGTCCTGTAAAACAGGGCGATTCTTTGATTTCGGCAGGAGAAAAGCGTTTTGATATGGTATTAACAAACCCGCCTTTCGGTAAAAAATCAGCAACAAAAATTTTGGGAGATGACGGGTCTGTTAAATCTGAAAAAGAAGACTATCAAAGAGATGATTTCACAGCAACAACTTCAAACAAACAAATAAACTTTTTGCAGCATATTATGACCGTTTTAAAAATCGGAGGCACAGCAGCAGTTGTTGTTCCTGATAATGTATTATTTGAAGGCGGCGCAGGAGAAAAAGTAAGAAAAAAACTTTTAAAAGATTTTAATTTACATACAATTTTAAGACTTCCAACAGGGATTTTTTACGCTCAAGGTGTTAAGGCAAACGTTCTTTTCTTTGATAAATTATCTCCCTTAGAAGACGGACATCGAACAAACGATGTTTGGGTGTATGATTTTAGGACAAATGTTAATTTAACTTTAGTTACAAATGCACTGAATGATGAGCATTTGAAAGACTTTGTAAAGTGTTATTGTGCTGATGATGTTTCAAAAAGAACAGAAAGCGAACGATTTAAAAAATTCAGTTATGATGAAATAATCAAAAGAGATAAAACAAATCTTGATATCACTTGGTTAAAAGATGAAAGTCTTGATGATTTGGAAAATCTTTTAGAACCTGATGTATTAGCTAAAGAAATTTTAACTAATCTTGAATGTGCGCTTGAAGCATTTAAAAAATTAAATGTATAATTTAAAAGCCCCTTTTGGGGCTTTTATTATACTTCTACATATTCTTTTAATCTTTTTGATCTGTTTGGATGGCGTAGTTTTCTTAAGGCTTTTGCTTCGATTTGGCGGATACGCTCTCTTGTTACACCGAATAATTGCCCTACTTCTTCAAGTGTTCTTTGTCTGCCGTCATCCATCCCGAAGCGCAATCTTAAAACGTCGCGTTCACGAGGAGACAGGGAGCCTAGAACTTCGGCCAAATCTTCTCTTAAAAGTTCATGTGCAACTGTTTTAACGGGGGCATCCGCATCTTTATCTTCAATAAAATCACCCAATCTTGAATCTTCTTCTTTTCCTATGGGTGTTTCAAGAGAAAGAGGTTCTTGAGCTACTTTAATAATTTCTCTTAATTTATTGATTGAAATACCCATTTCAGCGGATAATTCTTCTTCCGATGGTTTTCTTGCAAGCTCTTGAGCTAACTTTCTTGTAACTTTTTTAAGTTTATTAATTGTTTCAACCATGTGAACAGGGATTCTTATTGTTCTTGCCTGGTCTGCAATTGCTCTTGTGATTGCCTGTCTAATCCACCAGGTTGCATAAGTGGAAAATTTGTAACCTCTTTCATGGTCAAATTTTTCGGCTGCTCTTATTAGTCCTAAATTGCCTTCTTGAATTAAATCAAGGAATAACATGCCGCGTCCGACGTATTTTTTAGCTATTGAAACAACTAAACGAAGATTGGCTTGAACAAGTTTTCTTTTTGCAATGGCACCTGAGTTGCCGCCTGCTACTATTTTTCTTGCTAAATCAATTTCTTCATCTGCCGTTAAAAGTTTAATTCTGCCGATTTCCCTTAAATAGATTCTGACAGGATCATCAACTGATATTCCTCGCGGAACAGAAATGTCGTTTTCGTTTTGATCGTCTTCGTCGCGTTGGTCAAAGAAATTTGCAACGCTTGAAGGTTCAACTGTTGTCATACCTTGAGTTCTCATAATGTTTGAGATATTGTCCGTTTCAAGACCCGTGCCTTCAAAGTATTCGCTATCTTCTTCAATCATATCGGCTTTGTCAAGAACGCTGATTACGGAACTTTCAGGATTTCTTTTTCTGCTCATTTAGTTTATTCTCCAATCTTTTATTGTTGTTTTAGTTCTTCAAAAATTTTTGCCGAAAGCTTTTCTTTTTCTTCCTGAGATAAAGAATCGTCTTTCAACAATCTTTTTAGTTCGTCTTTCTTGTATTGGTGTTTTAATTTATTCAATCTTGTTAATGTTTCATCTATTGCCTTTTTGTAGTTTTCTTGAGTCAGATTGTCAAATTCATGTGATGAAAAAATATTGTCGGAAATTTTCTTTTGTATTTCCTGTTCACTATAAAACTCAAAAAAAACTTTTTTTGCTAATTCATCAACATTATTTACCTCGTCGATTTTTTTGTCAATTGATTGTAATACTCTTGAATTTGCTTCGTTGTTAAGTTTTATGTTTTTTATTTTTTCTCTGAAATAACTTTGTTTTTCGTAATCGTTTGCGCTGAAACCAAGTTTGATTAAATTTTCTTCCATTAATTCAAGCTGATTTTGGGTGTCTTTTTGAATTATTTTGTTTATATTTAGCGGAAGTTCGTTTTCAACTTTTAAAATTAAAAATTCGTCCTGTTGTTTGTTTTTGACCTGTGCTTTTAAAATTTCTTCACTGACTCCAAGTTTAAAAGAGGCTACTTTTATATAATCGTCAGAAATTACGGGATTTTTAATTTCTGATAAAATATCGGCAATTTGAATGACTAAAGAACTTTTTTCCTGAGGGGTAATTTTTCCTTTTATTTCTTTATAAATTTGATTTAATTGATAATCAAGCAAAAGCGGCGCATGTTCGATTTTTTTTAAATATTCATCCGCTCCGAATTCTCTGATAAATTCATCAGGGTCTTTGCCTTGAATTTCTTGAACTACTCTGATTTCGCAAACATTGTCGTTATTTTCATAGTTTGAATCGTATTGTTTTATATCTCCAAGAGAGTTGAATATGCTTTTTATGACTTCTGCCCCGTGCTCAATTGCTTTTTTACCCGCAGAATCGGTATCAAAAGCAAGATAAATTTTTCTTGAAGGACAAAAGCGGCTGATTAGTTTAATATGGTGGGGAGTAAGAGCCGTTCCGCAAGTTGCAACAGCGTTTTTCACTCCTCCGATTTGTGCCGAGATTACATCAAAATAACCTTCCATAAAAATTACGCTGTCTTTTTCTTTTATTGTTTCTTTTGCACTGTCAAGTCCGAATAAGACATTGCTTTTGTTGTAAATTTCGCTTTCGGGGGAGTTTATGTATTTTGGCATTTGACCTTCCATAATTGCTCTTGCTCCGAAAGCTATTATGTTTGAATTTATGTTTTTAATGGGGATAATTATTCTGTTTTTAAATCTGTCATAATAAACTCCATCTTTTTCATAAACAAGACCTGCTTTTATCAGTTCATCAACACTGAAACCAAGATTGGTTAAGTAATTTTTTAATTCAAAATTGCCTTTAGGTGCTAGTCCCAGAGAGAATTTAGAAATGGCTATTTCGTTTATTCCTCTTTTTTCAAGATATTCAAGCGCTTTTGTGTTTGATTCAAGATTGTTTTTAAAGAATTTTGATGCAAGCTCCATAGCATCATACAATCTTTCGCGAAAAGCTTTATTTTCCATTGCATTTTTTTTGTTAAATTTCGGAAGTTCAATTCCTAAATTAAGTGCTTGTTCTTCAATTACTTCGTTGAATGACTGATTATTTATTTTCATTAAAAAAGTAAAAACATCACCGCCTTCGCCGCATCCGAAACATTTAAAAATTTGTTTATCCGGAGTTACGACAAATGAAGGGGTTTTTTCGTTGTGAAAAGGACAAAGCCCTTGAAAATTTCTCCCCGCTTTTTTTAATACAACATATTTTGATATCACATCAACTATGTCAAGACTTTCTTTAATTTTTTCGATTGCTTGTTGATAAGAAACTTCCGCCATTAAAAACTCGAAATAAAATTTTCTATTCTGCTTTGTTTTACCACTAAAACACTAACTTTTAAAGACTAAAAAGCAAAATAATTAAAAAAAATTTACAACTTGCTTTGTTTTTTGTTTTGTTTAAAATGGTGATATATCCGCTATGAATGAATTTGACACTAAAATAATTTCATATCTGGAAGAAAAATTAAATAAGATAAAAGATAAAAATTATCTTAGTTTATTTAATGACGTTGAAAAACGCTTTAAACCGAAAGGTCTTATAACCTGTTTTTCTTATATTCTAAAAACAAAAGACGATACAGGGCTTTTAGATGCTACAATCAGAGAGATTAACAAAAAGAAATATTTTGATGTTTTGCCTTCTTTAATTGATTTTATTCTAAAACCTTCAAAAGATAACGCTTTTAATAACGTTAAAGTTCTTGCGATTAAAACAATTTCAAATTATAAAAATAAAAAAGCCATGAATGCACTTTTGTTTTGTCTTGACGATAAAAATTCAAACTACAGGGTTCGTCTGGCTGCTGCCGAAGCAATAGGTAAAATAGGCGATAAAAACGCTTTTGAGCATTTAGAAAAAATTGTCTGTGATGAAGATGAGAAATCAACATACGTTAAAGAATCAGCCGTAGTCGCACTTGGGATGCTTGGTGATAACCGTGCAATAGATGTTTTTGATGCGATAATGAACACAAAGCAAATTTTTCAAGAAAAATTCTCTGCCCTAAAAGAAAGAATCATTGAAGCTATGTCAAAATTAGACATAAGCAAAAACAAAAAAGCTCTTGATATTTTAAAAGTTTCTTTAATGGATGAATCAAGTCAGATTAGAATTAATACGATTGAAGTTTTAATGAATTTAAATACAAAAGAAAATTACGATTTAATTTATGACAGATTGAAGTATGATTCCGATATTGAAGTTAAAAAAAATGCCTTAATTGCGCTTTGTAACCTTTCCGATGCTTCAATTTTAAATGAAGTAATTGACGGTGATTATTGTATTGAATTAAAAGACTTTGCAAGAGAAATAATTGACGAATATGAAAAATAAAAAACAAAAAAAAGCTATAATACTACTCTCAGGCGGGCTTGACAGCTTAATTTCGCTTGATATTGCAAAAAAAGAGCTTGATATTGAATTAGCGCTTGTTTTTAATTACGGGCAGAAGGCTTTTGAAGAAGAAAAAAAAGCTTCAATCGAAATAGCAAAATACTATAATATAAATCATAAAGTAATCGAGCTTCCTTTTTTAAAAGAACTTTCAAATAACGCTTTAACAGATAACGGCAATAATAATTTTGATGATTTTAATTCTGTTTGGATACCAAACAGAAACGGTTTATTTTTAAACATTGCGGCAAGTTTTTGCGATAAATACGATTATCAATATATTATATTCGGCGCAAATAAAGAGGAAGCGGAATTATTTTTAGATAATTCAAAACGCTTCATTGAAGCAAGCGATAAGTTTTTTAGCTATTCAACACTTAACAAAGTTAAAGTATTTGCACCCTGCGCTGAATTTGATAAAATACAGATAGTGAATTATGCTATTGATAACAATGTTCCTTTGAAACTTTTAAAAAGTTGTTATCAAAACTCAAAACAAACAGGCAAAAAACACTGTCTTGAATGCATGTCATGTAAATTATTATATAATGCAATCAAAAACAGCAAAAAACCGCAACTGATTAAGGAAATATTTTAATGCAGACACTATTTATCGAAAAAGAAATAAAATACACGGGTGCTCAATTAAAACCTCATTGGATTTATAGAAATTTTAATATTTTAGGGGATTGTATCGTTTCATTTACAGGTGAAGTTGATGTTAAAATATCACAAATGGTTGATATAGAAGATGTTATTAATGATGATAGTATTTATTCAAAAAAAATGCTTAATTTTATAATTGAATGTTTTTCGACTCCTTTAAAAGAAATGGTTGTAATTCAAAGACTGTTTATTTCAATAATTAAAGAAACTCTTGAAAAAAGAGGAAAAAAAGTTTTAAGAAAAGGGGATGACCTTTATTTTGACAATCGCAAATTATCAGTCTCCATTGCAACAAAATCAATAACATCTTCTTTAATTCATACAGCCTTAAATATAATCAAAGAAGGTGCTTTAATTGAAGCAGCAGATTTAAGCGAGCTTGGAATTTATGATATAAAAGGTTTTTCAATTGATGTTATGGATAGTTTTGCATCAGAAATCGAATCAATGAAAAATGCAGTATGTAAAGTAAGAGGTGTGGTTGAATAATGGATTATAATTCAGACGATTATTTTACATATAAAAGAAACAAAATGCGCCACAATCCTCCCCCTAAACAGGGTAAACCGATTTCAAAGTTTAACTTTTTGTTTCAGCTTTTTGTTGCAACTTTTGTTGTGATATTCATTTTAATTGTGCTTTTTATAATGAAATTTTCAACAAAAGTCGATATTGAATATACAAGAGGCGATTTAGCGGATTTAGATTCAAACGGAAATTATTCAAACACATATTATGAAGAAGATTCAAAAAGAGAAAAAATCGATAAACGGCTTGTTTTAATTCAGCAGGAAGAAAACGCCCCGAGCGAAGCAAAAATTATATCCGATAATAAAAATAACGAAGTAATTGATCCTCAAATTATTGAAGAAAATAATAAAATAGATAAAAAACATTCTCTTGAATTTAAGAAAAAACAAGAACAAAAACAACAACTTCAAAAAGAAAAAATTCAAACGGAAGAAAAAGCAGAGCAAACAATAAACGAAGAAAAAACAAGCGCTCCTGTTCCAAAAATTTTACAAAAACAGACTTTAAAAGAAACAACTAAAGAAGCTCAAGAAGATTTGGAACTAAAACCTTTGCAATCAAATGTTACAATAATGTCCAAGGTTTTAATAGGGAGATATCAAACCCTTGAAGAAGCGCGCGCAATGCAAAATACTCTAAAAGCTCAGTTTTCTCAATTATCTCCTTATGTAAAAAAAGTCGGAAGCGTTTATTGTGTTCAAATGGGCTCATTCCAGGATTTCACGGTTGCAAGAAGACAAGCGCAATCTCTTCAGGCTCAAGGGTATGATGTTTGGATATATCAACAGTAAAATTGCTTTACAAAAAGTAATAAATCAACACAATTCAAGCAATAATTATTATTCGCAATCTTTATTAAGGTAAAAAGCAGGTGTTGAATGAATATTAACAGTATACAAAACGGATTTTACATCCCCAAAAATAAAATAGATAAAAACAAAAGCATTGACAATCATAAAACTTCAAACAACAAAAACCTTAAAACCCTACCTTATTTTAGTGCATATCATATAAACTTCAAAGGAAATGCTTCAAGAATAGATAACGCATACATAATAACAGGCGAAGAAAACGATCTTCCTTTGCTTGTAACAAAGAAAAACGATTCATACGTTGTTGAATTTGATTCCCAGACTGAAATTATATATGGAATTGATGCCAAAAGATATCTTGAAAACAAAGATTATTTTGAATATGACACACAAATAATTTTTCCTAAAAAATCAAAAGGCAAAATAACCCTTGAAAACGGAAAAACCATCACAACAGATGAAAACAGCGCAATTTTAATCAACGAAGGAACTAAAGCAAAAGTAGATTCAACGAAAGGATATCCTTTTATCGTCATTTCAAAAAAAGATTTTGACTGGTATGAAAGACACAACAACCATGCGCAAAATCAAGACATAAAAAATAAGTTTCTTGAATTAATTTATTATAATTCAAGACTCTACAACGCCGAATTTACGCCAAATTCTCTGCTTGATAAATCAATGCTTGAAGAAGATTTTCTTAAAGAAGCGGGGATTGACAAATGGGGCGCAAGAAATAATCTTATCAATGAAATTTATGCAAAAAAAGATTTATTAAACGAAGAAAACAGACAAAGCATCGAATTAAGAAAAAAACTGTACGACAAGCTTAAAAACTGCGAATTAATCGAACAAACAAATGACGGTTATATGAAATTTAAACTAATGCCAAAATTTGAATTTTTACAAAAAATACTTAAAGACACAGGTTTCGATGAAGATGAAATCGCCATTTTAGAGCCCGTTATAAAACAGGCAAGAGAAATCAAAATGGAATCAAGAAGCGCTGCAAGAAACCATATTGATAATTACGACAAAGAACTTGTCAAAAAAATGAAAGAAAGAGGAATTTTATATGACAACAAAAAATACGAAGATAAATATATATACTGGCGCAATTTCTACGGAAACGAAAATGATTTAAGAGCTGAATTATACAGTAAAGGTTTTAGCAAAGACGAAGAAGATAAAATTATTGAAAGCTGGAAAGAAACAAACATGACAGGCTTTGACCTTTCGGGTTTAAAATTTATAGATGAAAATGTTGCGCTATATGACTTAAACGGAAAATTAAACAACTGGACCCAGGAAAAAACAAACTGGATTTCAAATTCCACGGCCTTGGCAAACAATGAAGGCAAAACCCCGTTTATCGGAACATCTCTTGTTCAAACCGATGAAAACAAAGTTTTTGCAATGAGCGAAATAAGAAAAGAAGAAAAACTCCATGCTCATCCGAATCTTGAAGAAAAAAGACAAACCGAAGTATATTTAATCACAAGCGGCGCTGCCGCATTAAACGTTGTAAAAAACGGAAAAAGCTGTGTTAAAATTCTAAAACAGGGCGAGCTTGCAGTAGTAGGCCCGGGTGTTCAACATTGCGTTAATTCGATTCTTGGAGAATATGAGCACATTGTAGTGCAAATACCTTCGGCATTTCAATACGGATTCAGCTTTAAATCAATAGTTGAGCCGCCCGAAGATTACAACGAAGAACAGCTAAAACAAGAAGCTTTCAAAAATCTTTACGAACTTCAAAATAATTAAATTGCATTTTAATTATTTTTTATATAAAATTAAACAATAAACAAGGGCGATTGGCGCAGTTGGTAGCGCATCACATTGACATTGTGGGGGTCGTGGGTTCAAGTCCCGCATCGCCCATTTTATTTTGTTAATTTTTGTAAAAAAATAAGTGCGGCATTTAAAAAGAGCTAAAGTTTAAAAACACAATGCCGTTTAATTGAAATGTAAAAACTGTTATATGGTGTATATTAATGAATAATTCTGTTACCGGCGCTAAATTCGGTATTTATACGAATATAGGCAGAGCAAAAATTGATGCCTGGAAATCTAAAGACGATGCTAACGATTGTTATTGGAATTTAGCCAAAAATCAGCTTGGTGAAGGTGCTTCCAATGCTGAAATTTATGAAGTTATGAATGAGCTTGTTGAACTTAATGCATCGAAAGATGAAAAAACAGGCGAATACAACACTATAGTATATGAAAATCAGGAAGTTTTACTTGACTTACAATCAACAATAAATCAATCAAATAAAGAAATTGATGAAGCACTTGGTGAATATGAAACAATTCAGAGTAATTTTTCTTCTCTGACATCAAAACTGCAGGAGGCAAACAAAGTTTATCTTGAAGCACTTAATTCATATAATGCTGCTGTTAAATCAGCGGATGAAGAAAGTATAAAAACCGTTTATAGTGCTTATATTCAAGCTTTAGACAATTTATTATCTTTAAAAGAGGAAGTTGAGAATGCGCAAAAAGATTTAGATGCTTCAAAAGAAAATGTTGAAGAATTAAAAAATGCTTTGAATGAATTAAAAGAAGAATATGAACAAAAAGAAAGTTTAAATAAAGAATTAAAAAGTGAATTTGATAAACAAATAAAAGATTTTGAAGATAAAATTTCTGCCAAGCAAAAAGAAATAGAAACAATAAAAGAAACTGCGCAAAAAGAAATTGAAACAGCTCAAAAAAATCAAGATGCGGCAGTTTCAAGTGCAATGGTAAATCAGGATGAAGAGGGAAATTTAACCCCCAAAAGTAATGAAGAATTAAATAATACCATTAAAACCGCACAGGTTGATAATTTAAAAGCACAATACGCCCAAGTGCAAAAAGAGCAAGGGTTTTTGGGTAAAATGTGGAACGGTATTAAGAATGTATTTTCTACAAAATACAGTTCAAAAAATATAGAAAAAACAATTGAACAGGTTGAAAAAGGCGAAATTTCGGCTGATGAAGCTCAAAAAATGATAGGCGAATATCAGGAAAGACAAAAATCGGGAGTTAATACTCTGACAAGTATAGCTTCAGGTCTTGCGGTTGTTGGCTGTGTTGCACTGGCACCTTTTTCCGGCGGCGCAAGTTTAGCTTTAGGAGTGGCATTGGGTGCAGGTACAAGAGTCGGATTAAAGACGCTTGATAGAGCCTCTAACGATGTTAAGGGTGATGAATTAAATAAAAAAGAAATGGCAAAAGATGCAATAGTCGGCGGTGTCGAAGGTCTTGTAACCGTTGCCACGATGGGGCTTGGAAGCGCAGCCGTTCAAACATCAAAAGAAACAGGCAAGGTTTTAGTAAAAGAAACGGTTAAAACAGGAATAAAACAAGGTGCAAAAGCAGGGGCTATAGACGGTGCCGCTACAAATGCAGCAACTTATATGGCTGATGTTGCAGTAGGCGATAAAGAATTTTCAGGAACGGAATTGATTTCAACAACAACTCAAGGGGCTGCAATAGGCGGTACAATAGGCGGTGTTACAGGAGGTGTATCCTCAGGAGTTCAGGCACGAAGCGCAAGCAAGGCACTTGGAGAAAATCTTGATGATGAAGCTATCGCGGCTCTGGCAAAAGAAGAGCAACGCCAAGCAGCACAGGAAATGGAAGAAACCGCAATTTATTCCGCTCAAAATACAACAAAAGAAGCAATAGAAGAAGCTATAGCGGACGGCAGAATATCAAATATTGACGATGCTCTTTCAATGTTTAGCGAAAAACAATTAAAAGAAGCAGGATATTACGATGTCTTGGCGCAAAATATTGATGATGGTGCCGCTGATTCCGCTCAAACTGCAGTTGTAGAAGCTGCAACAGATGCAAATAATCAAGCTCCGGTATCCGCAAAAGCAGCATCAAATGCAGATGAATCGTTATCAACAGATGTAATTGAATTGGATGGAAGATATTATAGAGATTCCGAAACAGGCGAAGTCTTTAAGTTAAAAAAAGGTAATAACGGTTTTGAAAAAGAATTGATAGAACCCTCAAGTGCCGAATATCAAACAGCTATGAAAGAAATTCAAGGTTCAAATTACCAAGAATCCGCCTCGCGAATTGCAGCAAGTGAATTATCTGATTCACAAAGGATTTCACAAATAGGGAAAAACAGCATGCTAAATGTTGAAAGCAAAACGCCTAAAAAAACTATGCTGCAGCAATATATTGAAGACAGGGTTAAAAAAGGTAAACCTTTTGATAATGGTGCAGATGCTTATATCCGAGATATTGCGGATGCAAATGAATATTGTGCAATAAGAGAAGCAGGTGCTTATGCACGTGACTATGGAGCAGCCGCTTTTGTTGATAATCCGAAAATTGTACAACAAACAATAAATCCTGTAAGTCTTAAACCTAACGGCGTTGGTGCAAGACAAGTTGCCTTTGTTGAGGCACCTAATACAACAGGTAAATTGATATTAAACAGACAAAGGGGATGGATATATAGGGCTTCAAATGCAAAAGCATTCTCTCAAGAGGTGACGGAAAGATTCTCTGCAAACGTAAAAGCAAGTAAGGATATGATAAATGCTCTTGATGGTCTTGTTGCAACAGGGAAATATAGAAATGCTGCAGGAGAGCTTGTTGAAGTTAAAAATATATCGTCCTTTTATTACAAAACACCTGAACATGTTTCAAAGTGGAATGGACGTCAAGATCCTTTAACTTTTTATTTTACTGAAAAAGTTAATAATGAAACTAAGCAGGCAATTGCCGAAATAACATCTAAATATGCAAGGGGCGGAGTAAATAATGCGGATGCGCTTTATCCGTGGCTTAGCAATGTTGAAGTAAATCCTACAAATAAAATGGTTGATGAACTGGCTCAAAAACTTAAAAAATACGGGCTAAATTCTTGCGCAGAAAAAGTAAACAGCTGGAAAAAAACAGGTTATTATGCGCACACTTCTACAGGGCAATATGAAGCATTTTCAAACATAATAAAATATATAGAAAATTCAAAGAAAATCGCTGCATAAAATAGTTTAAATTGTTGATTGCAAATTGGCTTTGATAAAGTATTCTATAATCAAAATTAATAAAAAAACGGAGTTAGTATGATTATAGAAGAAGTGTTAGAGTTAGCGGTATCAAAAAAGGCAAGTGATATACATATTTCGGCGAATTTGCCTCCGGTTATAAGGATTGACGGCAGATTGTATCGAACAAATCTTCCTGTTTTGTCGCCTGATGATGTTGAAACTATTATATTTCCGATTTTGTCAAACGAACAAAGAAGAGAATTGGAGCAAAACTGGGAGTTAGACTTCGGCTACGGGCTTCATGGTGTCGGAAGGTTCCGTGTTAACGTGTATCGTGATAAAGGTTCTTATGCTGCTGCTTTTAGAACAATCAATTCAACTCCTCCAAAATTTGAAGATTTAGGCTTGCCTGATGTTGTTAAAAAAGTTGCGGATCGTCCGCGCGGATTGATACTTGTAACAGGGCCTACAGGTTCAGGTAAATCAACAACTCTTGCCGCTATGATTGATTATATTAATTCAACAAGAGTAGAGCATGTTTTAACAATAGAAGATCCTATTGAGTTTATTCATCAAAGTAAAAAAAGTATAATTCACCAAAGAGAACTGGGGCAAGACACAAAATCCGTTGCAAATGCACTGAGAAGTGCGCTTCGTGAAGACCCTGACGTTATTCTTGTGGGTGAGATGAGAGACCTTGAAACAACAAGGCTTGCGCTTACTGCTGCAGAAACAGGGCACCTTGTTTTAGGAACTCTTCATACATCATCCGCTTCTCAAACCATAGACAGAATTGTAGATATTTTCCCTGAAGTACAGCAGCAGCAAATAAGGCTTCAATTATCAATAAGTTTAGTTGCGGTATTTTCGCAATGTTTATTGCCGAAATTACAGCCGAACGGAGTTAAAAAGGGCCGCGTAATGGCTCAGGAAATTATGCTTGTAAATTCAGCGATTGCAAACTTGATTCGTGAACAAAAAACAGCGCAAATTTATTCCGCAATTCAAACAGGGGTAAATATGGGCATGCAGACTCTTGATTCACACTTAAAACAACTTGTTGAACAAAATCTTGTAACGCCTGAAGATGCTTTATTGAAATCGCAAAGACCCGAAGAATTTAAACGTTCAATCGGAATGTATTAGATATCGATATCGGCTGTTAAATTATCGATTAATTGTTTTGCAACTCTGGGGCTTCTTGAGCCTTTTATAAGAGCAAGTCTTTGCGCTTTTTCAAGCAGAAGGGTTTCATTGATATTGATATTATTATCTTTTGCAAGCTCAAGAACGATGGCGTTAAATTCTTCATTTGACGGTTTTTGAAACAAAAGATTAATTCCAAAACGTTCCGATAGGGAATTTGTTTCATTGATTGTGTCGTTTAGATGAATTTCATCTCCCTGTCTTGAGCTGAAGCTTTCGCGCACCAGGTGGCGCCTGTTTGAAGTTGCATATATTACGGCATTTTTAGGGCATTGTATAATAGAGCCTTCTAAAATTGCTTTCATGGTTGAAAAACTTTCATCATCCTGTTTGAATGAAATATCATCCGCAAAAATAATGAATTTATAAGGGAGTTTTTTTAAAATTGTATAGAGTTTATCGAGATTAATTAAATTATTTTTAAAAATCTGGACTATTTTTATTTCCTTAAATTCATTCAAAAGCGCTCTAACGCTTGATGATTTGCCGCATCCGGCATCACCATAGAGTAAAATATTATTTACTTTTTTATTTTCAAGAAGGGATTTTGTATTTTGATATAGAATTTTTTGCTGTTTTTTATAGCCTTTTAAATCTTTAAATGAAATTGTTTCATTGTTTTCAATGGGTTTTAAAATTAAATCGTTATCAAATATAAACGTTTGGTTATTTTTATAAATGTCATCAGATATTTCGTTATCTTTTTCGGAAATATCATTAATTTTTAAATTCAAACCCGTGTTTTTAAATTCAGGCATGGAATCAAAAATGTCCGATAAATTTTTGTATTCTTCTTTTAGGATATGTTTTATATCATTAAAATTTATTTTTAATAAATTGTTTAAAATATCAAGTTCATTTTGAATATTTTCTTTAGAAACACTGATTTTTATAAGTTTTTCTTTAATATGACTTCCTAAATCTTTATTTTTTAATTTTAAGATAAATGATTGATAGTTTTTTAAAATTTCTTCAATATTTTCTTTTTGAATTAAAGATTTTAAAAATAAAAGATATGAAGAAAAAATTTCATCTTCCTTTATATCTTGAAAATTCAAAATAAAGTAATTGGATAAATATAATTTTTTAAGCGAATTTAATTCCATAGTTTATTTTTCCATAAATATAGCAAGCGCATGCGGGTTTAGGATATAATCTTTTTCAATATATGTATCGGCTTCAAAAGAAATGTCTGAAAATATGCTTGTGTCAATACATTTATACCAGGCTTTATTTTCTTCATTTTGAGGCAAATTGAATGTTAAAGGAGAATTATTTTTTGACGAAGCAATATAAATTTTTTTTCCTTTTTGATTGATTAACATCCCGAAAAAGTCATCAAGAGGATTATCCCAATAGCCTTTATTATCTTTTTGCGCGATTGTTGCGTTATCATAGTAAAAAGAAAGACTTTGCAGGTAATTTCTATCCGTAAAAATTTTATTTTCACGTCTGAATTGAATTAAGTTTCTTATATATTCCATAATTCGATTTTCAAACGTGTTTTTTGTTACTGCTTTTTGCCAGTTCAGGTAGTTTGTGTTGTCGTCTTTGTTGTAGCTGTTGTTATTTGCATTTTTAGAATGCATGATAATATCGCCTATTTGAATCATAGGGGTTCCGTAGGATATAAATAACAGTGCAAGCTGCTTTCTTATCGCATTTTCGGATAAAATATCGGAATTTGAATAGCTTGAACAAATTTCCCAATTAGACCCTCCTTGAGTTGCGGGATTTTTGGAATCAAAGCTGTTTAAATCATATAAAGTAAAACCGTCATGGGATGCTATATAGTTGATTGATTTAAGCGGATTTTTAAATACTGACGGCGTACCTTCAATCACGTTTTTAATTTGAGCGGGCGTTATTTCGTTGGGTCTTATTGTGATTTTTCTGTATAAATCCCTTGCAATATCGTTCCATTCTGCCCAAAAAGAAGGAAAGTTCCCAAGCTGATAGCAATCTTTACCTCCGCAGGTCCAGGGTTCTGCGATTAAAACTATACCTTCTTTGTCTGATGCAAAGTCGTCAATGACTTTTATTCCTTTTTCGTTTAGTCTTGTTTTTAATTTCCCTGCTAAAGAATTGATATTATCATATATTTCAGAACATGTAGAGCTGTTTTCAAGAAGTGCTGCGGCTAAATCAAAACGAAACGCATCAACCCCCTGATTAACCCAGAAAATTAAAGAATCCGTAATTAAATTAAGAACTCCTTCGTTGTTTGCGTTAAAATCATTCCCGCAGCCCGAGTTTGAGCGGTAATAGCCGTCTTCATACACTTTATAATACGAAGCATTGTCGATTAAAGAGTATGAAAATTGCTGCGCGTCTTCAACATTGTGATTTATAAGCCCTGCTTCTCCCGTGTGATTATAAACCATATCAAGACAGACTTTAATATCGTTTTTATGAAATTCATCAACCATTAAACGAAACTCGTTTAATAAATTGCCTAATGTTTTATCGCAAGCATATTTGCGCGCCAAAGTAAAATATCCTAAGGGCATATACCCCCAGTGATTGACCCCGTTTTGTCTTGAATCAAATTCATTTACGGGCAGAAATTCAACCATGGTAATGCCAAGTTTTTTAATGCTTTTTGCGAATTTAGCAGCTCCTTTATAGGTGCCTTTTTCGGGAATTGATAAATTTTGTGTTAAATCTTTAATATGGACTTCCCCGATAATCTCACTGTTAAACGGTCTTGGGTTAACTTTTGCGATTTCAACATCTTTTTGTGCCATATAAACTGATTTTGGGGCAAATTTAGCGTTATTTGCAAGGTGAAAATTTGCTCCCGAGCGAAACATATTAAGTCCCGGGTTAACGCTTGAAGGCAGATGGGATAATTCTTTTGTGTATGGATCATAAGCGATTTTATTGGGATTAAATCTGTTGCCTAAAACGTCAGTTTTGGATTTAAAGCCTATATTACTTCCCAATTCAAAATTATCGCTATATTGCCAGTTTTCTCCAAAAATACGATAACCGTAAAATACGGGTTTTTCATGGCAATTTAGAATATAATCTTTAATTGATGTTTCCCATATATCATTTTCGCCTTTTTTCATCTCAAGCGTCATAACAGCTTCTTCGTTTAAGGGTTTGTCAAAAATGCACAAAAAAACTTTTTGCGCATTTTTTGAATAGAGTTTAAAATCTACCGTTTTTGTTTTTTCATTGTAATTGGCACCGAGTGATGTAATATCTTTTGCAATAAGTTTTTCCATATTATTTCCTTAATCAAGAGGATTGATGACAAGCCCCGATAATAATTTAGGATAAAAATAAGTTGATTTTTGCGGCATTCTTAACCCTGCATTTGAAACATTTAAAATATCGTCCATTTTAGGATAAGCCATAATAAATACGGCACTTGCTCCTTTGTTAATTGCATCAAATGCTATTGATTCTCTTTTTTCGTATTTTATTCCTTTTTGAGCCATTAGCTCATCTTGCGAAAAATCGAGTTCTTTTTTTAAGATTAATTCATGCAAGGCAACCAAATCGATATTTTGAAGTTCTTTTGGAGCTTGTATGGTTTCTTTTATTCCTTCTTTTAATTTTAAAACGTAAAAATCGTTTGAATTTTTCAAAATCAACCCTGTTGTTATTTGTTTTTTATTTTCCTGCTCTATTTTTTCAAGAAATTCTTCTTTTGAATTATATTTATCAATGTCATAATATTTTTTAACGGCATCAATGATTTTATCGGGTTCGATACTTTTTTCAATGACTCTGTGGGTGGGGTAAATTACTAAATTTTCGTCTTTGGCATTTGTAAAATAACTCATTACATATTTTGCTTTTTCGTTTTCTTTATGTAATTTTGAATAGTTCATTGATGTTTCGTATCTGTGGTGTCCGTCTGCTATTAAAAGAGTTTTGTCTTCAAGAGTTTTTTGAATCAATTTAATATCCGATTCATCATCGATAATATAGACAATATTTCTTACATTTAAATCATCGCAAACATCAACAAAAGGAGTTTTTGCAAGATATTTCGGTATAATTTCTTTTTCTATAATTTGTTTATCATCCCGATAAACCATAAAAATTTGAGAAAAGAACGCTTTTGTAGCACTTACCAGATTCAACCTGTCTTGTTTCGGGCCGCCCATGGTATATTCGTGGGGTAAGACTTTTTTTGTTGAAAAGTCTTCAATTTTATTTCTTGCAATAAAACCTTTTCGCTCGATTAATTTTCCTTTTTCGTTTTTGTATTGTTGTATTAAATAAAAAATCGAAGGTTTTTTTGTTTTGATTAAAATTTCTTTATCTTTCCAATTGTCAAAATCATTTTTGGCATCTTCATATTTATTATCGCCTTTGTTTAGGATTAATCTAACGATATTGTATTTGCTTCTTTTATATAAATCATCCTGATATTTTTCATCTATAACATCATAAGGAGGCGCTATAACGTCTTTTATTTCAACTTTATCTGTATTGTATACCAATGCTTCAATAGGTTGTATTTCCATTTTATTTTCCCCAATATACGATTTATATTTTAATTATACGCTAATATTGTTTTTAGTAATAATTGATGTAAAAAATGTTAAAATTTTTAACATTTGCGCAATTTTAATACAAAAAAATACTTTATATTAATGTGTGTAATTAGTAAGGTTAGTTAATAGTATGGTTAGCGGTGTAGAAAATTTTAGCAGTGCAAATTATTTTGAATTGCAATCAAAATTAAAGACCGTAAGCGACAAACAAGGGGTTTTGGGTAAAGCGTGGAACGGTTTTAAGGAGTTTAGCGGGCTTGGCAAAAGCGAAAGCGATTGCGAGAGCATGCTTGAAAAATACAAAAACGGTTCAATAAGTTTTGATGAAGCGTTGTCTTATATTGAAGATTTTGAAAAAAGACAGGATAATGCCTCTGAATTAATATCAAATTTAGCAACAGGTGTGGGTGCTATTGCCTTTACAACGGCAACTGCAGGCGCAGGTACGATTGTATGGGCAACTGCAGCTAAAGCTGCTCCGATAGGTGCTGCTATTAAATCGGGAGTAAATATGCTTGATAGAGCAACAAACGATGTTGAAGGGGACGCGCTTGATGTTAAGGAAGTAACAAAAGATGTAATATCGGGTGCCGTAACGGGTACAACAAGTGCCGTATCATCGGGAATCTTTAAAGGAAGGGCTGATGGTACCATGGCTTTATCAACATCAATTAAAAACGGCGCAAAATGCGGCGTAGCATGCGGTTCTTTATCCGGTTCAACAAGTTATTTAACGGATGTTGCGCTTGATGAAGATAAGGAATTTTCTGCGGGTGATTTAATTAAAAATACCGCAACTTCAGCATTGGTATCAGGTACCGTGGGAGGTGCCGTAGGTGCGGGTGCATATAACAGCGTTGCTCATAACGGAATATTTTCCCAAGTCAACAGAAACAGCTTAAAGCAAGCATTTACCGAAGACAGTGTGCTAAGTTCAATAAGAAAAATAGCGGGTGATAAAGTAAAAGCTATATTTAACTCCGTTAAGTCAAAATTTGCTTAAAATTCCTTTCAATATAATATAAAATATCGGGAGTTATTCTAACGTAAAATAGCTCCCGAGCATTTTATAAAAATTGCAATGTTTTTCAATTTCATTTAGTGCATCTTTAATTTTATCTTCGCCTTTATCAATATCGGCGATAAAATTATACTCTCCAAAAACGGTTTTTGAAGGGCGGGATTCAAGATAAATTAAATTTGAATTATATTTTTTAAATATTTCTAAAATTTCCAACAACGCTCCGGGTCTGTTTTCGGTATTAAAAACAATAGATGTTCTTGTGTTTTCTTTGTTTATATTTAAATCTTTTCTTGATATTAAAATAAAGCGGGTTTTGTTGTCTTTAATATCTCCTATGTTTTCATCAAAAATATTTAAATTCAGTTCTTTAGCCGAAACACAAGAACCGATTGCAGCATAAGTTTTATCTTTTTCTTTTAAAGAGTTAAATGCTGCTGCGGTTGAATTTGCGCTAATTAAATCTATTTTATCGTCAAAATTTTCTAAAATATATTTTTGGCTCTGTAAAAGCGCTTGAGGATGGGAGATTATGTGTTTTATATTTTCTTTTTTACCGTATCCTGCAATGCAGTGTTTAATTTCAACATCGACCTGAGCGCGGATTTTGCATTCGCTCGGGTATAGGCTGTCGATTGTCGGGCGGACAATTCCTTCAATTGAATTTTCAACAGGTAAAATCCCCGCACATTCAAAAGAGCGGTTTACTAAATCCACAACTTTTGCAATTGTTGAAACAGGGATTAATTCGCATTCTTTATTTATGAAATTAACCGCTTTTTTTGCGCTTAATTCGCTGTATGTTCCTTTAGGGCCAAGAAAATATAGTTTCATTTATTTGTTTCTTTCGATTTCTCTTTTTAAATCTTTTGCTTTTAAGCTTTCTCTTTTGTCGTAGAGTTTTTTACCTTTTGCAAGAGCTATTTCGATTTTTAAATATCTTGATGAAAAATATGCCTGTGTCGGTACAACAGTGTATTTTTCCTGCTTTACTTTATTTAAAATTTTTAAAATTTCTTTTTTGTTTAAAAGGAGCTTTCTGTCTCTTTTAGGGTCATGGTTGTATATATTTCCAAATTCATAAGGAGAAATATGACAATTGATTAAATAAGCTTCTAAATTATCCGTAATTTTTACATAGCTGTCTTTTAAATTAATCGCACCTTTTCTTATTGATTTAATTTCCGTACCTAAAAGAGAAATTCCCGCTTCAAATTTATCAAACAAAAGAAAATCAAAATATGCTTTTTTGTTTGATGCTACGACTTTTTTGGAATTGTTTTGCGAGGATTTTTCTTTTTTCATATAATTAATATACATCAAAAATATAAGCTTATGTTACAATTTTAATATGAAGAAAAAAATCAATATAGATTTAACGGTTCAAAATAAGCTGATTATTACCGCCCTGTTAATTTCAACCGCATTAATCATATCAATCGCTTTTTGGTCCGTTAGCAGAATTAAGATAGAATTAGATGAAAGTTATAGAAATTTTGGTCAACTGTTGACTAAAACACTTGCCGTACAAAATTATGAAATTACGCAAAATCAAAAAAATGCAACTACCCTAAGCTATATAAAAGCGCATGTTAATTCGATTTTATCTTCTGATGACGATATTTCATACATAACTTTTAAAAATAAAGCGGGCAATATAATCTATACAACAATAGAAAACTATTCAAAACGCGCTAAAAACGCGGATACTAATATATCTTCCCCCATTGTTGATCAAAACGGAAAAGTTGTGGGGGCTGTTGAAGTGGGATTATCCGCCGATTTAGCAAAAAAAGTTACCCTGACAACTAAAAAATCTATTTTAACGGTGTTTAGTGCAGTTTGGCTTGTGTTTACGCTTGTTATTTTGGGAAATGCGTTTTTAATAAGAAGAGAATTAACCCTTTTGCATCACGGTGTTAAAGAAATCGAACAGGGTAAATTCGGTACGGTTTTGAATTATAATCAGGCATCGGGTGAAATAAAAGAATTGTTCGATGCGTTTAACGATATGTCAAAAAAGCTTCATAATTACGAAGAGCAGAATATTGATCAATTAACTCTTGAAAGAAATAAACTGGAAGCAGTTTTGATGAGTATTGCAAACGGCGTTGTTGTGTGTGATAAGTATGATAAAATTACAATCACAAATTCCGCGGCAAAAAGAATTCTAAACTGTCCGAATAATGAAATTTTAAATACTTCAATACAAAATTATTGCGATACGGCGGGTGAATTGTGCTTTAGAGATAAAATCGAAATATTCAAAAATACACCCTTGGATGTGATGGAGAAAAAACCTTTAGAATTCAATATAAACGTAGATAAAAGAATCATAAAATCAATAATTTCTCCCATGTATTCAAAAGTCCATGATTATCTTGGCTATATTATCGTTTTAATTGATGTTACAAAAGAAGCTGAAGTAGACAGATTAAAAGATGATTTTATTTCAAACGTTTCTCATGAACTAAGAACTCCCGTTACAATATTAAGTTCTTATGCTGATACTTTGTATAATTTCGGTAATCAGTTTAATTATAACGAGCAAAAAGAATTTATTGGAACAATTAATGAAGAAGTAATAAGATTAAACAAGATGGTTAATGATATTCTTGATTTTTCAAAACTTCAATCAAATACGGAACTTGAAAAAGAAAAAGCAGACATTGTTCAAACGGTGGAAAAAATGGCGCACAGCCATAAAGTCCTTGCGGATGAAAAAAATATTACGCTTTCTGTTATAAAGCAGGATAATATCCCTTCTCTTTATTATAATGTCCAAAGTATTGAGCGCGCTTTGAGTAATTTAATTACAAATGCAATTAAATATTCTCCCAAAGATTCTTTGGTTAAAATAAGAGTTGAAATTGCGCGGGATCCAAAGTATGTTGAAGTTACGGTTGAAGATAACGGAATAGGTATAGCGCCTGAAAATCAAAAAATGATTTTTGAAAGATTTTATAGAATCGAAAATCAAGTCCATACAATAAAAGGAACGGGGCTTGGGCTTCATCTTGTAAAAGTTGCAATAGAAAAACACCACCATGGTAAAGTCTTTGTTAAATCTGCGCTAAATCAAGGCTCAACCTTTGGTTTCTGGCTGCCTTTGGAAATTTCTAATGAGGATAATATAAAACAGAATTTAAATTCAGATTTAGCAATAAAACAAGTGAATTCCGAAGAGGAACCTGAAAATAAAGACAAACAATTAGTTCTTGCTCAAAATCTGCCTGATGAAAAAGAATCCAAAAAAGATGATTCGTCGGATTGGGAAATTACTTTTGAAGTAAGAGACTAAAGTTCAATTAAGACATCCTGCGGATAAACTTCATTAATAAGACCGTTTGTTGAATCAATTATACATATTAAAACATCGTCTTTTGATTTTATGTTTAAGTCTTTAAAAGATAATTTTATTTCAATTGTGTCTTTGTAATTTATCGTGGAATTTTTAGGTATTGATTGACAATAAAGCCCGTAGTTAATTGCTTTATTTATTTTTATACTTGAAATACCGTTATTTTTAAAGTTTAATTTAGCTTCCGTGCTGAAATGATTTTTTAAGATGGGATATATATTTTCATTTCTGTTTATAAATCTTATTGGGGAATAGTATTGCGCATTTTTGTCTATAAAATAAATTGCAATTGTATTTTGCAGGTTTTTATATTCAAGCCTTGTTGAATTTTTATTTAATTCAAACCGAAAATACAGATTTTTATCATCATAGCCGAAATGAATATTTTTAATTAATCTTATAAGGTTTGAAGTAGGATTATCGGGAATAAATATATAGCCTGCATTTTGCCATTGTGAAATGTCTGAATTCAACGCCGATAAATCAGGATTTATTTTACCCAGAGGATTTCTAAGGGGTCTGTTTGGGCTTGCGGTTAAGGGAATTGTTAAATATTTCGGTATTTGCATACTTAAAATCGAATATACGTTTGCAAGGTGTTCTCTGAATAAAAAGTCAAAAATACCGTCGCTTTTTGATTCGTTCGGTTCTCCGTACCACCAGTACCAGTCAGAGCCTTCAGCAATCATTATTTCTCTTTTGGCGCATTCTATTTTTGCACAAAGCGCTTCTTTTTCTTTAAGATTTCTTGTGTGTTTCAAGTTTTTTTCACTGTACTGTTTAAAATCTTCTCTAACACTTGATAAATAAAGCCAGGCTGCGTTTTTAGTGGGTTCTCCAATCCACAAATCAAAGTTTCTTTTAATCCATGAGCCCTGTTTTAAATTATCAAGAGTCTGTGCTTTGTTATTTTCAATATAATCATTAACAAGAACCGTGTTTAAGGTTTCATCGTTTGAAATCAAGTCATACAAAGTATCAAGGAATATATTGCCGTCATCAGGATAAGTCTCCCAGCAATTTTCGCCATCAAGCGCTATTGTTAAAATATGATTTTTAACGGGGGATGTTTGCAGTTTTGATTGAATGACTTTAATTTTATCATACATATCGTTTGCGGCAGCTTTTGAATCGTAATTTCCGTAAACAAAATTTAAAAGGTTTGCAAAAAATGAATCTGAAAATAATATATTAATGGAATTTTTGGATTTTGTTTTATAGTTTATGTTTAATTCAAAGGGATTTTCAAGATTTCCTTCAAAGTCTCTGACAAACTCTTTTTTTAAAGACTTAGAAAGAATTCCTTCATCCGCAACAGTCCATTTGATTCCTGATTTAGCAAGTAATTCCGCGCTTTTTGGGCAAATACACTGCTCGGATAACCACATGCCGTTAGGGTTTTTGCCAAAAAATTCTCTGTATCTTTTAATTGCGCTTTCAACCTGTTCTTTTGCATCTTCAATGCCATGGAAATTAGAAGGCAGGTTTTCGTAATTTTTTATTTCTTTGCCTCGAAAATCCATAAGAAGCGGGATTAGTGCATGGTAATAAGGGCTTGTTGAAATTTCTATTCTGCCATTGTCTTGATAAATTTTATATTCTTCAAGAATTCTTCTTATTATATCAAGCTGAATTTTATAAATTTTTCTTCTGTCTTCAAATGTATAGTTTTTTTCTTTTTCATACAATTTGCGCAAGTCTTCGTATTCACAAAAGAAATAAGAATCAATCCAAAGAAGGTTAAAATTGGCCATAATATCGGCATATTCCTGAAGTGAAAACATATTTAGATTCAATTCTTTTGCGTTTGCACGGCGGTTGTAGAGTTCTGTGAAATATTGTCTTTTTAAGACCATGTTTTTATAATTTAAATCAAAATAGTTGTTTAAAATGTATATTTTTTCATCATCGCTGATTTCTTTAACATCTTTTAAAAGCAGTTTAAGATGGATATCCTGAACCCCTAAGAGATATTTTTGCAGTGCGGTTAAAAGAACGGGTGAAAAATCAAAGTTAAGTTTTAAATTCGGAAACTTATCCATTCTTTTTAACATATCAAGATAATCTTTTGTGGCATGAAGCCTTGCCCAGGGCAGCAAAAACTCACTATCATAATTTTTTTGATAGTTTGGCTGATGAAAATGCCAGATAAAAGCTATGTTCAGTTTTTTCATAATTCCATTATATTTGATATTTTAAAGCCGCGCAATTTGCGCTTTTTAGCTTGGAGCAGAGATTTCTTTTAAGAAAATCGAAGCTTTAGCTAAAATCGTTTCCCTTAATGTTGCAGGATCCGCAATTGAAAATTCAAGTTTACTTAAAACTTTAGGTTCAAATACGGGTGCAGGCATTGTGGGTTTTACTAATCTATCCGCACAGTATACTATTCCACAGACTGTTGGCAGCGAACTTTGCGAAGGGTCATGGTGATATCTTATGCAATTGGTTAAAATAACAGGCAATTGCCATTTTTTAGATATATACGCACCCAATATGCAGTGGTTAGTGCCAAATTGCGCGTCCTCTAAATCAACTAAATCAACATTTCCCTGCTGGGCAAGGTATCTTACTTTAGAATATTTTAGAGGGTTTTTTGTGTTTAGTAATATTTTTCCTATATCGTGTAGAAATCCTATAACAAATGCATCGTCAGGGTTTATAATTTTATATTCTTTTGCAATGATTTCAGACGCAACTGCACATTTAATCGAATGTTCCCATAAATCTCTGCTGCCTTGCGTTGTCATCATCTGCTTAAGCGCAAGACTCATGATGATGTTTTTTGCTTTCATCATCCCTAAAATTACAAGCGCTTTATTTATCGATGTTATTTGTTGTCTGAAACCGTAAAAAGCTGAATTTACAAGACTTAAGGTTTTAGTTGAAATCGATTGATCGGTTTGCATGATTTTTGCAAGCTCGGCAATGCCCGTTGTGGGATTTTTAATAACACTTAACGCCTTTACCATAACGTTTGGCATAGGCGGGATATCTTTATATTCTTCTACAAGTTGTTTAGGGTCTATTTTATCCGAGTCGTTCATCATTTTCTATACCTGTAAATGTTTTTTAATACTTAAGAAGCTTCCTACCGCGCTAAATGTAACACCCAAGGTTAGTACACTAAATAATACGGTAAATTGTGCCATGGGGTTTATTTGAATCATGTAAAATTCGTGTATTTTGATGATATAATTTTGAACAATATCAATCGGAATTATTGCAATTAATGCTCCTAAAAAGCCGTATATCGCGCCTTGCAGTACTAAAGGCGTTTTAATATACCAGTTTGAGACACCCATAAGCCGCATGATTTCTATTTCTTCTTTTCTTGATTGAATAACAAGTTCTATTGTGCTGTTAATGATTGCAATTGTTAATATGCAGACTATAATAACAAATACGAATGTTGCGGTATTGATTATTGCATTAATCATTTCAAATTTTTGAACCAAATCTTTAGCATAACTCATATCATTTATGCCTTCGATATTTTTAAGCGAATTCATAACGGGAGTTATATTTTTGGTATCGTCAACTTTTACATGTAGTGTATCAGGCAAGGGGTTTGTTATATCGGGTACATCGATTTCTTTTTTTAATTCAACCCATGATTTTTCTTTTGATATAAACGTAACCTTTTTAACATGTTCTATTCCTCTTATTTTTTCAATTGTTGCGTTTATGTTTGCTTCGGGTTTTAAATATGCGCTCACTTCAAGAGCGGAGCCTAAGGATGAAGCAAAGGAATTAAGCGCAAGAGTAACTCTGAAAATAGAACCGAAAATTGTTAAGATGGCAGCTATTGTTGTAATAATTGCCAAGTTAACAATGCCTGCCTGAATTATACCTTTTATTGTTTCGATTATAATTCGATAGCTTATTCTTATTTCGCTCATCCAGTCTTTTGGGATGCGCGATTTAACTTTTTGTTTAAAGGTGTTAGTATTTCTCGGTTTTCTAATCATAAGTTCCTGCTAACATGTCTCTCACTATTTGTCCGTGTTCAAGTGTTACGACTCTTTTTCTGAAGTAATTAACCATAGCTTGATCATGGGTTGAAACAAGTATTGTTATTCCTCTTTGATTAACCTGCTCCAGTATTTGCATTACTTCAAGCGAGTTTTTAGGGTCTAAATTTCCCGTAGGTTCATCTGCAATCAATAAAGGAGGCCCGTTTACGATTGCACGCGCAATGGAAACTCTTTGCTGTTCTCCGCCTGATAATTCGCAGGGTTTTGATTTATATTTATCCTCAAGACCTACGACTTTTAAGGCTCCAAATACTCTGGATTCTATCTCTTTTGATGAAATTCCCATTGTGCGGGTTACATAAGCTATATTATCATACACCGTATGATTTTGTAAAAGTTTATAATCTTGAAAAACAATTCCCATGCATCTTCTTAAACTTGGGATTTTGCTTGGGGCAAGATTTCCGATGTCAATTCCCGCTACATAAACATTCCCTCTTGTCGGGCGTTCTTCAAGGTATAACATTTTCATTAATGTTGATTTACCTGCCCCTGATGAACCAACAAGGAAAACAAATTCTCCGGGCTGAATATGAAGATTTATGCCCCTTAGGGCATATTTGTTTTTATATTGTTTTACTAAATCTCTAAGTACTATCATTTTACATCCATATATTCGATTACTTTTTCATAAATTTTTCTGTCGGTCAATCCGTAAAATTCCATTAATTGTCTTTGCTCTCCCGATTGTCCGAAGGTGTCTTTTGTTCCGATTCGATATACTTTAGAAGGGCAGTATCTGCAAATTGCTTCACAAACAGCGGAACCCAAACCTCCTATTATGCTATGGTTTTCAATTACCACAACTTTTTTTGTTTTTTGAGCACTTTCTTTAAGCGCTATATGATGGAACGGTTTTACAACGGGATAATGCAAGACTTCCGCATCAATTCCTATTTCGCTGAGGCTTTTTGCCGCGCTTAAAACTTCCCAAAGTGTTTCCCCGTTTGTTACAAGGGTTATATCTTTACCGTCTCTTAATTTAACTCCCGAGTTAGGGTTAAATTGGTATGATGAGTCAAATATGGTTTTTAAGTTTGTTCTTGGAATTCTTATATACATAGGTCCCGGTGTATTTGCCGCATATTCTATTACTTGCTTTACTTCCGTACAATCAGCGGGAACCATAACTTTCATATCGGGAATTGCTCTCATATAAGCAATATCTTCAAGCGCCTGATGAGATGCACCGTCTTCTCCGACGGTAATTCCGCCATGGGTTGCAACGATTTTAACGTTTAATTTTGAATAGCAAATAGTATTTCTTATCTGATCAAGGCATCTTGCCGTTGCAAACATTGCAAACGTACTTGCAAAAACTGTTTTACCGCCGTATGCAAGCCCTGCTGCCGTTCCCATCATGTCTTGTTCCGCGATACCGCAGTTAAAAAATCTTTCAGGATATGCTTTATGAAATTTAGCTGTCTGCGTAGAGCATGATAAATCCGCATCCAAAACAACTATGTTAGGATTTTTGGCGCCAAGCTCAACAAGAGTTTCGCCGTAAGTGTTTCTCGGGGATTTTATTTCTTCAACTTTAGAGAGCATTTAATTCCTCCAATGCCATATCTAACTGTTCTTTATCAGGCGCCTTGCCATGCCATGAAACATTATTTTCCATAAACTTAACGCCTTTTCCTTTGATTGTGTTTGCAATTATTGCGCAGAGATTTTTTGAATTTTTAGCGTTTATAAGTGCGGTTTCAATTTCTTCAAAATTGTGTCCGTCTATTGTTTGAACCTCAAAACCAAAAGCCTTTAATTTTTCATCAAGCGGTTCAAGAGTTTTAACTTCGTCTGTTGTTCCGTCTATTTGAAGTCTGTTTTTATCAATAATTATAACTAAATTATCAAGTTTTTGATTGTTAGCATTCATCAGGCTTTCCCAAACGCTTCCTTCCTGCATCTCGCCATCGCCCAATAAAACATAAACTTTTGAATTTATATTATCAAGCCTCATTGAAAGCGCAAGTCCGACTCCGATTGAAAGCCCTTGACCTAAAGAACCCGTTGAAACTTCAATACCGGGTAAATTAACTCTTGATGAAGGGTGTCCTTGAAGTTTGGAGCCTAATATTCTAAAACCGTTTAACAGTTCGGTTGAAAAATAACCCGCATTTGCTAAAACCGCATAAAGTGCAGGGCTTGCATGGCCTTTTGAGAGTATAAATCTGTCTCTTTTTTTAAAATCAATTGATTTATCCCATTCCAAGGGTATATTTAGGATTTTTTTATACAAAACGGTTAATATATCAACGCACGAAAGCGCCCCTCCGGGGTGTCCCGACTTTGCGTTATAAATCATGCGCAGTATATCACATCTTACTTTTTTTGCGAATTCTTTCAAAATATCAGCCCTTCTTAAATATTGACTCTATTATACACTTTATTAAAAATATTGGCAAAACGGGAAAAATCCTTTTAAACCTTTCAGGCTGGCATATAGTTCTATATAGCCATTCAAGCCCCAGTTTTTGATATATTAAGGGTGATTCTTTGACAACGCCCGAAAATACGTCAAAACTTCCCCCGACGCCTATCATAACCGTATTTTGTAAAATATCTTTTAATTTAAAAATAATTTCTTCCTGATAAGGAGAACCCATTCCGACAAGAAGTATTTGCGGATTTGCTTGCTTGATTTCGTTAAGTATTTTTTCTTCCTCACCTTTTATATATCCGTTATGAGAATAAACAATATTAAGCGAAGGATACATATTTTTAAAGTTTTGCGTAGTTTTTTGAATTATTTCTTCTTTTGCACCTAAAAAAGCAATGGAATAATTGTTTAGTGATGCCAGTTTTACAAGCTCTCTTGCAAAATCAACTCCTCTTATTTGATTTAAATTAATTCCTTTAAATTTAAGAGCCAATTTAACTCCGATACTTTCAGGGATATTTAAATCGGATTTATTTATGATGTTTAAAAAGTCCTGATTTTTTTGCGCATTCATAATCATCTCGGGATTAAGCGTGATGATTTGAAAATTTTTCTTATCCGCAATTGTATTGTTAACTATATTGATTGCTTCTTCTTTTTTTAATAAATCAACGGGACAGTTAAGGATAAATGTTCTTGTGTTCATATTAATATCCTAGCATAAGTATGGTCTTTATAAAATATTAATTTTAAAAAATATTTTTTTGTATTAAAATTTTATTTAGGAAGTCGAATTTTTAAGGAATTATTGAATGAATAAATGTGTTGCAGTTATCGGATGCGGAATCTGGGGTAGAAATATAGTCAGAAATTTTTATAATCTCGGCGCACTTCATACAGTCTGTGATTTAGATTCTGATAATTTAAATTTAATTCAGGATTTATACAGAGATGTTAATATTTCAAACGATTTTGAATCCGTTATTAAAAATCCTGAAATAACTGCACTTTGTGTTGTAACACCGAGTCATACGCATTTTAACCTTGTTAAAAAAGCAATTTTGGCCCATAAACACGTTTATGTTGAAAAACCGATTTCGACTTCATCAAAAGAAGTTCAGGAACTTAAAGATTTAGCGGACAAGGAAGGAATCAAGCTTCTTGTCGGACACCTTTTATTGTACCATCCTGCGGTAAACAGACTTAAAATGATTATTGCTCAAGGACTTTTGGGTAAAATTAAATACGTACAATCAGACAGATTAAACATAAACTACTTTAAAAACGACAGAAGCGTAATGTGGGATTTAGCGCCGCATGATGTTTCCATGATAGCACACGTTACGGGAAAAGCCCCCGTTAGAGTATTAAATGCCGTTGGTGTGGCTTCAGAATTTGAAAATATCTGCGATATTACTCATTTAACAATTGAATTTGAAGACGGCATCATAGGACAAGTCTCAGACAGCTGGATTCATCCTCAAAAAAGAGTTTCTCTTCTGGTACGCGGAGAAAAAGCAACGGCAATTCTTGACGATACTCTTCAGGAAGGAAAACTTAAAGTTTACGATAACAAAAAAAGCTCTCAAAACGATATTGAAGTTTTTGATTATCTTGAAATTGAGCCGTTGAAGCTTGAATGCCAGCACTTTTTAAATTGCATAGAACATGATAAAACTCCCCGCTCGGACGGTGAAAACGGATATATGATTGTAAAAGTGCTTGAAGATGCCGAGCGAATGATGCTTGGCGCACAAAAACAGCAGTATTTGGATAATCATGAATTTAAGCTTTCAAGATCAAAATAATTATTTAATCAAGGCTTGAATTTCTTTAAAGTGTTCGTGTTTTGAGGATTTTAAAAATTCAAACAAAAGAATTTCAAGGGTTGTTACTTTAATTCCCTGTTGTTTCATTAATTCAAGAGCGGTGTTTTTGTTAAGGTCTTTTCTTGATGATGTGCAATCACAAACAACATAAACGCTAAAACCTGATTTTAATAAATCAAGAGCTGTTTGATAAACGCAAATATGCGTTTCTATACCGAAAATTATTATATTTTTGATATTTTTATCAAGATTATTGATTTCGTCTTGAAATTCTTTTGTTTGGCAGGCGCTGAAAGTTGTTTTTTCGATTGTTTTAAAAGGAGCGATTTTTTTAATTTCATCAACCGTTTCGCCAAGACCCTTCGGGTATTGCTCGGTTAGAAGGGTTTTGATATTTAAAATTGACGCTGCTTTTAAAAGTTTAGCGGAATTATTTTGAATATCTAAACCGCAATCAAGCATCTTAACAAGTTTTTGCTGGATATCTATTCCTGTTATTAAAGAGTTATTTATTGTTATCATATTTTACCTTTTTTATTATAGATTTAAATCTTAATTGTAATTTTATCATAACAATTAAGATTTTTTTAACTAAAAAAAGCGGATGTTTTGCATCCGCCTTGACCTAAAAATTAATTTATTGATTTTATGACTTCTTTGACTGTTTGAACGATTTCGTTGTATCCTTTATCCTGATACAAACCTCTTCCTACTCCGACTGCTTTTGCGCCTGCATCAAGATATCCTTTTATTTCTTCAAGTTTTACATAACCGCATGGAAGAAGGTTTAGAAAATGCATGGGTTTGATTAATTCTTTTATATAATCAATCCCGCCCATTTTATCAACGGGATAGATTTTAATTAAAGCTATTCTTGATTTCCATGCGCTATATGCTTCGTTAGGGGTTGTTGCCGTGGGGATTAAAAAGGTTGAATAGCAGGAAGCAAAACGAATTAAATTCGATTGCAAAATAGGGCTTGAAATTATTTTAGCTCCTGCACAGAGTGCTTTTTGTGCTTGCGCTGTTGTAATTATTCCGCCTTGTGAAATTAAGATGTTATTGTGTTCATCGTGGATTTTTTTTGTAACATCATAAGGACAGTTAAATTCAATTACTTTAATTCCGCCTTCAATATAAGCTTTTGCAATTTCATAAGCGCGGTTTTTATCATCCTCTCTTATGATTGCGTATATTTTTTCATTACTTATGATGTCTGATATTTTCATGCGAACACCGCACTTTTTTGAATTTGCGCATCTTTTACAAACTGTTCCATGTTTCGCAATCTTAAAATTGAAATTGCTTTTCTTGTTGCTTCGTCTTTAACAAGCCAGCAAAGTTTCTTTTCAAAGTTATGCAAAAAACAGTATGTTGAGCATAAAATTGCCGTTTTTGTCGCTTCAAAAAGATTCATGGAGCTTATATCTATGATATAGCGTTCGCCATCTTGTGTGTATTTTAATTTTAATGAGGATTCTTCGCTTTCAATTATGAATCGCTTTTGCGAAAGGGTGATTTGTTTAATGGTGTTCATATTCGTTCTTTATTTTGCTACAAAATATTAAACGGCATATTTTTTATTCTTTTGATTTAAATTTTAAAAAACTAAACCTTTTGGTGTATAATTTTTTTAAAATAATTTGAGGGAAATATGGACAATAAAGATTTAATTGAAATAGCAAAAAATATTAAACTTGTAGCGTTTGATGTGGATGGAGTTATGACAGACGGGTCTTTGAGTTTTACTCAAGACGGAGTTGAAATAAAGACTTTTAACGCAAAAGACGGCATGGGTGTTGTAATGTTATCAAGAGCAGGTTTAATTACTTCGATAATTACTGCAAGAGACAATAACACCGTTAATTTAAGAGCTAAGATGATTGATATTAAAGAACTGTACACGGGGCAAAAAGATAAAGCAAAAGCACTTGAGGATTTAATTAATAAATACAATATTAATAAATCGCAAGTTGCATATATGGGAGATGATTTACCAGATATTTGTATTTTAAAACAAATCGCCCTTGCATGCTGCCCGAAGGATGCTGTTTTGGAGGTTAAAAAAGTATGTAATTTTATTTCAAAAAAGAAAGGCGGCAGAGGCGCTGTTCGAGAACTGTGCGATTTTATTCTTGAAGCAAAAGGAATAAATTACGATATGCTTTTAAAGCCTAATAAACAATAAGTGTTAAGAATTGTTAAAAAAGAACAATTTTTTATGCGAATCCTTTTTAATATATGTAAGAATGTATTATATTGCGCTTATGGGAGGCAAATATGAGAAAATTTATCGGTTTATTAATGATTACAATATTTACGCTGACAAGTTTTGTATTTGTCGAAGCGCAAGCTTATGAAGAATATTATTCAATAGACGGATATAATACATATACAATTTCTTCTTCATCAGATAAAAAAGAAAGCAAAATTACAAAAAGAAAAACAAGAGCCCAAAAAAGAAGAGAAGCAAGAAGGGCTGAATTTTTAAAACAAAAAGAAATGGCGGCTTCTAAAGTAACCAACAGTGAAAATGAAGAAGTAAGTAAAGAAACAAAAGAATTTTATAATATGAACCCTATTATTAAACCTTTGAAAAACAATTTTGACGGTTCAACAAGATCAACTAAACCTTCAAAATTAAAAAGCAATTATTACCAAAGCCAAAATAAAAACAATTAATCAATATTTACGGGTTCTATATTAATATATTTAATGGCATCGCGTGCTTTTTGAGCAAGCGTGGGATTAATTCCTTCAATTGTTGCAATTTGTCTTAAAACATCGATTACGCGCTTAAATGTGCGAACAACATCGCCTTGCGAAAAATCACTGTCTTCAAACATATTTTCCCAGCTTTTTATGGAGTTATTTTCGATATTCATGTTTGATGAAACCCAGTATTCAATAAAATAACAAAAATGAGTATTAAGATTCATCGGGTTTTCAATTTTATTGTCGCGCTCAAGAACATATATTTTTCTTTTAATATCTTTTATTTGATTTAGAACTTTTCTTACTTTTTTAGAACACCCCAATGCTCTTGAATTATCTTTGTTTCTTATTTCTTCCGATTCAAGAGCACAGATAACAGAGGATAATTCAACAACATCAAGTTCATCCAATAACCCCGATAAGATTATTTCACTTAAATATAATTCATTTTCGCACCTGAGCGCCATTGTGATCTTGCCTTTATCGGTCGGATAATCGTCTTTTAAATTACCCGTTAATTCAAGAATATTTTTATGTGCCAAAAATTTTTGCCAGTAGATATCTTTTTGAAATTCTATTTCTTTATCTAAAATCCTGATTTCTTTTTGGAATCTTTCAATAAGCTCAAGGCTTTTTTTGTGTTTTTTGTAAATTTTACAGGTATTACAGCCAAATTTTTCGATTTTTATTCTTAAATCTTTTGATTTTTTATTAAATTCAATAACCTCAGGTGCTGTATCAGGATTTTTATATTTGCCTTTTGCCTGGCGTTTAAGGGTTTTATAGAGGGTTCTTGTTTGCACGAATTGGTTTTTTAATTTATTGTATTCAATAAAATCATCATCAGACAGCTTATATTTACAGCTAAAATCACGCGCAAGCACAATATCTTCCTGTCTTTTTTGTTTTTTTTCAATAAGGGGAGATAGTCTATCCGTTGATGAAAAATAGCCGAAAGTTTTAAAAATCAGTTCACGCGCGGTTTCCATCGAAAACCTTTGTAAAAGATTTAAAACCATGGAATACCCGGGAGAAAATTTACTCTCTAAAGGATTCGCGTCCGATTTTACAAGAGCTGCAACTTCTTCGGGCGTTTGAAAAGGAGTGCCTACAATTACAACATAGCCTATTTTATCCATACCTCTTCTGCCTGCTCTGCCTGACATTTGAAGAAATTCGTTTGCGCTCAAGGTTCTATGACCGCTGTCGGTTCTTTTTGAGATCGAACTTATGATTGTTGTGCGTGCCGGCATGTTGATTCCTGCAGCAAGGGTTTCCGTTGCAAAAACAACTTTAATTAAGCCTTGTTGGAATAATTTTTCAACAAGCGCTTTTTGTATGGGCAATAATCCTGCATGGTGAGATGCAATGCCTGAGCGGATTAAGTCAAGTTCGGGGTTATTTTCAAGGTATGGATTTTCTTTTATATATTCATCAATAATTGTATTTATTTTTTGAAGCTCATCTTTTGATAATAAATCAAGTTTTAGGCATTTTCTTGCGTTTTCATCGCATTTTTTCCTTGAAAAAGTAAAATATATCGCAGGAAGCATGTCTTTTTCATTTAGTGTTTCAACAATATCCAGCGTAGGATTTTTGATTTTATCTTTTTTGTTGAAATATTTATATCTGCTCTCGGGTTTTATTTTTTTGTTTAAATCGCCAGACGGTGTTAAAAGAGGAAGAATTGTTTTTGGTTTTGATGAATCATAGTAGAAAAATCTTAAAGGAACGGGGCGAAAATCGGTATAAACAAGTTCTGTTTTTGAATGAACCGTATTAATCCAATCGGTTAACTGTCTTGAATTTTGAACCGTAGCGCTTAGAGCAATTAATTGAATATTTACGGGGCAATATATAATACTTTCTTCCCAGACGGTTCCTCTTGATTCGTCGTTCATGTAGTGAACTTCATCCAATACAACGTATTTAACGTCTTTTAAGTTGTCTTTAAGAGAACCGAACGTTGTGCCGTAGAGCATATTTCTGAATACTTCGGTTGTCATAACAACTACCTGAGCATTTCTATTTATTGTTGTATCTCCCGTTAAAAGCCCGACGCAGTCTTGCCCGTATATACGCGAAAAATCGTTATATTTTTGGTTTGAAAGAGCTTTTAGGGGGGTTGTGTAAAAAATTCTTTCCTGATTTTCAAGCGCTAAGTGGATTGCGCTTTGAGCAATACAGGTTTTGCCTGCGCCTGTCGGGGCGCAGACTACAACGCTTTTTCCGTTTTGAATGTGGTTTATTGCTTCTTTTTGAAAATCATCAAGTTCAAAATTAAATCCGTACATCAGTTATTTAATTCCACTTAATGTTTATTTTACGCCTGTTGAACCAAAACCGCCCGAGGCTCTTTGGGTATCCGATAAGTCGTCGGATATTTTAATTTCGGGTTTTAAAACTTCCATAATTGCCATTTGAGCAATTCTGTCTCCTCTTGAAACTTTAAAATCAACTTTTGAATGATTAATCAAACCGACGCAAATTTCGCCTCTATAGTCTTCATCTATTGTTCCTATGCCGTTTACAACAGCTATTCCTTTTTTGATTGCAAGTCCCGAGCGCGAGCGAACTTGTGCTTCGGTGTTATGGGGAAGTTCAATTGCAATTCCCGTTGGAATCATCCTGATTTCGCCTGACGGAATTACAACATCTTCATCAATTGCCGCAACTAAATCCATGGCGGAAGCCCCTTGAGTTTTGTATTCGGGCATTGAGACAAAATTAGGCAGTTTTTTAATTTTAAGAGTTAATTTTTCCATGGTTTCAATCATTTTTTTCTTCCTTATTTAAATAATACAGTTCCTTAAGACCAAAAAGCGTTAAATCTTTATCAATATAGTCAAATATCTTATCCATATTGTCAAATAGAACCGACGAAAATCCGCCCGTTGCAATTATTGTAGCTTTTTCGTTAAGTTCTTGTTCACATTTTTTAATCATTCCTTCAATTAAACATTTATGCCCGAGAACAATCCCTGATAACATTGCGCTTATTGTATCTTTTCCGATTGAGCGTTTCGGGGCTTCTATTTTTAATTTAGGCAGTTTTGACGTAAATTGAGAAAGTGAATTTGCTTGAATTTTAAGCCCTGGGGCGATAATGCCGCCGATAAAACAGGAGTTTTTATCGACAATATCAAATGTTGTTGCCGTACCAAAATCGATTACAATGGCCGGAAGTTTGTATTTAATCGAAGCTGCCGTTGCGTTTGCAATTCTATCCGCACCGATTTCTTTATTGTTATCAAGTTTTAATTGTACGGGCATTTTTGATTTATAAGATAAACTTATTGCTTTGATATTTAAATATTTTAAAATCGCATTTTTATATATTTCGCACAATTGTGGTACAACCGATGAAACAATTGCTCCTTTGATTTCTTTTGTTAAGTTGTTATGATTTAAAATCGCAAGAAGCGAAATCCCGTATTCATCCGATGTTTTTTTGATGTCGGATGAAAGAGAAAATGTATTTATTAATTCATTTCCCTTAAAAATCCCAAGCGACGTATTGGTATTGCCGATATCTATAACTAAAAGCATAATGTTATTTTATTACAGACAAATTCATTTTAAAAGCAATTGTAAACCAAAAGAAAAAATTGTATAATTGATTTTGTTATTAAATATTAAGAAAAATGGAAGTTAGAAAAGAATTAATATATAAAATACTAAATTCCCCGTTTTTTATAGTCGGGGCAGTTTCTTTTTATAGCATAGTTTCTCTTTTTGCGGCTTTATTTTTCGATTCATCTTCGGCTTTTGAATATTATACAAAAGCAATAAAAACAAAAGTAATTCTTGAATCGGCCATAGCTGCTTTTTGCGGTTTGTTATACGGAATTGATAATAAAAAATCCAAAAGCGGAAAATATTTTGTATTTTTGTTTTTGTGTTTTTTTATACTCCATTTTTTTATTGCTTGTATTCTTGTTTTAAAAGCAGGTATGTC
The DNA here is from genome assembly GCA_944324945.1 of Candidatus Gastranaerophilales bacterium. Taxonomy (GTDB): domain Bacteria; phylum Cyanobacteriota; class Vampirovibrionia; order Gastranaerophilales; family Gastranaerophilaceae; genus RUG14156. Next base: position 116,791 of record CALUYE010000004.1, read on the forward strand.
CGATGTTTTTTTGGCTGCCACAATAAAAGAAAATTTCAATATAGACGTATGTATAGCCTTTTCCATATTGTGCACTTTCTCTTTTTACATATCTTATTTTATAATTTTTGATTTTAAAGATATATTTAACTCTATCAAAAATAAAAATCAGCAAAACGATTTTTTTGATAAAATTTTAAAAATATTAAATACTCCTTTTAGTATTGCTACAATAATTTTTTATTTAAGCGTTATTATTGCGGCATATAAAGCGCATATAGAAGGTGTTGATATTTTATCAACCGAAATATATAAATCCCATGTTTTTGCTCCTGTATTGTCGATTGTATTTGGTATAATATACGGGATTTATTTTAAAAAAGCACCAAGGGCAAGATTTTTATTTACTCTGTTTGCGCTTTTTGAATTTTACGCATTTTTAACTGTAATGTTCCTGTGTAAATCATTAAGTTTAGATGATCTTCAAGCTGAATTTTACTTCCCGCTTGTATATATATTGCTTTTTTATACAGGTGTGTATATATGCAATTTTAAAAAATTTAATAATGAAAATGCAATAGAAATAAAAAAGAAAATAAAAAATAAAAGCGAAAATACGAATGAAAATGAAATAAAAATTATTCACACCCCTTTAAAGACCGCATTTTATATTACCCTTGCAGGAAATATATGTTTTCTTTTAGGTTGGATTATGGCAGCACTGCTTCAAAAGAACTCTATTCTCATATCATCATACCGTATTACGTATTTTCTTGATTATATAATTGCGTTTTCTTTTGGAATTTATTATGGATTAAAACAGATAAAAGTTTTTATCACTATGTATGCAATAAAAATGTTAATTGTTTGCATCCTAATTGTGGTAATTAGAAATTTTTTATTTGCCGCACAACTCGGTGTTAATTTCTTAACCGTAATATTTATTATATCATCACCGATAATGGCATCATGGGTAATTGGCGCTTTTGTAATTACAAATTATATAACCTATGGAATAAAAAATCGTTGAAAGGTAGTTTAAATGAATAAAGATGAAACATTTATAGAAAAAATATTAAACTCCCCTTTGTTTGTTGTTGTATTGGTTTCTTCATACAGCATTGTTTCGCTTTTTATGGTTTTATTCTTTGATTCTTTTTTGGCTTTTGAATATTTTATTAATACAAAATTTGGTATTGAAGTTATTTTGGTTTTGATATTAGGGTTAGCACAGGGTATTTATAATAAATGTGTTCCAAAAGTTAAATATGCATTGCTTATGTTTATTTATTTTTGTGTATTAAATTCTTTATTTTATATATCAATGATTACCATAAACACAAAGGTTGTAAATTTTACTTTAATTTTAGACTTATTGAAACACGGCATGTTAATAATTTTTCCTGTTACATTGACTCTTGTTTTTTATATTGCTGCTTGTTTACACAATTTAAAAAATTTTAGAAATGAATTAAAAACAAAATCTCCCCTGCGGACTGCATTTGTTATTACTTTAGCGGGAACTATAGCTCAGATTACGTGTTTGTGCTTGTTTTCGTGGTTGATAGAAAAAGATTCCATTGGAATTGCAGGCAATATTCTTGAGTTTTTATTTATAGCAATCGATTCTTTGTGTGCATTGTTTTATGGGTATAATTACGGATTAAAACAAAAAAAAGCGACTTCTTTTAAGTATTTAATAAAATTGTTGTTTGCGCTTATTTTTATTTACTTAGTCAGATGGATATTTGCGTATATTTTTGTATTTTTGACTTCTTTTATTGTTGCTTTTGATTTTGTTGATATGATTTTTGATATACCGATAGATGGATTGTGTGTGATTTTCTACTTTGCAATTGCGAATTATATAACCTATGGAATAAAAAAATTATTAAAGGGAAAGCAAAATGAATGAAAATAAAACATTTACGGAAAAAATATTAAATTCTCCTTTATTTGCTGTTTTGATGGTTTCTTTTTATGGAATTGTTTCTTTGCTTCTTGTTTTATTTGACAATTCTTCCGTTATTAAATATTTTACGGGCACAAAATTTAGTCTTGAAATTATGCTTGCTCTTGTGTTCGGGTTTATATACGGATTTAATGCCAAAAAACAAACTGACAGAAAATATGTATTATCCATGTTGATTTATTTTATTGTATTAAATTTTATAATTTATTTAACCTTGTATATTCAAAAACCCGATATAATAAATCAAATTTCCAAGTTGTATTCTTACAGTAAATTCTTTGCAATTGCGCTTTTGGGTATTTTACCTTTTATATTAACTCTTGCTTTTTGGGCATCAAGCGCACTAGGCGATTTTGAAAATTTAATTAAAAACAAATCCGACATGTTTTATAAACTTATTGAAAAACCGTTATGTACAGTTTTGATGATTTATTTTTTAAGCGGTATCCTTTTATCAATATTTTTTGCTTTGCTCCCGGGTTTTTCTCTGGATATCCTGTTTATGGCAAAAACTAGAATGTATATTGAACCCTTAATAGCAGTCTTGCTTGGTTTGATATATGGAATTTATTACAAAAAAGCACCTGATTTTAAATATACGTTTTCTTTGTTTTCTTATTCTTGTTTGATACTTGTTTTTAGTTCTTTTGATTATACGAATGAATATATATGGACAATATTATCTGTGATAGCCATTAATTTTTTTCTTTCTATTGCATGCACTTTATTGTTTGGTTTTTCGGCTACAATAGTAAACTTAAAACAAATAGTCGTTAATTTATTTGTTGCTCCCGAAAATTACCAAACAGAAAAACAGGCAACTCAAAAAGAAGGAAGTATTATATATTTTAAAAGTAATCAAGCAAAAAGTAATCAAGCAAACTTTAAATGCAAGCAAAAAACTCCGTTTAAAACAGCTCTTGATATCGGACTATGGGGAAGTTTAATTCTTTTTTTACCATGTGTAAATATCTATTTAATATCTATAGGCGTTATTGCAAGCTTTGCAGCTGATTTTATATGTGCATTTATCTGTGGAATCATTTACGGATCTAAACAAAAAAGCAATGCAAACGGTAATTATTTAATTCGTACAGGCGGATATTTGGTTTTATTGTTTATTTTAAGGAATATTTTATATTTTATATTTGTTTTAAGTTTAGCATCAAAAGGACCGCATTCAGCTTCCCTTGGCACTATTGTCGGATATATTTTTCTGCCGCTTGTTATGTTATTTTTAATGTATTCATTGGTAGCCCCGCTATTTCTTGTCGGAATCTTTAAATTTACAAATTATATAACCTATGGAATAAAAAATCGTTGAAAGGTAGTTTAAATGAATAAAGATGAAACATTTATGGAAAAAGTGATAAATTCTCCTTTGTATACGGCTGTTGGGATTTGTTTTTTTAGTGTTATTTTTTTATTTTTAGTCATAGTGTTTAATTCTACCGTTGCTTTAATGTATTTTAAAGGCGCAAAAGTGGTGATGGAGATTATAACGGCTGTTTTGTTCGGTTTAATGTATGGGCTTTATAACAAAAAGATGCCTGATTTTAAATTTTTGTCTCATATGTTTTCATATTTGGGGTTGCTTGGAATTATAATTATATTTATATTATTTTCTAAATCATTTGAAATGAAAACCGGATTTGCGGTTGAGTTGGTGAGCGTGTGGGGTATTGTTAAATTTTTATTTATTTTTCCTTTTTTATATACTTTATTTTTTTATATTTCATGTCTTATTTTTAATTTTAAAAGCGGTAATTCTTTAGCTTTAAAGCCGCAAGAAATAAATAATGAATCTGCTAAATTTTTAAATAAAGATGGAAAATTAATAGACCACTCCCCTTTAGCTGCAGCGTTTGAAGTTACTGTAATAGGTACTTTAAGTCTTTTGATTATCATATTTTTACCTCCTGAAGCTTGCGTAGGTCCTCTTTTTGTATCCGTAATTCTTGATAATGTAAGTATAGCAAATTATAAAAATATATATGGTTTAAAACTAATTAAACCGCTTGGTATTGGTTATATGACAGGAATGGGTTTTGCTTTATTTTTGTTTTTAATAATAAGAATCGGTTTTTATTTTTTTATGTTTTTTCCTGCAGATGCTCTAGACTTATTTTCATTTTATGATTCTATGGGCAGCGGAGGAATGGATGGTGTTGGGTTTATGATATTTTTCGGTATGCTGATTTTATTTTTATATTCTATAATAGCTTCATTTGCGTTTCCTGCTGCATTTGAAGAGGCGAATTATTATTCTGATGATGATGAATTTAATTAGTTAAAATATAATTGTGCGAATACCATTCTATGTCGTCATAAAGGCGGCTTAGGGGGATTTTGGTTCGGTATTTTATTCTTAAGGAGCGGGCAATTAAAAAGTCGCAAAAATGGGGGTTTTGCGCTAAAACAGGGCTTGTTAAATAAGTGCCTATTGCGTTTTTATATCTTGCACCGTCTGTTTTTATTTTGTCTTTAGGGTTGTTTCCTGTTCCTTTTTTTAAAGTCAAAAACGCAATTGCATCGCTTTTTAGATTCGATATAAAATTATGATTTTCAAAACCCGCTACTATTCTTTTTTTTAAAAAATTACAGGTACCAAAAGCGGGCGAATAAATATGTTTTGTTATCATAACGGAATCCATATTAAAAACCCCCAAACCCTTATTTTGCGCTTTATTTAGCATTTGAAACGTATTGCCGAAAAGTATAAAACCGCAGTTTACAAGCAATGCAACAACACCTGAATCAATCGCGCTTAAGATTTCGTTTTTGTTTTCTTCTAAATAGCGCATTGCTTCTTCAAGATTGGAATAGTTAGAGCCTCCCATGTAATAAAAATCGTATTTTGATGCTTGAACTTTGTTGTGGGATAAAATTTCATTTACTTCAACATCTATATTTCTTGCGCGTGCTCTTTTATAAAAGACATTAATATTTGCTTCATCGCAAAAGCTTTGAAGAATGTCAGGGTATAAGTATGCAATTTTTAATTTAAGAGAATTTCTTTGCATTTTTCAATTGCTTCATCGGGACTTAGTTTAATAACTTCTCCCGTTTTCCTTATTTTAAATTCAACAAGTCCTTCGCTTATTGTTTTACCTACGGTTATTCTTATCGGGAAACCGATTAAATCGGCATCTTTGAATTTTACGCCTGCTCTATCTTTCCTATCGTCAAGTATGACTTCGATATTTAATTTTTGCAGTTTATCGTATAAATCGGATGCGATTTTCATCTGTTCTTCATCATCACAATTAACCGGAACTATATCAACATGATACGGTGCAATTGCAATCGGCCAGATTATACCGTGTTCATCGTGATATTTTTCGATTGCCGCTGCCATTGTGCGCGAAACTCCTATGCCGTAGCAGCCCATAATATAGGGTTTTAGTTGTCCTTGTTCGTCTGTATAGCAGGCATTCATGGGGCTTGAATATTTTGTACCCAATTGGAAGATATTCCCGACTTCAATTCCTTTTGTTTTTTTAAGAGGTTTATGGCAGATTGGGCATAATTCCCCTTCTTTTACAAGGGAAATATCGACAAATTCAATATCTTTTTCTAAATTAGCGCCTGTTATGTGTTTATCTTTAATGTTTGCGCCTAAGACAAAGTTTTTCATTCCTTTTGCGGAATTATCAAAAAGAACCCTGACTTTTGATGAATCAACATCGCGGTGTGAAATAAAGCCCGGGTATGAATTAAGATATTCAATAACTTCATCGTTTTCCATGGGTCTTATTTCAAGCGCATTCAGTGCATTCATTAATTTTGTTTCTTCGATTTCTTTATCCCCTCTAATCATTGCAATAACGGGTTTTGAATCAGCGATATAGGCTACTGCTTTTAAGATACAATCGGGTTCAATGTTTAAAAATTTTGCAAGTTCTTCGATTGTTTTAGTGTTTGGTGTATCGACAATTTTTTCTTCTTTAAAATTGCCGTTGGTTTCTTCTTTGTTAAGAATTGAAATTGCGTGGTTAGAATTTGCGCTATAGCCGCAATCGCAATAAAATACGTCATTTTCTCCAACCGAAGTATCTACTAAAACCATATATTCATGAGATACCGCGCCTCCGATTGCGCCTGAGTCCGATTGGACGGCTTTTGTTTCAAGTCCGCATCTTTTAAAGATATTTGTATATGTTTGAGCCATCACTTCATACTCGCGCTCCAGATCTTTTTGCGAGGTGTGGAAGCTGTAGGCATCTTTCATAATAAATTCTCTGCCTCTTAAAAGCCCGAAGCGGGGTCTTATTTCGTCTCTGAATTTTGTTTGAATTTGATAAAGATTCAAGGGAAGTTGTTTATATGAAGTTGCGATTCCTGATACAACGGATGTTATAACTTCTTCATGGGTTGGAGCAAGGCACATTTGATTTCCGTGTCTGTCTTCGCATCTTAGAAGTTCTTTTCCGTATTTTTGCCATCTTTGTGATTTTTGCCAGATTTCAGCAGGCTGCACAAAAGGCATTAAAAGTTCTTGAGCACCCGAAGCATCCATTTCTTCGCGAACTATGTTTGAAATTTTTGTTAAAACTCTTTGTGCAAGAGGAAGATAGGTATAAATTCCGTTTGCAAGTTTTTTAATGAAACCTGCACGTACAAGAAGCTTGTGCGAGATTGCTTCAGCGTCGTTGGGGTATTCTCTCAGCGTTTGAACAAAAAGTTTTGACATTTTCATAATAAACTATTCTCCATAAGTAAAATTTAGTTTAATTTTAATTTAACATAAACATCAAATACAGTTAATTTATTGTAAAATATTATTTACTAACACAATAAAAAAATATATAATTGCGCTATGGATATAATTAGATATTCAAATACTTTAGCAATATTATCCCCCTTTTTTTATGGAATTATTTTATTTGTTTTTAAAATGTTTTTAATTAACATTAATAAAAAAGTTCTTAATTTGAGCCTGATTTTTGCGGCTTTTATTTCATTTTTTATCTTTTTTATTGATTTTTATTTTATAAATTTTAAGGGCTTTAGTTTTTCTTTTGATTTTTCTTGTTTAAAATTTTCAATAAATAAAGGAAATATTTTATATTTAATATTTGCTTCGTTTTTATTTTTAAGTTATTCGATTTATTTAAAATCGTATTTTAAAAAATTCAAACATTTTATTTTCACAAAGCAGAGATTTTTAAATTTATTTTCATTACTTGTTTTTAATTTATTTCTTTTTATTATAAGCGATAATATCTTAACCTCTTTAATTTTTGTTTTTTTGGAAAGTGCAATAATATACTTGAGCGCTTATTTTGATTTAATTAAAGATATTTCAAATATCTATATTCAAAGATTTTTAAAATTGCTTTCTTTTTCAAACTTTGCTTTATTTATCTGTTTTTTAATTTCTTATAAAATCGGTTCTTTAATTGATTATGATATAGTAAATTTAAAATTTGAAAATTTGAAAATAATATTACAAGTTATCAATGAATTTAATTATGTTATTTATTTAAAAATATTTATAATCACCCTTTCTTTTATATTTTTTATAAGGCTTTTTGTTTTTCCTTTTGCATCATTTGCATCATTTCTTTCAAATTCTTCAAATATGCTTTATTTAAGTGTCATTAGTTTTTCAGGTTGTGTTTTTTCAAGCTTTTTGTTTTTAAAAATAGTACCTTCACTTTTAAATATTGTAAATTATGATTTAGTTATTTATTTAATTTCATTTATAACTATAATTACATCTTTATTTTTTGTTCTGTTTGAAAAAGATATTAAGATAATTTTCGGGTATTTATTTTCCGTTTTAAATGTTTTATTTATGAGCTTTTTGATATTTTTCAAAAGCGGAGCGGTTTTATTTTCGTATTTTGTTTTTGTTTTTTTAATGCTTAGTGTTTTGGCATTTTTATTTTATAAAGACAAAACAAGTTTTTCAAAACGATTAATAAATAAAAAAAGAGGGTTTTTACTTGAATCATTTTATTTATTGATTTTTGAAAAATTACCCTTTGGATTTTCTAAAATATTAAACTTTTTTGATGAAGGGATTTTAGATAATATTTTTATTTTTGTTGTTAAATTTTGTAATTTATTGATTAATAAAATTTATATAAAATTGCAAAAATTAAATTTTATCAAGATTTTAATTTTAATATTTTTGATTTTTTCTTTAATTGTACTTTTTTCATATTTAATAACTTATTTTGGAGGAAATTGTGTTTGATAATATATTAAAAATTTATATTTTTCTTCCTTTTTTAATTGTTTTATTGTGTCTTTTTTGTTTTCTTTTTAGGAAAAACAATCTGTGTGCGTTTTTATCAAAAATATATTCAATATTCAATCTTATATTATCAACATTATTTTTAACTAAAATACAATATTTTACCTGTAAAACAGAAACAGTATTTTTGTTTATTTTGAGTGTTGTTGTTTTTTCAATTGCTTTTATTTCAAAAAATTACATTCAAAAATATAATTCTTTTTTTAATTTAGCGCTTGTTTTATTGTGCGGTATATTAAATTTATTTATTTTATCAAATAATATATTTTTATCTTTAGGACTTATTTTTTGCTTTTTTATAATAAGTTATTTTTTAAATTGCACTTTTATTTTAAAAAAAGATGAAAAAAGAACGTTTGATTATCAGCTGATTTACGATTTTATTCTTTGCTTTATTTCTTTATTTTTAATATCTTATTTAAAATTAGATGACTTTAGCTTTTTAAATATAGCACATACGTTGCCTTTTTGCGATAAATTTGCGCTAATTTGCGCGTTTTTCGGCTTTTTAATTTTAGGTTTAAGACTTTTAAATTTTTCGTTTTTTTCTTTTAAATCAATTAAAAATGCAGATTTATTAAATAATTTAGTATTTTTGTTTTTATTTATTTTATCGCTGATTTCAGGATGTGTATTTTTATATAAAACTTTTGATATTTTTAATATGATTTTTCAAAAATATCAAAATATAATTACATCATATTTTATTTTTAATTTTATATATCTTATCTTTTTATCATACAAACAAAATTCAATGTTTAAAGTCCTTGCTTATTGTAGTTGCGCATATTTAAGCTTGGCTTTTTTAGTGTTGTTTAATAATAAATCGAGTAATATATTTATTTATTATATTTTTATTTTAATTTTTTCTTATTTTCTTTCTTTGTTAATTGGTGTATTTATTTATTCAAAACTTAAAATTAAAGATGTATTTGAATTTAAAAAATTAAAAAAAGAAGATAAAACACTAAAAGCGCTTATTTTATATTCGTTTTTAAATATTATAAACATTCCTTTTTTGGGTTTATTTATTCCTTTTTTGTTTTGTATATTGGAAATTTCAAAAAATCAGGAATTTTTATGGGGAATTTTTGTGATAGCTTTCGGGTGCTTTATAGGAGTGTGTTCGATATATAATTTATTAAATAAAATATTGATTGAATCTGTTGATTATAGGGAAGATGGAATAATTTTAAGGAAAACGGATGGGTTTATTTTTTCTTTTTTAATATTGATTATCATCTTTAGCGGATTATTTATTTTAAAGGATGGGTTTAAATGTCTTATGTATTAAATTTATCCGTAGAAATCGGAGCAGTGGTATCTATAGTTTTAAATTTTTTGATATTTTTTATAAAAGGTCAAAAATTCAATAAAGCTAAAATTTCAGATGTTGTTACTTTTATTTTACTTGGCTTTATTTTATTTTTTTCGGTTTATTTGTATGTCTTACAAAAAGATTTTAATTTTTTTAAGTTGTTATTAAATGCGTTTATATTTTTATTTTTTTTAATTGATATAAAAACCTTAGCTAAAGATTCAAAAACAAAAATTTTAAAAAATTTAATTATTTCTTTAATTTTATTTTTAAGTGCTTTTTGTTTGAATTTTTCAAATCTTTTGATAATTTTTCTTTTGCTTGATTTAGTTTTATTTCTTTCTTATAAATATTCTTCTTTGAATACTCAAACTATTGATTTAAATTTTAAAATAATTTCGCTTAGTGCAAGTGCGGTATTTTATGTTTCTTATTTTTTAAATTTGTTTTTTGATTTAGAAATATTTAAATTGTTTTTTGTTTTTTCATTTTTGTTAAAAACGGGGATTTTTCCTTTTGTTAATTACTTAACAACAACAAAAAACAAAAATAATATTTCTTATTCGATTTTAATTTTTAATTATATTCCTTTGATTTTCTCAATTGAATTTTTAAAAATTTATTCTTCAACAACCCCTGCTTCATTAATTCAAAATACACTTTTTGGTTTTATTTTGTTGAATTTGTTGACAACTGCTGTTTTTGTCCCTTTAGAGAGAAATATTATAAGAATTTTATCGAGTATATCTTTATTTTATTTTTCTTTTGTTTTGCTAAATTTAATATTATCTAAAGACGTATCTTTTATAAAATTAATGTTTTTATATTCTTTTATTATTCTTTTCGGTTTTTATTTATTGAATGTTTTAAAAACAAAAGGAAATATCAACAAGCTGAATTTAAAAACAATTAAAGGATTGTATTATATAAATAGAAATATAAGCTTTTGTTTAACATTAATTTTATTGATAAATTGTATAGCACTGCCTTTAACTATATTGTATTGCCGTAAAATAGGTTTTTATACGGGATATTATTTTCTTATTTTAAATACGTTTATTTTATTTAGTGTTTTTAAAATAATTCAAAATTTGTTTACCGTTAATCTTAAGCCGTTAATAAAGTTTAAAAAAAGCAGCGAAATTTAATCGCTGCTTTTTTTAAAAAATTAATTTTATTATAAATCTTCAACTACACCTTTGACAGGTTTTTCGGGAGTTGTATAGAAAGTTGTTCCATCCGCCCAGGTGTTTGAAAAATTAATTTGATGTTCATAGAACAATCCGTCATCTTGAAGCGGATCAATGTAATTTTTTAAATAATAATAGGCTTTACCGAGTTTATTTTTGTGTTGAAGTTTATATCTTCTTTGATAATTTCCGTTTAAACCGGCATTTAGAGCATGGACTTTATCCGCAAGCACAATTGTACTGTCTGAATAACCCTGTGCATCTAAAACTTCGGGATTAAGCGTTTCGTTTTCAAAGTAATATGCAAAAGAAGCGCTGCTAATAAAAGTCATTATACCGAATAAAACAAATAATTTTTTCATAAGCCCCTATTCTCAAATATCTTCTATCTTATTATCATTATATACTGCCTTATTTATTTTTGCAAAAAATTTACATTTTTAAATCCATACGTATGATTTTTTCAAGCTCGTTTAATAAATCTTTTTGCGGAACTTTTTTAATCATCTGTCCTTTTTTAAAAATGTAGCCTTCATTAATAGCTCCGGCAATTCCATAATCTGCACTTGCTGCTTCTTTTGGGCCGTTTACGGGACATCCCATGGTAGCTATTGTTATCGGTTCTTTAATGTTACAAAATCTTTTTTCAACCTCTTTTGCAAGAGAAATTAAATCAATCTGCGTTCTGCCGCAAGTGGGACAGGAAATAAAATTAACTCCGCCTTTTTTTAAATTAAGAGTTTTTAATATTTCAATTCCGGCTTTTACTTCTTCAATGGGGTCTTCCGTTAAAGATACTCTTATTGTATCACCTATACCTTGAGATAATAAAGAACCTATTGCAACACTCGATTTTATTAAACCTCCTCTTAAGGTACCTGATTCCGTTAAACCTATATGGAGCGGATAAGGAGTGATATCATACATTTTTTTATAAGCTTTAATTGTTGTTAAAACGTCTGATGATTTAAGTGAGATTTTGATAAGATGAAAATCTAAATCTTCAAGAATCTTAATATGTCTTTTTGCGGATTCTATCATTTTATCTTCAAGAGTCATGGATTTATTTTCATATAAATCTTTTTCCAATGATCCCGCGTTAACTCCTATTCTTATCGGGGTATTTGTTTTTTTTGCCGCTTCAACAACGCGCATGGTATGTTCTATTTTACCGATATTTCCCGGGTTTAATCTTAAGGCGTTAATTCCCATATCCATTGCAATTAAAGCAAGCCGATAGTCAAAATGGATATCCGCGATAGTTGGTATGGGGGAATATTTTACGATTTCTTTTAGCGCATAAGCGCAATTTTTATTCAATACAGCAAGTCTTATAAGCTCGCATCCCTCATTTGCCAATTTTTCTATTTGATTAAGGGTTGCTTTTGTGTCGTCTGTTTTTGTATTTGTCATTGATTGGACGGATATTGAAGAACCCGCACCGATTTCAACATTTCCTATTTTTATTTTAATTTTTTTCATTTCATTGCTCCATATTGAATTATATAAAAAATCAAGTTTCTTGCAAACGAAAATGTATGATAGAATAAAAAATAATTCAAGACGGAGTTTTGTATGGAAAATAAAAGAATAAATGTTTTTGTGATTGCTTTTTGGGTTCTTGTTATCTTTGCAATATTTTCAATTTTTAATATTATCAAAACAAACATCTATAGAATGGATATTAAAGATTCGCAGAGTGTTCTTGAAGAGGCCTCGATTAATTTTATTTTTAAAAAAAGATTAAATTTAGACAAAAACTTCATGGTTTGTTTTAATGGCGTTTGCAAGAATCTTCAAAGCGATATATTTCATAATGTTTATTATCTTAAATACAATCCGCAGTATTATGATAGCGATTTTTACAGAAATAAAGCGGATAAAATTTATTTTGCCTATGACAAAAAATATTCAAATTTAATTAAAGATAATCTTGATGAAATTTATCTTTATGTCGGAAACAGGGATTTCAATTATACAAAAGATGATATTAAAAATTTCAAGACTGCCTCTTTTGAAATTAAATTTGACGGTTTGAACGGAAATAAAAAATATGATGCACTTATTTTGCCTTCCGATTTTAAAACAAACTATAAAGGTGCCCTAAACCATGTTTTAACTTTGTTTTTAAATTTCTTTTATAACTGGAGAGTGTTTATCATTCCGTATTTTTGGCTTTTTGTCGCTTTTTGTATTTATGCATACAATAAAGATAAATTTAATTTTAAACTTAATAATAAACTCTTTTATTCGCTTTTGGGCAGTGTTTTTATAGTTGCAATATTATTAAGATGCAACTTGTTGATGTATAATCCGTTCTGGTATGATGAAATATATACTAAATCAGTAGCTTCGGGCAGTTTTTTGGATTGTTTTAAGGATCCCGGGAATCCTCCTTTGTTTTTTATTTTAGAATATTTAACTTATAAAATATTTCCTTTAGATATTGCCCTTAGGCTTGTACCTATGGTAATCGGGGTTTGTTTTGTGCCTATGGTATATTTATTATTTAAAAATATAAATAAAAATCTTGCTTTGTTCGCTTCATTTTTTGCTGCGATTAATACGATATTTATATATCATTCAAAAGAAATAAGAAGCGGGGTTTTTTGCGCTTTGTTGATTGTTTGTATAATTTATATTTTATTTAAATATTTAAATAAGCCGAAAACAAAAAATCTTATTTTATACACTGTTCTTACAATATGCGCAATAAATACGCATTATTACCTTGCTGTTTTTTCTTTTAGTAATTTCATCTGGGGAATTGTTGATTTAGCTCAAAATAAAAATTTAAAAAACAAGAAAAACGAAATAATAAAATTCACTTTTGCAAATATAATCGCTTGCTTAACTTTTGTGCCGTATCTTATTTTGTCTTTTCAAAAAGCGCTTACTCCTAATTTTAACTCTTGGATTGGTGTTTTTGATAAATATAAATTTTTATATACAATAAATGAATTTTTTATAAACAAATACGTATTTTTATTCCTTTCGTTAATTGTTTTGATAAATCTTATTTTTATATATTTGCCAAAAAATATCTTAAATAAGTTAAATTTAAAAATTAATCCGAAAAAAGAAAATTTATATATTTATTTAATTTATTCAATCGTTTTAATTTTAATAGCGGTTAGTTTAATATCAATATTTATTAAGCCGATTTTCCATAAAAGAATTGTTTTATCTATCTATTCTTTAATTATGCTTATTGAAATACTTTCAATTTCAAGCGTGTTTGAATTTGAAAATTTAAAAAAACTGCCTCTTATTATAAAAGGCTTTTATTCAACATTGTTATTTTTTATCTGTATGTCTATAACGCATCCGATGCCTGTTAATAAAATTTATAAAATAGATGATTATATGAATTTTATTTTGGCAGATTCTAAAAAATATATAGAAAAAGGGTATGAAATCCATGGGTTTTTAATCGATAACAAAAAAGCACTTAAGCAATTTCCGAAAATTAAGAAAATGAATATTGTCTGGCATGTAATAAATAAAGAAAATACTTCTTCGTTTATTCAAAAAATAAAAAAGGAAGATTATGTATCCGAGAACAAAAAGGCGGTTTTGTATTTAAACACCCTGGGCGTGGATTTTGATTCCGTTATGATGCTTAATCCCGATGCTTATATAATTCAGACAAATTCAATACCAAACGGAAAAATAATATATAAATAAGGAGAAAATATGAAAATAGCGGTAATCTCAGATATCCATGCAAATAAAATGGCGCTTGATTGCGCACTGAATGATATTAACAAATTTAATCCCGATAAGATATTTTGCCTTGGTGATATTATCTTAGCGGGTTATGATCCTAACGGAGTGTGCGAAGAAATTATCAAGCTTCAGGATAAATATAGGGATGATTTTATTATAATTCAGGGGAATACTGATAAGATGGTTGCAAATTGCACTCCTCAATTAATTGAAAAAACAAAAGAAGCTTTCCCATGCATGGGCTATTCTCTTGAAGAAGATGTTAAAATAACAAAAAAAGAATATATTGATTTTGTCAAAAATTTACCCCTGAATAAAACAATTACTTTAAATAATGTAACAATAGAACTTGTCCATGGTTCCCCAAGGCGCCAGGATGAAAATATATTTCCTAATTTAGACCCTTGTGATATTGAAAAAATGGTAGAAAATTCACCCGCTGATTTAATTTTGTGCGGGCATACGCACATCCCTTGCGGATATAGTTTAAATTCAGGGAAAACAGTAATTAATGCAGGATCTTTAGGACGCTCCATGATGCCTGATTGCAAACCTGTTTATCTTCAATTAACAATTGATAAATATGGCAAATTCTATAGTGAGCACATAAAACTTGAATACGATAATAAAATGGTTGCAAATCATATCCTGATGAGGGGTTTTAAATATTGCGAAGATTTAGCTAAAATGTATATCCCAAGATAGTGTATTTAATTTTAAATTTCATGCTAAAATGTTTTAAAAGGAGAGTTAAATGAGCACACTTGAAACACTGCATCAGGAAGCCCTAAAGCAATATGAAATTAATAATATAGACAAAGTTCTTGAAATATATCAGCAAATCCTTGCAATGAATCCTTTTGACGAGGTTGCACTCGGCTGTATTATGGATATTTATCTTGAAAGAGGGGATAAATTAAACTATTACTTAACAAGAGCCGATTTAAACGTTGGTCAAAATAAGCTTGAATTTGCAATAAACGATGTTAAAAAAGCGCTTGAATTGGATCAGGAAAATACAAATGTAAGAATGCGCCTTGCGGTTACGTATAAAGCCGTAAATAAAAATTTAAAAGCCATCGATGAATTTTTAAAGGTGCTTGAATATAACCATAAAGAAATAAGCGCTTATTTTGAATTAATTGATTTATACATGAAAGAAAATTCAATCGAAAGTGCTATAGATATTGCAAACAGGGGGCTTGAAGCTTTTCCCGATGATGAAAATTTATCAAACGCACTTGCGCAGTTGTATTTCAGAAATAACGATCCTCAAAATGCGCTTAAAGTTGTTCGTGATGAATTTTTAAAAGCTAAAATTCTTCTTCAGGACAATCGAAACGATGAAGCAAAAGAAATTTTAGATAAATACAATACAACAAACACCCCCTTAAACCGCAAAAGCGATTTACATATTTTAAAAGCGCAGTTTGCATACAACAATGCCGAGTATGAAACCGCACTAAATGAAGTTGAAGAATATATAAAACTAAACGGCCCAAACCCTGTATCTTTTCAGATGAAAGCGTTGATATATGAAGGTTTGAATGATATGTTCAATGCTCATTTAAACTGGGGATTTTGCAAAAAAACTTTAGGTAAATCGGATGAAGCAATTGTCGAATTTGAAAATGCCTATAGGATTAATGATAAAGATAAAACCGTTTTAATTGAGCTATACAATCTTTATATGCAAAATAAAGAACGTTTTGTTGCTATTGAATACATGCAAAAAGTTTACGATATAGATAAAGATGAACAGGCAAAAAATATCCTTGCTGAATTTTACTATTCTCAGGGCAATTTTGAAAAAGCTGAAGAATTTGGTAAAACGAACGAAAAAAAACAAAAATCCCTGCAGCCTGAAGAAAATTATACGGGACTTATTGATAAAATTATGGGTTTTTTCTCAAAAAATAAAGATTAAAAATGGATAAACAAAATAATATAAAAAATCTTAACAACAATAATCAATCTACGCAGATAAAATTAAATGATATGCGAAGAATGATTATTGTTGATAATAAAGCGGATGAAATTGCGCAAAAATTAACCCAATATTTAAGAGCAAATAAGTAATTAAATTCTTTTAAGAGCGTCTGATAAATTTTTATAAATCACGTTTAATTCGTAAGTGTTTGTAGTGTTATTTTCAAAAACCGCATATTCTCCAATCGGAGTACCTGTGTATTTGTTTTTATTTAAGTGATTATATTTTTTTGAAAATAACATATTAGAGCATGCCCTGTTTTTAAAATTACAGCTTTGGATTTCAAAATGGTGCTTTTTAATTTTACCAACGGGTATTTTTTCCTTGCACGCTTCTGTTGTTAGGCTTGGTATAAATTTAAAATCGTATTTTTCTTCAATAACTTTTTTAGCTTTTGCAAGCTCATCCAATAAAGTATCATAAATCCAATCGTAACAATTAAAATCACTTGATGTTATAATTAAAACGTTTGATAAATAAGTATCTTTTTTGCATTTTACTTTTTTTAGCGCCTTGTTGATTTTCTCAAAAACAACGTAGTTTATTTTTTCTTTTAAAATTTTATCAACAGGTTTTGAATTTGATAAATAATCAATCGAAAGACAGATTGAATATTGAGTAATTTCATCAAATTGTTTTTGATATTCAAGAGCTTTTTGTATTTCTTCTTTTCTTTTTTTTGTTTCAAGAAAGTCTTGTCTTATTTTTAATAATTTATCTTCCGTTTTATCGCAGACTATACATCCGAAAAATAAAGGAATTGAAGCCAAAAATAACGCAATGGAGCTGTAAAAGTATCCATCAAACCCTATTGCATCAGGAAATAAAAATAATACAAGGGGTGAAAAGAATTTATAAGTATAATCATAAACGATTTCCTGCGTTGAAATCATAGTCCAATATATCATATAAATTATTCCCAAAATAAATGATGATAATATAAGAATCCCTAAAAAATTCTTTATTTTTTTACATTTTGATTTTATTCTTATTGAATAACCGTCAAATGATTCTAACATCTCTTATGCTCCTCTCAATATAATAAAGTTTTTTTGTTAAAAAAAATTGCCTTTTTAAAAATGTACATGTAATTAATTCCACGTCAAACAGGATATTATTCACGCTAATAATTTAACTTTTAAATATTTTTTTGTTATAATTAATTCAAGAATTATAATTTGAGGAAAAAAATGAAAAATAAATTAATTATTTTCTGGTTGATTATTGCCCTTACTTTAGGCAGTATTTTTGTAGTTTATAAAAAACCGACAAGCCTTGGTCTTGATTTAGTAGGCGGTTCAAGATTAATTTTGGAAGCCCAAACATCGTCTGCCGTCCCTAAAATTACCCCTGAAATAATGGATAGCTTGCAATATGCTATTGAAAACAGGGTTAATGCCATGGGTGTCGGCGAAACGCTTGTTCAAAAAGTAGGAACAAAAAGACTGCTTGTTGAAATCCCTAATATAAAAGACACAACAAAAGCAAAAGAATTCATAGGTCAAACTGCACAGCTTGAATTTAAAAGACCGAAAATGAGCCCTCAAGGCGAAGTTATCGGCTGGGAATCAACAGGTTTAACAGGTAAAGACTTAAAAAAATCTTTAGTCGGATCAACCCCTCAAACAGGAGAGTGGATGGTTGAATTAGAATTCAATGCTCAGGGAGCAAAAAAATTCTATGAATTAACAAAAGAATTAACAGGCAAACAAATGGCTATTTTCTTCAATGGCGTTATGCAGTCTGCTCCGAGAGTAAATGAACCCATTGCGGGCGGCAGAGCTCAAATAACGGGCGGCGAAGGCGGCTTTGAATACGCAGAAGCCAAAGAAATGGTTGATTTATTAAATGCAGGTGCGCTTCCTGTCGGAGCTGAAATAATCCAGGAAGAATCAGTAGGGCCAACATTAGGTCAAGACAGTATCAATAAATCAAAAGTTGCAGGTTTAATCGGTATTTCTGCCGTTATGATATTTATGATAGTTTATTATAGAGTTTTGGGTTTAATTTCCTGCTTTGCTCTTTTGATTTACGCTTTAATAAACTTTGCAATTTATAAAATAGTACCGGTAACACTTACAATGACAGGTATTGCAGGTTTTATTCTGTCAATCGGTATGGCAATTGACGCCAACATTTTGATTTTTGAACGTACAAAAGAAGAATTGAAAATGGGCAGAAGCCTGTTTACCGCAATTAACTCCGGGTTTGACAGGGCATTTACAAGTATTTTCGATTCAAACGTTTCAACAATAATGACATGTTTAATACTATACTGGCTTGGTGCATCCATGGTTAAAGGTTTTGCCCTAACATTGATTATCGGTGTATGTTTATCCATGTTCAGTGCAATTACGGTTACTAAAAACTTTATGCATTTAATATTCGGAACAAGCGAATTAAAATATCCTCAATTGTTCGGCTTAAAGAAAGAAGAAATTCAAAATGCATATAAAGCGGAAGAAACAAAACGCGAAAAAGCTAAATTTGGCGTTTTAGATTAAGAATTTCAACAAGGAGAAAACATAAAAATGGCAAACACAAGTCTTTTAAAGAATAAATATAAAATAGACATAGTAAAATACAGATGGTTCTGGATTATATTCAGCGGATTGCTTTTAGTGCCGTGTATTATTGCAATAATTTATTTATCCATAACGCAACCAAACCATGCGCCTTTAAAATTGGGCATTGATTTTACGGGCGGCACAATTTTACAATACAGTGTTGATGGTGCGGTTCCTGCAAATAAAATCGCAACTCTAAGAGATAAATTATTATCAAACGATATTAAAAACCCGACGATTCAGGTTACATCAACATCTTCAATTGAAGACAGCTATAATAATTTAATTTCAATAAAAACGGTATTTATCGGCGATAAACAAAGCAAAAACACGGAAAATAAAATAACGCAAATTGTAAAAAGTAATTTTGATAATGCGGAATTAGTACAGGTTAATTCGGTAGGGCCGACACTTGGAAGTGAATTGTTGAAAAACACGTTAATAGCCTTGTTTCTTGCTTTTATTGCAATGGTTGTATATATATCTTTCAGATTCCATTTTGAATACGGCTGGATTGCTCTTGTATCGTTATTCCATGACGTATTAATAATTATCGGCGTGTTTGCAATTAAAGGGATATTTTTTGATACGACGGTCGACAGTTTATTTATAACGGCGATTTTAACGGTTATAGGTTATTCAATCAATGATACCATCGTTGTATTTGACAGAATAAGAGAAAATATGAGATTTTTGGCTAAAAAGCATTCGACAAATGAAATTATCAATGCTTCAATTAACCAAACAATAGCCCGTTCAATTAATACATCAGCTACAACATTATTGACGCTTGTTGCTCTTTATTTCTTCGGCGGCGTTACAATAAGAGATTTTGTACTTGCAATTATGATTGGTATTATAGTTGGTACATATTCTTCAATATTTGTTGCAGGATGTATTTTATCCGTTGTTAAAGAAAAAATGAGCCAAAAGCATGCATAAAAACATTAAAGAAAATATTTCCCTTGCTCAATATGTTGTTGAGCGAAGGGAAATATTGGGTTTATCAAGAGAAGAACTTGCGCTAAAATCAAGTCTTGATCTAAATACAATAGCATCAATCGAAGAAGGTTATGAACCGTTTTTAGCAACAACAATAAGACAAAAACTTGCAAAAGGGCTAAGAGTTGATAATAAAGAAATTAAAAAACACGAAAGAAAAGAAGATTTTACCCCCGTTAAAAAGTCAAAAATGGATGAAATAAGGGAGTTGATTTTATTAAATTCAACAAACCCTGATTTTGAAATTAGATGCCCCCTATGTAATTCAAAATTAATTACAAGAATAGCAAAATTATACGATTTAGAAGATAATCTTGTTCTTCATCCAAAAGCAAGATGTTCAAAATGTCCTTTTCAATTGAGTGATAATTAATTTTACAATTCTTAACCTTTTTTAAAAAAATAGCATTTTTTTCTACTTTTTGCACTTTATTACCATATAGGAGTAATATGGCAGAAATTATGAACAGCGTCAATTATACAAATTTAAACACGGGTAATCAAGCTCTAAACCCTGATATAAATAAAAAACTTCAAAATAACGGGGCTTATGGTGCACTTGATAAAGAAAAATTAAAACAGGATACTGTTCAAATTGCGCAAGATGCAAAACAAAACGTTAAAGAAAATTTTATCTACAGAACCATGAGAGACCTTGGTTGCGAGGATCCTAAAAAAACCCTAAAATCCCTTGCAATGTCTCTTGTAGCGGTTGTGGGTTTTGCCGTTATGGGTAATAAATTATCTACTCCGAGTGCTAAATTGGGTGAAAAAATTGATGATATATTTCTTGATAATTCAAAACTTTTAGGGAAAGTATATGGTGCTTTTACGGGCGCATTAGATAAAATAAAGGGTTTATTATCAAATACGGTAGGAAAATTAAATATTGTACAGGATATAAAAGAAACACTAACAAAGCGCAGACTTTCAATGGAAACCAATATGGCCAGAGGTTATGAAAGAGGCCCTAAAGGTATCTATTTAACAACCATCAGAGAAGTTTTTACAAACGGCGCATTTGATAGATATGACAACATAGGAAGCATTCTTCCCTCGATTAAAAAGGCATTGGATGCTCAAGATGATGCTGATATTTCAAAATTAAGAAAGATGGCAAACGATTTAATTCAAAAATCAACAGAACCGAAAGATATTGAAAAATATAAAGCCGTTTTACAAAATCTTGATAATTATGAAAATCTTTATAATAACGCATTAAATGCCGCAAAAAAAGCTTTTGGTGATGATAAAGCAAAATATATCGTTGATAATATTAAAGACGGAATTGAAACTTCTGCCGAAGTTGATTTTTATAAAAACATGACAAAAGATTTCATTAAACACATGAAAGATGTTTGCCCTGCTTTAAAAGACAAAACAAAAATGGAGATTTTGGATCTAGCTTCCAAAAATAAAATAAAAGACCTTGGCGGCCCCGATTTAAGTGAATTTGTCGGAGTTAAAATGAAAGGTCGTAACTTTACGCTTTTTAATTTGATGTCTGACTGGTGGCCCGTTAATATCGTTGAAACCGTTGCAAGAAAAATAACGGGTAAAAAAGATTTACAATTCGGACGCGGTAATTTATTCGATGCAATGATTAAGTTTGACGTTGTAAGCGGAACGGGAGCAAAGACACTTCCCGGCAAATTGGTTCAAATAGTTCCTTCAATAACAGGCGAAGCAATAAGCAACCAATGCTGCGATAAAGCCGGTATGGGTCTTATTACGGCATTTACTTTGATGAATACTTTTAATAATATTCAGGATGCTCCAAAAGAACAAAAGCTTTCAACCGCAACAAACAGAATTGCAAGCGATGTATTGTATACATTATTTTCAACTCAGGCAGCTGCAGGTATAATTTACGGCACGGCTTCATTAAGAAACCTTCAAGGAAAAGGTATTATGACAAAGCTTTTAAAGGGTATCGGAAGCATTGTCGGCGTCGGCTTGGGTCAAAAAGGCATGCCAAAAACAATCCTTACAAGACTAAAAGGCTTTGGCGGCGGTTTGTTTAGATTTTTCTTATTTATGTTTGTTGTTTCGCCTAAAATAGGCTCTGTTATTGATAAATTTACAAATAAGTTTTTCGGTACCCCTTATGATAAAGATAAAATAATACGCGAACAAGAAGCTAAAAAGCAACAAGAAGCGCAGCTTAATACAATTATACCCGAACTTGGCATTACTCAAGGTGAATTAATGAAAAAAATACAGGCTAATCCAAAAGCAATGGAAGAGTTGAATAAACGCCCCGAGCTTGTACAATTGATGCAAAAGAATCCAAAGCTTTTAATTGATTATTTGGATGGCAAAGATATTACAAAGCAAACTCAAAATAATACTTCGCAATCTCAAAAAGTTAATACTCCAATAAGCCCTATAAATAAAGGCATTATAGAATCATCAAAAAGAAGTAATACTTTAGCTCAAAATACGCCTCAGATTGCTCCTGCTCTTCAAAATAATAAAAAACAAGAGCAGTCGAATAATTCAACACAAACAACAAATAAATCGCCCGATACTGCTACATATATCCCCTCAAGCGAGTTTGTCGTAAAAAGTTCAACAACTCTAAATCAGGAACAAATGACACAATATAATCAGGCTATGGCTGATGCCGATAAAGTTTTAAGGAATGCGGAAAAATATATTTAATATTTTAAATCTTTTTCATGTTTGTATGCTTTATGAGACATGTAAGATAATATAGCGCATACTATACCGAAAAATATTGCCCAGTATATGGCTCCATGGTACCCTTTTATAAATGCATCGGTTTGACTTAAGCCTTTTAGAAGATTAATTTGTTTTATATAGTCAAATATGCTGACTGAAATCGTTATTCCAAGAAGCATTCCGACATTTCTAAACATCGCTAAGATGCCTGAAGCTATTCCCATTTTGCCCATGGGTGCAACTGAAACAATCAAAGCGTTAACGCTTGGCTGGTAACATCCTGAACCTGCCCCAATTAAGGCTTGAGCTATAATTATATTCCAATAGGTTAATTTATCACCCGTTGTTGTAAATAAAATATAACCCAAAATAATTAAAATTGTTCCTGTTGTCATTAAAATTGAGCTGTGGAGTTTTCTTGTCATTTTGCCGTTTAAAAGCGCCATAATCATAAACATTAAAGAAAAAGGCAAAATTAAAACAGCGGTCATCAATGGACTTTTATTTAATACATCCTGCGTATAAAAAGGAAATAAAAGCGCGTTTGTAAAAAGTGCAAAATATGCGATTAAAAGCGCAAAATTTCCATACAAAAACACTTTTGATTTAAATAATTCAAAATTAACAACAGGATATGAAATTTTCTTTTCTCTAAAGTAAAATATTATTGCAAAAATTATAAATAATATAAATAAGACAACTATTCTTTTTGAACCCCAGCCCCAGTTATGCCCTTTTGCGATGATTAAGAGCATGGATAGAGTTGCAATTAATTGATAAACCATACCGGGGTAATCAAATTTAAACTCTGATTTATGAACAATTTCGGGTATATATTTTAAAGAATAATATGCACCGACAAGTCCTATAATAATGCTCGGCACAAAAATTGCTCTCCAGTTTATATAATGCATCAAAAACCCGCCTAAAACAGGCCCTGACATGCCCGCAAGCGCCATAAGCGCCGTTGAAAAGCCTAAAGCTTTTGCTCTTTCGTTTCCTTTAAAAATGGATGAAATTATTGCATAGTTATTGGATAATAATATGCTTGCCCCCAGTGCTTGAATAATACGGGCTAAAATAAGGGTTATTAAATTAAAAGATAACGTATTAAAAAATGCACCCAAAGCAAAAACCAAATACCCGCAGGCGTATAAATTTCTTCTTGAAATTAAGTCGTTTAATTTACCGAAAAGTGTTAAAAATGTTGATAATATTAAAATATAAGCGCTTACCGCCCATTGTGCCGCTGAAATTGAGATGTTGAAATTTTTGGCAATTTCATAAAGCGCAACATTTACCGTATTTGAATCCATCATAGCCAGAAAGCCGCCAATTGCGCTTACTATAAAGATTATCCATTTTAATTTATGAGTTTCATTATCAAACATTTATTAAACTTTCTTTTTATCTTTCCAATTAACGATATTAGCATTTAAATTTTTTGTGGCAATGCTTTCTTTAAGAAAAATCAAGATTAAGCAAAATAAATATTTTTGATATAGTATTAAATTATAGTCAAAATAAAAAGGATTAGCTTATGTTTGAAAAATATTTTTCAAAAAGAATTAAAAACACATCTTCCTCTTTTATAAGAGAGATTTTAAAAGTTACACAAAGACCTGAAATTATTTCTTTTGCGGGAGGTTTGCCTAATCCTGTTTCTTTTCCGCAGGAAGAATTAAAAATTTCAATGAACAGAATCGCAGATAAATATAAAGATAAAATATATCAATATTCAACAACGCTTGGTCTTGATTCTTTAAGGCAATTTATTGCTTCAAGATATAAAAAAATCCACAACATGGATATAACGCTTGATAATATAATAATTACAACAGGTTCCCAGCAGGCGCTTGATTTAATTGCTAAAGTATTTCTTGATAAAAACGACAAGGTTTTGGTTGAAGAGCCTTCTTATCTTGGTTTATTGCAGGCTTTTTCAATGTTTGAAGTTGATTTTGTTCAAACAAAATTGAATGATGACGGTTTAGATATTGAATGTTTAAAAGAAACCGTAAATAAACATCACCCTAAACTTGCTTATTTAATTCCTAATTTTCAAAATCCGACAGGTTTAACTTATACAAAAGAGAACAGGGATCTTGTTTTTGATGTAATTAAAGATGAAGATATGATTTTAATTCAGGATGATCCGTACGGTGAATTAAGATTTAATAATGAGGAAAGAATTCCTTACATTGGTTTAAATAAAACGGATAAAAATATCTATTTAGGTTCTTTTTCAAAAATCATAACACCCGGCATGCGCCTTGGTTATGTTATTGCGCACAGTGAAATAATTAAAAAACTGGAAACGGCAAAACAGGCATCCGACCTTCATTCAAATATTTTTGCGCAGTATCTGATTTCAGATTATCTATACAATAACGATTTAGATAAACACATAGATAAAATTAAAAAACTATATAAAGAACAAGCAAGTGCTATGATTGATGCTATGGAAAAATATTTTCCAAAAAACATCAAATTCACATACCCGAAAGGCGGTATGTTTACCTGGGTTACGCTTGAAGAAGGTAAATCATCGACAAAATTATTCAATATTGCCCTTGAAAAAAAAGTTGCTTTTGTTCCGGGTAATCCTTTCTATATCAATCAGGATGTTGATGTTAATACCTTGAGATTGAATTATACAAATGCGGATTCTCCTACAATCGAAGAAGGTATTAAAAGATTAGCACAAGCGATGGAGCAAATATAGATTTTAATATATAATTGAGTAGCTAGAATAAAAAGGAAATAAAAATGCAAGTTTCGTATGAATGGTTAAATGAATTTGTTGATTTATGCGGTATAGAACCTGAAGAAATCGCGCATAATCTTACAATGTCTGGATTAGAAGTAGAAGAAATTGAATATAAAAAACCTTCATTTACCAATATCATAACGGCTAAAATAATAAAAATAGATAATCACCCGAATGCTGATAAACTTCATCTTGTTACGGTTGATTTAGGCGGAATCGAAAAAACGGTTGTCTGTGGAGCACAAAATATAAAAGAAGGGCAAATAATTCCTTACGCTGCTGTTGGTTCTAAAGTTTTAGACAGAAAAACAGGACAAGAATTTGAATTAACCCCCGCAACAATAAGAGGGGTTGAATCTCAAGGTATGTTGTGTTCCGAGGATGAATTAGGACTTGGAGCTTTGCAGGAAGAAGACGGTATTTTAATTTTAAATCGTTTGTATGGCGATGATATTATTTTAGGGCAGCCTTTAGAAAAATTAATGAATTTATCAACGGAAATAATATTCCACACTTCTCCAACCGCAAACAGGGGAGACGAGATGAGTGTATTGGGTATCGCAAGAGAATTGAGTGCTTTATTTAACCGTCCTTTGAAATTTCAAAAACCGAAACTTGATGAAATTAAAAAAGCGGATTTTGAAGTTGAAATTCTAAATGATGAAGTGTGCAAATATTATGCTCTTGCGGTTTTGAAAAATCTTGAAATTAAACCATCGCCCGATTTTATTCAAAGAAGAATAACTTCCTGCGGCATGCGTCCCATTAATAACATTGTTGATATTACAAATTACGTTATGCTTGAATTGGGCACCCCACAGCATGCTTTTGATTACGATAAATTAAATAAATATCTTTGTGTAAGATATGCTAAAGAAAATGAATCGATAGTAACAATAGATTCTCAAGAACGTAAATTGATTGAAAATCAAAGCGTTGTAATTGCTTCAAAGGAGGAGCCTGTTTGTATCGGGGGAGTTTTTGGCGGTTTGAATTCAGAAATTGATGAAAATACTAAAAATATCGCTCTTGAAGCGGCATATTTTACTCCTCACACAAACAGAAAATCTGCAAGAAGCGTAGGGTATCACTCTGATGCTTCAGCCAGATACGAAAGGGGCGTTGATATTGAAATGGTGCGCTATGCACAATACCGTTCTATTGAATTATTGAAAAAATATGCAAACGCATCGTTTGAAGGAATAGTTGAAACAGGTTGTGATAAACTAGATGAAATCGATGTTACCTTAAGAAGCCCTGAAATTAAAAGAATTTTAGGAGTTGAAATAGAACAAAGCCGCCAGATTGAAATATTGGAAAATTTAGGCTTTGAGTGTTTGGGTAAAAACGAGCTTGCGGCAAAATTTAAGGTTCCGAGTTACAGAATAAACGATGTTTATCGCGAAATTGATTTAATAGAAGAAATTTCAAGAATAGACGGGCTTGACAAGATTACCCCCGAATTACCTTCAATTTGTCAAGGGGCAGATATCTCGTTTGATGAAAAAACCATGAAAAAAATTAATCAAACCATGCTTGCT
This sequence comes from Candidatus Gastranaerophilales bacterium, assembly GCA_944324945.1. Taxonomy (GTDB): domain Bacteria; phylum Cyanobacteriota; class Vampirovibrionia; order Gastranaerophilales; family Gastranaerophilaceae; genus RUG14156. Next base: position 143,799 of record CALUYE010000004.1, read on the forward strand.
CAAGGCTTTGATGAAATTATTACAAGTTCTCTTGTGGGCGAAAATTTATGCGCTACATTTATGCAGCCTTTAAATAAAGAAAAGATGGTAAAAGTAAAAAATGCGCACAGTGAAGATTTTTGTATTTTAAGGCAAAAGCTAATGCCTAATATGCTTGAAGTTGTTAAAAGCAATTTTGATAACGGAAATAAAAACTTCAGATTATATGAAGCAGGCAAAGTTTATATAAAAGAAGGCGAAATAACACAGGATGAAACAGGAGTCTTAGAAGAAAGATTCTTAACGGGCGCTATTTTTGGTAATGTTAATAACAGTCTTTATAATGTTCAAAAAGATGATTTTTATACTCTAAAAGGAGTTCTTGAATCATTGTTTGATAAACTGGGATTGTCAAAAAGAGTAGTGTATAAAGCGTTCAGTGAAGAAGATACTAAAAATTACGAATTTCTTCATCCTGCTCAAAGCGCTCTTATTTCAATTTTGGGTCAAAATAAAGAACCTATTGGATATTTAGGAAAATTACATCCTGTTTTAGCTGATAAATTAAAGTTTAATCAGGATTTATACATTTTTGAAATTAACTTAGAAGAAGTTATTAAATCCATAAACGAGCAAACTCATAAATTTAAAAAATTACCCGTATATGGTGCGGTTTATCGTGATATTGCACTTCTGGCCGATAAAAATACGACGGTTGAAGATGTAAATAAGGTAATTAAAAAAGTTGCGGATAAAAACATTTTTAAATCTTCAAAAGTGTTTGATGTTTATGAAGGCAAAGGTATTGATGAAAATAAAAAGTCTTTGGCATTTAGAATTACCCTGCAGGATGAAAATAAAACTTTGACTGATGAAGCAATACAATGCGAAATAAATAAAATCAAAGCGGGGCTTGAAAAAAATATTATAGGATTGACTTTGAGATAATTATTTCATCCTAAAGTATAAAAAATATTAACTAATGTATAAAATTGTAAAAAAATACTTTAGTTTTTATTTTTTTTGCCGATATGTTATTATATATACGGCACAGGATTGGGTATTTATGAACAAAGCAGAAAAATCAACAGTTAATAACAGTGCTTCAATTTATACAAGAAGTATAAACTTACTGGATAATGATCCTTTGGATGAGATTTTTGCGCTGAATCTTGGCGATTTTTTAACCGAACATTTAATTAACTCCGAGTTTGCAAGCAAAATTTCAAAAAAGGCAAAAGAAAAAGATAAAAAAGAAAGCTTAAGAGCACAATTAAATGAATTAATTGCCATCTACTCCATAGATAACACATTGAGTCTTTTGGGGTTTGAAAAAAATCAGGATTTTGTAATTTATAATTCAATTGCAAAGACAATAAAATTAATGTTGAATCTTGTTGAATGTAATATATTTTTACAAAAAAAAGATTCAATTTTAACCCATGCGGGTTCATCCGATGAAGAAATTTCTGATAAAAACATAAATGACTACATAAAAGAAGTAGTAACATCCGAACAGGAGAAAGTTTTTGAAAAAGATGAAATGCAATTCAGCTTATTTCCTATGAAAAATAATTTTGAATGTATCGGAGTTATTGAAATAATAAGAAAAATCGAACGTCCTTTAGAGTTTGAATATGCGGATTTAATTCAAAACATGGCAGGATTATTTGTAACATCCATGGGGCTTCAAAAGTTGATTGACGAAGTAAAAAGGCTTTTGGCTAATGAAAACACTCCCTTGGTTGAACTTCAAAAACTTCGTGCTCAATTGACAAGAATAATTGGAGATTTAGGTGATCAGCAACAGTCTTTTGTTGAAAAACTTGCCTATGCGGTTGATTTAAAAGGTCAATATAAACGTTCACACTCCAATGAATGTGCTAATTTGTCGCGTGCAATATGCGAACAAATGGGATTGAACGAAAAAACAACGGATTTAATTTATTACGCAGGTTTATTGCAAAATATAGGAAAAATTACTTTAAGCGAAGAAATATTCACCAAAAAAGAAAAATTAACACCAAAAGAATGGGAAGAGTTAAAATCTTCTCCTAATGTCGGGGTTGATTTATTGATGAATATTAATTTTATGTCTGAAGTGGTTCCGTATATTAATTATCAACAAGAACGCTACAACGGTAAAGGTTATCCTGAAGGTTTAAGCGGTAATTCAATCCCGTTAGGTTCAAGAATTATAGCGCTTGCAGGTGCATACTGCGCCTTAACTCAAGACAGGGCACACAGAAAAGCCATGACAAACGAAGAAGCTCTTGAAATTTTGAAAAAAGAAGCAGGAATAAAATGGGATCCTAATATTGTCGATGTTCTTGTTAAATTAAAGACAAAAAATACTGATTAATAGAGTATTTTTTATTCGACACAAATGACGACATCGCAGCCTCCGCTGATTTTTTTGAATGCTTCATAGTAGTCTCTGTTGTCTCTTATGAAGTTGCCGCCGACGTATTTTAAGTTTTTAGGGTCTCTGATGGGCGTATTAACCATATATAGGTTGTTGCCGACGCCGATTAAGTTTCCTAAATCTTTTATTTTAGGCCCTTCAAGTATAAGATCGTGTCCGACGCTTCTTAATTCTCCAAGGTCTTCAAGGTTTGGCCCCGCCACTAAATCATAGCCTACTTCTCTAATATTTTGCAGGCTTTTTAGGTTTGATTTATCAAGAATCATTGTCCCTTCAATTTGTGATACATGCTGGAAAAGAGAATCTTCGTCTATACCCATTTTTGCTAATTTTTTTAAGTTTGCTTTCCCTGATATATATCTCCAGATACTAATGGTTTGATCGGGTTTTACTTTTGCTCTGACACCGATGCTTTTAAAAATTTCTTCTGCTTCATAAGGACTCATGGGAACAAGAGGTTCTTTTGAAGTGAATGAAACAGTGTCATAATCAAGTTTTGGAAGTTTTATCGGGTTTGCCGTATGTTTGATGGTGTTATTTTTTAATGTTGATAAATTGAAATTTAAAAGGGGGTTAACTCTCATTTTCATCTTTCCTTTGCGGTAATAACATTTATATATAATTCCTGAATAAAAAAATTTGCTACTTTTGTTAACTATTTTTAAATTACTTTTTTATTGTATTTATTCTGCGTGTTTTCTATCCCTTCTTTTATCCAGCAATCAACGGTATCAAGTGCAATGTGCCCCATTTTTTTAATTTTTTCAAGTTCTTCTTTTGTAAAATTGCTTAAAACAAAGTTGTCTATTGTAGTATTTAAAGGAACCGGGCCGACACCTACTTTAAGTCTGTCAAAATTATCGCTGTTAAGTCTGTTTATAATTGATTTTATGCCGTTATGACCTCCAAATGACCCTGATTTTTTTAATCTGAATGTTCCGAATTCAATTGTAGCATCATCATAAATAACTAAAATATCCCGGTTTGTCAGTTTGTAAAAATTCATCATTTCAATAACCGCGTTTCCCGATAAATTCATATATGTTTTAGGTAAAAGATATAAAATATCTCCCTTTTTAGCAAAAAAAGAGTTGAATTTATCACAAAGAGCAACCTGATGAGATTTTAAAATCTCATCCATTATTAAAAAACCGGTGTTGTGTCTTGTATATTTATATTTTACATCAGGATTCCCTAAGCCGATTAGTGCTTTCATATTTACCTTCAAGTTTATATGTGTATTAAAATTAATCTTTATTATCTGTCTTTGTCGGTAATTTGAAAATAGATAAAAAAAGGTTATTTGTAAGATAACATATTAAACGGAGTAAAATCAACATTAATGAAAAATAATTTTAAAAAGGATGAATTAAAAAAAGGTGAAAACAAAAGTTCAAAAATGGTTTTGGAGTTTTTAGAAAAAAATAATCTGCACAAAAAAGAATTTGCACAGATGATAGGGGTAACGCTATCCTACGTTTATAATTTGATTGATGAAAATGTTCCCTTTTCAACGCGTTCAATTACACTGGAGCGCATTGCAACCGTGATGGATATTAACCCTGAAGATTTTATCGAATATCAAATCCCGCAGGATGTTGTAAGCTATAGTGAAAATTTATTAATGCTTAAAGATTTAATAAAATTAAATAAACTTTCTACCCTTCAATTTTTGCAGATGTTTGAAAGAAAAAAAAGACTTGAGCTTGTGGATATTTTAAGAGGTGCAAAACCTATACAAATTGATTTTAATGAATTAAAAAATATAGGCGATGCTCTTAATATGTCTAAAAAGGATTTATTTGAAATGTGGAAGAAAAGAATGATTGAATATTTAAAAAACGGCGGGTTTAATATAGAAAAAAATCAAAAGTTAATTATGGCAATGTTTGATTGTGCGTATGACGAAATTTGTAATAATATGTAAATAAAACTTCACACTTTTCTTGACATAACAATTTACTCTTTATACCATGATATCTGTATATAATAATAGATTAAGGTATAAAATGAAGGGTTCAACATTACACAGATCAAGTTTGACTCGTGAAAAAATGGGTGTATTGGCAGGTATTAACAAAAACCCCGATAAAAGGCAATCTGCTAAAACCAAGATAAATCAATACTATAGATCAACCAAGTCAAAAGAACTTGATATTTTATGGGGAAGCGCGCAAAAAGGCATTCAAAAAATGCACAATGCAGCCAAAAGTGTACAGCAAAAATCACCTGCGGCATACTTAATAATCGGTTTTATTGCAGGTGCTTTATTTATGTCATTAATAACATTTATCGTATCTTTATCTTCAATGAATCCGAGAGTTTCCGATAACATTGCAACGGAAAGTACAACCACAAACAACAATGTTGCAATAATCGGCGAAGATGAAAATACTGCTCCTGTGAATACGTATTCCGAAGAAAAATATGTTGTTAAAGCAGGTGATACGTTAAACGGAATTGCTTATCGTTTTTACGGCAAATACGATGAAGAAAAAATTCTTGAAATTCAAAGAATAAACAATATCACAAATCCTGCCGCAATCAGAATCGGACAGGAACTTATGATTCCTGTGTCGCAAGAAAGATAAGTAAAATAAATTATTATTTTTAAACCCTGCTTTAATTTAAAGCAGGGTTTTATACATTCTTCCAATAAACAATTAAATGTTTCGGCAATGAATAATAATTCAAAATCATTTAAAACCTTATAAAAGAGGTTAAAATGAAAAAAGTATTTATTATATCAATTGCATATTTTGCGTTTATTTTTGGCGTAAATGCCGAAGTGATTTCAGGAAAAGTTAATCATGACGATTTGAATTTAAAAAATAAAATAATAGATTCAAAAACAAAAGATGCAATAAGCAATGCTAAAATTACAATTCCTGAGGCACATTATACGACATTTTCGGATAAAAACGGACTGTTTCAATTAAATGTTGATTTAAACGATGAAACGGTATTATTTGTACAAAAAGACGGTTATAAGGATTTTTCTTTGACTGTTGATAAAGATGTAATCAATAAGCCCTTAAAATTAGGAATTGAAAAAAGCAATCCTTATGATATGCAAATTACTCAAGGGGTTATACATCTTGGGGATAATATGTTTTCAACAAACAGTGCAAACAGCGGAGATTTTAGACTTAACGCGCAAGGCGCCTTTCTTGCACGCGAATTTAAAAAACCGAAAGTCGGCCCGAAGCAGGCTGTTGTAATTAAAATAGGTACGATTATTGGGCTCGATACAAAAAAAGCTAAAATGCTCGGCCAAAATAAAATTGCAAAAGTATATTCCAGTCCTGCTGAAGTATTCGTAAACGGAAACAGAATAGGTATAATAGAATTAAACAAAGACAATATGGAATTTGTTGTTCCAAGCAGTATTTTAAAAGAAAATAACGAACTTGTAATTAAAACAGGCAGAAATTTATTCCAGCTTGATTATGTTGATTATGATGATATCGAGCTTGCAAACGTCAGAATTGAAGTTAAGCAAAAAAGCTACTATGCTTCAAGATAACTTAAGAATTAAAGCCTATTTTAGTTTTTCGTATATTGCCTTCTTCAAGTCTCATTTGTTTAATTGCATCCAGAATATCATCAAATGTAAGTTTATTTGACTCTTTATTTACGGTTGCAGCGATATTATAAACGGTTTCAAGAGTCCTGAAGGACCCGTTTTGGTTTGATAGTTCCTGTGCAATTTCTTGAACTTCTTTACTTGTTTCATCTTTTAGATATTGCGCAACCTGCGGTTTATCTTTGTAATGAAGCGAAATTGCTTTTGCAATTTGTGATTTTGACGGATTATCCACTTTTATTCTCTGATCAAATCTGTCAAGTACAGGCATAGAGAAATTTCCGCTTTTAGAAGAGATGTCGTTATTTGTTGCTGCCATAATAATAACATTATCTCTTGTCATTAGTTTTTCTGATAAACATTTTTTAAGAGTATTTAAAACGCCTGCATTGTATCTTACATTTGAAGTGTTGTCTTCTGTTGCAAATGAATCGATTTCATCTATAAATGCAAATATTTTTTGAGCGGGATTGTTATCGGCATATTTACATATTTCATCAATTGCTTCATTTAAATTGCTTTCCGTTTGTCCGACGTAAATTCCCTGCATTCTGCTTAAATCAATAGAGGCAAAGCGCGAATTTGAAAAATTTTTCGATATGGCTTTTGCAAAAGTTGTTTTCCCTGTCCCCGGAGGACCGTAGAATAATATTGCATTTTTTTGGGTTCCGCCTTTATCAAAGTATTCTTTTGCATGGTTGATTTTATAAATTATATCTTCTGCTGATTTTTTTAACACATCAGGAAGTGCTAATTCATCAAGCGATTTAGCATTTGTAACATCCTGCCAGACATCTTGTGCTTGTTGAATTAAGTTATTTTTTATGTTTTCACCGTTATTTACGGTACCTCTTTGCAGGCCTCTGTTAAATATTTTTCCCATTGAAAAAAATAAAAAGTAAAAAACAGCTAAAGTTAAAACCCCTTTAAATATTTCTTTAAAATTAATACCTGATGAGCTTCTTTTTTGGGGTAAGTTGTATTTTGAAATTACATTATTTTGATTTTGCGAAACGAAAGTATCGCCACTATTTTCTTTGTTATTTGTTTTTTGTACCGTTTGAGTCTTAACATTATTTGAATTTGTATTTTTCATATAATCGTTAAGGCTTATAATATTTAAATTAGACAGTGTTTTTAGTTGCGTATCGGCCACTTTGTTCCCTTTTTAATGCAGGTATTTACATAAAAACGTGTAATTAAAAAAATTTGCCCCTGAGCTTGAAATTATAATTTTTTTATGAGAAGATTATTTTACATTGAAATAATTTTATGGCAAGGTAGCTCAGCTGGCTAGAGCGTACGGCTCATACCCGTGAGGTCGAGAGTTCGAGTCTCTCCCTTGCTATTTTTTTCGGGATGTAGCATACCCGAGCAAAGCGAAGCTTAGTCCTCTTAGGACTTGCTGAGCAAAGCAAGGGCAAAGGT
>CALUYE010000005.1 GCA_944324945.1 Candidatus Gastranaerophilales bacterium
AATACATAGGTTTTATAGATAGCGACGACTGGATAGATCTAAACTACTTCGAAAAACTCTACACAAAAGCAAAAGAATATGATTGCGACATTGCTTTAGCTACAAATGTCAGAATAGGTAAGAATAAATATAAAAAAAGACTGAATATCACAAAAGAAGAAATTGCAATTTCTCTAAAAGATAAAATTAACCTATGCAATCAATGGAACAACGAATGCCCGACAAATAAAATCTACAAAAAAGAACTCTTAATAAATAACAACATAACCTTTAGCGAAGGATGCTTCTGTGAAGATAAAATATTTACAACAAAAGCAATATATTATTCAAATAAAATAATATCCGTTCCAGATATTTACTACTATTACTTTGAAAACCCAACCTCAACGGTAAATTCAAAAGCCAGAAAACACGCAAAAGAATTAATAAACGACAAAAATAAAGCCAAAAAAGAAGTAATAAATTTCCTAAGACAAAACAACGTCTCTTTTGCAGACGGGAAGTATTGGGCGCTTGAAAAAGAATGGAAAATTTTCCATCTTACAATTTTAGCCCTGAAAAGAAGTTTGTACAGGGAAGGGGTTTATTTATTTAACTTTTTACCTGTTTTTCAAAGGAGGTTAAATGAAGCTGCTTAAAACACTGTTTAACCCGATTAATTTATATAAATGTCAAAAAAATTATAAAAATAAGCTCAAAGAACTTAAAAATAAAAAGCCCATAAGGGTAATTTTTCTTGTCAGAGAAAATCAAAAATGGCAATATCAAACACTGTATCAGCTTCTTGAAGAAGATAAAAATTTTGAACCTTTGGTTCTTGTAAGTTTATTATATCTTGTTCATAAAGGCAAAGATAAAACAAGAAATAATCTTGAAGAAAATTATAATTTCTTTAAAGAAAGAAATATAAATGTAGATTATGCTTATAAAAACGGAGAATATATAAATTTAAAAGAATTTAATCCCGACATTGTCTTTTACGATCAACCCTGGGATTTACCAAAAATTCATAACATCCCCGAAGTATCAAACCATGCGCTTACTTGTTATGCGCCTTACGGATGCGAAATATTGGATTGTAAAACGGATTATACTCAAGACTTCCATAAACTGCTTTTTAAATTTTTCGTAGGTAATAACGATTGCCTTGAGAGGTATGAATCCTACAAAAAACACAATTCCAACAATTGTATTGTTACGGGTTATCCGAAACTGGATGCTTATTTTGAACCCGTAAGACAAAAAAATATCTGGAAAGATGAAAATAAATTTAAAATAATCTATGCCCCGCATCATTCTTTTGATAAAAAAGGGTTACATCTTGCAACATTTAATCAAAACGGCAGATTTATTCTTGAACTTGCAAAAAATCATCCCAAAACATCTTGGATATTCAAACCTCACCCAAGATTCAAATACGCCCTTTTAAAAAACAATATAATGAATGAACAAGAAATAGAAAATTATTACGGCGAATGGGCAAATATCGGGAAAGTTTATGAACAAGGAGATTATTTTGACATTTTTAAAACTTCTGATTTAATGATAACCGATTGTTGTTCGTTTTTAGGAGAATATTTTCCAACAAAAAAACCATTAATTCATCTTGTTGGTTTATATCGTTCTAATAACAAATTGGGTGAGCAAATCGAAAAAGCCTTATATTTAGCAAACACAAATGATGAGCTATTGACTTTGTTTAAAGACTTAATCTGTAGCGAAAATGATACAAAAAGAACCCAAAGAGAAAAATTTGTTAATGAAACCTTCTGTTATAAAGGTGGTGAGAAAATTTATAAAAACATTATAGGAGGAATATATGACTAATATTGCTATTGTGCTGGCAGGAGGTTTTGGGGCAAGATTTGGCGAGCGAAAACAATTCGTTGATTTCATGGGAAAGCCCGTATATATGCATGTGTATGAAAAAGCCGTTATCGCACTTGGTCGTGAAAATGTAGTTGTGGTAGGAGTTGATATTCCCGGGGGGCTAACTCGCTCGCATTCTGTTATTAATGGGTTAAAACACTTTAAACAAAAAGGCAAAAAATATAATAAAGTTTTAATTATGGAAGCAGCAAGACCTTTAGTTACTATTGAGCAAATAAGAAGCCTGATAGATGCTAATGCTCCATCAGTAACTTTTGTACAACCATTGGTAAATACCATTATTAAAAAAGACGTGGAGTTTGTAAATAGAAATGATTATTTTGAATTATTAACTCCTCAGTGTTTTGATTTTGAATTACTATATAAAGCCTATAGCGAAAAGTCCGACTGGGATATGACGGATGAAACAAGAGTAATTTATGAAAAATATAAAATAAAACCGAAATTTATTGAAGGCGGACAAAATCTAACAAAATTAACCTATATAAAAGATTTACCATATTTAGAACATTTATTTAGATTGCAGCAGGAAGGGGTATTTAATGAAAACAAAAATATTAATAACAGGAGGGAATGGCAATATAGCAATTGCGCTCGCTAATGAGTTTAAAAAAAATAATAAATATGAAATTTATTTGCCGACAAGACAAGAATTAGATGTAACCAATTTGCAACAAATAAAAGAATATATCGACAATTTAAAACCGGATATATTAATAAATAATGCCGGAGCAATCAGTTTACAGAGTATAAAGAAAAACGACATCAATACACACAAAAATATAATAGATGTTAATTTAACTGCAGTTTTTGCATGTAGCGGGGCAGTTTTGGAAAATAAACCTGATGCAAAAATAATAAATATTGGCTCTTCTGCGGGAACTAAACCAAGAGGTAATTGGAGTTCTTACTGCGCAACAAAAGCAGCGGTTATTATGGCAACAAAATGCTGGGCAGATGAGGGCATTGATACAATTTGTTTATCCCCGGGCAGAACTTTAACCAAAATGAGAAAATCAATGTATCCTAACGAAGATCCAAAAACATTGATGACACCTGAAGATTTTGCAAAAGCGGTAGTAAAAATAATTAAAAATGGTTATGAAAAAGGAATTAATATTGACATAAATATAAATAATGTAAAGGAGTTAATGAATGCTTAGAAAAACTGTAACCATTAAAACAGAAAAGCAATTTACTGATTTGACACAAATTGCAAAAGATTTTGTCAAAGAAACAAGAGGTGAAGGAAGTTTACATATATATGTAAAACACACAACATGTGCAATAAAAATACTCGAAAATGAAATTTTATTATTAGCTGATATTAATAATTTTTTAAATACGTTAATTCCGCCTGATACTGAATATATGCACAATAAAATCGAAATAAGAGACGTGCCTGTAAACGAACGTATTAACGCGCATTCGCATTTGCGTCAATTATTTTTAACAACATCCGAAACAATACCGGTTTCTAATGGTGAATTATTAATGGGAAAATGGCAAACCTGCTTTCTTGTAGAGCTTGATCCAATAAGAGATAGAGAAGTTGTATTCTCTTATATGGAATCATAAAATTTAAGGAGTTATAATTGATGAATAAAAATTTCCTAAAACAATTATTCTCAATCAAAAGAGAAAAAGACCATACGGTAATACAAGTTTTTTTCTTTAAAATAAAAACGACATTAAGGTTATTCACAAGTCTTTTTTGCTTGTTTGTTAATAAATTTTGTAAAGTAAAAAAGAATAAAATAGTCATTGTAAATGTTAGAGGCTTTGAATACACCTGTAATCCTAAATATATAGCAGAAGAATTTGCAAAAAGAAATATTGACAAATTAGACCTGGTTTGGATGATAGGTCCTAAGACCGATAAATCACTAATTCCTAAAAATTTTAGATTGGTAAGATACCACTCTCTTAAAGCACTTTATGAATTACAAACAGCGAAAATAATTATTGCCAACGCTCATATGATTAATGTGCACAAAAAGGGGTTTAGAAAGTCTAGTGATACAATTTATATTCAAACCTGGCATGGTTCTATGGGTATAAAAAAAATAGATAAAGACGCTCCGCATGTTTCAGAAAAATTCGGCTGGTGTAAATGGGAACAAATTTCTTCCGCCTGTTTTGATTATTTTTTTGTTGATTCAGAATCAGAAAAACAAATTTACGAAAGCGCATTCTGGGGGCATGGAGAAGTTTTGAAGCTGGGAAAGGCTAGAGATAGAATATTTTACGAAGATCATAAGCCTATTATTGAAAAAGTTAAAAATTATTATTCAATCCCTATGAATAACAAAATATGTTTATATGCGCCAACATGGCGTCCTGATGGAAGATGCCATTGTTTTAATTTAGATATCAATGCTCTAAAAGCAGGATTGAAAGAAAAATTTGGCGGCGAATGGTCAATTTTAATTCGTTTTCATAGAATTTCTTCCTCCAAGAAAGGCAGAAAAATATTTGAAACACTATACGATAAAAATGAAGTTATAAATGTAACGCAATATTTAGATATGCAAGAATTGTTTGTAGCTGCAGATGTTTTAATATCCGATTATTCATCTTGCCTGCCTGAATATTGCATACTTAAGAAAAAATCTTTTATCTATGCAACAGATATCGACTCTTATGAGCCGGGCTTTTATTTTCCGCTTTCTGATTTACCATCGCCAATAGCTAAAAATAATTATGAGCTTATTAGTAATATTTTGAACTTTAATGAAAAAGAATACGATAAAAAATGCAATCAGTTTTTAATTGATAAAGGGCACAATGATGATGAAAAATCTTGCGAAAGAATAGTAGATTTTATGCTGGACAAAATTGAATTAAAACCATAGTTGGTATGAAATGTTGGCATTAAAAATTTATGAGAGGAAATCCGCGCCACATAAACAACCATGAAAAAACCATCAAACACTCATACATCTTCATACACCTTCATCCTCCCTTTTATCAAACCCTACCTCAAAAGGGCTGTTTTGGCGCTTTTGTTGGCTGTGCCTATAGGGTGTTTGGATGCTGTTATTGCATTGTCTTTAAAGCCGTATATGGATATAGTAATGGTAGAAAACAATGCTGCTTCTCCATGGTATATTCCTTTATTGATTGTTATCTTTACATCTATTCAAGGATTATTAAACTATTTATCAACATATTTAAACGATTGGGTAACGTATAAGGTAACAAACGATTTAAAAAGAGCTCTGTATAATAAATTGATGCACAAAAGCTCCTTTTATTTCGATTCCAAAACCTCAGGAGACACTCTAAAAAGATTTAACAACGACGCAGATCGAGCCTGCAGCGGTTTATTGGGTAATATTAAACTTATCGTATCAAGAATATTTTCATCTCTTTCTTTAATCTTTGTACTCATATATAATTCCTGGCAATTAGCTTTAATTGCAATATTTATCCTAATATGTGCCTTAATACCTTTAAGTAAAGTTAAATCAAGAATAAAATCAGTAACAAATAAATCAGAATCAAATAACGCTATGGTAATTACATCATATAATGAAGCATACAATGGAAGTAAAACAATTAAAGCATTTAACCTATACAATATTCAAAACCTAAAATTCTCAAACCAACTCAACAACCTCTTTAACCTAAAAATCAAAATAACACAAAAAACAGGAAGTATTTCTCCTTTAATGCACATAATCGTATCAATAGGAATAGGCTTTGCAATAGGGTATGGAAGCTACCTTGTTCAAAAAGGAACAATAACAAGCGGAAACTTTGTCTCATTCATAACGGCACTAATTATGCTCTATACCCCAATCAAAGGTCTGGGAGGAAACGCAAAAAACATGCAAAGCGCATTACTTGCACTTGAGCGCGTTGAAAAAAATATGAACGCAAAAGAATATATTATAGATAAAAAAGACTCAATCCCCCTAAAAACCCTAACCTCCTCCATAGAATTCAACCACGTCTTTTTTGAATACAAAAAAGGAAACCCTGTTTTAAAAGATATATCATTTAAAGTTAACAAAGGAGAAACAGTTGCTCTTGTGGGTAACTCAGGAGGAGGGAAATCTACAATAGTTAATTTAATACCAAGATTCTATGATATTAAAAAAGGAAGTATTAAAATTGATAATATCGATATCAAAAACTACACTCTTGAATCTCTAAGACAAAATATATCAGTAGTATTTCAAGATAACTTTCTATTCGCAGGTACGATTAAAGATAACATACTAATGGGTAAATTAAACGCAACACAAGAAGAACTAAACCATGCAATAGATAACGCTTGTTTAAGAGAATTTATCAACGAACTGCCCGAAGGAATCAACACTTACATAGGAGAAAAAGGAGTATTGTTATCCGGAGGACAAAAACAAAGGATAGCTATCGCAAGAGCATTCATTAAAAACGCCCCGATTATTATCCTAGACGAAGCAACATCCGCTCTTGATAACAAATCGGAAGCCATAGTTCAAAAAGCAATAGATAACCTTATGAAAGATAAAACAGTATTCGTTATAGCCCACAGACTATCAACAATCAAAAACGCAACAAAAATCCTTACCATCAACGAAGGAACCCTATCAGAACAAGGAACCCACCAAGAACTAATGAACATCCCAAACGGCAAATACAAAACACTATATGAAATGCAATTCGGGAAAACGGGATAATAAAAATAAACAACAAGAAATAACACACCAACTATTAAGTTATGTAACAATAACAAAACTCATTTTTAAACAAAAATACCCAATAAGCGAACTTTTGGATTTTGGGATTTAATAACTTAACCAAACTAACTCACAATTATCAACTTTAAATACACTTGCATTATCATATAGTATATGATACTAATTATTAAAAGAAGTACAAAAAGAAATGATAAGTATGAGAGAAAAAATAAAGATAGAATTTAAAAATAAAATATATGAAATAGATAAAGAAAACATAGACTACATAATATCAAAACTTGAAAACAACCCCACACCCCACCCCAAAAAAGATATCCCCGATATCCTAAAACACTATAAACTCCTTGATGAATCTTTTCTTGAGAAGATGAGTGAGATTGGGTAGAAGATTAGGATTTGACCCGATTTTTATTTATTGAAGCAATTGATTATCAACAAAAAAAGTCAAAATAAAGATAAAAACAATCCCTAAAAATGAAATAATTATTGTTTTATCATGTAGCAAAAGATTAATTGTGTCTTGTTTTTTTGCACTAAAGGCAGAGTGCGAAAATTTTAGTATAATATAGCTGAATAAAAATAGTGTTAAATATGTGATATATGGCAGGTTGATATTTTGAATAAATATAAAGTAAAAAACAATTGATAAAATTGAAGTCGTAATAATAGAATATTTTAAAAATTTTTGTGAGTATTTTGTATTGTAGATATTATTTTCAAGTTTTCTTTTTGATAATGCAAAAAACAGCGAAGTAAAAAATACGAGAAAAATCATAGAATAAAAAGGATAAACTCCAAGCACAAAACAACCCGTAAATAGCCTTATTAAAAAGAAAATAGCTATTGCAAGGGAGTCGATTATTAATATATTTTTAAAGTAAAAACTGTATAATAAATTTAAGAATATATAAAAAATAAATAGATATAAAATATATAAATTTATATAATATGCAATAAATAATCCTACTAAAATCAAGAATAAAGAAATAATAAATGCATCTTTCTTTTTAAATAATCCGCTTGCTATAGGTCTTTTTACTTTTAGAGGATTATTTTTATCTTTTTTATAATCAATAATATCGTTAATTATATAAACCGCAGAAGAAATAAAGCAAAATCCAAAAAACGCGGCAAGAAGAGAAATAATCTCCATATTTTCTATATTTTGAACAAGAAGCAAGGGTAAAAATATTAAAAAATTTTTAATATAGTGTTTTATTCTAAGCAAATTAAAAATCATCTCTTCTCCAAAAGTAAATTTTGCGGATTATATTTAATTGCGTTATTATGTTGTCTTAAAACCGTTTTAGTATTTAGTGTTATTTCAAAAAATAAAAGCACCGAAAGACAAATTATAAGACTGTATTTAAAACAGTTTGAATATTTTTTTGTTTTAAGATAAGAATTTATGTTATTTATAGACATAGCCATTATTATAAATAAAAGAACAAGAAAGTTTTGAGAAAATAAAAATCCCATCTTAGGGCACCAGAAAAAATTAGCGCAGAAATTATATAAAACGGCAGCCAATAAAGAAAAATACAACGCTTTATTGTCATTTTTTGCTTTGTTTGAAAGGTATAGATATGAAGCAAAAACCGTAGTTAAAACAAATAAAGCCCAAAAAATTAAAGCAGGGTTTGTTATGGGTTTATTATTATATATCAATGGATTTAATATTGTTTCTTTTTTAAAGTAATCATAGTTCAAAGCAATATCGGTTTTAATATATTTTTGCATTTTCGAAGCATCCATAGTAAGCGATTTAAAAGTTTCTCCTTCGTCTGTTGCTGCTTTTATTAAAGTAAAGAAAGAAATCAATAAAAACAACGCCAAAAGGAATAAGATTGCCGTTTTTTTATTTTTTTTAACAAGGAATAGAGAAGATATAACAATTAAGCAAGTAATAATATTAACCATATTTACGCCAAAAATAAACGCGCAAATAAGAATAATTAATAAAATATTTGAAAAATTGTATTCTTTATTCTTTAATTCCTTAAAAATTAAATAAATACATACGGATAAGTAACACCCCGCTATGATATATAAATCAAAAATATAAGACATTAAAAGCTGAGATAGAGTAAATATAAAACATAAAAAAATTATCGTTTTAATTACTTTTAGTTTTGGAATAATTAAATTCAGTGTTTTATATAAAAATACACAGGATAATGACCCAAGAAAACACCAGATTATACTTAAAGAAAAGTATAGATTGCCTTTGCTTATAAACATGAGAAATTCATACAAAGGATATAATGGCAAAAAGAAGTAAGGATGAAACTGTTTTGATTCCGCACAAAAAATATCCCTTATAACTATCAGCGCATCCCCTGAAATCCAGTACGGGGAATTCCAGGATTGCATGGGTCTGTTAAAATGATTAACAAGAAGAGCGGCTTTAAAATTATAAAGCGCGTATACGCTAAAAAATAGTATTAAAATGATAATTTCAACTTTATATTTTTTTAAAAATGAAGTTATATTTTTTATACTTGCGATATTTAAAAATAAACGCAGTCCAAATGCATAATAAAACAAAAACAAAAGAGTAAAAACAATACCGTTGTGTATTTTAAACGGATGCTCGTAATTTGAAATTTTTCTTTTACAGGTTATTTCAATATTATAAATGCTGTTTTCAGATAAGAGCTTGTATTCAAATTTTTCATCCGTATTCACAACCCGACTTGAAGATAACAATTCTTTGTTGTTAATTTTAATACTTTTAAATTCTATAGCTTTATCAAGCATGGAATTTTGCCGTATCTCTATTTTATCGATATTCTCGGCACCTAATTTAAATTTATATGTATGGTATTTATCATACAAAGTTAGAGCAATACTTTTTACATTTTTATCTTTTATACGCTCACCCATATAGCAATAAGCTGCATCAGGTGTATATGAATCAATTTTTAAATTGGATGGAGCTCCTTTATATAAAAATTTTATATTATAAAAATCAGGCACTATACCTTTTTCTACCCAATAACCCGAATCCAAAAACAAATGCTGTGAAAAGAATAAAAGGATTAATGCAAGAATGAAAGATAAAATAGCATCTTTTAATCGTATCTTTTTAAAAAAATTTTCTTTTACTCTCTCAAACAAAATAACAGTTTCCGCCTATTTATGGTGTTTTTTATATTATAATATATTCTTTTTCAAAATAAAAATATTACCTTTGTTACTATTGACAGAAACAATTTATTATTATATTATGTTTCTATAGAAAGAAACAAGGTTATGGATAATATTAAAGAGCTTTCGATTGTTATTGAAAAATTAAAAAATCACAGAGAAATATATAAATTTTTAAATGAAATATTAACAAAATCCGAACTTATTGTTTTATCTAAGCGATGGCGTATCCTAAAGATGTTAAACGAAGGTATGACCCAGCGTGAAATTGCAAAAGAATTGAATGTAAGCTTATGCAAAGTTACAAGAGGGTCAAAGATTTTAAAAGACAAAAATGCGCTTATTAAAAAATATTTGAAAGGATAAAACAATGAATAAAACATTAATAAACACTCTACCCACAAAAGAAGGATTTTTTGGTTCATACGGAGGGCAATATATAACCGCTGATTTAAAAGAAGAATTTGATAAAATTACGGATGAATTTTTAAAATTAAAAGAAGATAAAAATTTTAACGACGAATTAAGCTACCTTTTGAAACATTACT
This sequence comes from Candidatus Gastranaerophilales bacterium, assembly GCA_944324945.1. Classification (GTDB taxonomy): domain Bacteria; phylum Cyanobacteriota; class Vampirovibrionia; order Gastranaerophilales; family Gastranaerophilaceae; genus RUG14156. The sequence goes on from CALUYE010000005.1 coordinate 10,280, forward strand.
GCGGACGCCCGACGCCTGTATATTTTGCTAAAAATTTATCAAAAAAATACGGTTGCGAGATATATTTTAAAAGAGAAGATTTAAACCACACGGGAGCCCATAAGATAAATCATTGTCTTGGCGAAGCATTGCTTGCCAAAAAAATGGGTAAACAAAAAGTAATAGCAGAAACTGGCGCAGGTCAACACGGAGTTGCTATGGCAACAGCAGCAACACTTTTAGGGCTTGAATGTGATATTTATATGGGTGAAGTTGATATTCAAAAAGAAAAACCCAATGTCGATAAAATGAAAATTTTAGGCGCAAATGTTATATCCGTTAAATCAGGCTCCATGACTTTAAAAGAAGCGGTAGATGAGGCATTCGGGGCTTATTTAAAAGAATATAAAACAGCACTTTATGCCATAGGCTCTATAGTAGGGCCTCATCCTTTTCCAGTGATTGTTGAACATTTTCAGACAATAGTAGGAATTGAAGCAAAAAAACAATTTTTTGAGCTTACAAATTCAACCCCTGATGCGCTTATTGCCTGTGTTGGCGGAGGTTCAAACGCGATTGGTATATTTAACGGTTTTTTAAATGAAGAAAATGTTAAAATTTTCGGAGTCGAGCCCTTAGGAAAAGGTTCTAAAATCGGACAAAACGCGGCAAGCCTGACTTATGGCAAGGAAGGTATTATCCATGGGGCAAAATGTCTCTTACTACAAAATGACGATGGAACTATAGCTCCAGCATATAGCGTTGCAAGCGGGCTTGATTATCCGGGTTCCGGACCAAAACACTGTTATTTAAAAGAAATAAAAAGAGTAGAATATAAAACAGTTGATGATATTGAAGCAATTGATGCTTTTTATGAATTATCCAAAACGGAAGGCATAATTCCTGCCCTTGAAAGCGCGCATGCTGTTGCGTTTGCAATAAAATATTCCAAAGAAAACAAAAACAAAAAGATTCTTGTAAACCTTTCAGGCAGAGGCGATAAAGACGTTGAATTTGTTTTAAAAAATTACAAAAAAGCCGATATTTAATATCGGCTTTTTAAATTATTATGAATTAATTTCTTTCAGTTTTTCATATAATTTTTGAGCTTCAGAGGTTAATTCCTTAGGAAAGACAATTTTAATTCTTGCTTCAAAATCGCCTTTTGTATTATCTTTTTTAATTAACCCCATGCCTTTCAGTCTTAATTTTTTACCTGAAGATGTGTTTTTTGGAATTTTAACCTTGACATTACCATAAGGAGTTTCAACCTGTTTTTCGCAGCCAAGTGCTCCTTCATAAGGTAGAAGTTCGATATCTTTAATTAAATCAAAACCATCAATTTCATATTTTGAATCTTTTATTTTAACAACAAGATACACATCCCCTTTGTTTCCGTATGCGTCAACTTTGCCTTCGCCTTTTAGTCTTATTTTTTGATTTTCACTTACGGATTTTGGAACTTGAAAGGTAATATTTTTTGTTATTTTTTCAATTCCAGAACCTGCGCAATTAGAGCAAAAGCCCTGTTTTGAGCCATGGCAGTGCGAACATTGCTGATAAGCGCTTATTGTAACAGATTTTTTGGGACGGTTTATTAAATCATCAACATTTAAAGTTATATTTTGTATTATATCAAGATTTTCATCTTTTTTGGGTTTTTGACTTGTATATTGACTACGCGCTTGCGCATTTCTTGTTTGATTGGTAAATTGCGAAAAATCACCAAAATTTGAAAAACCGCTGCTATAAGTTCTTGAATTTCCTCTTGCTTGTTCGTTCATTATATCGCCGAAAATCGCCGAGAAGAAATCCGAAAAACCGCCCGCGTGTGCATTTGATGAGCTGAAATTTGAAAAATTAAACCCTTCAAACCCCGGCGGAGGAGTAAATTCTGCCCCTTGAGACCAGGATGAACCAAGCTGGTCATATCTTTTCCTTTTGTTTTCGTCTCCTAAAACTTCGTAAGCTTCGTTTATATCTTTAAATTTAGCCTGAGCATCCGGAGCCTTGTTAACATCAGGGTGATATTTACGCGCAAGTTTTCTGTATGCGGATTTAATTGCTTGCGCTGATGCGTCTTTTGAAACGCCTAATATTTCATAATAATCTTTGTATTTCATATTATTATATTAATATCAAAATTAAAAAAAGTAAGAGTTCTTAATTATTTTTTTATAATTTAATCAAAACGATACTCATCCCAGGAGCCTGTTATAAGCTCTCTTTCTTTAATTTTTCTTGCTTCTTTTATCCATAAATCCTCATTTTTAATTAAAATTTCAAACGCAGTTGAACAATCGTTGCAAAAAGCCCGCACCGTTGTCGGAAAATTTCTTTTTGAAGTATGGTATGCGCCAAAAGCCGCTTCTTCTTCGTTTCTTAAATAATTAGGATTTCGATTAATTTTAATATTAACGGGAATTAAGGATACTCTTTTACATTTCGGGCATCTTCTTAAAGTAAAATACGATGTTAAAATTATACCCTCTTTTTCATCATATTCTCTTGATTCGTTTGCAATTGAAACAAGGGTTAAAAATAATTCGTTATCATATTTTTCGCGGCAATAAGGATTAATCTGCCCGATTCCAAGCACCTGCAGTTCCTCGAGCGGAAGCTGCATGATATCGAAAAAGCGGACTTTTGTTTTGGGTATTATAAAATTCAACATAATACTAATCTTTATAAATATAATATATAATACTACAATTTTAAATTTATAACATAATAAAAAAGCCTGATATTTAAATATCAGGCTTAATTTTTTGTTTTATTCCCTATTCCTTATTGGAATTTCATTCTTTTGTAAATTTTTGAATCAACCCTTACTTTGGCATTTAATTCTTTTACATAAGAAGCATAAACTTATAAATAAACTCTATCTTATAAATCTATGGTAGTTTCATCTACACTTTAATAAAGTATTTTTTCAAAAAATAATTGCCATTTTTTTTCTTATTCTCTTAATAAAACTTAATAAAATTTAAAAAGATTTTTGCTTTATCTGAAGCTAAAACTCAACTAAAACAATGTTTTGTAAGGTTTTATTTAAAATTTTATTTTATTAATAAATGTAAAATTTTTAAATTTTTTTGAATTTTGGAGTTCCTAAAACACTTTATTTTTATAGACAAATATATAATTTTTATATAACAAAAGGTGAAAAATGATTGAATTAAACGTAGATTTTTCGCTGCTTCATAAGTATTTCGGAATTTCAATCAGCTCGATTTCAAAATATGCAAACAAAGATATTGAAGAAATCATGGAGCTTGAAGCCGCAAACGGCAACGAAAAAGCAAAACAATACGAAAAAATTCTGTCTAATCCCGATAAACTTCTGGAAATTTTCAAGCTTGCAAATGTTGAAAATAAATACATAATTTTGCAAAATATGTCAGAAGGGGATTTAGATAAACTTTTGCCTTATTTAACATCCGAGCAGCTTGCTATGGGACTTAATTTTTTTACAAATGAAAAATTAATGACTCTTGTAAACGAACTGCCAAAAGAAGAGCTTGTAGCTATGGTTTTTGAAAAATTTTCGCTTCCGGATGTTCTTAATTTAATGCAGGATGATTCCATGAACAACTTCTTAATGGAGCCTGATGTTGAGCGCAAATATGCACAAAAATATTTTGAATCCTTAAATTACGAAGCCCTTCAGAAAATCATGATTGAACAATTCGGAATAGAATTTCAGGATAAAAGCAGAGAAGAATACTTAGAAAAACTTAATTCAATGGATGATAAAAGTTTTAGTAAGTTTATGACTTCTCTTCAAAGAGAAGAAAAAATGAACTTAATAAACGGAATAGTAGCTCAAAAACCGGATTTGCTTCTTTTGTTTGAATCAAGCGATTTAACTCACCCTATGGAATTTTTAATGAAAGAAGATAAAATAAAAATGATGGAAAAACTGGATGCTGAATTTTTAGCTCCAATGATTCAAGAACTGCCCGCTGATTTAACACAGGTTGTTTTAACGCAAATTGATCCTGTGGTATTCAGCGAAATTTTAGCAAGAGATTTTCAGGATATTTTAGCATCCGTTGTATTATTTGCACCTTCTTATTAAATTTAGATTTTGTAAGCTTTTTTATAGAATAAATAACCGCCCACAACGCTTATTATTATAACGGGAAGCCAGGCAGCCAAAAACGGCGGAATTTTACCGCCTTCGCCAAGATTTAGCGAAAAAGCTCTAATTACATAATATACGAAAATTATAAATATGCTGAATAAAAATCCTCTGTTAAATCTGACCCTTGGAGGGGTAATAGCCAAAGGAATTCCGATTATTGCAAGCGCAAACGTTGTAACCGGAAGCGCTAATTTATCGAAAAGATTTATTTCGTATTCAAGTTTAAGTTTTTCTTCAAGATTTTTCTTTTGTTTTTGAATATGGCGCATCAATTTAAAGAAATTGTATTCCGCGGTTGATTCTTTAACCATCTCGTTAACATCACCTATTCCAAAGGAAACATTTGACTCTTCAAACAAACTCGTGTTAAATATTTTGCCGTTTTTTGAAATTGTATAAATTACTCCGTTATCAAATTTCCAGCCGTAGTCTGAAGTTGTTCCTTTTTTTGCCTGAACTATCTGAATATTTTTGGGGTTTGAAATATCTACAACAGTAACGTTGTTTAAAGTTTTATCCTTGCACCACTGCGCATAGAACAATCTTTTTAAATTTCCCTCTTTATCGATATCTTTAATTGTAAAATTCATTTTATTTTCAGGGATGTGTTTCTGCTCAAGCGAATAAATAGCTAAAGATTTTGATTGAACAGACGCAACGGGGACTATAAATTCGTTTATAAAAAAGCTTACAAAAGTCATAACTAAAGCAAAACAAAATATAGGGCGGCTTATTCTTGAAATGCTTATTCCGCAGGCTTTAAAAATTGTAATTTCCGATTTTAAACTTAAATCGTTAACCGTCATAACCGTTGCAAAAAGGGTTGAAATAGGAATTGTTAAAGTAAAAACCTGAGGCAGGTTTAAAACAATCATCATAATTGCAATATAAAAAGGTATTCCATACAAAGAAATTTGCTTAATTAACTGGGTGAAAGTTTCGGATGCAAAAATTATTGATGTAAAAATTATTACACCCAGAGTAAAAACATCTATAAGCTGTTTTAGGATATATCTGTCTAAAATGCTTAAAGAATTCCATTTTTCTTTTATTTTTGCTTTCAGTTCTTTATATTTTAAATATATTTTTTCCATTTATATCGTACATTTCTTTCCTTTTTTTTGAAATTTCTTTGAATATTTTGATTTTTTCACTGTCGGTACAATTTTTTATATAATTTAATTTTTCATTCAGCTTTTTAAATAAATCGGAAATATTATCAATATTTAAATTTAACATATTTAAAACCATATCCGTTTCGCTCATTGCAAGCCTTGTTGCGTCTCTAAAGCCGCTTGAAGCTATTGCTTTTGAATTGTTATCCGCACAATCAAACAAAAGAAGTGAAATAATCGTGGGCAAATGAGATATTTGAGCACACATATAGTCATGGTTTTTCATATTAATTTTATAAGGGATTGCACCTAAATCAGATATTATTTTTTCTAAAATTTCGTTATTTTTTTGAATTAACCATTTAGCACCCAAAAAAAGTTCGCTACTCCCTGCGCTAAATCCTGATTTTTCGGAACCTGCCATTGGATGAGTTAAAATAAAGTTAAAATTATATTTTTTATTTAATAAATCTTTTTTAATTGATGCAACATCGCAAACTATTGTTTTTTTATCAAGAAAAGAATTTAATTCATCTAAAATTTCTACGGTTTTTGAAATTTTAGAACAAACAAAAACAATATCGCAATTTTTAACAATTTCAATATCCGCACTTGAATGTTTTGTGTATATATAAGCCGATTCAAAATTTGTTTTAGAACAGCAATAAATCTCATAATCAGAGTTATTATATAATTTTTTTAAAACAGAACTCCCAATCAACCCGAGCCCTATTATTCCGATTTTAATCATAGATTAATTATATAACATAAATTATTAATTTAGTTCATTTATTTTTATATTTTTATTTATGGGATTATATTTTATTGCATTATAGTGTTGTTTATTAACGGTTTTTGTATTTAGAATAATTTCAAACATTAAAAAAACAACAAGCAAAAAGGCAATAATCGCATTTGACTTTTCACAAAGATGAATATTTTTTGTTTTCAAATAAACGGTCATATTTTTTAAAGATAATGAAAACAAAACAAAAATAAGAATAAAGAAATTTTGCGAAAACAAAAAACCCATATCGGGACACCACAAAAAATTACACACATAATTATATAAAATTGCACCCAATACAGAAAAATACAATACCACATCCTCTTTTTTTACCCGATTGTTTTTAAATAAATAAAAATTATAAAACATGGCTAATATAAAAACAGCATAAAATAAGTACGCAGGATTCCAAGAAGAAGAATAAACAAAAGGATTCAAGAGGGTTTCTTTGTGGAAATAATTCAGATTTAATTTAGGATTTTTTACAATATGTCTTCCAATCCTTTCTTTACTTGTTGCAAGACTTTTATATGATGCATTATTGTTCATTAAAGAATTAAAAGCGATGAAAAAAGCAACCAAAATAAACAGCATAATAAAAAAACCTGTTATTGTTCTAAAATAGTTTGCCGTTTTTATTTTTTTATTACTTATAACAAACAACGGGAATATTAATATTAAACAGGTAACAATACTAATCATATTCACACCAAATATCAAAGATGAAACAATGGCTGTTAAAATTAAATTATTATAATTTCCTGTTTTTATTTGTTTTAATACTAAATACGCCAATATCGATAAATAAAAACCGGCAATAATATATAAATCAAAAATATAAGACATTAAAAGCTGTGTTAAACTAAACATAAAGATAAATACAAGTAAGTATTTTATTATTTTTAGTTTAGGAATTATTAAATTTAAAATTTTATATAAAAACACAACCGATAACGATGCAAGAGTATACCAGATAAGACTAAGGGAAAGGTAAAGATTACGAGTAACAAACATCAGAAATTCATACAAAGGATATAAAGGCAAGAAAAAATACGGATGAAACTGTTTTGCCTGCCCCGTGTGTATTGCCTGAATAACCCAAATAGCATCACCTTGCATATATGTCTTATCGATAAATCCTTGCTGTACAATACGGGTCAGGTGATTAACATGTTGTGAAGCGTAAAAATTATAAACAAAGTAAACAAAAAAAGAAATTATAAAAACCAACAATTCAAATCTGTGCTTATTTACAAAATTTTTTAAATTAAAACTCTCCAATTTTGATATTAAATACAAAAAAATAAAAACATAAACAGCAAATAATATAGAAAAAATTACATAATTTTTAACACCGGGCTCATCGTAATTAGAAATATATTTACATTTCGTTTCAACAGCATAAATTATCCTATCCGCTATAGGGGGGGGAGGAGAAATTACTGAATTAATTGACTCATTTTTGAGCATTTCTATGTTATTTATTTTAAAACTTTTAAATTCAACATTTTTATTATAAAAAGTACTCTTGCTTTGTTGTATTTTTATTCTGTTGTGATTTTTTGCTATGATATTAAATTTATATGTTTTAAACTCATTAAATAAAGACAAGGTAATACGTTTTTTATGTTTATTATTTTTTTGACTATAAAAAGATATTATTGGAATATATGGTTGTATCGGCTCTAATTGTACATCGTCTTTATTGCCTTCATACGATAAATATATAAAAAATGTATCAGGTATATTCCCTTTTTTGCTCCAATATTCAGAATCTAAATAAAAATGCTGCGAAAAAAAGATTAAAATTAAAGCAAGAAAAAAAGATAAAAAAATATTTCCCTTTTTATATTTTTTAAAATAAGAAATAATATGCTTAATCAATTTTTTCATCAATCCACAATATACAAATACAATAATACCATAAGCAATGCAATAGATAAAATATTTGTTTGCCCCAGAAGAAATTAACAACTATAATTTTAATATGAAAAGACGTGATTTTTTAAAAGACGCAGGGCTTATTACAGCAGGATGCACACTTGGGTCAATAGGTACTTATAAATTTATTGAAAACAAAACCGCAATAAAAACAAATTCTGCATTCAAAGACAAAAATTGCGACTGGATATCTCATATTGAAATTTCTCTTTGCTATCATTGCAATTTAAATTGTGCGCGATGTATGCACTGTTCTCCAATTGCTCCTGTATATTATATGCCTTTAGATATTTTTGAAAAAGATATAGCAAGAATGTCTAAAATCACAAACAGCAAAATAAGAAATGTTATGCTGCTTGGAGGTGAACCCCTTTTAAACAAAAATATTGAAGAATATATTAAAATTACAAGAAAATATTTCAAAAACTCGCAAATAGTAATCAGCACAAATGGACTGCTCTTAAACGATATGCCGGAGCAATTCTGGCAGACTTGCGCAAAATACAATATAGAAATCTGGCATACCCTATATCCGCTCCACACAAAAAATCCAAACTTATCAAAATCATACCAAAAAGCTATCCAATACAAAGTTATATTATCTCCATACACAAGATACACATTTGCGCAAATGAACTTAGATGATAAAAAACAAAATAAAATATGTGAGACATATAAAAAATGCAGATACAGAATTAAATCCACAATTATTGACAATGGTATACTATATCCTTGCCCGGTTATCTTTTCAACAAAATTATTTTTAAATAAATATTTCAAAAGTAAAGCACTCCCAATTAGCAATAATGACTTTATTGACATATATAAATTAAACTCTATAGCCGAGTTTCAACAATTCTTAAAAGAACCAAAAGACTTCTGCAAATACTGTAATGCACAATATGTTCCGCAAAAACTCTGGGCTTTATCTAAAAAGGAAATGTGCGAATGGTTTAATATTTAAAATTTTCAAACATATTATTAGCTAATATGGTATAATTTTATTTATGGTAAATAGAAGAAATTTTCTAAAAAATGCCGCAATATTCACATGCGGATATTGTCTGGGAAATATAAGCACAAATTTTCATAATTTCAATATACTTAACAAAAACCAAGATAATATCTTTTTTCGCGTATCTTTCATGATAACACATCACTGCAACCTAAACTGCGCAGGATGTGATCATTTTTCCCCTTTAGCTCCGATTTATTTTATGCCTCTTGACATTTTTGAAAGAGATATTATCCAATTATATAAACTAACAAAAGAAAATCCTCCGCAAATAACATTAATGGGAGGAGAGCCGTTACTTAATAAAAACATCAGTGAATACATAAAAATTGCAAGAAAATATTTTAAAACAAAAATTTTAGTATACACCAACGGATTATTGTTAAATGATATGCCTGACGAATTTTGGAAGTCATGTTCTGATTACGATGCAGAAATTTATTACACTCATTACATTCTTCATAAAAATTTTCCAAATCTAAGTTATGCACACAATCAGGCAAAAAAATATAACGTGAAGTTAACATCAAGTCCTCCACGATACGACTTTTATAAAATTGAATTAAACAATAAAAAAATAAATAACAATAAAGAAGTTTACAAAACATGCAGCGAAAAAGGCTCTTGCTGCGTTATAGATAATGGCATCTTATATCCCTGTCAAATACTTGCGGGAGTTAAACTGTTTTTTAATAAATTCTTCATAAACAATGCTTTTTTAATAACCAAAAAAGATTTTATAGATATTCATGCAATCAAAACTCAAGATGATATATCAAACTTTTTTAAAAAACCGAAAAATTTCTGCAAATACTGTAATTATGGCACCAACAATATAGAAAAACTAAAATGGCGCTACTCCAAAAAAGAAATCTATGAATGGCTAAAAGCATAGCATAATTTATAACTCATTTCATATTTAAAAAGGAATAAAAATGGAAAGAAGAGAGTTTATCAAAAAAAGTTGTATACTTTCAAGCACATGTATTTTAAGTTCGCTTTGTTTAAATATTTCAAAAAATAAAAAGACGCAAAACAACATCCAAGAAACGCTGCCGCATGTCGAATTTATGATTTCCAAACACTGTAATTTAAACTGCGCATACTGTAGTTATTTTTCTCCTTTAGCCCCCCCCCCCTCGTTTTTGCCGCTTGACATATTTGAAAAAGACATTATTCAGCTTCGCAGGATAACAAACTCGAAAGTTAATAAAATTGTGTTACTTGGAGGAGAGCCGTTACTTAATAAAAACATAAAAAGTTATATAAAAATTGCAAGGGAAAACTTTAACAATTCACACATTTTTATTATAACAAACGGACTTCTTCTAAACGAAATGCAAGAAGACTTTTACAAGACATGCGCTGACTATAAAATAACCATTCAATATAGTATATATCCGCTTTACAAAAAATATCCCAATCTGGAAAAAGCGCAAAAAAAGGCGCAAAAATTTAACATAAACCTGAAAGGTAGATGGAGAAAAAAGAAATATAAATTCTCACTGGTTCAATTAAGTACAAAAAAACTTAATGATAAATCAGTTAAATATAAAGAATGCAAAAACAAAATTCATTACGCTCAACTCGATAACGGCAGGTTATATCCTTGTCCTACAATCCCCGGTATAAATATTTTTAACAACTATTTTAAAGAAAATGCAATACCTCAAAGCGATAACGACTATATCGATATATACAAAATAAAAACATTGCAAGAAATATTTGATTTTTTAAAGACTCCGAAAGAAGCTTGCAAATATTGCAACTATGGTTCGAAACAGGCAATTTGGAAACCCTCTGAAAGAAAAATATCTGAGTGGTTTGATGTTTAGTTTATAGGAGCATTAGGACTTCTCTTATTAATTTGCAGCAGGTGGCGCTGGAGGTTTTTGTGGGGTCGATGTCGGGGGATAGTTCCATGATATCAGCGCCTATTATGTTGAAATTTTTTAAATATAAAAGCCAATCCATAAGTTCAAGATAAGTTAAACCGCCTGCTTCAGGAGTACCGACACCGCTCATTAAAGAAGGATCTAAAACATCAAGGTCTATTGTTAAAAATATATTTTTATTTTTAAATTTATCAAGTTCTTCTTTTGTTGTTTTAAGAGTTGAATATTTTTTGACTATTTCAAATTCTTCTTTCTCGCCGCTTCTAAGCCCGATTTGAGCTATGTTTTCGAATCCCGTAAGTTGCGCTATTTGATACATTACGCCGCTGTGGGTTAATTCTTCTCCTAAATATTGTTTTCTTAAATCGGTATGGGCGTCGAATTGAATAACCACAACATCATCAAACTTTTTTAAAACCGATTTTACGCTTGCAAGAGTTATAAGGTGTTCGCCGCCTATTCCTAAAAGTTTTTTATTTGAGTTATATATGCAATCAACATTTTTTTCGGTTATTTCGAGTGCGCGTGCTGCGTTTCCAAAAGGATATTCCAAATCTCCCGCATCAAAAAATTTGGTTTCTTCCATATCCTTATCAAAATAAACGGAATATGTTTCAATGCCGATGCTTTCAAGTCTTGCCGCCTGCGGCCCGAAGCGGGTTCCTGCTCGGTTAGAACAGGTGCAATCATAGGGCATACCAAGCATTACAATTTTTGATGAGTTAAAATCGTTGGTTGCGCCTATAAAATCTTTAGATAAAAAAGGTCCGCATAAATTATTCATTAGCTCAATCCCAAAACTTCTTTATTTTTTTGAATTTTATTTTGAAGTTCGTTTGCCGATTCTTCATATCCCATTCTGCCCATTAAAGCATAGGTGTAATTTTTTGCCTGCTCTACACCCGGTTGATTAAATGCATCAATATTATATAATTCGCCGATTATTGCAGTCTGCATTTCATACATATAGAATAATTGAGCCAGATAATATTCATTAATCTTAGGAAGTCTGATTGTAACATTAGGACGCTTATAATCACACAAAGCAACGGCGGTTGCATCGGCTTCGGCGTTTATTAATTGGTTAATTGTCTTGTCTCCAAGATAATTAAGCCCTGTGTATTCAAAAATATTCGGAATTCTTATTTCTGTATCAAACTCATCAACCCTGATAAATGTTATGATTTTATCATTCTGTCCTTCGTTATATAATTGAATTTGGCTGTGTTGATCAGTTGCACCGAGTGCTTTTATCGGGGTCGGACGGTTGTTGATTTTATTTCCTTCCCTGTCAAATTCTTTCCCTAAAGATTCAGCCCATAATTGAACATACCAGTCTGAAAAATATCTTAATCTGCTTGAATATGGCATCATTACCGAAATATACTGGCCTTTTTTATCCATAAGGTAATGAATCAAAGCATTTTGCGCTGCCACATTTTTATATATATCAGTATTTTTAAGAGACAAGTCCATGATTTTTATGCCTCTTATGATTTCATCAATATCAATCCCGACAAGTGCTAAAGGTACAAGCCCTACAGCCGAAAATACGCTGAATCTTCCGCCTACATCATCAGGTACGACAAATGTTTTATATCCTTCTTCGTTTGACAATTGTCTTAAAATGCCTGTTTGTTTATCCGTTGTTGCAACGACATTTTTCCTGTAATCATCACCTAAAAGATTATATAATCTGTCTTTTATTATCATAAACTGGCTCATGGTTTCTGCTGTCGAGCCTGATTTTGTAATAACATTAACAAGTGTTTTTCTTAAATCCAGAATATCAAGAAGTGAATTAATCTGATCGGGATCAATATTATCCAAAAAGAAAATTCTCGGGAAATTATCTCTTTTTTCTTTGTCCAATATATTCCAATACGGTTTTAAAAGAGCTTCAGACATTGCCTGTGCCCCTAATGCCGAGCCGCCTATTCCTAAAACAAGAATATTGTCAAACCTCCCGTCAACCATAGCGGCAAACTCTTTAACATACCAGACGGTTTCTTCATTATACCCTAAATTCATCCACTGAAGCCAGGAGCCCGGTTTATCTTTGCTCATGTTTAATTTTGTAATAATTTCTTGAACCTTAGGAGCGTATTCATTGAAGCATTGGTTTATATCAAGCCCTGCCTCGCCTATTACAGTGTTGCAAATGTTGGTATAATCAAATTTAATCATAAATACACACCTTATTAATAAACTCCGACTTAATATTATTGTATCAAATCATAATTTCTCGTAAAGTCCTATTTTGATTAAATTGATAGTATAATTTATTTATCCGAAAATTCAACGTAGCTTTGAGAAGTTGACAGTGAACCATCTGATTTTATAAGACATTTATTAAGCTGTTTTATTTTAGAATCGCCTTTTTTAGCTTTTATTGTAAGCGTGTAACAATTTTCGTTTGATGATGTTTTATAATCAAAATCATATTTTTTATCTTTTTTAACATCTTCAATATCTTCGGGGTATTTCCCGTTTTCTTCATTGTATTCATCAAGATATTCGATTATATTTTCGGCATGCTTAATATCCCCCATTTTATTATGGTCTTTAAAATCAAAGTTTGCAAAACCCGCTAAACCAATCAATGCACCTAAAACCAGCAGCACTTGAATTAAAAATATTATACCGAATACAATAAGAATCCATTTTAATACATTCAAAACTCTTTCTTTCATAAAAAACCTCTCTTTTTTCAAAATAATTATAGCGTTTTTTATGAAACTTTCAAGTTAGACAATGGAATTATATGCTGATGTCGAATTTTCTTATGTTTCCGTCAGATGCCTTTAAATTCATCCCGACAAACATTGCCTGGCGCGAATACATACCGATTTCTTTTTCGACATCTCCGTTAAATACGTTTTCATATTTATCCACATAATTAAATATGGAATTAAGAGAATTGCTTTTGGCTGTTTCAGGTGTTGCTTTTTGAGCAGGATTTTTAATATTTCTTGTTGAAATATTAAAACCAAACGAAGAATTTAAATTATAATTTTCAGCCATAATTCACCTTTATTGTTTCATCTTGATATTTTTATTTACGACAGGATTTTATTGTTACTTTAATGATTTTATAGATTTTTTAAATAATTTTTACATAAATTAACAAAAATTCTACTATAAACGTATTACATTTCTTAACAATAGCTTTCTTTTTTTAATAAAACAATGTATTATAGTCATGTTGTTAATGCTTCGGCTAGTATGCGAATTGGGGTTATACCCCTTTTTTTTGCCCCTAAAATCATACTTTTATATTAAACATAATCAACCAAATTATGGTAAACTTCACGTATGAAAGGAGCTTTTTATGGATCCGAAAGATGAAAAATATCTTATTTTAGAGCAATACAGAATTTATTCAGAAGCTAAAGAAAAATTTATAGACAGACACTTTGCTACAAATAAATTTTATTTAGTATTAAATATAATTATATTAATTGCAATATATATCCTGGCAACTCTAACTCCGCAGTATACTCCCGTTTTGGTAATGAGCGTCGTAGGTTTTGCAACAACTTTAATGTGGTGGATGAATATAGATTCTTATCAGATACTGATAAAAGTAAAATATGCAAAAGTTCTTGAATTTCTTGAAACACAACTGCCTCAACAGCCATATCATAAAGAATATGCGGATTATGTGCAAATGAAAAAGAATAAAAATTTAATCGTGTTCGGTGATTTTCAAAAAGTTCTCACTTTAATTATTGCCTGTATTTATACAGTTGTGTGCATTTATAACATTGCAAACATGATTAAATTTCAAATGATGTTATAATTGTAAACTTTTGTTAAATAAATAAATTTTATAATCAATTCGACTCTTAAAAAATACTTTATATATATGTATAGAATTTGCGAGAGTTATTTATGGCAATTGACAGTTTACAATTTAATCCATATTCTACAAATGCTTATTTTGGCGCACTAACGGGGATTAACACAAAGCAAGCCCAACAAACCCAACAAGAACGTCAAGTTAAAAGCAGTGAAACGCCTCAAAGCTATACACTAAAGTTAAAAGAATATTCGCCCGAAGATATACAAAAAGCCGATGCTATTGCTCAAGCGTTAGCAAGTGAAGAAGTAAACGAAGGGTTTTTTGAAGGTTTAGCAAAAGATTCAAGAGACATCTGGAAATCCTTAACAACAATGTTTAGCGAACCGACTCAAGAAGAATTAGCTCAAGCGTACAATGAAATTGATGCATACAGCTCGCTAAAACCTCAAAATTATTACGAAGTTGTTGATTCAAACAACGAAGTAATTCCTCAATATAAAGAAGAAGATTTATATCAATTGGTTGCATAATAAAAACTCTTGATTGGTATAATCAAGAGGTTTAAGCGCGTGTTTATAAAATGTTCGATTTTGTTAGCTAAAGGTTTTGAATGAAGATTCAATATTATCTTTAATTACCGTTGAAACGCTATCGATTTCGGTTTGAATTGCATTTCTTTCGGTTTCAAGCCTGTCAAGCTCCATTTCAAGAGCTTTATCCGTTTTTTCAATTTTTGCCATAGCTGTATCATATTCAGCCTGTGCTTCTTTATCATCCGATTCGTCATAAACATCGGATATCGCACCGCCGCCTATATTTTCCCAGCTGTCGGAGTTAAATTTAACATTTCCTTCATCGTCTTTTTCCATTGTGGCAAAATAATAAATCCCGTCTTTAAGCGCTTGTTGGAAATGATCGGTATCAGTAAGATCATCTTCAACTATCATGAAGTTTTCAGGTTTTAAACTGTCATCTTGTTCCATCATGGTATTAATTTCATCCTGGCTTGTTGCAATAATTTTATTTCCTGATGATGAAACAAGATAAAATTTTTGTTGAGACGATGAAAAACCTTCCATTTGTTTATTCATGTAATTTAAATAATTTTTATATGTAACATCAACCGTAGATGTACCTTCGCCGTTTCTATAGGTAAAGGTTAATTTACGGTTTGAAGTTTTATCCTGATATTCGCTTGAAACCTGGGACATTTGATTAGCAAGCTGTAAACGCTCAAAAGAAATCTGTTGAGCTTGATATTCAACATTGCTTTGTCTTGCCGTTAATTGTAAAAATCTGGCCTGACTTGCTGAAAGTCCCATAGTCCATTCTCCTTGCGCTTTATTGTCTAACATTTATATATTCGGTATTTTTCTTTAAAACTTTAGAATTTTTCGTTATTTTTAAGGTGTTTTGTTACATTTTTTAACATTTATATAAAATTGAATATTGAAAAAAATATAGCCCCGTGTTAATATAATGACACTTAAAGGAAACATTATGCTTATTAGTAATTGCATTAACAAATTTCATCATACACATCATCTACATACAATCCCGAAGGGGCTGTTTGTTTAGTGATGTGCTGATTTTTCGCAATTCTAACATTTAACACCTCTTCGGGCATAAACGAAAAGGTGTTTTTAGTTATGAATTGGAGAAAAAAATGTCATTAATAAATATAGTATCGGCTCTTGGCAACAATAACAGCATTTACCCTTTATTGGTTCGCGATTGCGGCATTGAAAATCTTGCAAAATGCGCACTAACATATAAACAAAACGCAAAAGAATCAAAATTTATCGCCCGTGAAGCTACAAGAGAAAGAATTATAGATGAATATTCAACATCCATAATCTGGCTTGGCGGGATTCCTTTAATGGAAAAACTCATGGATAAATTTATTAAAAAATTCGGCCTATCGCCAAAAGTCAATTTAAAATTGTTTAATGAAACAGAATCGCAGGGGATTAATCTAAATATTAAAAAATTTAAAAATATAGCTCCTGAAATTGTTTCGCAGCTTGAAAAAGTTAAAAACAATAAAACTCTGTATCAAAATCTTCAAGCGGCAAAATTCTTTGCAACAACAGCAATTCCAATTGCAATAATGGGTTTTGTGCTTCCTAAATTAAACTTTTTATATACAAAAAAGAAATTAAATAAAATCCGCTCAAACAACGCCATTCCTTTTAAAGCTCAAACCATGGATGAATTTATGAGAAATACAAGGAAAGATAAAAATCTAAGTTTTTGCGGGCTTGAAAAAATTGCAAATATGTCTCAGCTTCAAAAAATGATGATACTGGATGGCGGTTTAACGGTCGGAAGAGTTAAAACAGGGAGAAATAAATCCGAAAAAGCAGAGCTTGCTTTTAAAATGGCAGGGATGTGTTATTTGAATTATCTTGCACCAAAAAAAATAGAAAAACTGTTAAACAAACTAACAAAAACAATTTTTGGAATTAATACCGATTTAGATGTTAAGGTTTTAAATGATAAAAATTTTATAAAAGAAATTAAAAATCAAACTCTTTTATTGCCAAAAGCAAACAATGAAAAAGCAATTATAGATTTTATCGATAACAACCCTGATTGTGTTTTTGTAGAGCAAATTAAAAATCTGAAATTAATTTCAACCCTTAAAGACGGTTTAAGAGACCCGAGGTGTTATGTTGAAACGGATAAAATAGCTCAATTTAAAAACGCCGTTGAAGAATTTGGCAAAAGCGCTCTTAAATCTGATAATGTAGAACAATTTGCCAAAAAAGCCCTTCGTGCAAAAAGTTTTAATACGATTGCAAACGTTGCAATAAGCAGCTTTTTATTAGCGGTTATGCTTCCCAGGGTTCAATTTTTATTCAGAAAGTTAATAACAGGCTCAAACTTAGACCCCGGCATTAAAAACTACGCAAAAGAATAATTTTTTGTTATTATTGCAATATGTTGAATCAATTTTCAAGAACAGAGCTTTTATTCGGCAAAGATGCCATTGATAAATTAAAAAAATCAAAAGTAATCATCTTTGGTCTTGGAGGTGTCGGCGGTTATGTTGCAGAAGCACTAACAAGAAGTGCTATAGGAAAAATCGATATTGTTGATTTTGATAAAATTACCCCGACTAACCTAAACAGGCAAATAATTGCTCTTCATTCAACTTTGGGAAGATATAAAACCGATGTTATGAAAGAAAGAATGCTTGATATTAACCCTGAAATTGAAATTGAAACATATAATTTATTTTATGATGCTAAAACAAGTATTGAATTTGATTTTTCTAAATATGACTATGTAGTGGATGCAATAGATTGCGTATCATCAAAAATTGAAATAATAACAAACGCTAAAAAATGCAATACTCCCGTTATTTCTTCAATGGGAACGGGAAATAAAATAAACCCTTTTTTATTTGAAATAGCAGATATATCAAAAACATCCGTTTGCCCGCTGGCAAGGATTATGCGCTATGAGCTTAAAAAAAGAAACATAAAAGATCTTAAGGTTTTATATTCAAAAGAAATACCAAAGAAACCAAAAGAAAAAAACGCTAAAACCCCGCCTTCAAGCAATGCATTCATTCCTTCCATTGCGGGGCTTATTATAGCGGGGGAAGTTGTAGATGATATAATTAATTATTCAAAAGATTGATTTTATACATAAAATTATGTATGATTAATTAGTTATTGAAGGAATACCCCGATGCCACATACAAAAGATGAATATTCACAATGGAGAGAATCCAGTTTTAAAGCCTTAATTCCTTTTTTGGTTTTTGTAGTTTTTTATTTCGGGTTTTCGGTTGTAACAAGAGATTTTTCAAAAGTTCCTATGACTGTTGCTTTTATAATTTCATCCGCGGCGTCTTTAATTTTAAATCATAAAGAAAAATTGAATAAAAAAATAGAAATTTTTGCCCACGGTATGGGAAATAAAGACATAATGATTATGTGTCTTATTTTTATTCTGGCAGGCGCATTCTCGGCAAGCGCAATAGCAGTCGGCGGGGTAGATTCGGTTGTTATTGTAGCACAGCATTTTATCCCTTCAAAATTTATGATTTCGGGTATTTTTGTTATT
Organism: Candidatus Gastranaerophilales bacterium; assembly: GCA_944324945.1. Classification (GTDB taxonomy): domain Bacteria; phylum Cyanobacteriota; class Vampirovibrionia; order Gastranaerophilales; family Gastranaerophilaceae; genus RUG14156. Next base: position 29,041 of record CALUYE010000005.1, read on the forward strand.
TCTGCTCTTATTTCTCTTGCAATAGGCACATCCTGCGGAACAATTGCCGCTTTAGTTCCGATTGCCGTTTCTTTATCAGATGCTATGGGTTTTAACCCTGCGGTTGTTGTCGGTGCGGTTGTCGGAGGGTCAATGTTTGGAGATAATCTATCTTTAATTTCGGATACTACCATAGCTTCAACAAGGACACAAAATGTCGATATGAGAGATAAAATGCTCTATAGTTTTAGAATTGTATTAATCCCTGCGATTTTGTGCATGTTTTTGTATATGCTTCCTTTTTTTACAAGCGTTGGCACCCCTGCTTTATTGGAGCCGTTAAGTGTTGAATCGTTTATTAAAATAGCTCCTTATATTTTACTTTTAATACTTGGTATAGCAGGAATTAACGTAATGTTTTTATTATTAAGCGGAATAATTCTAAATACCATAATAGGAATTTATTACGGTATTTTTAATATCTTTGGAGCATTTGCCTGCATTGGAGACGGTACGGTTAATATGGCAACAACAATTATTGTTGCAATGCTTGCAGGCGGATTGTTGAGAATGGTAAGATATAACGGCGGAATCACTTTTATTATAAGAAGCGCGGGTAAAATTATCAAAAACAAAAAAACCTGCGAATTCGGAATTTGTTTTTTAACGGGTTTAATTAATTTATTTACTGCAAATAACACCGTTGCAATTATAACGGCAGGGCCGATTGCAAAAGAATTATCCCAAAAATATAATATCTGTCCCAAAAAAACGGCAAGCATGCTTGATACTACTTCATGTTGCGTTCAAGGAATGATTCCATACGGAGCACAAATATTAATAGCAGTGAGCTTATCAAGCTCTCTTGCTTTAAGCGCTTTTTCAATTATGAAATCGCTTTTCTATCCTGTTATTTTAGCAATCGGTCTTATAACTTATTTAATTATTTCAAAAGATTAAAAAATTAGCTCCCTTGTGGGAGCTAATTTAATTTATACATTAACGGGTCTTTTTTCTTGCTCTAATTGAAGCGTTATTGTGGTTAAATCACAAACCGAACTTGGCCCGAAATATTGAATTGCGCCGGGGAAAATATAGCAATCATTTATTGCCCATTTTTGTCTGTGTTTTTCAAACTCTTTAAATACGGGGCCGTCTAATTCAACAAGTGCTTTTTTAATAACGGGTTTCATTGAACCATGGCGGCGTTCCATATTCATCATCATTGTAAGAGGAACTCCTCCCGCAATCCATTGCGAAGCAGGTTTTGTCGTATTTTTAATTGATGACAGATAACCTGTTAAACCTGATTGAATCAAAGCAAAAGCATTGTATCCAAGAGAATAGCAATAATCAGCATCAAAATTGGAAGGCATTGCACATCTTCCTTCGTAACCGAAGAAATGCGCTTGATCTGCAAATTTGCCTTTATAAATTCCTTGAGCTTTCATTTCATCAAGTTTTTTTCTTACCATTTCAATTAATAATTTTTCAGTTTCAATTTTTGAAACCTGAACATTACCATGCGGGTCTCTATCCATTAACAGTTGAGCTTTTATTTGAGTCGGAAGCGAATTGAATAATTTTGCGCTTTTTGAATCAAGTTTCGATGAAATTAATTCATATTTGTCTTTTTGCGAAGCATCTTGATAATTTGAATCTTTTTCAAGCTTTGCAAGCATATCATTCAAAGATGAAATCATAACTTTCATTTCAGGGATAAATTCAATCAATCCTTCGGGAATTAAGGCAACACCAAAGTTTTTACCGCTGTTTCCGCGAGATGCAATAATGTTTGCCATATACGTTACTATTTCATCCAGACTTTGGGATTTTGCTTCAACTTCTTCACCTATAAGCGTAATATTGGGTTGTGTTTGCATAGCAACTTCAAGACATACATGAGAAGCCGATCTTCCCATTAATTTAATAAAGTGCCAGTATTTTTTAGCTGAATTTGCATCCCTTTGAATGTTTCCGATTAATTCCGCATAAGTTTTTGTTGCGGTATCAAAACCAAATGAAATTTCAATTTGATCGTTTTTAAGATCGCCGTCAATTGTTTTAGGACAGCCTATAACAGTAATTCCCGTGTTATTTTGCGCCATCCATTGAGCCAATAAACAAGCGTTTGTGTTTGAATCGTCCCCGCCTATTATCACTATTGCGCCTATATTAAGGCTTTTGCATACTTCAAGGGCTTTTTGGAACTGTTCTTGGGTTTCAAGCTTTGTTCTGCCCGAACCTATTATATCAAAACCGCCTGTATTTCTGTATTTATCCATTATTTCATCGGTTAATTCCATGTATTTACCGTCAACTATACCGGATGGGCCTCCTAAAAAGCCGTAAAGTTTATTTTCTTTGTTTGCGGTTTTCATAGCGTCATACAAACCCGCTATAACATTATGTCCTCCGGGAGCCTGTCCGCCCGATAAAATAACGCCGACATTTTTTAATTCGTTTGATAAATCTTCACCCGTTGTTGAAAATTTTGCAATGGGCTTACCGTAGACATTTTTAAATAATTTTTGAATTTCTTCCTGATCTTTAACAGATTGCGTTGCTTCACCAAGCGATAACTTGATGTTGTTGATTCCTTGAGCTAATACTCCTGCAAGTTTCGGCTGATATTTCAGTCTTTCTTGTTGTAGAGGTGAAATTTCTCTCATCTTTATATCTCCTTTGTTTTTTATAGATAAATTATCGCACAAAAATAGCGAATATCCATGATATAATCAAAAATATGGAAAATAAGGATTTTATTTCAATAGGAAAAATTACAAATTTCTTCGGTATAAAAGGCGAAGCAAAAGTAGGTTACAGTAACGAAAGCCAGCTTAAAAACGCAAAAAAAGTTTATCTTTTGGATGATATATCAAAAAAAGAACTGACGATTCAAAACCTGCGTTTTCATAAAAATTTTGCCATAGTCAAATTTAGCGAAATAGATAACATTAACGATTTAATTCAATTTAAAGGCCAGAGGATTTTTATATCCAAACAGCAAGCACTAAAACAACTTGATAATAATGAATACTTAATTCAAGATTTAATAGGCTGCAGCGTATTAAACGAAAAAGGCGATAAGATTGGAAGTGTAGTTGATATTTCAACAAACTCCTCTCAGGATTTATTAAACATTAAAAATTTAATCGGACAGGTTTTTCTTGTGCCTTTTGTTGAAGAATTTTTCCCTTTGGTTGATATTGAAAATAAAAAAATAATAATTAAACCCATAGAAGGATTGCTGTCTTGATTTATGATGTTATAACGCTTTTTCCCAATATTATTAAAAGTTATTGCCTGGAATCAATCACAAAAAGAGGGATTGAAAAAAATATTATAAAAGTTAATACGATAAACCCGAGAGACTTCTCGAAAGATAAACACAAAAGAGTTGATGATACTCCCTATGGCGGCGGGGACGGCATGGTTTTAACATGTCAACCAATCTTTGACTGCTATCGCTCCATTGAGAAAAAAGAAAATTTTGAATTTATCATGCTAACCCCGCAAGGAGAAAAATTTAGTCAAAATACCGCAATTGAACTATCAAAAAAAGAACAATTAATTCTTCTCTGCGGTCACTATGAAGGGTTTGACGAAAGAATAAGAATAGGCTTAAAGCCAAGAGAGATTTCAATAGGAGACTATATTTTAACAGGCGGCGAACTGGCGGCTTTAGTTTTAATAGACAGTATTTCAAGAAACCTTGAAAACTACCTGGGAAAAGAAAACAGCGCAAAAATCGACTCCTTTTCGCCATACCTAAACGGTGCCTTAGAATACCCCCAATACACAAAACCAAGAATCTTTGAAGGAATGCCTGTCCCGGACATCCTTCTTAGCGGCAACCACAAAGAAATACAAACCTACAGAACCCTCCAAAGCCTCCAAAAAACCCAATCCAAAAGACCGGATTTAATGTAATAAAACACAAAAAAGACCGATATGAATTTCATATCGGTCTTTTGGATTGGTGAAACGGTTATTGGACGCAGACGGATAGTAGGACGCCTGCGGCTACGGCGGAGCCGATTACGCCGGCTACGTTGGGACCCATGGCGTGCATTAATAGGTAGTTATTTGGGTTATATTCCAGACCTACTTTGTTTGATACACGTGCTGCCATAGGAACGGCTGAAACACCTGCAGAACCTATTAAGGGGTTAATTTTATTATCCTTGCTTGAGAACAGGTTCATAATTTTTGCCATAATAACACCGCCTGCTGTAGCTAAAGCAAATGCGGTTACGCCAAGAATTAAGATAAACAGTGTTTGAACCGTTAAGAACTGATCGGATGATAATTTTGAACCGACCGAAAGCCCTAAGAAAATTGTAATAATGTTAATTAGGGAGTTTTGCATAGTGTTTGATAAACGTTCAACCACGCCGCATTCTTTACATAAGTTACCGAACGCTAAAGCGCCTACCAAAGGACAAGCGTCGGGAAGGAAAATTATACAAAGAGATAAAACCAAAAGAGGGAAAACGATTTTTTCGCGTTTTGAAACTTCTCTTAATTGGTTCATTTGTATTTTGCGTTCTTCTTTCGTGGTTAAAAGTTTCATAATCGGCGGTTGTATAACGGGAACTAAAGCCATATATGAATAAGCAGCAACAGCGATTGCGCCTAATAGTTCAGGAGCAAGTTTAGATGTAACATATATTGATGTCGGGCCGTCCGCACCGCCTATGATACCGATTGCGCCTGATTGAGGCAAGGTAAAACCAAATACGCAATATGCAAGCAACAGCGCGCCAAAAATACCAAACTGAGCAGCGCCGCCTAAAAGTGCGGTTTTAGGGTTTGCAATAAGCGGCCCAAAGTCTGTCATAGCGCCAACGCCCATAAAGATAATTAAAGGGAAAAGTCCTTTATGGATACCTGCTTCATATACAACGTATAAAAATCCGCCCGGATCAGCCATACCTGCGTTTGGGATATTGGATAAAAATCCGCCGAAAGCTATCGGAACCAAAAGCAAGGGTTCATATTGTTTTTTAATACCAAGCCACATTAAAAATAAACAAATTACAAGCATAATCGGCGAGCCGAATTGATGCAGGAATTGTTCAAACGGGGCTGTAATTGTAGGATCGGCAGGCTGTACCATGTTGTACAAGCCTGTTGTATGCCATAATTGTTGAAAAATTTCGCCTAAATTCATTTTTTATCCTCCGGTTAACCTATTACAACCAAAGTTTGTCCTGTTTTAATTTGATCGCCTTGAGAAACTTCAATAGAAACAACTTTGCCCGATGCGGGAGATTTAATTTCCGTTTCCATTTTCATAGCCTCAATAACAATTAAAACATCGCCTTCAGAAACTTCATCGCCTTCTGATACTTCCACTCTTAAAACGTTTCCGGGAAGTGCAGCTTTAACTTCTTGTCCTTCGGTTGATGAAGCGTTTGATTTTGTTTCTTCGATACCGTCTGTTACGCCTATATCGTAAGATTTTCCGTTAACTGTTGCTTTTGAACCTTCAAGTTTTACGCTGTATTTTTTACCATTAACCGTAACCGTATAGCCGTTAGAACTTGATTGAACACCTTCTTTAGGTGCTTTTTGAGCGGTTTTATTAACCGATACAACGCCTTTACCCAATAAGAATTCAATACCTTTATCAATGTTACCGTCTTTGCATGCAGCAGAAATAAAGATATTTTCATCCGTTATGGGAAGTCCTGCTTCTTCAAGTCTCTTTTTAGCTGCTTCGATACCTTTTTCGGGGTCTTTATCGTTTAAATCAACAACTTTTTCGCTTGTCGGTTCAAGTCCTGTTTTTTCTTGCGCCCATTTAACAAGTTCAGGGTCAGGTTCGCAGGGGGTTTTGCCAAAATAGCCCAAAAGCATTTTAGCATATCCGGGGTTTGCTTGTTCCCAAGGATGTTCCGTTATTGCATTTAAGAATGATTGTTGAGCATAGAATTGAGAAACAGGAGTAACGGATGTTGCAAATCCGCCTCTTTCAACAACTTCTTTCATATTTGCAATTAATTTCGGGAATTTATCAAGCATGCCCATATCTTTTAATTGGTTAACGGTTGTAGCCGTAGCTCCGCCCGGAAGAGGCGCTTGAATTAATATAGGATTAACCGCAAGAGAAATCGGGGAAATAGGATAATCTTTCATACATTCTTTAAAGATTTCTTCCGTTTCCATGATTTTCTTAATATCTAGACCTAAATCGTATTCGCTGCCTTTTAGAGCATGCCACATAGAAATAATATCAGGTTGTCCCGTTCCGCCTGAAACAGGTTTCATAGCTAAATCAATACCGTCAGCTCCGCCGTCAAGCGCTGCTAAGTATGCAGCTAAACCTGTACCTGCTGTTTCATGTGAGTGGAAGCGGATATGAAAATCTGCACCCAGCAATTCACGTGCCATTTTGACTGTTTCATAAACTTTTTTAGGATTCGATGTACCTGATGCATCTTTAAATGCAAGAGAATCAAAAGGAAGTCCAGAATCTAAGATATTTCTTAAAACTCTTTCATAAAAAGCAACATCATGTGCGCCTTCGCATCCATAGGGAAGTTCCATCATTGTAATTGTAACTTCATGTTGCATTCCGTATTTTTTAATTGAATTAGCGGAATCAATTAGATTATTAACATCATTCAATGCATCAAAGTTTCTAATGACATTAACGCCGTGTTTTGCAAACATTTTAGCATGAAGATCGATAATGTCTCTTGGCTGTGAATTTAAGCCTACAACGTTAACACCGCGTGCCAATGATTGCAATTTAACATCAGGGCCTACCGCTTCTCTTATTTTATCCATGGTTTCAAACGCATTTTCGTTGCAGAAAAATATCGGTGCTTGAAATCTTGCGCCGCCTGCCGTTTCAAAATGCTTGATACCTGCATTTACTGCTGCTTGAAGAGCAGGGATAAAATCTTCCACAAGGACTTTTGCTCCGTAGATTGATTGAAAACCGTCGCGGAAAGATGTATCCATAACTTTAATTTGTTTTTTTGTCATTTTTTTATCCTCTTTTCCTGTTAGTTTTTAATTAAGCTTTATTTGCGGCAACTGCAATAGCAAGAGCTACTTCCGATTCATCCGTTGATGATTTTTTAGAAGGTTTTATTTCTTCTTTTAGAGGCGGGAATAATCTGTCAATCAGTGTTACGACTTTTGCTGATATCATAATTGCAAAAATCAAAATCACAAGAAACGTAAAAACGATTCCCATGCCGATTAGTAAGGTTGTTGAGCCTTGTGCCCATAATTGCGTATCTAGCATAGTATTTCCTCCTTTATACCGTTATTTATAAAATCATCGTATTTATTTTGAAAATTGTTTAAAAATTTTTCCAAAAATTCTTTTTTATCTACCCTTTTATTTGTTTCTAAATATATTGAAGTTGCACTTTGGTCTATTTTTTTAACATCTTCACAATCTAAATTAAGATTAATTCCGCACCCTACAACAACGCCTTTAAATTGTGTTCCGAAAAATTCCGATTCCGCTAAAAAACCTGCTATTTTTTTATTATCAATCAATATATCATTAGGGAATTTAAAATGAGGATTTAAATTATATTCTTTTAAAGTATCCGCCCCAATAAGCGCTATAAATCTTGTAAGCTCGTTTAGATGTTTAAGATTATCGGGTTTTAAAACGATTGAAATATATATGTTTCCTCCGTTTTTATCCGTTGAATACCATACTCTTTTAAATTGTCCGTGTCCTTGGGTTTGTTTATCGCAAGAGATGATATCAAAATGTTCTAATTCCTCTAAATGTTCCCTAGCGTAGACGTTAGTTGAATTGAGCTCGTTAAAATTTATAACTCTGTACATAAGTTAATAATAACAAAAACAAAAAATGTAAACAAACAAAAGTATTTTGATTAATCTTAAATTTTTTTAATATTTTGGCAATTTTTTATATTGAGAGGTTTTCAATTTAATGTTATAATTATAATGTAAGTGTGTAAATGCAAAGGAGGGATCATATATGATACCACCACTAAAAGCAATTGCAAACCATACGGCAATGTCTAACCCTTATAAAGTTAATTCAAATGCGCAATATAAAAACGCACTTAACTTTGCAAGCAAAGGAGAAAAATTAAACATTGACTGTAACGAAGTCCGCTCCGTCACCAGAAATGGTCATAAGTTGGACTTATACGCTTAAAAAGAGCCTTTTGGCTCTTTTTTTTATTTATGTTATTTTTATTATATGTTCACAGGTTTAATTGAAGAAGTTTCAAAAATAAAGGATATCAAAATCACCGATAAAGGCGCTAAAATATTTTTCAGCGCATCATTTAATGATATAAAAGAAGGCGATTCAATTGCGCTAAACGGTGCTTGTTTAACAGCTACACCAATTGGAAACAATTTATTTTGCGCGGATGTTATGAATGAAACTCTCAATTTAACAAACCTTTCAAAATTAAAAAAGGGGGATTTAATTAATCTTGAGCGCGCTTTACAAATAAAAGACAGATTAGCAGGACACATCGTTTTAGGGCATGTTGATTGCATCGCCTGTGTTTGCGATATTAAAAATGACGGGTTTTCAAAAAGAATTAAATTTAGCTGTGATACCGATTTAATAATTCAAAAAGGTTCAATTGCGATAAACGGCGTGAGTTTAACGGTTGCAAATTTATATAATGAAGGTTTTGAAGTTTCGCTGATTCCCGAAACCACAGATAAAACAAATTTGAAAAATTTAAAAATCGGGGATATAGTTAACATTGAATACGATGTTTTAGGAAAATATATTAAAAAATTCACGCAAAGTAAAAAAGAAAAAATTACTTTGGAATTTTTAAAAGAAAACGGATTTTAAAGGCAATAAAGGAATATAAAATGTTTAGTTCAATAGAAGATGCACTTATCGATTATTCAAAAGGCAAAATTATAATTGTTGTAGATGATGAAAACAGGGAAAACGAAGGGGATATGATTTGCAATGCAAAATTTGCAACCCCTGAAAATATCAACTACATGGCTCAAAACGCGCGCGGTCTTATTTGCGTTGCAATAAGTAAAGATCTTGCACATAAGATGAATCTTAATCAGATGGTTGAACAAAACACTGAAAGCATGAAAACGGCTTTTACTGTTTCTGTTGATGCCGATGAAAAGTTTGGCGTTACAACAGGCATTTCAGCATACGACAGAGCAAAAACGATTGAAGTTTTAATCAGTTCAAATAATCCTGATGATTTAAGGCGCCCGGGACATTTATTCCCCTGTGTTTCGCGCCAGGGAGGAGTTTTAGAGCGCATAGGACACACGGAAGCAGTTGTAGATCTGGCAAAATTAACAAATTTACCCTTGGCGGGTGCAATGTGCGAAATTATGACCCCTGACGGACACATGGCAAGAAGAGATTATATTTTAGATTTTGCATCAAAAAATGATATTAAAGTTATAACGGTTGCAGACCTTGTCAATTATAGAATTTCAAGGGAAACAATAGTAAAAAGAGAAGCAAGCGCAAAACTTCCGACGCAGTTTGGCGATTTTATAATTTACGGATATCGAAATATTTTAAATAACAACGAATATGTTGCGCTTATAAAAGATGATAATTCAAATAAAATCCCTCTTGTAAGAGTGCATTCGGAATGTCTTACGGGAGATATTTTCCACAGCTTAAGATGTGATTGCAATTACCAGCTTCACTGCGCTCTTGAAATGATTAATAATTACGGCAAAGGCGCTCTTGTATATATGAGAGGACATGAAGGCAGAGGAATAGGTTTAATCAATAAAATCAAAGCCTACGCTCTTCAAGATGAAGGACAGGACACCGTTCAAGCAAATATCAGTCTTGGTTTTGCTCCGGATTTAAGAGATTATGGAATAGGCGCTCAAATTTTAAGAGATTTAGGTTATTCAAAATTCAATCTTTTAACAAACAACCCTAAAAAAATAATCGGCCTAAAAGGTTACGGGCTTGAGGTTAATAAAAGGGTACCTATTGAACCTGTATTAAACAAATATAACGAAAAATACATCGAAACAAAGATTGAAAAAATGAACCACTTGATTTCAAAACATTAGTTTATAAAATCAGTGCAAGAATCATCAAAAGAATTGAACCTATCTGCATGCCTGTTGAAGCATACTTTTGGAATTTATTTGCTTCATATAATTTTGCGGTTCTTTGAGCGTTTGCAGCTGCCTGAAGCCTTTGTATTCTTAAAAAATCATCATCTGATGAAAAATCACGCTGGAATATTCTTCGCTCTAACCTGTTCAATCTTAAACCAACGGGGTCTTGAGAATACGTTTTTGAAAAAAGAACGGTTTCAAGCCCTGCAAGTTGAATATAAATATCGGAATTATCGTATTTATTTTGAGAACCCATGTATTGTTCTATGTCTGGAGTTGTCGTGTATCTTTTTTCAACATAATAGTTTGGATCTTGCGCTATAACGTCTTTTTTAATGTATGCTTTTAATCTATCCGTTCTTGATGCTAAATCGCCTTCCTGAACCGAGCCGAAAATTTTATTTTCAAGCCTTTCAAGTCTTTTATAGATGTTTTCTTTTTCGTAAGTACCTTTAAATAATTGATACTCAAGAGTGTCTATTTGAGGGTAATTAATCCCTGCAATTTCTGTTTTTTCAATCTCCCAGGCTTCTTTTTTACTGTCTGCAACGCTTTCAAAACCCATTGCTTCATTTAATTTTTTAATTCTGTTTTCTGTTGATAAATTGGAATAAGCCTGCCCGAATACGTTATTTTCAATTCTTGAAAGTCTTTTTGAAACATCGTCTTTAGAATATTCAAAACCCCAGATTGATTTTTCCATTTTTTGAAGTTCTGCCTGAGTATCAATCTCGGAAGCAGCACAAAAATTCACGCACAAAAACGCGACAAGAAATAAAATTTTTATTTTTTTTATGTGTGATTTCATATCAGGTATTATATCAATACTTTAATATTTTTTTGTTGGAAGTAAGTATTATTTCAAACTATACTTTTGAAGTATTAAGTTCATTAACCGTCTTGTTAGTTAAATTAACGAGAATTTTTTGATATTGTTCACATTTTTCTTTTGTTTTTGCCTCAAACCTTAAAGTAAATACAGGTTCCGTGTTACTTTGTCTTATAAGCGCAAAACCGTCTTCAAATATAATCCGAAGCCCGTCGATTGTGATTATATCTTTAATTTTAGAAGAAAATAAATCATCGTTTATTTTAACTTTTATTTTTTCTAAGACTTCTTTTTTAAGCTCATTTGGACATTTTAGCCTTACTTCATCAGATAAATGAACTTGTTTAAAGGGTTCCAATAAATCGCTTAATTTAAAGTCTTCATTTTTGGATTTATTTTTAGCTATTATTTCAATTAATCTGCATCCGGCATAAATTGCATCGTCATAGCCGAAGTATCTGTCTTTAAAAAACGTATGACCTGACATTTCGCCTGCTAAAAGAGCGTTTGTTTCTTTCATTTTTGATTTTATATAACCATGGCCTGTTTTTGTCATGATTGCTTTTGCACCCAGTTTTTCAATTGTGTCGTATAAAACCTGAGAACATTTAACTTCAGATACAATAATCGGTACTTCACCATGGATTGAAAGAGTTTTAATTAAATCCTGCGCGTAAATTAAAAGAAGTTTGTCCCCTGTTATTATATTTCCTTCTTCATCAATAGCGCCTATTCTATCGGCATCGCCATCAAAAGCAATTCCTAAATCGGCTCCTTCTTCTTTTACTTTTTTTCTGATATCATCAAGGGTTTTAATATCGGAAGGGTTCGGGTGATGATTGGGAAAAGTGCCATCGGGTAATGAATACAATTCAATAACATCGCATCCTAAATCTCTATACAACTGAGGGGCTACAATTCCTGCCGTTGCATTTGCACTATCAACCACAACTTTTATTTTTTTGCCGTTATATTTACCGATTGAACCGAACATATCTTCAATTTTATTTTGATAGTTTGAAATTATGTCGTATTTTATGTTTACCCCTTTTATAACCTGGCTGTAGCCGCTGTTTTCCTTTGCTTCAATTGTATATTTTTTAACTTCTTTTATTTGTTCTTCAGTTAAACTCTGTTTATTAAACGTCATTTTTAAACCGTTATATTCGCTCGGGTTATGAGAAGCTGTTATTATCAAAGAACCGTTTACTTTTTTACCTTTTAGGATTTCATTATCTATTTTTGCAAATTCCGCGAAGTATCCAAGCGGAGTCGGGGCTAAACCTAAATCAAGAGTATCGGCTCCCGTTGAATTAATTCCTTGAATTATTGCTCTTTTTAATTCCTCGGAATGTGTCCTTGCATCCATACAAACCGCAAACAGTAATTCTCTTGCGGATTTTGAATTATCTCTCTTTTTAAATTCTTCAAGAACAAACTTTACATATCCCTTAGCGGCATAGAAAAAAACTTCTCCGTTTACTTCCGAAGGAAAAATTCCTCTAATATCGTTTTTACCGAATGCTTTTGTATTTATTTGCCCTTCCATTTTGTCTCCTTATTATACACAAGTTGTGTTAATAAAATTATATAATGAAAACAAAATTTATTCCGTACCTAACAAATAAATTGATACAAACAGAAACTTTATTTTTTCGTTAATCCGTACTATATCTAAATTTTTCTATAGCTTTTTTTAAAAAATAATGTATAATTATTTTTATGGAAGAAAAATTAAGCATAACAAAAGACCAATTAAACAGTCTTTTAAAACTTTCGGGAATTGAAATTACGCAGGATACCGAGGAAGATGTTGAAGCTTTAATTTCGCGGGCACTTGTAACCTTAGAGCGCAAATTAAATTATTTCAACTACCCTACGAGTTTTTTTACAACAGAAGCAACAAATGTTTTAATTGTTGATGATACGGAATTATCCATATTTCAGCTTTCATCGATGCTTAGAAAAATCGGCATGAACGTATATGTTGCAAGAAGCAAAGAGGAAGCTTTAGCGGAATTTAAAAAGAAAAATTTTGATTTCCTTGTGCTTGATTTATTTATGCCTGATTACAAAGACGGTTTTGAATTAATTAAAACCGCAAACGAAATAAGAAATCAGGGAGATCATATTTTTAAAATAATCGTAATATCGGGAACCGACAACATAAGCGTAATTCATCAGGCATACCAACTTGAAATTGATGAATTTATCCCGAAATCTCCCCAGTGGCATGAAAGAATTTTAAAATTCATAACAACTTCAACAACAAGACTCTCAAGCGAAGTTTATTCTTTTTATAAAGTAAATGATGATATTTGCGCATTTACTATTTATAAAATCAATAATGAAAAATATATCGACAAAATCATAAAAGAAGTTAACGCTAACGTTTTAACAAGTAAACAAAACATTATTTTCAATCTTGAACATATTAAATTGTTCTCTGATACATATACATCTTTATTTTCGGAAGTCTATAAATCAACAAGCCTAAAAGAAGGTAAATTTGTTCTTGTTAAACCTTGCGAAGAAATTAAAAAAGCGCTTGAATACGTCTTTTTATCAGACGCAATTCCGACATTTAACACCATGGAAGAAGCAATTGAATACATTGAAACAACAAGTTTTAAAGATTAATTCAATTCTTTTATTTCAATATCAAGCTCTAAAACGTTAAATGAAAAACCTTTAGTTTCATCCAATAAGCCTTTTAATTTTGCTTCGTCTTTTTGCGTTGTTAAAAATACCGTGCAATCCAATTGTCTTGCTTCTTTAATTAAAGTTTTTATATCATTTTTTGAATATTTGTGATGATCATCAAACGGGATTTCTTTTTTGATATCGTAAAATTTTTTGGCAAAATCAAAAAACTGTCCGCTCTGTCCTATAGCGCAAAAAGCAATTGCTTTTTCTTTTTTTGAAGTTATTATATCTGCTTTTGTTGATAAATTATAAATTCTTTTTGGAACCATGTTACAGATGCTTATTTTTTTATTGAATATTTTTTTTATCCAATTAAGAGCATCATCTATATTTTCATCCCCTTTATTTACAAGAATAACGCTATCCGCGCGCTTTAGTTCCCCAACAGGCTCTCTTAGCGGCCCAAGGGGCAAAAGGTGATTATTTCCAAAGCGCATTTTTGAATCTATTACTATAATTGTTCTGTCTTTTTTCACTTTTCGATTTGAAAAACCGTCATCTAAAATAACCGTTCTGCACCCTTTTGAAATTGCTTCATTTATGGCTTTTTTTCTATTGACACAGGTTATAACAACAACATTTTTATTGGTTTTTTTTGCCGTTTGATAAGGCTCATCCCCGCATATATTTCCGTCTTTAAATTTGATTCCGTCTAAATCTTTAATTATATTGGGGTTTTTGTTGTTAAGTTTTGCTTTGTATCCTCTTGAAATTATTGCAACATTTTCATTTTTTGATATTTTATTTGCAAGACTAATTACAACAGGGGTTTTACCTACCCCTCCCGTTGTCAGATTGCCTATGCAAATAACATTAGCGTTTGTTTTTTCTTCGGATAATATATTTTTTTCGTATAAAAAATTTTTAAAATTAATAATTCCCAAATAAAAAAATTCAACTAAACGCAATACTCCAAACAGGCAAATGTTTGCTTTTTGCCTGTTATAGTGTATATTTTGAAATGTTGTTTTTATTTTTGCCATATTAATTAAAACATTAGTCTGAACAATAGGAACCTTTTATTTAATTTTTCAGAGAATTTTGAAAGATTTTTTGTAATTGTATTAATTTCTTTAACGGTTGATTTTAACTTCATTTTTTCGCCGTCTTCCAATCTGTTATAATCAGTCATAATTTCTGAAATATTTTGAGTAATATCCGCAAGGTTTGTAATTGTTCTTGTGATATCTTCTTTTAATTGCTCGTCTTTAGTGTATTCATTAATATAGCTTGAAATTTCCGTTATATTTCTTGTTGTTGTTTCAAGATTAGAGATGATATCTTTATTTTGAGCATCTTCAATTACTTTATTAACGTTATCGGACATCTTGCCTATCGATTTAATTGTTGTTAAAACATCGTTTTTCAAGCTTTCATCCGATATTAAATTGTTTAAATTGTTTGATAATCTTGTTAAACTGTCAATTAAATCTTCGGATTGATTAATTAAAGATTCAATATCGTTTTTACTTGAATCTATAAGAAGCGCCGCTTTATCAAGAGTTGTATTTGCGCTTGCGGTAAGCGTTTTAATATTTTGAGCGGAATCTTTAATGCTTTCAATAAATTCATCGGATAAAATTTCCGTTATCTTATCGTTTGTATCAAGCATTGCTTTTGTTGCCCTGAAACCTAAATCCATAAATTCAGACATACGAATAGGTTCAATTATAGTGTATTTAATATCTTTTTTAGGTGTTTGTATTATCTCGCCGTCAAGCATGTAAAATATTATTTTATTGTTTTGAATTTTCATCCCGATAGACTCTTTATCAACAATAAGCCCGGGTAAATCAATTACATAGTATAGTTTTATAATATTTCTTGTATCAAATTTTTGCTTTAAATTTCGAGGCAATTGAGATTTTTTAAGCATCTCAAAATCTATTACTTTACCTATGGGGGTTAAACCTTGCGATAGCTGCATATAAATTATATCGTCTTTTTTTATTGTTGTTGTACTTTTATTTGTATTTGCAAACACAAATTCCACTTTAGGAGGAGTAACTTCAAGGAATTGCTCTCCTATAATTCCCGATTGTTGGATTGAAATTGTTGAAGCGTAAGGAATTTTAACCCCTTTTTCGGTTACGACAAAACGAAGTTTAACATAGCTGTCTTTTCCGTTCATAACAGGGGTGATTTCTTCAACCTGACCTATTCTAAGACCCATCATCTGAACTGCAGACCCTGCTCTCATGCCGTTTATATCGTTAAATGCAACATCAATTCTTTCGCCTGATGATAAACTTCTTCCTTTTACCCATAAAACGGTAAAAATTAATATCGATATGGCGCTTAATGTCAGCAAGCCGACTTTTAAAGATGTTGAATATTTACTTTTTACTTTCATATTTAGCCCTTTTTCATTTAATTCTTATTTTGTTGCTATATTCATAGGCCCCTGTATTGAAGCGCTCACAAATTGCCTTGCGTAAGGATTTTCACCGCTTAAAAGCTCTTCAACACCTCCACTAAAAACAATTGAGCCTTGATATAGCATAATTACTTTATCAACCGCACGTTTTATTGTTGATAATTGGTGCGTTACAACAATACATGCGGCATTTAAGTCTTTTTTTAATTGTACGATATAATCTTCAATCATGGTTGATGTAACAGGATCAAGCCCTGCTGTGGGTTCATCATATAAAATTATATTCGGGTTTGTAACAATTGCACGTGCAAAACCAACTCTTTTTTGCATGCCGCCCGATAATTCCGAAGGATATTTATCTTCAATTCCTTCAAGACCTACCATTTTCAATTTTTCTTTAACGATTTTTTCAATTTCACTTTTTGAATATTTTCCTCTCAATTCTTTTCTCTCAACCAGAGGAAAAGAAATATTATCAAACACATCCAAAAAATCAAACAGGGCACTATATTGAAAAGCCATAGCAATTTCAGAATTTTCAGGGTAGATAATTTCTCCTGAATCTTTTTCCAAAATTCCCGATATTATTTTTAATAAAGTCGATTTACCCGATCCTGAAAAACCAATAACTCCTAAAGTCTCTCCGTTGTTTACCTTAAATGATATGTCTTTTAAAACATACCTTTTATCAAATATTTTGGATAAATTTTTAACTTCTATCGACATAAATTAAACCTACAGATAAAATATTGAAGCAAAAACAAAATCCCAAACGGCAATAACAAGAAAAGACCAAACTACCGCTTTTGTAGTCGCCAAACCGACCTCTTTGGCGCCGCCTTTTGTAAAACAGCCGCAGCTGCAACTTATAAGAGCTATCGTTCCTCCGAAAAACGAAGATTTTAACAATGCAATAAATATATCCCTGATAAACAATCCATGCCACAGAGATGTAAAATAATTCAATAAGCTTAAATCAGCGCACCAATTTGAAACATATCCTGCGCATATAAGCCCGAAAGTAGCGGATATTATAAATATGACGGGCATAAATAATACCCCTGCCAGAAATCTCGGGACGATTAAATATTCAATATAATCAACCTTTAAAACACTCATGGCGTTTATCTGCTCGCTTACCGCCATAGAGGCCAATTCTGAAGCAAATGACGAACCTACCATGGATATTATCGCAAAACCGCTCATTATCGCAGCAAGCTCTCTTACCATAACTAAAGCGGACAAGGAACCCGTATAATCGGCACCTCCCTGCTTTGCAAGCTCAGGTGCCAATTGCATTGCAATAATTGCTGATGTCATCCCTACAATTGTTAAACTGATAGGCAGGCTGTCATAAGCAAAACGTTTTGACTGTTCAAGCGTTTCTTTGAAATTAATCCTTAATAAAAGAATTCGCTTAACAACTTTTACAAAAACCTGCCCCATATCGCCAAGAGTAATTAAAAAATCTTTTAACTGTTCCCAAAGCAATAAAAAAGCATTATAAGTTAAAGTTTTATTCAGTTCGAACATATAGTTATTTTATCTTAAAAATCAGTTTTATTCGACATTATATAAATAAATTTAGCCTATTTATATTAGGATTTTTTAAAAAAATTTTCAAAACACTTTAAAAACACTTAAATTTAAGGTATATTAAATATAATGTTTGAAAAATTTACCCAAAAAGCAATCGATGTTGTCCAGACCGCTCAAAATTATGCAGCGCAGTTTTGTCATAGCGAAGTTTTGCCGCAGCATCTTCTATTAGGACTTGTTTTTCAAACAAAAGGGGTTCAGGCAAAAATTTTAAATTTTGATAAAATTAATTTTGGCGAGCTAATCATAGAAGTCCATAACAGCGCGAAAATTAACCCCGAAAAAACAAAAAAAGATGCCGTTCAATTCTCAAAAAGCTCAAGAGAAATTTTAGAACTTGCAGTAAAATTATCAAACGAACTGAATTCAAAATTTATCATGCCCCAGCACATTGCTCTTGCTATTTTAGAAAGTAAAAACTCGGGCGCATATAAAATTCTTAAAAAATTCGAAATCGATGAAGAAAAAATACTTCCAAACCTTAAAAGAATACTTGACAAAAGTTCGGATATAAAAAACATTCACCCTGAGAATAATACCGAAAACACTCAATTATTAAACATCAACGATTTCTTTAAAGAAAAGACAATATCTCAAATTTTATCAAATGCCCAGTCAAAAGTTTCAACATCAGGCTATGAAATTATGGGAAGCGAGCAGATATTGCAATCTATTTTAGAAAATAAAGATTATAAAATTACAAATATTTTAGAAAAATATTCAATAACAAGTGATTATGTAGCGGAAAAATTAAAAGAATTTAAATCAAGAAGCGCAGAGTTTGAAAATTCCGAAAAACAAATTATTTTTACTCCAAACGCCTTTCAAGCGCTTCTTTTGGCGCTTGATTACGCCAAAGAATCGGGAAGTGTCGGAATTTCTGCAGAACATGTTATTTTAGGCATTTTAAAATCCAAAAAA
Source organism: Candidatus Gastranaerophilales bacterium (assembly GCA_944324945.1). Classification (GTDB taxonomy): domain Bacteria; phylum Cyanobacteriota; class Vampirovibrionia; order Gastranaerophilales; family Gastranaerophilaceae; genus RUG14156. The sequence continues at coordinate 47,553 of CALUYE010000005.1, forward strand.
GGAATTGCCTATAAAATCTTATCTGGCGCAATCGGAGATATTTCATCGTTTGAAGATAAAGTTATAAAAAATAAAGACGATAAAATTCCTGAAACGCTTGCCATTTTAAGACTTGCAAAAGAACAGGCAAGAGAATTAAATTCAAACACAGTTGGAACGGAAATTATTTTATTAGGTATTTTATCTTACGGCTCGGGAATAGCAGCAGACGTTTTAAGACGCTTGGGAATTACCCTGAAAGATGCTAAAACGGAAGTCCAAAAACTTTTAAAACCCGAAAACAATAAAACTGAGGCACTTAGTCTTTCATACAGCCCGAGAGCAAAAAAAATTCTTGAAGTAGCTTATGAAACCGCAAAAGAACATAAAAGAAGTGCCATAAAATCGGAAAATATTTTATACGGCATAACCAAAATGCCAAATTGTCTTGCAATGCAGGTTCTTGTTAATTTAGGAACAGACATTCTTGAAATCCAACAGGGAATTAAACAACAACTGTTAGGCGGAATGGAATTATAATTTTTTATAATATTTTTTCAACCGTATGTATTAGTTCGCATGTATGATTGAAAATAAAACTAAAAATTATATAATTCCTCTATGATTAAAACAACTTTTTTAGAAATTTGGAATAACCTTCATCCAATGATTCACTTTTGGATCATCATAAGTTCGGTAGGAGTTTTAACACTATACGGCGTTATGTTTTGCCTGTAGTAAAGTTTGCTTAATATATGGTAAAATATGCTTTTAATTCAATTTTGTTTGAATTAATCTTTTAAACATAAGAAAGGAATGTTTGGAAATGATGCATATTGAGCCACAGCCTATCCAAACAGCGTACATCAATCCCAATTATATAACGGCAATATGTACGACTGATAATGGCGACACTACACTGGTTAGAACAACAGACGGCAAAAGCTACAGAACCGATTGCGATATTCACGAACTGGCACAAAAAACCCAAAAAGCGATATCGGAAGGAAAAGTTTTGGATTTATACGCTTAAAGTGTATCTTTTACTTTGCAAAAATCTTTATATTGACAATATTTGCAGGATTTTTCACTTTTGTTTGCTTCAAAATTATAAGAGCGGATATTATCAATTGCCGATTTAAATTTTTGAACAACAGCTTTGCATTCTTCATCGGATAAATTTAAATACAGATTGCTCTTTGATTCTTCAACAAAAATAAACCCTGTTTTTGAAACTTTATTATTTGTTGCTTTTTCAAAAAAGTATTTATAAAGCGCTATTTGATTGTAATAATTTTGATAGTCCCCGTCAAAAGAAATTTCACTTTCTTTTTTAGCGCTTCCTGTTTTATAATCATAAATCGAATAGCTTCCATCCTTATTTTTATCAATTCTATCTATTATGCCGTTAAATTTATAGCTATCTTCTTCATAATTTATTTTATATTCAATATCAAATATATCTAAAGGGTTTGCTGAAATTAAATTTGAATAATACCTATCAAGCGCATCTTTGCCTCTTTTTAAGAGTATTTCTTTTTGTTCCATGGAATCAAGGGGCATTATTTTTAATTTATTTTCAAAAATTTTAATATATTCTTCTTTTTTAGGATATTCGCCTTTTTCTTTAGCGTTTTTACATATATATTCAAGAGCATTATGGATTGCACTTCCAAAAAGCAGATTATTTATATTTTGTGCTTTTGATGATAAGTCAAGAATATATTCATATAAAAACTGTCTCGGGCAGTTAAGATAAGTGTTAATTGATGTCGGTGAAAAGTGTTTATCTTTTATTTTTGAATCAATAAAAGCGCAAAAGTCTCTGTTATAATCATATTCTTTTTTAAAAAGCATCTCTTTTTGCTCTTCAAGATATGATTCGTTTGTATATTTTAAAGTTTCTCTTAACTCAAGAATATCCTGGATATTTGAAACAAATTCGCTTAAAATTGCGGCACGTCTGCCTGAATTTTCAACGTATGAAAGCCTTAGCGTATGTTTTGCTCTTGTTAGACCTACATACATTAATTTTATTTTATCCGAGCGCTTTATTTCATCAAGCTCTTCTTTTGTTTTATATTCAGCGCATGATACGGGAATTATTGGTTTATAAGAACTTATATCTTTTTCCCAGTTGCTTCTTAACAGTGTGGGCATAAAAACGTATTCAAATTCTCTTCCTTTTGAAGAATGATAGGTTGATAATTGAACCGCATTTTGAACAACAGGCGCTTTTGAAGTTAATATCGGGATTTCATCATTTAGTGCAATATCTAAATATTCAACAAAATCCGCAAGCGAGATTTTTTTATATATTTCGCAAAATTCCATTGCTTCATCAATTATTTTTTTCAGTCCCGCAATATTTTCCATCTTGTTTATTTTTGAATTTATAAAATAGTCAAAAATCCCTGTTTTGGCGCCTGTTTCAATGATTATATTTTTAAGAGATTCGTTTGTTTGGTATTTGTTTAAATAATCAAATGTATTAATAAAACTATTTATTCTATCCTTATCAATAAAATCATCAATCTCTTTCATTGATTCAATAAAAGATTTATTAATTGAGCGCTTTTCTAAAATTTTTATATAATCAAGTTCTTGTATTTTAAAAGGTTCCAATAAAAGAAGTTTTAATATTTTATCCGAATTTAATTCAGGATTTACAAGCATTTTAAGATAATAATAAAATACAATCGATGATTTTATTTCAAAAATATTTTTCCCGTCTTTTAATTCGTAAGGAATATTTCGATTTTTTAAAAATATTGAAATTTTTTCAAGCTCTTTATTGCTTTTTGTTAAAATTGCAATCTGAGATAAATCTTTTTTTCCTTCATCATCTAAAGGGCAAAGGTTTGAATTAATTATATTTTCAATTTCATTTGCTATTGATAAATATTCCTGATTAACATCAAAATATTTTGTACAGGTTACTTTTGAATTTTTTGAATAGAGTTTTTCGTTTTTGGCTATTAAATTTTTATCTATATTTTTATCCTTAAATTTAGGATTTACTTCAAGTCTTTTATTATCTTGCTTAGCTATATTTCTTGCGCAGTCAAGAATATTTTGCGTTGATCTTAAATTTTCTCTAAGACAGATTACTTTTGTATCGGGGTATTTATCTAAAAATTTTTCAATTATATCGAGTCTTGCACCCTGAAAAGTATAAATTATCTGATCATCATCCCCGACAACAAAAATATTTTGCTTGTTTGAAGCATCAATAATATTAAATAAAATCTCATTTTGGGAAATGTTTGTATCTTGATATTCATCAACAAGAATATAATCGTATTTGTTTGCAATTTTATCCAAAAACACGGGGCTTTGCTTAAATTTATCAAGAACAAAAGAAATCATATCGTCAAAATCAATAAAGTGATTTTGCTCCGTTTTATTTTTGTATAGCTCATAAAATTCCCAAATTTCTTGCGCTTTTAGAATATTTTTTTTAATTTCTTCAATTTCTTGTTGAATTTTTTCGGGCTTTCTTTTTGAAGTTTGATTTTTTAATTCATTTTCAAGAAGCTTTATTTTAGGCTCCCAGTCAGGGTTTGTTTTTATGTTTTCAAAATAAGTTTTTTTATCGTATCTGTGTTTTTTAATTTGTTCTATTCTGTCTTGAATAGGTTTTAAATAAACATAAGGGTCGTTTCTTTTGCTTCTGTATTCTTTCGGATTTAATTCATCAATACATTCTTTTATAAACTGTTTTGATATTGAAGGAGTAATTATTCTATAGTTTTCGCTTAATTCAAATTCTTCAAAATTATCGTTTATTATTGAATTGCAAAAACTGTGGTATGTAAAAATATCAACCCCGCAATCAAGTTTATTTAATTTTTTTGCAAGTCTTGATTTCATCTCGCTTGCTGCAGCGTCTGAATATGTAAGACATAGAATTTTAGCAGGATTAATACCCCCAAGAAGCATATTTTTAATCCGCTCAATTACGGTAAATGTCTTACCTGTACCTGGGCCTGCCAGAACAAGATATTTTCCTTCAAGCGAATCTATGCATTTTTGCTGCAATTCATTTGGTTTTATTTCTGATTTCAGGGTATTCATAATTTAATAATAACAAATTTTTCAAAAATTTAATATTCTTCAATAAAATTTAAAAAAATTCACACTAATTGAAAAAAAATAAAGTTTGTGTTATTTTCACAAAATGACAGGGAGTAAATTTAAAATATATCTAACGATTTTTGCTTTTTTATGCTTGCCTGTTTTTGCGCTTGCTCAAGATAATAATGCAATTGACAATCAAAAAGAAGCAAAAATTGAAATTGCAAAAGAAGATATTGAAGGCAAGCTTGAAAAAGAAATAAAAAATGCCGTTGTTGAAATTTATGGAAATGAAAACGCGCAGCATATCTATGATAATGTGATGGCTTTAGCCAAAAAAGCAATTGATTCAAGAAGCGATACGCTTATAAAACAAGACATAAAAAGAACTTCGGACTGGTATAAAAATGAAATCATTTATATGTTCTATGTTGATCAGTTTGGAGTTGTGCGCGATGATAAAAAAAATACCTTTAAAGATACTGCGCTAATGCTTGATTATCTTGAAGATTTAGGAGTTACAACCCTGTATATGCTTCCTTTTGCCGATAGCCCCATGGAAGATGCGGGGTTTGATGTTAAAAATCCTAAAAACATAAGAAAAGATTTAGGCGGCACGCAAGAATTTAAGGAATTTGTTAAAGAAGCAAAAAAACGCGGGTTTAAAATTAAAGCCGATCTTGTCTTAAACCATTTTTCAGACGAACATGAATGGTTCAAAAGGTTAGAAGGTGGCGATGAGAGTGCACTTGAATATTTTGTCTATCGAGACACCATGCCTGAATATAAAAAATATCAGGATGAAAAATTAGGCACCGTTATAGAATACAAGGAACCCGACGGAAAAATTTCAAAAAGGAGATTGATTTTTCCTGAAAATACCGAAAATAATTACAGAAAAGTGACGGTTAACAACAAAGACTATTATTTATATCACACTTTCTACCCCTTCCAACTGGACATAAACTGGGAAAACCCGAAAGTACTGTATTATGTTCTTGAAACAATTACATACTGGGCAAATATGGGTATTGATATTTTTAGAATGGATGCAATTCCATATTTATCAAAAACACCGGGTACAAACGCAGAAAATCAGCCAAAAACCCATGCGATTATTAAACTTTTAAGCGCGTATATTCAATTAAGCGCCCCATCAAGCGTAATTCAGGTTGAAGCATGCCAGGTTCCGAAAGATATTATCCAATATTTCGGAAAAGAAAGAGAAATCAAATTAAAAATAAAAGACAGTGAAAAAACAATAAAAAGAACCGACGAAACACAAATTGCATACCATTTTCCCTATATGCCCGCGCTTTGGGCAAGCTTAATTTCACAGGATAAAAAATATTTTATAGACGCATACAAAAAAACTCCGGAAATTCCAAAAACAGCCGCCTGGGGGATATTTTTAAGGGTGCATGATGAATTAACTCTTGAAATGGTAAGCCCCGAGGTCAGGACTTTGATTTTTGAAAATCTTGTATCAAAAGGGGCAAGCTTCAGAAACGGTTTTGGCGTAAGCGGCAGAATGGCAAACTTTTTAGATAAAGACCCCGATAGAATAGAAGAAGCTTTTTCTATTCTTTTATCGCTTCCGGGCATTCCGATTATTTATTACGGCGATGAAATAGGGGTTGCAAATAATTTTGAAAATGCCAAAAAATCAGCAAAACTAAGACAAAAAAATAAAGCCCTTAGAGGACTTTTATCAACATTTGACTCAAGAGACATTCACAGGGGTGATGTACCAAAAAAACTATTCTACGGCTCAACACAAGGATACTATAAATTCAATTCAAGGGTTTATAAAAAAGTTAAAAACTTAATCTCTTTAAGAAAATCGCTTCCGGTTATGGCAGATGGTGAATTTATAATTCTAAAAACAAAAGAAAAAAGCAATTTTTCATACATAAGAAAAAATTCAACAAAACAAATTCTGGTTATTAATAACCTTTCGGATAAAAGAACTGTGGCTGAGATTTCTCTACCCGTTAATATAATTTTAAAAAACAATGGTCGTATAACAAGCCTTAAAAATTTAATAAATAATGACAACATAAAAGTAAATATTTCTTTGCAAAATAAAACCATGCATTTGAGATTATCGCCATATCAGTCATTATGGCTTGAATTGTAGGTTAAAATATGGAAAATACACCAAAAAAAACTAAAATTTTAAATTACATAAATGTCTTTCGCGGGCTTGCAATTTTATTAATCATAATGGGGCATACCATGCAATTTGGCAGGCCGTCTGATATTATGAACTATATAAATTGCGAAATAATATGCGGCGGTACCGCACTTTTTATATTTATTTCAGGATTTTTATTTCAGCATTTATCTTATAAATTTGAATATAAAAATTACATGAAAAAAAAGTGGACAAATGTAATTATGCCCTATTTAATAACTTCAATTCCGGGGTTGTTTTTCTGTCTTTATTGCCCTATTGCTTATAAAAATTCATTTAATGGTTTAAGTGCTTATATTCAAATTCCCCTTCATTTAACAATAGGAAGGGTTCATAACATCCCTACGTGGTTTATTCCTATGATTGTTATTTTCTTTATTTTTTCATTTTTATTTTTAAAACTTGAAAAAAAGAAAGTTTTATATAAATTATTACCTTTATTGTTTTTAATTACTGTTTTTTTTCCAAGGGGTATTGTAGAGTACGAATCAACTCTTGGGCTTGATTATTTAGCTAAATACCTGGTTTATGTTAAATACATCTTATGTAATTTTTTACATTTTTTATCTTTATATGTTTTTGGAATGTATTGTTCATCCAAAAAAGAAATTATTGATAAATTTTATGATAAAAGATTACTTTTATGGATAATTATGCTTCTTTTAAGTATGGCGGATATTTACGCGCAATATAAATACCATTACTCAAATTATACAATTTCAAAAACAATCCTGACTGTGCTTGTTTTAGGTTATTTAAAACATTATGATGAATTCATTTTATCCCACAAAAAAACCAATAAAACTCTTGATTTCATCGCAAAATACAGTTTCGGCCTGTTTTTTATCCACTGGTACTGGTTTTTTATATACAATCAAATTTTCCATCTTGAAACATTTATGCCTTTAGTAAATAACAGCTATATTGTAACATTCGGCTTTGTTGTATTAAGGTTTATTTTTGTTGCCATAGCCTCAATTTTAACATTATTTGCAGCTAAATATATTCTTTTAAAAATTAACAAAGATATAAATACAAGAAAATTTTTAGGAATCTAAAAAGTTTAAAGGATAATTAATTTCTTTTATATATTCATAATCAGTACAATTGCTGCAGGGTATGCCTTTTTTAGCGGGAATTGAAAAGTCGCTTAACATGTGTTTTGCATAAATAAAATCAGGCGAATTTAAAGCGCCCAAAAGCCCTTTCTTAAACACATCAGCCTTAAAACTTGTTAATTGTATAAAGCAGCAGCCTAATAGTTTTCCGTCATAGTCAATCTGCGGCGCATCAAACATTCTTTTGCATGCAAGATATATTTTATCGGCATTAGAAAAATCAAGCCCCGTTTTTTGTTCTACTAATTTTTCATTCTTAACGGGCGAATATGAAGGATCGTAGCTGTTTTTTCTATATACTATTTTCATATTCAATTCATGCGCTTTTTTCTTTGCTAACTCGATTTCATGTTCGTTATGACCGAATACTATAAATTGCCAGGTAAGTTTAGGAAGTTCTGAATTATATTTTTCTTTGTAGTAATTAATTTTTTTAATGTTATCTATAACTTTGTTAAAATCGCCGCCGCGTCTGTAGATTTTGTATGTTTCGCTTGTTGCGCCGTCAAGCGCTACAACAAGACTCCTGAATTTATATTTGACAAGATTCTCAAGGGTTTTTTCAGATACAGTATTTAGATTAACACCGTTATTTGCGCACAATTTTATTCCTTTTTTATGCGCATATTTAATTATTTCATCCAGCTCAGGGTTTAAAAAGATTTCACCGTTATTTGATAATTCTATTTCTTTAATAAAATCATTGTCATCTACAAATTTTTTAAAATCATCAAATTTTAAATACCCTAGCCAATCTTTAGGAGCCTTCTTTTCTAAAAGCCTAACCGTGCACACGGGACAATCAAGCTGACATAATGAACATGCTTCAAGACGGACTTTTTTTGGAAGATCTTCTTTAGACTTATAATAAAATCTGTCATTTTTTAAATCATTGTCTCTTAAGGACATATTTTTGCAACTCGAAGCTAAGACTCCAACACATCCCAAGCATATACTATTTTTAATAAAATCCCGCCTTTTCATTAATATTTTTCACCATTTTATTATTAATCTAACATTATTGCTTGCTTATTTTTTTTAATTACTAAATATTTTAAGCAATTTGCACAAGGAAGAGTATTTTTCATTGGCGTTTTCAAATCCGTTAACAAATGCTTTACATATATAAAATCAGGAGAATTAAGCGCATTCAATAGGCCTTCTTTAAATGCATTTGCTTTAAAATTATTTAAGGATATGCGACAACATCCTAATAACGTTCCATCGTAATCAATTTGAGGTGAATAAAATAATGTATGGCAAGCAAAACGCACTCGTTTATCAATCGCATCTTCTATCAATTCATTTTCATTACCAACGACTTTTAATCCTGTTAGTCTTTCAACAAGTTTTTTATTTTGTATGGGTGAATATTCAGGAGCCCAATTTCTTTTGAATCCCATTTCCATATTTAATTCTTTTGCCTTTTCTTTTGCAAGTTCTATTTCATGTTCATTATGGCCGAATAAAATAAATTGCCATTTTAATTTGGGATATTCGGAATTATATTTTTCTTTGAAGTAATTTATTCTTTTAATATTGCTTATAACTTTATTAAAATCCCCGCCGCGCCTGTAGATTTTGTATGTTTCAGGGGTTGCGCCGTCAAGCGCTACAACAAGACTCTTGAATTTATATTTAACTAAATCTTCAAGCATTTTATCGGATACATCATTTAAATTAACGCCGTTAGTTGCGGTTAATTTTACTCCTTTTTGATTTGCATATTTAATAATTTCATCCAACTCAGGGTTTAAAAATATCTCGCCGTTATTTGATAATTCTATTTCTTTGATAAAATCATTTTCATCAACAAACTTTCTAAAATCATCAAATTTTAAATACCCTAGCCAATCTTTAGGCCATTGTTTTTCAAATCTTCTTATAGCACATGCAGGGCAATTTAACTGACATAATGAACAAGCCTCAATTCTGATTCTTTTTGGAAGATCTTCTTTGGACTTATAATAAAATCTGTCATTTTTTAAATCATTATTACCAATAAACACACCGCACCCAGAAGTCAAAGCTCCAAGGCAGCTTAAGCATATTGAATTTTTTATAAAATCTCTTCTTTCCATGGTGAAATTATAGCATGGATTTTTGGGTTTTTTGAATTGTTAAACTTTTTTCTTATATTTATGGGAACTTTAGTATAATGTTTTAAATTGTTTAGTGTAATAAAATATACAAAAAAGGAGTGTGAAAAATGAATTTAGTTATTAGATTTGTATTGTTTGCGCTTTGCGTTATTTTTGTCTCATGGATTATTCCTGGAATCAGCGTCTCGGGATTCTTAGCCGCGATATTAGTTAGTATTGTTCTCGGGTTGATTAATGCTCTTGTAAAACCTGTTGTTTACTTCATTTCTCTGCCGATTAATATTCTGACTTTAGGATTATTTAGCTTTGTAATTAATGCATTCTTATTGATGCTTGCAGGCTATATTACCCCCGGGTTTAGTGTAGACGGTTTTTTAAGCGCGCTTTTGGGTTCAATTTTATTATCAATTCTTGGTATTGGCGTAAACAAGCTTACCGAGGAAGGAAAATTTTAATTATTCCAAGATGTTGGAGGGCATTTTAATATTTCCTCTGACATCTTTTTTAATTCCGACCGTTTCAAAAAGAGATCTTGATAAATCTTCTTCATTATTTGCGTTTAAAAATTTACCGCTTGTCATTAAAGCCGTACATCTCAGCTGATTGTTCGCTTCAATATCGTGTATATCAAAAGCAATAACATCAATCGTAACATCATTTCTTGTTTTCATTAAATTGATAACATAAGTACAGGGGCTTTCATCACAATTTTCACCGCCATCCGTTAGAAGAATTATATGTTTCTTACCTTTTGAAATCCCAAAATCGTTATTTATTGCTTGTTTTAGAGAATATGTTATGGGAGTCCAGCCGACGGCATTTGTTGAATAAAGGCTTTGCATAATATTTTGATAGTTACCTGAAGCTAAAGGCACAACAAGATTTGAAGCCTGACAGCCTTGTAAATATGTAAAACCTGACTTGTGTCCGTATACTCTTAAACCTAATTTAACGTTTGGAGGAATTTTTGGCAAAATCTCCGCCAGAGTTGTTCTTGCCATATCGACTTTTGATTTTGTGCCGAGAGTATCATTCATCGAATTTGAAAAATCGACAATAAAAATTATCTGGCTGTCTTTTGCTGCAGCTTCTACTTTTTGGGTAACTTCCGTTACGTTTTGAGGAGCATAAACGCTATAGTTAAAATTAGGCGCGCTTGTTGCATTTTGTCTAAAAACAAAAAATGTCAAAATTATAAACGGTAAAAATGCTAAAAACTTTATTCTCATGGCAAATATTATACAACAAAACCGTTAGTTTGATGTTAGTCTTAAAAGGAATATACTATTTATCCTTTTTAACTATTTTTATCTCATACCCGAGATAATCCAAAATCTCTTGCACTGTTTCAAATAATACCCTTTTTTGATTAAATCTGTACGATAGACCGCTTGCTTTCGGAACATTAATTCCTTTTTGCCTTAAAATTTCCGCCATCTTTCTCATAGAAAGACAGTTTTTAAGAAGGAGTATTTGTATCTCTTGTTTAATATCAATCATATTTTGAGCTTATTTTATTTGTATTTCGTTGACAAATATATGAATTAATGATATACATGTTCGTAACTTGTACGAAAATATAAATCAAATATTAAGGAATAACATTATGCTCCCCAATAAAAAAGAAATCAAAAAAGCTTTTACTTTGGCTGAAATTCTAATTGTATTGGTAATAATCGGTGTTTTAACCATGATACTTCTACCTGTGGCTTTTCAATCGTCGCCCGATAAGGAAGTAATGAAATTTAAAAAAGGAAATAACACTTTATTAACGGTAATTAAAGAGCTTGTTTCATCTGATGAATATTACCAAGATGGCGATTTAGGAATAAGAGCAGAAGGAGAAATGATTGACGGAGAACATGATAATGATATAACTTATTTTTGCGAAACGTTTGCGGATGTTATCAGTACAAAAAGCGTTAATTGCTCTAAAAATACAATATGCAAAAATCAATATTGCTGGAATCATCTTGGAACAATAGAAGGCAAAAAATACTGTGATATTGAAAAATTAAAAAAGACAGCCGATGAAGCGTGTTTAAACAGCGAAGAAGCAGTAGGCGCAGAGATTGTATCTGGTGATGAAATTATATACTATCAAACATCACCAATCTTTACATTTGGAATAACACACGATTTAGCTACAGCGGCAAACTCTGCTACGGAAGAAGATGACACTTTGGCAGGCGGAGCGAAAAACAGAAGTGCGCTTATAAAAAACGATGACGGTTTTGTATCAACTTACAAATTTATCTGCATGGATATAGACGGTATTAAAAAAGGAAATAATCCTTTTGGATACGCACTTAGGTATGACGGTAAAGTTATTTTGGGAGCATTGGCCGATGAATGGATGAAAAAGACCATTCAAAAGCAAGACTAATTAACACTAACCATGTATGCGTTTGATAATTCATCTCTTAATTGTTGGGCTGTTACAAGAATAATCGGTGAATCATCGTCTTTTTTAAGATATATCTTTTCAATTCCCGATTGAACTATAAATCTTTTGCATAAAATACAGATTATATTATGACCCCAGATATACATGGAAGAACCCATGCACCTGTCTTGTCCCGCTTGAATTATTGCATTTTGTTCCGCATGGATTGAGCGGCATGTTTCATAGCGTGTTCCTGATTCGATTTTATTTTTTATTCTGTAGCATTCACCTAATTCCATGCAGGATAGGACTTTTGAAGGGGTACCGTTGTAGCCTGTTGCTTTAATCTTGTTATCTGTTCCCACAATTACAGCGCCCACGTGCGCTCTTAAGCAGTTTGAACGCTTTGAAACCGTGCGTGCAATTTCTAAAAAATAATCATTCCATTCAATCGGCGATTTATGACCCATAATTTAATTCCTTTCAATAAATATTATAACAAAAGGCATGCTCCATAAGCATGAATTTTATCAAGCATTAAGAAATGTTACTAAATATTAACCACTATTGACATGTTTAAAACATGCATCCTGTCATGATTTTGGCATGATGAAAATTTTTGTAACTTACAATAAAACCAATAAGTTGCAAGACAAAAACAATATCTTATAATTGATATTGAGGGTTGTAAAACCAAAGAATAAACAGGGAGTTTTTTTAATACTTTTATGAGTGTAAAAAAGAATCTGGAAAAAATCCTGAAGGATACAGAAAACTACAACCCTACGATTATCGCAGTAACCAAATACTACGGTATAAATAAAATGATAGAGGCGTTTGACGCCGGGTTGAGGAATTTCGGAGAAAGCAAGGCGCTTGAAGCCGTTGAAAAAATCAACAAAATAGATGATACAACAAAGTCTCAATCGATATATCATTTTATTGGACATTTACAAACGAATAAAGTGAAATATGTTGTCGGAAATTTTGACTATATACACTCGGTTGATAGTTTAAAATTAGCGCAATGTATAAACAATGAAGCAAATAAAAAAGGCATTAAACAAAAAATTTTAATTCAAGTTAATAATGCGCACGAGCTTCAAAAATTCGGAGTAGATCCTTGCGAACTTGAAAATTTAATAAACGAAGTAAAAGCTATGGATTCAATTGAGCTTACAGGTTTGATGAATATAGCACCTTTAAGTGATGATGAGCAATTACTTCAAAAGCTTTTTTCGCAAATGAGAGAACTTAAAGAAAAATTCAAGCTTAAAGAACTCTCAATGGGAATGAGCAAAGATTATAAAATAGCACTTAAAAACGGTGCAACAATGATAAGACTAGGTAAAATTTTATTTGAAGATAACTAAAAGGAGAAAAGATGGCACTTTCAGAAAAAATCAAGGAAATTATCGGGGCTTTGACAGATTCGTTCACTCCGATCGGCGAAGAACAATACGATGATGATCTTGATGGAGGATACGATTCAGAATATCCTACGGATAGAAATGCGGCGCTACAGCCGAGTTTCACCGAAACAAATCCCATTAGAAGAAATAAAGCTAATTTAAGAGTACTTCCGCAACCAAGAAGCGGGGCTCATGAGGTAATTGTAATTGAACCCAAAGCATACAATGAATCAATTTCAATTGTAGAAGCTCTAAAAGAAAGAAAAACCGTTATTTTAAATCTTCAACTTTTAGACAGAGAACAATCACAAAGAATAGTTGATTTCTTATGCGGATGCACACACGCTCTTGAGGGTTCGCAAAGAAAAATCGGTGAAAGTGTATTCATCTTTACTCCATCCAATATAAACATCACACAAGAATTTGTTAATTCAAAATTATCAACAGACGCAATGTGGACAAAAGCATAAACCTGTGGCGGATTTTGAATTAATTACGGAAATAGAGAGTTAATAAGTATAATAAAATATTTAAATGCCTCCAAACTTCGGAGGCATTATTTTTTAAATTTTTATAAGTGAAAAAAATTAAAATCAGCTAAACTTCCTGCGCTTCAATTTCGTCAAACTTTTCTTTTGCCAATTGTTGGACGATTTTACCTTTTTCATAGTTTTCTTTTGCTTTTATGCACAAGTCTTTTGATAAACTTTGACCAAGCTTATCTTGAGCTTTTATACCTGCAAATGCAGCTACAAAAGGAATAATATCCGAAGCAACATCAAATTTATGCTGATGTTTTGAAATAAAAGGATTTATATTTTTTTCAAAATACTTTCCGACTTTTGAATTGTTTATTTCTTTTGCAAGAGTTTTTGCTTCACCTTTAAAAAACTTCGAAATATTAGGATTAACTTTATTTAATAAACTTTTGCCGCCTTTAAGCAATAACAAACTTCCTATAACCGCTCCCGTGCATGCAAGTGCAGCCGTAGCAAATTTAATTGCGCTATCTTTTATTAAAGCTTTTTTATCTTTTGTTTCATTATTTGATTTTTTATTAAAAGAATCATAAACCGATTGCGAAATTTTATCGGCACCTTTTAAAAGCACTAAAAAACCCAACCCTCTTGCAGCCTTTGCTGATAATTTTCCGGGTTGGGATAATGCTAAACTTGTTCCTATAATTGTCGCGGTTATACCTGGGATTGCTTTAAATAATCGCATTTTACCGCTCTCTTGCGTACTTTGGTATGCACGCGCCACACTATGAGCCTTTAAAACACTGTCTTCCATCTGCTCAAAGTGCTTGTATCGCACTTTTTTTCTCTGCAGCCCCGATTCCTCGTTCCCTTTAAAAACCATTCTGTTGCTCGGTTTTCGGCAATTATAATTATTTGTAATTTGCATTTTTCCTCACAAAGGTTAGTTGCTCATATTAAAATTGAGAATATTATTATTTTAAAACAATTTATAAAAAATGCAACCCCTTTTAATTGTATTATGAACAATTATTAATTTTTTTCCAAAATGGTATCAAAATAAAAAATTTTACCTTTTTCTTATGATATAATTTAAATAATCATTTAATTTTGTGGGGAAATATGAACTATATCAAATTTGTTGATGTTACAAACAGAGACGGTGTACAAACTTCAAGACTCGGGCTTGCTAAACTTGAAAAAACAATTATCAACTTGATGCTTAATGAAATGGGAATCAATCAATCAGAATTCGGTTTCCCTACAACAAAACACGAAATAAATTACCTGAATGCTAATTTAGAGCTTGTTGAGCGCGGTGTTATAAACAAAACAAAATTATCAGGCTGGATGAGAGCAATTAAAGGCGATGTGGAAGAATCATTCAACAATGTGCCCAAGCTTCAATACGTTAATTTATCTCAATCTACTTCGGATCAAATGATAAACGGGAAATATTTAGGCAAAAAAACAAGGCAGGATGTCTTGGAAAGTACTCTTGAAGCGGTTAATGAAGCATACAAACACAATGCTCAAATAATAGGGGTAAACGCAGAAGACGCTTCAAGATCAGATCTTGACTTTTTAATTCAATACGCAAAAGAAGCCAAAAAATACGGCGCGCAGCGCTTCAGATACTGTGATACTTTAGGTTATGACGATCCAAAGACGGCTTATGAAAGAATTTATGAAATTGCAAAAGAAGCACAAATGGATATAGAATTGCATTTCCATAACGACCTTGGCATGGCAACTGCATGTTCCGTTATGGGTGCGCGTGCTGCAATTGACGCCGGGGTTGATGCTTGGATTAACACAGCAATTAACGGTATGGGGGAACGCGCAGGTAACGCCGATTTAGTTTCATGTATACTTGCAATTAAAAAATCAAGCGGTTTTCAGGATAAATATTTCATAGATCCTCAAATTGATATTTCAAAAGCATGGAAACTTGCAAAATATACTTCATACGCTTTTGGAGTGCCTATTCCGATTAACCAGGTAGCGGTCGGAGCAAACGCATTTGCCCATGAATCGGGAATACATGCGGATGGCGCTTTAAAAGACAGACGCAATTATGAGCTGTATGATTTTGAAGAACTGGGCAGGGGTGAGCCTGAAATAATCGAAACAGGTCGCACAATTACAGTCGGAGAATATGGCGGTATCAGAGGTTTCAGAAACGTATTCAACAATCTTGAACTTGAATTCCATGATGAAGATGAAGCAAGAAACATTCTTGAACTTGCGCGCTATGCAAACGTACACACTCAAAAACCCTTAACCGACAGCGAATTAAAATTTATTTATTTTTATCCCAATATCGCGGCAAAAATAATGACGGTTGATCCTTATTATGCTCCAAAAGGCGCCTTAAAAGAAAGAATGGAAAGACTGGAAAAAGTAGCAAGCTCCAAAATAATATAAAAGGCAGTTATGAAAAAAGTATATATTGATACTCTGGGCTGCCAGATGAATAAGTCTGACAGCGAACGGATTTTAGGCATCATGTCGCATTTTGGTTATGAAGAGTGCGATAATGAAAATCTTGCGGATTTATTGATTGTAAATACCTGCGCAATAAGACAGTTATCAGTAGATAAAGCATATTCAAGGCTTGGAAATTGGGGAAGAATCAAAAAAGAAAAAAAACAACAAGGAATCCCTATTAAAATAGGGATTTGCGGCTGCGTCGCACAATTAGAAAAAGAGAATCTGTTTAAAAAGTTTCCTTATCTTGATTTAATCTTTGGCACAAGAAATATTACCCAGCTGCCCGAATTATTAAAAGAAATTGAAGAAAAAAGGATTTGTGCCGCATCGGATAAACCCATTTTAGAGAATAATTACGATATAAAAAGAACACAATCAATAAACGCCTGGCTTCCGATTATGGAAGGGTGCGATAACTTTTGTTCGTACTGCGTTGTGCCTTATACAAGAGGAAGAGAACGCTCAAGAACAATTGAATCCGTTTTAAAAGAAGCAAAAGAAATCATTTCGCAAGGCTACAAAGAAATCACTCTTTTAGGACAAAATGTAGACAGCTACGGCAAAAATCTTGAAGACGGTACAAATTTTGCAAAACTTTTAAAAGCTCTTGATAATCTTAAAGGCAATTTCAGAATCCGCTTCACCTCGTCATATCCGACGGATATAACGGATGAAGTTATTGAAACGGTTAAAAATTCCAAAAAAATATGCGAATGCTTTCACATCCCCATGCAATCGGGAAATGATAGAATCTTAAAAGAAATGAATCGAAGATATAACGTTGAACAATACAGAAATATCGTTGATAAAATAAGAAAAAATATTAAAAACGTTACAATAACATCGGATTTTATTGCGGGTTTCCCATCAGAAACCGAAGAAGAATTCAATGACACTTTAAAAATAATAGATGAACTTGAGCTTGATTATTCAAATACAGCAGCCTATTCCCCGCGCCCTTTTACAAAAGCGGGTAAAATGGTTAATCAATTTATAGATGAAGAAGAAAAAAGAAAAAGGCTTCAAATTCTAAACGAAAAAGTTAAAGCTGCAAGTTTAAAATCAAATGAAAAATATATAGATTCACTCCTTGAAGTTTTAATTGATAATGTAAAAGATGGGGTTTATCAGGGAAGGACAAGAAACAATAAAGTTGTTCATCTGATTGATAATAAAGATTATGAAATAGGGCAGTTTGTTAATGCGCGTATAAAAAGGGTTTCAACCTGGTGCATGTTTGCTTATACGGAATAAAAATGACCAATATAACAAAAGCTAAAATTTTAATAGTTGAGGATGAAGTTCAAATTAACAGATTAATTGAACTTATCTTGCAGGGTGCAGGCTATTATAACATTCAAAAAGCTTATGACGGTGCTTCGGCACTTGAAATGATTAAAAAAGAAAAACCCGATTTAGTGCTTTTAGATGTTATGATTCCGAATATTGACGGGTTTGAATTGTGCAGATTAATAAAAGAAGATGAATATTTAAAAACAACTCAAGTAATTATGTTAACCGCCAAAAAAATGGAAGAAGATATTCTAAAAGGCTTTGAAAGCGGAGCTATTGACTATATTTCAAAACCTTTCAGCAATAAAGTTTTACTTGCAAGAATTAAAGCCCATCTTGAAAATTCAAACATAGGTTCGGCTTTGAATAAATATAAAAATATTGAACTTGATGATATTAAAAAAACCGTTAAAATTAACAATGAAATAATTGAACTTACAAATTTTGAATTTAAAATTTTAAAAATTTTTATGTCAAACACGGGTGCGGTTTTTTCAAGAAACCGGCTTTTGAATTATTTATGGGGAGACGAGGGTTTTAATATATCGCAGCGCGCCGTTGATGTTCAGATTGTTAATTTAAGAAAAAAACTCGGAGATTTAGGCAAAAACATAAAAACAATAAGAGGTGCAGGCTATAAGCTAGAGGAAGAATAATGAAAAAAAGAGATAAATTTTGGCTTAACAGATTTCTTTTCCTTCTTATGATAATCCTTGTTTTTATGGGACTTTCTTTATACAATATCGTTCAATTTAACAATTCGTATTTAAAGGATGAATTTAGAGAAATAGATATATTTAAAAAACAAATAAAATGGGTTGTAATTCCTTATTTAAAAAACGGTGATTTTAAAGAATTAAATAAATACTGTGAAGAATTTAAAACGCAGGATGATATTGCTTTTAAAATTTTAAATTCCAAAAAAGAAGTAATTGCAAATGCAAGCGCGATAGAACATGAAGCAACGGGTAAAAACCTTTATGGTTTTCTAGAAGAAAATTACAGCAAATGGAAAATATACAGGAATTCTCTTAAAGCAAAAAAAATGTACGACAGAAGCGAATTTACGGTAAATAATCAAAAATACTACCTTGAACTTATGTTTTCTCAAAAAACCGTAATTTCTGCAATTATTAACGCTCAAAGAAACCTTTTTATATTTTTTATTGTCTCTATTTCCATAATTTCATTCTGTTCGGCACATATTTTTTATCAATTAAGAAAATCATTCAACAAACTTGAAGATGATGTAACGGAAATTGCAAACGGAAATTTAGAAACCCCGATAGACATCCCAAAAATCGGGTTATTAGAAGAAATTACGCTTTCAATTAAAAAAATGACCTTTCAATTAAAAAAACAAATTGAAGATTTAACAAAGCTTGAACAGTACAAATCATATTTTCTGCAAGGAGTATCCCATGAAATTAAAACTCCGATTACTGCTATTAACTCAGCAATTGAACTTTTAGAAACAAGAAATTCGATTAATAATCGGGATAGAGAATGTTTTGATATTATTCTGTTTCAAACAAAAGCAATCAACAAACTTGTAAATGATATTTTGCAGCTGTCTGAACTTGAATCGCAGCAGGCAAAACAATATATTATGTTTCACAAATTTAATTTAAACTCCGTAATTAAAGATACGATAAATTCCCTAAGAACAAATAATGTTGAAATCAATTTAAAAGAAAATGATGACATTGAAATAAACTCAAACAGAGATTTAATTAACGTTGCAATTTCAAACCTTGTTGTTAATTCACTAAAATATTCAAAAACGGATAAAATTGATATTATCATATCAAAAGTTAATAACTTTGCGCAAATTGAAGTAAAAGACTACGGTATCGGGATTGATGAAATTCATCAGGATAAAATTTTTGAAAGATTTTACAGAGTAGATAAAGCAAGAAGCAGACAAACAGGCGGTACAGGACTCGGGCTTTCTATCGTTAAATCAATAGTTGAATTGCATCAAGGGACAATAAATTTAAAAAGCAAACAAGGCGAAGGGTGTAATTTTATAATCAATCTTCCTTTGTGATTTACTAACATTAAACTAACATTTTTTTAATATAATTAAAATGTGGTCGCATTCTGTCGAAAAAATGATATGAAAAAAATTTTAATTATAAGATTATCGGCAATAGGCGATGTAATTCATTCGACAATCATCCCTAAAGCAATTAAAGAAAAACATCCTGACTGGGAAATTCATTATATGACCCAGAATAATATCGATGAAATTTTAAAAAATCAAAAATATATAGATAAAGTAATTACCTGGGACTATGAAAAAAGAAGTTCTTTTAAGTATACTCTTGAAACAATTAAAAAATTAAGAAAAGAAAAGTATGATATAATCTTCAATCTTACTTTCGCTCTTAGAAATTATTTTCTTGCTTTTGGCGCAAGACCCAAAAAAATCGCATTTAAAAAAATAAACACGGGGTTGTGGGTTGATGATTACTATAACAGTGCAAAAGCAATAATAAAAGATTTAGAAAAACCAGAAAGCTTAGAGCTTTTTGTACCTGATAACATAAAAGAAAAAGTTCAAAACGATATAAAGCAATATCCAAAACCCTATATTTTAATAAGTCCCGGAAAATTTAACAATATCAGGCAGGGGCGTATTTGGGATATGGAAAAATGGAAAAAATTGTGTTCTTTATTAAAAGAAAAATACCATGGAACAATATTTGTAAACGGCTCAAAATGTGAGAAAAATTACCATAAACAACTGGCTAATGAAAATGTCATAGTGTTAAGCGGAAAATATAATTTAGAAGAAAGCTGCGCGCTTACTTCTTTAATGAACCTTGTAATTTCGGGAGACTCAGGCCCCTGCCATATGGCTTCAGCGCTTGATGTTAACGTATTGGCACTGTTGGGCTCCACTTCTCCCGATAAAATTAAGCCCTATGGCAAAAAAGGATATTATATAGAACCTTCATTTAAATGCAGATATTGTTGGAAGAAAAAATGCAAATATTTAAAAGAAGGTGAAGCATACGCCCCTTGCATTGAAAGCATCAATCCCGATGATGTTATGAAAAAAATTCAAGACAACAACTTAATTAAACTAAAGGAAATTCAACATGATACAAAATAATACGGGTTTTACATCATCAACATACAAAAAAATCCGCACAACCACATTTTCAAAATTTGAAACAATTCACTCCCTGAGGCACAGAGCACTCGAGAGAAAAATTACACCAAAAGACAAACTTAAAGCAGGCGTTGGTTCTATTGCAGGCTTAGCCCTTCCGATGGCTTATATGATGAAAAAACAAAAAATAAAAAACCCTCTGAAACTTGAATATTTAACAAAAGACATGGTAACACTATCAGGTGCTTCCATTGTCGGAGGGGTAGGCATAGGTTCAATCGGAGAAAACAAAAAAACAAAAATAAATAAAATAAAAGAAGGAATATTCCAATTTTTTAACGCTTCAATACCTGTTATTTTAACAGCGGGAGGGTTAAAATTATGCGAAAAAAGTAAAAAATTAAACAACACTCCTTCAAAACTCTTAGCTACCTTAATAGGAATATCGGGAGGTGTTGTTATGGCATATAAACTTTCAAACCTTGTATGCAACCCTCAAAACAAAGAACCTGAAAGAAAATTCAACCTTAAAGATTCCATTGTAAATATTGATGATTTATTTGGCGCTTTGGCTCTTGCAAAAATTCCCGTTGTTAAAAACATAAAAGTCGAGCGTGCACTGCCTTTTGTGTATTCTCTTTGCGGATATAAAGCAGGTGAGAGCAATTAATTTATAAATAATATATTATACTTTAGTCTATTATTTATTTTATAGTATGATAGTATAATAGTTATATAGCTTAGTATAACTGTCTACTATAGAGGTGAATATGACCGAGAAGTATAATTTTTCCAAGTTTAAATTTTTTGCAATTCTGATTCTAACCCTTATTGGGATAGCGCTATGTATAGAATTAAGCATCATTTTTTATAAAACCAATTTTTTAGTCGATGCATCAAGAAGCTTTTGCGCAATATCGGAATTTATCGATTGCGACGGTGTTGCAAAAACGCCCTACAGTCTTTCTATGGGTGTTCCTAATGCAATATGGGGTTTGATTTTATATTTAGTATTTTTAATGCTTTTATTTGTTGACAGAATTCAAAACAAATTCAAAAATACGATTTTCGATGTTTTTGAAAACCCCTCAAGCTATATTACATCTTTAGCTTTATTATCTTTCGGGATTTCTATGATTCTGGCATTTATTTCAATTTTTAAAATTCATAAAATCTGTACTCTTTGTTTTTGTACTTATATTATTGATTTATTTATTGCATTTTTTGCAAAAGGAAAAGGGTTTTTTATTGAAGATATCAAAACAACAATAAAAGACTTTATCAAAGGCGCTAAAAAATATTTTGCCTTATTTATAATTGTTTTAATTGCCTTTATATCAACTTTAATTTATCTGGATAGAAGCCTTATTTTATCCCCCAAACTTAAAAAAGAAAGAATAAATAAAGAATTTTACGAAGCAACATACAATAAATACGCGGTCAAAGGAAACTTTTTAGGTAAAAAAGACGCAAAAATAACAATAAATATATACAGCGACTACAATTGCCCTTTTTGCAGAATTACAAACACCATGATTCATAAAGCTGCAAAAGAAGAAAGTATCAAAGTAAACGAATATAATTTCCCGATTGATACTAAATGTAATAAAAAAGTATACTTCACCCTTGGAGGCCATGAAAGCTCCTGCCTTGCTTCAAAATATGCACTTGCCGCAAAAAAACAGGAAAAATTCTGGGATGTTTCAAATGTCTTATTCTATAAAAGCTATCAAACAGACGATGATATAATAAATTTCTTAAAAGAAGCAAAAATAGATATGGACTATGATAAATTAAGAAAAGATGCAAACAGCGAATCCGTTAATAAAGAATTACAATCCGAAATCGAACTTGTACATTCTCTTGGAGTAAACGGAACACCCACTCTTGAAATTAACGGAGTTATGTATCTTGGCGGAATGCCTTATGATGAACTGATTAAAAAAATAAAAACGGAAATAAAAAGAGAGTCAAAATAAATGAAAAAAATACTTCTGCATGCCTGCTGCGCACCATGTGCAAGCTATCCGATACAAAAGCTTTCAAGTAGCGGATTTTTAGCGGAAGTATTTTTCTATAATCCCAATATCTATCCTCAAAAAGAGTATGAAATAAGAAAAAACGAATTAAAAAATTACTGTAATAGTGCAAATATAACCTATATTGAAGGTGAATACGAAAAAGAAAAATATTATGAAATTATAAAAGGTCTTGAATCGGAACCCGAAAAGGGTTTAAGATGCGAAAAATGTTTCTATCTTCGACTTTTAAAAACCGCACAAAAAGCAAAAGAATTAAATATTGATTGCTTTACAACAACCCTTAGCATAAGCCCTCATAAAAACTCAAAGCAAATTTTTAAAATCGGAAAAATCGTAGAAAAAGAAACGGGAATTGAATTTTTGGAATTCGACTTTAAAAAACAGGACGGTTTTAAAATCTCAAGGCAGATAGCAAAAGAAAACAATATGTATTTTCAACAGTACTGCGGATGTGAGTTTTCAATCAGAAACTGACTATTTTCCGATATCCAAAGACGCTACAGCCATCGCTTTTGATATTGTAATAACACCAAGCGATGCTTCATAAGCGCGTTGCGCCATGGTAGCATCGGCAATTTCAACCATGGCATTTGTGTTTGAAGTTCTTATATATCCGTTTTCATCAGCATCGGGGTGTCCTGGTTTATATATTTTTTCTCCCGGAGTAGGATCTTCAACAATACCGTCAAAATTAACCCCTCCAAGACCCGCGCTTGAAGATAAGGCGCCTGTACCCATGGAAGATAATACGGTTGCAAAGCTTTGATCCTGATTAGAAGAAAGTATGGGAATTTTTCTTGTATAATTCGGGGTATCAAGGTTTGCAATGTTAGCAGCTGCAATTTCAACACGTTTACCGTGTACGCTTATGCCTTCAAGACCTATGTTAAATGCGTTCATTAATCCCATAATTTACTCCTTTAGCCCGTCGATGAAACATTAAGGGCCGTTTTAATTTCAGTTATCGTACTTGATAATTGCCTTACCGCTACGTTATATAAAAGATAATTTTGTTGCATTAAAGCAAGCTCGTCTTCGGTTGTTAATTTTTCACCGCCCGAAAAGGATGATATTGCAGCAGGGCCGTATTTTTGAACCATTTTTGATTCAAGAGAGGATGAGGTTCCGCTGTTTAAATATTGCGAAAAATCAACATCTTTTCTTTTATACCCGATAGTGTGCATATTTGCGATATTATCTGATAACGCCTCCTGGCGGGCAGAAATCAGATTAAGCATTTTTTGCTGATTATTTATTAAATGTGTCGGAATTAAACCCATAAATTACCTCTATTCGGTTATGTTAATTGCGCTTTGATACATTGAATTAACCGCTGTCATTAATTTTGAACTTGCAAGGATTGATGCGTTAATTCTTGATATCATATATATTTCATTTGTTAAATCAAAGTTTGTCCGCTCGATTCCATACTGTTTAATATAATCATGATTTTCAACAAGCTTCATTTTGCCTGCTTCTTCGGTTGCAATAAAATTATTGCCGCCTGAATTTTTTAAACCTTCGGGATTTTGAAACTGGACAACAGGAATTGTTCCTAAGTATTCTCCTTCTTCACCAAGTTTTTTATAAGAATATACATCTCCGTTTTTTCTGATTTCCGTTTTTTCCGCAGCAGCGTCAATTTTTATTCCGGAGCCTACTAAATCACCGTTTTTAGTGATTAAATATCCGTCTTTATTTGTCATAAAAGAACCGTCTCTTGTATATCTTATCTCGCCTGAAAGCGTTGTAACAGGGATAAACCCGGCGCCGTCTATTGCAACATCTAAAGGATTTTTGGTCATATAAAATTCGCCTTGGGAAAAATCGGTTCTCTCTACCCCGTGTACTGATCCGTCTGCATCCATAATTTCTTCAAAACGGACAGCCTTATAGCCGTTTGTATTCATGTTTGCAACGTTTTGAGAGGCGTATGCCAGCCTTGTGAATTCGGTTGTTATATTTGTGCTTGATTTTCTGATTATTCCCTGTAGATTATAAGCCATTACTTAGCCCCTTTATACCTGACCTAATTTTGATATTGCCTGAGACAATTTTGAATTTTGTAGTCTGAACATCTGCCTGTTAGCGTCAAAGCTGTTTTTATAATTTGCCATTTCAACATATTCTTTATCTAATTGCACGTTTGAGCTTTCAACAAAACCCTGTCTGACGCAATTTGCACTCGATAAAGAACCGTCAGCCATAACAACACCGATTGTACCAACGGGTGTATACCCTCTTTCATCCGGGTCAAAAACCCCGATTTTACCATCAAGTCCTACTTTTATATCTTCAAGATTTTTCGGCATCTTTGAAAATACCACGGGAAGTCCCGTGTTTGATAAAACTTTTTGATCAAGCTGGGTTAAAAGTTCTCCGTTTTTGTTTAATTTAAATCTGCCGTCTCTGGTTAATTCAATACTTCCATCTTTATTTAACACCTGAAAATATCCTTTTTCATTAAGCGCAAAATCAAGAGGATTTTTAGACATATAAAGCCTTCCGACTTGATCATCAACAGCGTATGAAAGAGCATCGGGGCCTATATATTGCGCAAACGAAGAAATAACCGCTTCTTTTTTTTGATAACCGATTTTATCAAACCCCACGATATTTTCACCGAAAATGCCCATTATATCCATATCCATCTGCATTGCATTGATGGATTGAGCCATACCGTGTCCGTCAAAATTTATTCCGCCTGCGAGTCTCATTTTTAAGTCCTTTTTTAAATATCGACGACTTTAATTTCAATATCTTGATTAAAAATCAGAAAAATACTTTATATGAACTATAATTTTTTAATGATTTTTACCTAAAAGTCAATGTTATTATTTATTGAATTAAGATTAAAAATAAAATATAATATTTTTTATGAGCAAGAATAGAGAATTTAAAATTGAATTAGTAAAAAAGGCTTTTGAATATAAATTCTTAAAAAAATACCAAGAAGCGATAGAATTGCTCAAAAAAGCCCTTGAGTATGAAGAAGACGGGTATGATGATATTGAAATATATTCGTTTATGGGGCAGTTGTATCTTTTAATGCAAAATCAAGATAAAGCACTTGAAGCTTTTAATAAAACTCTTTCAATTAAAGCTAATCATATTTTCAGCTTGCAAAAATGTTTTGAAATTTATTACGATAAAAACGAAATTAATAAAGCTCTTGAAACAGCAGATAAACTTTGTAAATCAGACAGGTCTCCCGTTTCATATTATTACTATATAAAAGCTTTAATTAAACTGAATAAAAAAGAAGAAGCCTTAGAGACTTTTAATTCTTTGGATGAAACAATTAAGCTTGATTCCGATTTATTGTATTTAATTTCAACAATAAGCGGCTCCAAAAGAAAAATGATGCTTGAGCGCATTGTTCAAATTGATGAATACAATAAAGAAGCAAATCTTGACCTTGCAAAAATGGAATATGAAGCAAAAAACTATAATAAAGTAATTAAATATTGCCTTAATCTTGACGATGATACACCTTTAGCCAATTACTATCTTGCTATGATTGAAGCAAGCAAAAACCGTTATTCAAAAGCAATAGATTTATTTGTAAAAGCAATAAAATTTGACAACAACGAACATGATTTTTATTTTGATTTAGCTAAAACATATATTGACGTAGCATGGCTTTCTGAAGCTCTTGATGCCGTTAAAAAATCAATAAACTACTCATTTATTCACAACAAACACGATAATATCGATGAAAAATATTTTTTAATGGCGTGGATTTTAATTAAGCAAAATAAATTCTCTCAAGCACTTTTAAATTTAAGTTCAATTAAAAAAGAATCACCCTTGTATTCTAAAGCTCAAGTACTCGAGCAGACAATAAACCTTAAAAACGTTAATTTGGCTTCGGCTAAATCTGTTTTAGAAAAATATTACAACGAAGAAAAAGACAACCCGATTTTGCTTGATACTTTAGCTATAGTTTATAAAGAATTAAAACTTTATAAAAAAGCAATTGAAATATACAATCAAGCTCTTTTAAAATATCCCGATTCAATTTATTACAATCTTGAAATTATAGATTTATTGATTGATGAAAAACGCTACAGCGAAGCTTTGGAATTGATAGATAAATTCAGCAAAAACTGCACAAACTGCCCTAATATATACAATTCTCTTGCAAGAATTTTCTACAGATTGAAAAATCTTGACGAAGCGTTAAGATGCATTAATTTATATTTAAATCTTGATAAAAATACCGCGGAATCATTCTATTTTAAAGGTTTGATTTTAAACGATTTAAATAAATTTCAAGAAGCCAAAAACTCAATTTACAATGCAATCAAACTAAACCCCAACAAAGCAAAATACTACTCGCAAATGTCGAGAAGTTATTTTAATCTTAACGAGCTTGAAAGTGCGCTTTTATATATAAAAGAAGCAATAGAACTTGATAATAATGAAATCTCATACAAAAAACAAGCTTACGATATAGCTCTTGCAATCGGAAACAAAACACAGATATTAATGTATGAAAATCAATTAAAAAGAAGCGAAAAGATTTTAAGATTAAGCAGATAATTTCATTTTTGAAAAATATTATCAGGTGTTTTTTCGTCAAAATTCAAAGAATAACCTAAATAATCATACATTTTTAATATCGCATCATAAAAAACTTTAAAATCCTTTTTTGAAGAATTTTTTTTAATATATTCCATAGCATCTTTAATTGCAATTTTTGGATTTTTTAATTTATCATATCTGCAATTTAGTCTGTAATTCACGCCTGTTGAATCAATTGATGAAATTTTCGGCAATTTGGACATAACTTTTAAGAAAAATCCTTCATTTTCGCAAATTACATTTTTATTTATAAAAAATATCTTATTCTTCTTTAAAAAATCACTGTTGTATAATTTTCCCCAGGAATTATCGGGGAAATTTGAGATTGCATATTCAAAATTATTAATTTTTACTTCAAAATACTCTTTTATAATTTCTTCACTGTCCGATTTAAATAAATCAAAATATTCCATATCGCATTCATCAAAAGGAACCGTTTTTGTAATTACAATATCCGAGTTTGAATCTTTAATTTCAAGATATGCGTTTTTAATTGCATTAATATCTAAAAAATCACATGCTTCAAGAAAAAATACGTATTTTCCTTTTGAAATCTCAAGTGCTGAATTTTTTGCAAGTGCAGCCCCTTTTGTTTTATGATTCTTGATAAAATTTATTCTTTTATCTTTTTTTTGATATTCAAGTATGATTTTTTCGGATTCGTCAATTGAAAAATCATTAACTAAAATAATTTCAAGTTCGCAATAAGTCTGATAGATTATGCTATCAAGACATTGAGTCAGATATTTTTGTGAATTTGATACAGGAACTATAACAGAAATTTTATCCATATTTTTCCTTTTTTTGGTTAATATATCACATATTATATATAAATTCAATTGTTATAAATTATATATATTATCTTCCTTTGGAACAAAAAGCTTCTTTTATTCGTCTCTAAAAAATAAAAGCAATACTTTATATTGGAGCTGAGGTATGGAAAAATTACTTGAGATTGATGAGAGTCTTAACGAGGAAAAAGAACTTGTCTTAAATTGCGATACGGATGAAAAAGAAGAAATTAAAACCTTTGATGTTATCGTAAACAAAGACGAAATTCTTCAGATGTATTTAAAAGACATAAGCAAAATTAAACTTTTAAAAAAAGAAGATGAATTAACAATCGGAAAAACAATAAAAGAAGGAGGGAAAAATGAAGCAATAATTGCAAAAAAGAAATTAATTCAGGCAAATTTAAGGCTTGTTATATCAATAGCCAAAAAATACACAGGACAGGGCATTTTATTTATGGATTTAGTACAGGAAGGGTCATTGGGATTAATCAAAGCCGCAAGCAGATTTGATTATAAAAAAGGATTCAAATTTTCAACCTATGCAACCTGGTGGATTAAACAAACAATAATAAGAGCAATAGCAAACAACTCGCGCTCGATTAGAATCCCCGTTCATATGGGAGATAAAATCAGAAACCTGAAAAAAGCAATGGTAAAATTGAGTATAGATTTAGGAAGAGAGCCTAATGATGACGAACTTGCGCAGTATTTAAAAACAACACCCAAAAAAATAAAAATCATAAAATCATCAATAATCAAAGAACCTGTAAGCTTTACAACGCCCATTGCGCAGGATTTAACCCTTGAAGATTATATTCAAGACACCTTGCAGACGGTACCGAGCGAAAGAATCGAAAAAATAGACTTTAAAAAAGATATAAATAAAGCTCTTGATATTTTATCCCCGAGAGAAAAATTTATAATCTTAAACAGATTCGGACTGGAAGAAAGAAGCCCGAAAACACTTGAGGAACTCGGAAATATGCTCGGCTTTTCAAAAGAAAGGATAAGACAGATAGAAATGGAGGGAATAAAAAAATTAAGAAAATCAAAAGACACGCAATTTCTAAAAGAATATCTCATATAATAATCAAAAGTATTATTATTTTAAACAAAAAATTTGCTATAATGTTTAAATGAAAAACGATTCCATAAATTTAATCGAAATTAAAAATCTTAAAAAAATATACAACGATGAGCCTTCTTTTTTAAATATAAAAAAAGAAGCTCATCTTGTTTTAAATAATATAAATTTAAATATTCAAAAAGGTCAGATAGTTGCTCTTGTAGGGGAATCAGGCTGCGGTAAATCAACTTTAGCTAACTGTATTTTAAAATTAATCAATCCGACACAGGGAGAAATTTTATACAAAGGCGAAGATATTTTAAAATACGATAAAAAACAAACATTCAACTACAGAAAAAAAATCCAGATGATTTTTCAAAACCCGTATTCAAGCCTTAATCCTAAAATGAAAATACAAGAAACACTGTTAGAACCTTTGGAAATTCATAAAATTTTTAAATCAAAAAAAGAAAACTTAAATCGCGTTTGTGAAATTATCGATATGGTTGGAATTTCAAAAGACGATCTTAAAAAATACCCCCATGAATTTTCAGGCGGACAAAGACAGAGAATTGCAATTGCAAGAGCGCTCATTTTAAAACCTGAATTTATTGTGGCGGATGAACCGGTTAGCGCTTTAGATGTTAGCATTTGCGCTTCAATCATTAATCTTTTGATTGAATTAAGGGAAAAACTTAATTTAACCATGCTTTTTATTTCGCACGATTTAAATTTAGTAAGATATTTAAGCGACAAAACAGCAATTATGAATAAAGGCACTATTGTTGAATTCAATAACACACAGGACTTATTCAAACACCCCAAAGACGAATATACAAAATTTTTACTCTCTTCAATAAGAAATATTAAAGTCTAATCGATTAATTTTAAAAACGCGCTGTGGCGGTTTTTTGTTTTGTTTTCTTTTCTGTATGAAAAAAATTTATCATTATCGCATACCGTGCAATAAGGACATATATCAATATTTTCAACCCCGATTTCCTCAAGCTGCGCTTTATTTATTCCCTTTAAATCCGCAAAATTATCCTTAAACAAACCTTCTTTATTTTTAACGCTGTTTTTTAATTTACTAAGCGCCTCATCATAAGTTTCAAAACATTCAAAGCATATACAAGGCCCTATTGCAGCCGTGATATTTTTAGGGTTTGAATTTAATTCGTTTATCATTTTTTGAACGGTTTTATAAACAATTCTATCCGCACTTCCTCTCCAGCCTGCATGTATAACAGCGCCTGCGTTATTTTTTTCATCATATAAAATAACAGGGGTGCAGTCTGCAAAATTAAGGTAAATTGCATAATTTTTTTTATTTAAAATTAATGCATCGCAGTCTTTATATTCTCTTTTTTCTTCTTTTAATATTTCAATATTTGAACTGTGTATTTGAGATGGTTTTATTAAATTAGCGGAAGGGATATTTAAATAATTTGCTATTTTTTCAAGATTATCTTTTGCAATTAAATCTCTTGAAGTAAAAAAATGCTGCGCTTTTATAATATCTGAATAGTATACGTCTTTATTATCTATTTTTTTTATTTTAAACATCTAGCTTTCCCGATTGATAAGAAAAATAGTCTTATTTAGTTTAATAAGCAGTTTTTGTTTTTCGTTATCTATATTGTTTTTGCTGTATTTCCCGCTTGATGTCGGGATATATTTAGAATAATAATTTGAATCATACAAAAGATTACCTAAAACTTTAGAATAATAATTTGCGCTTAAAATATTTCTATAGCTTTCTTTTAGAGCATCCGAGCGGTTTTTATATTTTTCTTCAAAATTAATACATAAAAGATCAAGCATATTAACGCATGCGTTAAATCTTTGAACGTCGCCGTTTTCTTCTATGCATTTTTTAAGATTTAAAAGAGCATATTTTGTTTTTTGAATATCTTTAAGATATTCGCTTGTTGTATCCTCTTTTTTTAAAATATTATCCAAAAAAAGCGCATCTTTAAGGGGTGCTTGTTTTAATTTTTCACTTTCAATTTCGCTATTCAGCTCTTCAAGCGTCGGAACTTTGTATTCATCTTTTCTATCTATCGTTTGAGCGGGTTTTTTATATTGAAATTCGCGCGATATATCGGGAAGTTCGCCATAATATCCTCTTTTTGGTTCATCGTCTTTTTTATCTTTTTTAAATTTATTTATTAAAGAAGAAAAAAATCCTTCTTTTTCTTTTTGGGATAGTTGAGTATTTTGCACAGGTTGCGGGGTTTGATTTTTTAAAGTGTCCGATTTATCGGGTTCATTATTTTTATTCTGTGCTTCATCAAGCCTTTTTTGTAAAGCATCATAATCTTCCTGAATCTTTTTTTCAATTTGTGAAAAATCCTGTGTCTTATTTGAATAAACACTGTTTATATCAACATCGTCATTTAGAAAAAACTCTTCTGCGCAACAAAATGAATTCATTGCGCAAAAATAAGTTAATATTACTAAATTGAGAAAAATAAGTAACTTTTTCATAAATTTTCACTGTTAATCAAGTAAAGACATAGCACTTTCTAAAAGTTGTTTATATGTCGACATGATTTTATCGGTTATATTCATTTGAATATTTGCCTGTTTCCAGTATGTCGCATTAGCCTTAAAATCAATGTTTGACAACTCTATGCAGCCGCTTTGTATTGAACCTCTGCCTATGACGGGTTTACCCGAATACGGAGTTTCCAAAAACTGTCCTTCTTTATATTCAAAAAGCTCCTGGGGATTGTGAAAATTCATAATTGCAATTTTATACAACGGTGTCGCTTCTTTTCCGCCGTTTGTTTTACCGTAGAAAACACCGTCTGATTTTATTTCAAATTCATCGTATTTACCTAAATATTTGCCGTTATCAGGGTCAATCCAGAGTTTAATTTCCGTTGTCGGAACGCTCAGTGCTCCCCCTTGAGCTATTGTTTCTTCAAAAGCACCGTCTGAAAGAGATTTTGTGCCTGACATGATTTCGCCTTTATCATTTAAGATATACCCTTGAACTTTAGAGCCGTCAGATGCACAATAAACACCTTCGCCGTTTAATTTAAATTCGCCGAGGCGGGTGTAGGCAACTTTACCTTCTTCATTTCTTAAAACAAAATAGCCGTTTCCTTCAAGAAAAACATTTTCACTTGAAGTACCGGGGATTGCTTTACCTTGTCCCGTATTTTTTAATACTCTATCGGGAATTGTGGCATCTAAATATGTTTTAAAGGTCATTTGATTTTCTCTATAGCCCGGAGTATACATATTGGTTAAATTTTCAGAGATTGAATTTAACCACTCAACCGTGCTTTTTTGCATGTTCATTGCGTTAATAAATGCATCTCTCATCGGTTTTTACCTCGTTTTTCTTTTTTTGAAGAATCTTCTTTATATCTTGAATATCCTAAATAAGAATAGTTTATTTCTTCATCGTCAAAATTTTGCCTTAAGCTCTGGATATTATTTTTTAAATATTTCTCAACTTCGCTTGAACCGGGGATAAAATGAGCCTGAATTTTGCCATCGGAATCCATTTTTAAAATTACCGTTATATCTTTATCAAAATCAAGCCTTATCGGTTTTTTGGAATCAAAGGAAGTTTGAAGCATATTCAAAAGAGAGTTTGTTGCGTTAATTTTTTTGTTATCAAAAGTTGTTAATTCAATTTTGTTATCTTCAACACTGTAATTTATTAAATTTTGCTGATTTAAAAGATTTACGAAAAATATCGCATCGTTTACCCCGATTTTATCGGCATTTATGTCAAATTCCGCACCGAAATCAAGATTTAAAAATTTATTATTTATCTCATCTTCAAGTGATAAAGTCCTTGTCGGAGATAAAAAATTTTCAAATATCTGATTTAAACGCTCTCTTATATCAAAAAAACTTTCGCTTTTTTGACTGATGTATTGAATTTCGTTTGTTTGTGTCTGTTGAAATTCAACGGGTTTATTAATTTGTTGTATTTCGCCTGTAAGTTCCATTTATATCTCTTTGTTTTTTAGTTCCAATTCTTCTGATTCTTGCTCTTCCTTGAGAGCAACCTTTTTTGCATAAAATTTCTGCGAGCCTATTTCATTTAACTCTTTTAATTCACGAGCTTTTTCTTCTTGAATATATTCTTCTTTTTGGTGTTCTTTATGTTTTTCTAAGACGTTAACTTCCTGTTCTTTAATTTTTAAAACTTCTTTTTCGTGGTTTAGTTTGTCAATTGCTTCTTTTTTTAATTGTTTTAATCTTTCATCTTCTTCCCACAAATGTTTGATAAATTTATCATAACTGTCATACATCATAGGGTCTGCACTTCGCATTTGTTCGCTCAGGGTTTTAATTTCATCAAGATTCTTTAATATCATAAGCTCGATTCTATCAACTTCTTCTTGAGCTTTAATTACAACTTGCAACTGTTCTTCTTTTTTTCTTATCCTGATTTCAAGAATCTTTTGCAATCTGTATCTAAAGGGCATTTGACATAATCTTTCAAAGATATACTATTCAATATAATTTACGGTCAATGTGCTTTTCTTATTTAATGAAAATTTTATTTAAGTCAAAAAAATACATTAAATATATGATTTTAAAAGCAAAAAATATGGTTGATAATTTTACTATGATGAGGGGATTAGTAAAAAAGTTTTTTTTAGTTATATGTTTTGTGTTATTTTCAAGCAGTTGTACTTTTGCGCTTGAAAAAGTAGGAATAATTACAGACACAATCCTAACCCCCGTAACATATTACAATGCATACTTTAGAACGCCCGAGTTTTTTGCTCATGATATTAAAACAGCGCTTTATAAAAAAAATGTTCAAGTAATTCCGATTGATGAAACAAAAGAAGCGCTTATAAAAGCGGGTTTAAAACAAAACGATCTTCAAATCCTTCAAGGTTTACAGC
Organism: Candidatus Gastranaerophilales bacterium; assembly: GCA_944324945.1. Taxonomy (GTDB): domain Bacteria; phylum Cyanobacteriota; class Vampirovibrionia; order Gastranaerophilales; family Gastranaerophilaceae; genus RUG14156. The sequence goes on from CALUYE010000005.1 coordinate 81,585, forward strand.
AGGGATACAACATAGATTATCAATTTTTAGAAAAAATAACAAAAAGATTAGGTGTTAAAAAAATAATAGTTGTTACGATGGGAATGGATATTCAAAGGGATTTTTTAAAAAACACTCTTTGGAACAGCTTAAACATAGCAGGTTTTGACACGGTTAACCCGACGCACAGGGTAAGCGTTTATGTCGGATTCTTTGATGTGGCAAATCAAAATGTCTTATGGGAAAGTATTTACGCTAAAAACATAAGAAACAATAAAATGAAAAATCTCGATACCGCAATATCAAATAACTATGAAGGAATGCTTCGCTTAAAAGAATATTCAAAATACATAAGCCCCGATATTGCCTATAATGTTAAAATGAAGATGCTAAACCCGAATTATGTTGAACCTCCGACATTTATCACAAGAGAAAACATAAAACAATACGCAAAAGACAGACACAATATAGGTTCTAAAAAGGAACTGTCTGAAATTGAGCGCAAAAAATGGGATACGGATAAATTAATAGAAGATACGAAAGAAAACGTAAAAGATAAAACAAACAAAGCAAAAACTAAAGTAAAAGAAGCAAACACATCTCTAAAAGCAAAACTATCCGACTTCTTTTCAAAATTTAAAAGAAAGCCAAAACAAGAAAATATAGATTGGCTATAGAAGAAAAATTAAGTATAATAAAAACATAATTAATTTACGGAGGAAATATGGCAAAACCTGTAGATAATAACGACAATAAAAACCCCAACAACAAAAAAGGGTTTGAAATGACCGCAACAAATGCGATTTTATTAAGCAACGTTATTTTAATTATAGTAATTGTTGTTTCAATGATTACAACATATTCTCTTTTAAACCATACGATCGATAAAAAAATATCACAAATAGTTCAAGGAGAAGAAGCAACCGAAGAAGAAGAAAACGAAGCCCCGCAGGAAGGAATTTTACTGGATCTTGGGGATTTTATATTAAACTTAGCCGACACAACCCACAGAAGGTATTTAAAAGTAGGAATTGCGCTTGAATTATCAAAAACGGACGAAGAAATAGCGCAAGAATCGCAGCCCGCTCCAAAAGCCTCAGGCCATGGTGCTGCTGCTCCAAATCAAATGGATTTAATTGCTTCAGAAATGGAAAGGTATAAACCTGCTATAAGGGATGCTGTTATTTCGGTTTTATCAAACAAAACTTCCGATGAATTATCAACCCCGACAGGAAAAGAGCTTGCAAAAGAAGAAATTTTGGAAATGGTAAACGGAATTTTTGCAGGACAAAGAGAAGTTATGAGAGTAAGCTTCGGACAATTTATAATTCAATAAGGCTAATTATGGAAGATAAAGAAATACAAAACAACAGTGAAAATTTATCCGATAATGAATTATTATCGGATTTAAATAATGATTTTACCATAGACAGCGAGGATATGGAATTTTCCCATAAAAAAGAAATTATTGAAGTCCGAGAGGAACCAAAAGAAAATACAAAACAAGAAACACCCGACGATACAAATTTCAACAAAACATCCGCCCATGATTTAATTACGGTGCGCCCCGTAAAATTTCAGGAATTTGAAAAAGAAGAAATTATCCCATCCATTAAGAAAAATCTTGATATTATGCAGGATGTAATGATGCATATCAGTGTTGAAATAGGAAAAACAAAATCTTCAATAAGAGAAGTTATGGAGTTAAAAAAAGGTTCAATTGTAGAATTAAACAAAGTTGCAGGAGAACCTGTCGAAATATACGTTAACGAAAAACTCGTCGCAAAAGGCGAAGTAATAGTAATGGAAGATAAGTTCGGCGTCAGGGTTACAACAACAAATCTCCCGAAAGACCCGGAAGATGATTATTAAAAAAGCGGGGTTTAACCCCGCTTTAATTATTTATTAATCACGTCTTTGAAGCTGCGCCAATAAACGCAAGATTTCAAAATATAACCATATTAACGTAACAAGCAAACTGAAAGCGCAATACCATTCAAAATAATCAGGCAGATTTCTTTTTTCTCCCTGTTCGACAAAATCAAAATCCAAAATGAAATTAAGTGCGGCTATGGCACAAATTACAACACTTATAACAATTCCCATAACAGAACCGTTAAATACTGTCATCGGATGACCAAAAAACGCTCCTATCATACCGATAGCATAAAATATCGCAATTGCAATTGTTGATATTAAAATAACCTGCCTGAATTTTTCCGTTGCTTGAATTACTCTTGCTTTATATAAAAATAACATTGTAAATAAAACAAGCAAAGTTAAAACAACGGCGTTTACTACAATCCCGTTATAAAGACTGTTATATGCATAACTTACAGCCCCCGCCAATAAACCTTCGCATAGCGCATAAGCAGGTGCGGTTATTTTTGAAGCTCTCGGATTAAAAGCGGTTACAATTGCCAAAATTATACCGATTACAAGAGAGCTTATTATAAATAAATTTGCTTTATCCATAAATCCTTTTGCCATTAAATCCCAGGTATATAGCCCCGATAGAGCAACAATACCCGTAAGAATTAAAGTTTTATTAATTGAACCCTGGATTGTCATTGGTTTTGAATCTAAAATAACGTTTTCGACAACTTTTGGATTCATCATAGGGTTTGAAGTCATATTTCCTCCTTTATAAACAAGTTGTATTTGAATTATACAACAATTTTGAGTTAAAATAAAGCTATGCTTAAAATAGGTTTAACGGGTAATATTGCAGCAGGAAAAACACAGGTCGAAAAAATAATCTCATCGCTTGGTTTTAGTGTTATTGATCTTGATAATGTTTCACATGAAATTCTTGAATATAATAAAACAGCGAAAGATGAAATTTTAAAAGAATTTAAAACCCTTAACAGAAAAGAACTGGGTGATATTATCTTTAAAAACCCAAAAAAAAGAAAAAAACTTGAAAACATAATCCATCCGATTTTAAACAAATGTATTGAAAACTTTTTTATTGACAACAAAAATAAAAACGCTGCTTTTGTCTCGGGTGCAACCATATTTGAAGCAGGTTTTGATAAAACATTCGATAAAATTATTTTAATTGATGCACCTAAAGAAACAAAAATTAACCGCTTAATGAAGCGCAACAATTTAACATATAAAGAAGCTTTATTAAGACTTGAAACACAAGAAAACAACAGAAACAAAACAAAATATATAATCGATAACGATTCAGACTTTGAAACTTTAGAAAAAAAAGTTAAAGAGCTTTTAAAAAAAATGTTATAAATTTTTTAAAAAAGGGAACTATATAAGTGGCGGTTGACGTTCGTGGACTTAAAACCCCTCGACTGCTCCGCTTGAAGATTAATGTTTAATCAAAGATTAAAAGCTCCCTTAAAGGGAGCTTTTGGGTTTTTATTTGAAATTAAGGAAGATATAATATAAACTTATAAAAAGAGTTTATATGATTTTTTAGGAAAAATTTTATGAAAAAGATAATATTATTTTTATTTTGCTTGATTTTATCAATTCAAATGGCACATGCAGCAGATAAAATCCATGTTAGAGCGCTAAGCCCTTTTAACAGTATAACGCCGCCTGAAACATTCAAAGTGGAAGTTATAAATGATGGGGTTATTGATGATATTGATTTTATTAAAGGAGATATAATTAACTGCACACTTGAAAAAGTTACTGATCCTAAAAGAGCTAAAAGAAACGCTAAAATATATTTAAACGTAGTAAGTTATGAAGACAATAAAGGAAAACACGATTTTTTAACCCCCCTAAGGGCAAAATACGCAAAAAGCGTTATAAATAAAGAAGAAATCAAAAAAATTCCTCCCAAAAAAATCGTCAAAAAAACCGCTTCGACAGTGGGAAGCTTTTTTGTCAAAGGATTTTCATACGGAGTTTCTTTTGTTGACGGATTTAGCGAAAATAAAGAAGATAACAGGCTAAAATCAGGAGCTAAACAAGTGTATGACGATTCGTTTTTATCATATATCGAATACGGCAGCGAAGTAGAAATCAAAGAAGGTGACGAATTTTACCTTGTTATTTCAAAGAAAAAAGATTAAATTTGTTTTCTTAAATAACTTTCAATAAACCCGTCTATTTCACCATTCATAACACCTTCAACATCAGAAGTCTCATAGCCTGTCCTATGATCTTTTACAAGTTTATAAGGGTGAAAAACATAACTTCTTATTTGAGAACCGAAATTTACATCCATGACACCACCCTTCAATTGCCCCATTTTGGCCTCATATTCCGCTTGTTTTATGGCAATTAATTTTGAAGCAAGCATTTCAAGAGCCGTTTCCTTATTTTGCAATTGCGAGCGCTGCTGCTGGCATTTTACAACAATTCCTGTCGGGATATGTTTTATTCTGACCGCCGTTTCAACTTTATTAACATTCTGACCGCCTGCACCGCCCGAGCGCATGGTATCAACTTCAATGTCTTCGCTTTTTATCTCAATTTTATCATTAAAATTCTCAATAACGGGAGATACTTCCAAAGAAGCAAAACTTGTCTGCCTTTTGCCGTTAGCGTTAAAAGGCGAAATACGCACTAGTCTATGCACTCCTTTTTCCGCTTTTGAATATCCATAAGCATAAAGCCCCGATAATTTTATTGAAGCCGACTTAATCCCTGCTTCATCTCCTTCTGATTTATCAAGCAATTGAGCTTCATACCCTCTTAACTGCGCCCATCTTAAATACATCCTTAAAAGCATATCTGCCCAATCCTGCGCATCCGTACCCCCGGCACCTGCCGTTATCGTTAAAATGGCGTCATTTTTATCATATTCACCATTTAACATATTTTCTAAATCAAACTTATCAAACTCATTTTCAAGCTTTAATAAATTCTCCCTGCCCTCAAAAATTAAATTCTCATCCCCCAATTCAAACGCAACCATAGCATCATCTATAGTACTTTTCCAAGAATTTAACTTATCAATTTTTGATTTAATTTCTTTTTGCTCTTTTAAAAGTTTAGAAGAGGCCTCCTGATTAGACCAAATATCTTCTCTTTTAAGTTCATTTTCAATCTCAATTAAACGTTTATTAAGACACTCAAGGTCAAAGACACCTTTCTAAAGCTTCGAGTCTAAATGTCAAACAGTCAATCTTTTGCTTCAATTCATCTTTTATATTGATATCCATGGTTATATTTTACTACAGGCACAAAAAAACATCATGCAATGAGAATAATTTAATAAAAATAACTCAACATAATTAAACTTTTGTTGAGTTGTTTTAAAAACTTTTAAAATTATTGTAGCATAAAGAAAAAATACCATTGCAAATTAATAATAATTTATTAATTTTATTTAACATTTTCAAAATAAATATTTCAAAGCTTAATTTATGGCACTTCAGGCAAACTCAACAAAAGTTTAATTATGTTGAGTTAAAGTCTGTTTTGGAAGCAATATAAAAATTTCTTGGAAAGTTAATTAATAGCAATGGGAATGAGTTTACCAATCAAAAACAAAGCGGAAATAAATTCCATAAAAAATTTATATAAAAAGAAAAATCAAACAAGCGAGCTTTTAATGTTCATGCTTGCAATTAATACAGGGATAGATTTAATTGGTTTATTGAATTTAAAAGTAAAAGACGTCAAAGATAAATTATATTTAAACATCAAAAAAAATAAAGTCATGCCGCTTAATCAAGACATAAGAAACCTTATTAAAGAAACCACGGACGGAAAAAAACCAAAAGAATATCTGTTTAAAAATTCGCAAGGCAGCAAATTCCACAGAACAACCATTTTTTATGCTTTTAAAAACATCTGCCGGGAATTAGGTCTTAATAACAATTATTCCGTTGCATCATGGCGAAAAACTTTTGCATACCATTATTACATAAAATACAAAGATTTATCATATCTTCAATGGCTCTTTAATCAAACAAACATCAAAATGACTCTAAAATTCATAGATGTTGATGAAAATATGAATCTGAGATACAGAAAAGGAATCAAACTATAGGTGCCTTATGATTAAAGTTTCCGTTATTGTTCCTGTTTTTAATACAGAAAAATATTTAGAAAAATGTTTGAATTCTCTTATAAATCAAACCCTGCAAGATATTGAAATAATTTGCGTAAACGACGGCTCAACAGACAAAAGTGCCGATATAATTAAAAAATTTGCCAATAAAGATTCAAGATTTAAACTAATCAACCAAGAAAACAAAAAACAAGGAGCAGCAAGAAACACCGGAATGAAAATAGCCAAAGGAGAATATATAGGCTTTGTCGATTCCGACGATTGGGTGGATTTAGAATATTACGAAAAATTATATAATGCAGCAAAAAAATACAATGCCGATATAGCATTGGCAACCAATATAAGAACAGGGCATGGCAAGGACAAGAAAAGATTAAATATAACCGAAGAAAAATTTGTTACAACATTACAAGATAAAATTGATGTTTGCCAACAATGGAAAAATGAATGTCCGACAAATAAAATTTATAGACACTCAATGTTGAAAAATAATAATATAACATGGCCCGAGGGAGTGTATTGCGAAGATAAATTATTTACAATCAAAGCCATATATTATGCCAGCAGCATTGTAGCTGTACCTGGCGTAAATTACTACTATTATAGAAATCCAAATTCAACAGTTAATTCAAAAGCGAAAAAACATTATAAGCAATTGAGTCTTGACAAAAATATTGCGAAAAAATCAGTACTTGATTTTTTAAAAGAAAAAAATGTTCAAATCAGAGATAGAGATTTTTGGGCAACAAAATATGAATTTTCATTTTGCGGAATTACATTATACAGATTAGAGGAAAGTTTTTCAACGGAAAAAATTTTATTATTTGGTTTAAAAATTTTTGAAAAAACTAAAAAGGATATTCAATGAAAAATAATCTTGTAACAATTTTTCTTGTAACATATAACCACTTCGATACAATAGAAAATTCTATAAAAAGTGTTCTTGAACAAGTAACAACCTTTTCATACAAGCTTGTTATATTGGATGATGCATCTACAGATGGAACTTCGGATATTGTAAGAAAATACGCAAAAGATTACCCGCAAAAAATAATACCGATAATTAGAAATCATAATATTGGCGAGCAGTTAAATTTTTATAACGGATTGAAAACTGTTGACACGAAATATTATACAGTTTTAGAAGGCGATGATTATTGGTGCGACAAGCAAAAACTGCAAACTCAAATAGAGATATTGGAACAAAATCCCGATTGTTCTTTTTGCGCACATAATACTCTGGTTAAGTATTTACAAGACGATATAGAAAGGCCTTATATAAAATCTAAAACACAAAAATACGGTTTTCCGCCAAAACGTATTACAAAAAAGTATTATATTGAACCTCATACTTCCTCTAGAGTATATAGAACAAAATGTTTGAATTTAAAAGAAATTCAAAATCCGATAGTTGCTACTTATGATATTGCAACAAATTTTTATTTTTTAACTAAGGGTAATTTATTTTATATAGATAAAATAATGTCGGTTTATAATTATACCGAAAATGGGGTTTATTCCGGTTTAAATCCTTATACTCAGAGATTTAAGAGTGCAAATATAATAAATTTATTAAATAAAGAATTTAACTACAAATATAATAAAATTCTATCCAGATTATTTTCTACCAGATTAAATTTAAATTTTTGTACATATTTAAAAATTAAATACTTAAAACAGAATTTTGAAGCAACTTATAGCAAAATTTTAGATAAATATAAAAACCAATATTTAATAAACGCAGATATTAAACCTATTTTTAAATTTAAATTTCCAATAGGCGCAAAAAAATGGCTTTCGTTAGAGTTAAAAAGAGAGAAGGTGCGAGGGTGATAATTTTGGTAACCGGAGGTGCTGGATTTATAGGCTCATGCTTTATACGGCATATTCTAAAAAAACACTCGGATTATAAAGTTATAAATTTAGATGCTTTAACTTATTGCGGCAATTTAGATAATTTAAAAGATATCGCAAATAATTTAAATTATACGTTTATTCAAGGCAATATTTGCGATAAGCGTTTAGTTTACGAATTGGTTGAACAGGCGGATTGTGTGATAAACTTTGCAGCCGAATCACACGTTGACAATTCAATAAAAAATCCTGAAATATTTATAGAAACAAATATAAAAGGAACGCTAAATTTATTACAAGCAAGTAAAAACCTTGGAACAAACAGATTTTTGCAAATATCTACAGATGAAGTTTATGGTTCACTTGATAATACGGGGTATTTTTATGAAACAACCCCGCTAGCCCCCAATAGTCCGTACTCAGCTTCAAAAGCAAGTGCTGATTTGTTAGTTAGAGCATATTATGAAACTTATAAATTACCCGTATTAAATACAAGATGTTCAAATAATTACGGACCATATCAATATCCCGAAAAGCTTATTCCGTTTTTTATTTCACAACTTTTAAAAGGAGAAAAAGTGCCGGTATATGGGGACGGATTAAACGTCAGAGATTGGTTGTATGTGTATGACCATTGCGAAGCAATAGATGTTGTCCTGCATAAAGGCAAAGTTGGAGAAGTGTATAACATAGGCGGTCATAATGAAAAGACCAATCTTGAAATTACTCGCCTTATTCTTGAAGCAATGGGAAAAGATGAATCCTCAATAAAGTATGTTGAAGACAGATTAGGACACGACAGAAGATACGCCATTTCTAACGATAAAATTACATCTGAATTAGCCTGGAGTCCTTCCGTTACTTTTGAACAAGGAATAAAATTAACAATTAACTGGTATTTATCTAATCAAGATTGGATTAAAAACATCGAACACAAGCGAGAGGCAACTGCATGAAAGGAATTATTTTAGCAGGAGGCAGCGGAACCAGATTATACCCAACAACAATGGTTACTTCCAAACAATTATTACCTGTTTACGATAAGCCAATGATTTATTATCCCTTATCGGTACTAATGCTCGCCGGCATTAAAGACATCCTGATCATTACAACGCAAAAAGATGCTCCCGATTTTAAAAAATTGTTAGGCAATGGAGACCGTATTGGTATTAATTTAACATACAAAACTCAAGCTGCTCCGAATGGACTTGCAGAGGCCTTTATTATTGGTGAAGATTTTATTAAAAATGACAATGTTGCTTTAATATTGGGGGATAATATTTTCTTTGGACCCAGATTTTCAGGTACATTAAAATATGTATCAAAGACAGTTGAAAATTATGGCGGAGCTTGCATTTTTGCATATCCTGTCAAACAACCGGAGCGTTTTGGAATTGTCGAGTTTGATAAGAATGACAAAATTATATCATTAGAGGAAAAACCTCAAAATCCTAAGTCAAACTATGCCATAACCGGTCTTTATATTTATGACAATAAAGTTGTTGAATATGCTAAAAACCTTAAGCCGTCTGCTCGTGGCGAATTAGAGATTACTGATGTTAACAAAATTTATTTAAACAACAATGAATTAAGAATGGAAAAACTCGGCAGAGGCTTTTCCTGGTTGGATACCGGTACACATAACTCTTTATTGCAAGCAGGACAATATGTCCAAACCATTGAAGAAAATCAAGGAATTAAAATTGCTTGTTTAGAAGAAGTTGCCTTCAGGATGAAATTTTTATCTAAATCAAAAATTTTATCAAATATTAAAAATGTTAAAAACAATGAATACTATGACTATGTCAGAAAGCTGGTTGAATGAACACACAATTAAAAGAAAAAATATATGTAACAAAATCTTTTATGCCGCCTAAAGAAGAATATTTTAATTACTTAAATCAAATTTACCAAAATGGGCAACTGACAAATCAAGGTCCATTAGTAAAAGAGCTCGAAGAAAAATTATCTTCATATCTGAGGGTGAAAAAAAATTTTCATTATGTAACTAATGGAACTATTGCTTTACAAATAGCGCTAAAAGCTCTTGGTATAAAAAACGGAGAAATTATAACAACGCCATTTTCGTATGTAGCAACAACTTCATCTATTTTATGGGAAAAATACAAACCCGTATTTGCAGATATCAAGCCTGACAATTTCACAATTGATGCAAATAAAATCGAACAAGTCATTACTCCAAACACTCAAGCAATAATGGCAGTTCACGTATTTGGCTATGCTTGCAATATTGAAAAAATACAAAAAACCGCGGATAAATACAATTTAAAAGTAATTTATGACGCGGCACATGCTTTTGGTTCAAACTATAAAGGGCAATCTTTGTTAAATTTTGGTGATATTTCTACTTGCAGTTTTCATGCAACAAAACTTTTTCACACTATTGAAGGCGGGGCATGCATTGTAAAAGATGATGAAATTTCAAAAAAATTAGACTTAATAAAGCGATTTGGTCATGATGGTGATACTCATTTTTGTTTAGGAATTAATGCGAAACAATCCGAATTCAATGCAGCTATGGGGTTGGCTAATTTTCCATATATCAATGAAATTATTGAAAACAGAAAAACAATTTCCGAATTATATGATAAAGAGCTTGAAGGAATTATTCAAAGACCCGAAAAACAAAGCGAATTGCAATATAACTATGCATATTATCCGATTGTATTTAAAAACGAAGAAGAGTTATTAAAAGTATTTAAGGCTTTAAACAAGGAAGACATCTATCCGAGAAGATATTTTTATCCAAGCTTGAATACATTGCCATATATAAAAGAAAAGCAATCTTGTCCGATTTCTGAGAATATTTGTTCAAGAATAGCTTGTTTGCCATTGTATCCTGATTTATCGGAAGAAAGTATATATAAAATATGCAAAATTATAAAAAATGAGATTAGCATTTAATTTAAAGCGAGGTTAGTATGAAAGAAATAATAAATAAAATTTTTTCAATAAAAAACAAAAACAAAACACAAAAAGTTATTACTATCTTGGGTATAAAAATAACAAAAAAGATAGCTGCAAATAATGAAAAATTTTTAATTGAGTTAAATAAAAAAATTTCCAATATTGAATTTAAACAAAATCTAATAATGGATTATTTTATAAATTCTTCAAATGCGGCGAAAGCAACAGGACAATTAAGAAAATTTCAATTAGAATGTCTTGAGTTACTTAAAAACTTTGAAAAAATATGCAATCAAAACAATTTAGTTTACTGGTTAGATTTTGGTTCTTTGCTGGGAGCTATACGGCACAAAGGATTTATTCCTTGGGATGACGATTTAGATGTTTCAATGCCTCAAGATTCTTTTAACAAGTTTAGAGAAATTGCAAAAAATTTAGTTCCGGAACCGGTATGTTTCATAGATAGAGAACCCGGCAGAATGGCAAGGCTTCAATACAAAAAAAATTCAAAAGCATTTATTGATATTTATTGTTATTTTGATAAAAATGAAACTTTGCAAACAAATCTTCCGTTTGTAAATCTAAATTCAAGAAAACCAATTAAAAAGGAAATTCTTTTACCTGTACAAAAAATAGAATTTGAAGGGTCTATATATTCAGCCCCAAACGATCCTGACACTTATTTAAGAATAAGATATGGTAATTACAGTCTATTACCCAAAAAACCAAATCTTGAGTGCGGACATGAAGTCATAAATGAATATTTAGAGTAACAAAAGAATTAATTATGATTAAAGTTTATATTGAAATGAGTACAGATTTATCATATTCAAATCATCTAAATATTAACAATGAATGGCGTAAACCGAAAAAAGGAGCTTGTCGTAAGTTTTGCAGTGAAAAAGCAATTGTCGGTCAACTTCTCAAATAAATATTGAAAGCCGACTAGTAATCCTAATTTTAAATAAACAAGGCCTACTGAATTTATATGAAAGAAATATAAAATGATTAACAATGATATTAAAGTACAAATAGTTTGCGTAACATACAATCAAAAAGAATACATTAAAGATGCTCTGGATAGTTTTTTAATGCAAAAAACTAATTTTAAATTTGAAGTATTAGTTGGCGACGATTGTTCAACGGACGGCACAAGTGAAATTGTTGCCGAATATGCAAAACAATACCCTGATATTATAAAACACATACACAGAACATCAAATATGGGGTGTTTAGCAAATTTTATGGATTTATGCGAAAGTATAACAGCCAAATATGCAGCCTTTTGTGATGGTGATGATTATTGGAGCAATGAAAATAAACTTCAAAAACAGTTTGATTACATGGAAAAAAATAAAAATGTTACAATTTGCAGCCATCTTTCAGAAGTGAGAATTACTTATGATTGCCCTTATTTGCATTATTACAAAAAACAAAAAAGGGGATTAGTTATACCAAGCCGTCTGCCATTAGAAAAAAAATTAACAGCCTCTGATGTTATTGAAGAAATACCCCATATGTCCAGCTTGTTTATCCGATGGAATATTGGACAAATTCCGGATTGGTGCAAAAGAGACGGTAAATGCGGAGATTATCCCATAATCTTTTTTTCGCTTGGTGATTCTTATTTATATGTAATCAAAGAAAAAATGAGTGTTTATAGAAAAAGTGAAACCGGTGTTTTTTCCCAAAAAGAATCTCAATATTTATTTTTTATAAATACAAGGCCTGAATATTTCAAATTATTGACCGGATTTATTAAATATTATGAAAAAAATTACCCGACTTTTCAAATTAAAAATTTTAAAAAAAGGCTATTAATAGAACTCTCCAATTATTTAAATGCAATCATTGAAACCGAAAAATGGGAAAAATTACTTGAATTAAAAGAGCAATATCCTGAAATATATAAAATTGCATTATCTTTACTTAAAGAATATAAATACAAATTGCAACAAATAGATAAATTAGGAACAGAACAAGCAAATCTATTAAGAAAAAATAGCACATTAAAAATCATAAAGCCTATTTTACAATCTGTTTATGCAATAAAAAAGACCATTAAAAATTTGCAGCGGCTATTCAAACAAATTCATTCATTTTTTGCATATTGGATATTTGCTATAATACCCAAAAAGAAAAATTTGTGGGTGTTTACAGGCTTTAATATGAAAAGCTATTCAGATAATACAAAATATTTATATGAATATATTATAATGAATCACCCAGAGATAGAAGTTGTTTGGTTAACAAAAAGCAAAGAAATTCAAAAAAAATTAAAAGAAGCAAAAATGCCTGTATGTAAAGCAAATAGTCTTTATGGAATTTGGATGACGGCAAGAGCAAGTATTGCTCTTTCGAATCATTTTAAAATGTCTGATTATGATAATCGCTATGGTTTTAATGCTAAAACAAAATTTGTGAATCTATGGCACGGAATTGGATTAAAAGATATGCGTCCGATTGGTGATAAAATCCCAAATATGACTATTCCGGGTGTCAGGTTGTCATCTGATATTATTATAAATAAAGATGATAGTTTATTTGTTAAAATACAAAAGACATTGAAATATTTTTTTGTGGCTCCGTTTAGAGAACTCTATGAAAAATACTTTTTAATAATTTGCCCCGGACAACAATTTAAAGATTACAACGCTATACCTTGGCAAATTCCAAAAGATGCACAGTTTTTGTGCGGATATCCAAGAAACATAAACCTTTATAAATCAAATTTAACCAATCCGAAAAATTACAATATATTATATGCTCCTGCATATAGATGGAATCTTAATGATGAGGAATGTTTAATAAATATTTTTATAAATAGTATAGACTGTATAAATGACTTATTAGAAAAAAATAATGCTACTTTTACATTAAAATTACATCCGCGTACTTGGAAAAACTATGGCAATATAATTTTGACTGCAATTAAAGATAAAGAAAGATTTCTAATAAACAAAGAAAATGATATCTATACCGAATTACAAAACTATTCGCTATTAATAACAGATTATTCTACATTGGGATATGATTTTCTCTTAACAGGAAAGCCGCTGGTATTTATGGCTTTTGATAAAGAACAATATCAAAATAATAATAAATTTAGTATGCCATATGAAGAAAATTGCCCCGGTGATGTAGTTACTTCTTGGACAGATGCACTGCTTTCTGTTGAAAAATCTTACAATAATCCCGGTTATAACAAAGAAATAAGAGACAAAATTTCCGATCTATTTGTGCCTAAAAAATACAATGATATCAATAATTCAAAAAGAATTGCGGAAGAAATAAAGCGAAGATTAAAAATAAGGAGAAAAAATGACTAATATAGCTTTATTAACAGCAGGCAAAGTCGTTTCCGAAATTCAAAATGCAATTCCAAAGCAATTTACAGCCATCTTTGGTAAGGCAATTCTGGTTTACATTATGGAATTAAATTTGAGGATTAAACATATATTTAAAATACAAGGGGATTAAAAGTTCAAAATTCAATGTTAAACCCCGCTATACCAATGGTACTTGGTTGGAAATCAAAATTCAAACTAAACGAAGCGGTTGAACAAGTATACACAATAAGAACAATTGTTTGAAAAGGAACAGAAATGGAAAAAATCAAAAATATTGAATTTTTAAGAATTATAGGTTGTATAACCATTGTAATTTTGCATTTATTTAACGATTATGGTCTTCATTCAATATTTCCCGATATAGAGTTATACAACAAAATTCAAACAATGACATCAAACGGACAAAAGGCTGTGGACTTATTTTTTATTTTGTCCGGCTTTCTTTTTGCATATAGATTTAACACTGCAAAAACAACATTTGATTTCGTAAAGCTCAAAATCATACGCTTTTATCCTGTGTTACTTTTTGTTATTTTATTGTGTTTTGTTGCTTCCTTGTTTAAAATAGGAACTTTTAACATTTACGAAATGATAATAACATTAGCAGGATTAAACGGAACAGGGTTGTATAACACCTGGGGAACAATTTTTGTATTTTGGTATGTATCATCATTATTGTTTGTATTGACACTATTTTATTACTTACTGAAAAACTATCAAACAAAGAACGTGAACTTGTTTATTGCACTTGGAATATTCTATTCCTACACAATAATATTGAGCTATACCCATGGTCACATATTTGGAAAAATTGAAAATATTAATAATGTTTTTAATTTGGGAATTTTAAGAGCATTTGCAGGAGTCGGCATTGGATATTTTATTGCACTTTGGTATAAAACAAGATATAACAAACCCTTGCAATCAAACTATTACCGTATTAAAACTTGGCTATATACAATTTGCGAATTTTGTTGTTTATATTTCATAATAAATAATTTAATGCTTCACAAAATCAAATACAATAATGACATTATTTTTATTATTATTTTTGCACTGACACTTGTTTTGTTTATAACAAAACAAGGATATATAAGCAGAATATTAGATGTTTCTTTTTGGAGCAAAATTTCCAAGTATTCATATTCTATCTTTATGACCCATTGGTTTGTGTATTACATTTTCAAAAACACCCTTTGGAAAAACCACAATATATATATATATATATATATATCCGAAGCTAAACATAATCATTTCCTTGTGTTTAGTTTTTGCACTGGGAATTTTTGCATATCATTATGTTGAAAAGCCATGCAATAAATATCTAAATAAAAAAATAAATAACAATTAAATACTTTTATTAAATCAGAGGATAAAATGATAAACAAAAGACGAGTACTTGTGTTCCCTTGCGGAAGTGAAATAGGTTTAGAAATTAATCGAGCGCTTGCAAATGACATTCACTTTGAAATGTTTGGAGCTTCAAGCTTGCCTGATCATGGAAAATTTGTTTATAAAAATTACATTGAAGATGTGCCGTTTGTAGATAAAGTAAATTTCATTGATGAAATCAATAAAATTTGTGAAAAATATAAAATTGATTATATTTTTCCTGCACATGACAGCGTGGTTTTAAAATTAGCTCAATACCAAAACGAATTAAAAGCGCAAGTTATTACTTCTTGTGTTGAGACGTGTGAAATTGCTCGTTCAAAAAAGAAAACTTATGAAGTCTTAAAAGATACAATTCTTGTACCCAAAACTTATAGCATAAACGATAAAAACATAAAATATCCTGTTTTTATTAAACCGAATGTCGGGCAAGGCTCCAAAGGGGCAAGACGTTGCAATACAAAACAAGAATTGGCTGTTGCATACAATAACAATAAAGAAATTGTTATTTGTGAACTATTACCAGGAAAAGAATATACGATAGATTGTTTTACAAATTCCAACGGGGAATTATTATTTGCAAAAGGAAGAGTTCGAACAAGAATTTCAAATGGAATCAGTGTTAATTCAAGAGCAATCAATAATCCTAAATTCAAAGAAATTGCTCTTAAAATCAATGAAAAAGTTAAATTTTCCGGTATGTGGTTCTTCCAAGTAAAAGAAAACTTAAATGGCGAACTTGTGCTTTTGGAAATTGCGCCGAGAATAGCAGGTACCATGAATTTATATCGTGTATTGGGTGTTAATTTTGCACTATTAGCATTATATGACAAAATGGGCTTTGATGTAAAAATCATAACTAATAATTTTGATATTGAAATTGATAGAGCATTATATACAGCATATAAAACCAATATAGATTATGATTGCGTTTATATAGATTTTGACGATACATTAATTTTTGATAATAAAACCAATACCAATGCAATAAAATTTTTATATCAAGCAAAAAATGAAAATAAAAAAATTATTTTAATTACAAAACACGAAAAAGATGTGGTTCAGAGCCTTAAAGAACATTATATTTGCAAAGATTTATTTGATGAAATCATACATATAGCAAAAGCGGACAAAAAAATAAATTATATAAAATGCAAGCCGGCCATCTTTATAGATGATTCATATAGTGAAAGAAAAGAAGTTTCGGAAAAATTAAATATACCCGTTTTCGACCTGGACTCAATAGAAGCATTAATAAATTACAAAAATTAAGGAGATTTATGATACTAACTAATTTTACCGACAAATTTAAAAATACTCAAACATACATAAATTACTCGCGAATTTTGCCGTATGTTAGGCCTTATTGGTTTAGGGCGTTGATGGCTGTATTGATTTGCATTCCGATTGGGTCATTGGATGCGGTTATTGCTTTATCACTAAAGCCGTATATGGATTTGGTAATGGTTGAAAAAACGGTACAATCGCCGTGGTATATTCCTTTTGGAATTGTTGCATTCACTATTATTCAGGGGTTGTTAAATTATCTTGCAACATATTTAAATACCTGGGTCGGGGGTAAAATTACCAATGATTTAAAAATGACTTTGTATAAAAAAATGCTCACTTTTGAAACGGGTTATTTTGATAAGAAAAAATCAGGTGAAATTGTAATGCGCTTTAATAACGATGCAGATACGGCATGTAACGGTTTATTGGAAAATCTTAAAACTTTTACATCAAGATTATTTTCTTCAATATCTCTTGTTGCGGTTCTGTTTTACAACTCCTGGCAATTGGCAATTATTGCAACGATTGTTCTCGGGGGAGCATTTTTGCCTTTGGCTAATATCAGAAAACGAATAAAAACAGTTATGGATAAATCAGTCAATGCGGGTTCTGCCGTGATAACGGCATATAACGAATCATTTGCAGGCAACAAAACTATTATTTCTTATAATTTAGCTTCCAGACAAGAAAACAAATTTAAGGATATTTTATCGAATATTTTCAGTTTGAAAATAAAAATGGTTCAAAGAACCTCCTGGCTTTCTCCAATGATGCATGTTATTGTATCAGTCGGCATAGGTCTTGCTATCGGATATGGTTCCCATTTGATTTTAACAAATCAAATTACAAGCGGAAATTTTGTCTCATTTATTACGGCTTTAATTATGTTATACACACCGATTAAAAATTTAGGCAATAATTTTAATGCGGTTCAAATGTCATTTATGGCAATCGAAAGAGTCTTTGGCGTATTAGATCTAAAACCCAAAATCAGAGATAGAGAAAATGTAAAAGAATTTCAAAATATTAATAACGAAATTACATTTGAAAATGTCAGCTTTGAATATATAAAAAACAGACCTGTATTAAAAAATCTCAACCTTCATATCAAAAAAGGTGAAACATTAGCTCTTGTAGGCAATTCAGGCGGAGGTAAATCCACAATCGTAAGCTTACTGCCAAGATTTTATGATATTCAAAAAGGTGAAATAAAAATTGACGGTATTAATATTAAAGATTATTCTCTAAAGTCTTTAAGGGATAATATTTCAGTAGTTTTTCAGGATAATTTTTTATTTTCAGGCACAATAAGAGAGAATATTTTGCTTGGAAAAATGAACGCAACAAAAGAAGAATTAAATTCAGCGGTTCAAAGCGCATGTTTGAGCGAATTTATAAACAGCCTCGAAAAAGGTCTTGACACACAAATCGGGGAACGAGGGGTACTGCTTTCGGGAGGTCAAAAACAACGCGTAGCAATTGCCCGTGCGTTCATAAAAAATGCACCGATTGTTATCTTAGACGAAGCAACTTCCGCTCTTGACAATAAATCGGAAGCAATAGTTCAAAAAGCAATAGATAATCTTATGCAGGATAAAACCGTATTTGTCATAGCCCACAGATTATCAACAGTCAGAAATGCCAATAAAATTGCGCTCATAAACGAAGGAAAGCTTGTTGAAATCGGAAATCATGATGAACTTATGTCGATTGAAAACGGTCAATATAAAACGCTTTATGAAATGCAGTTTAAAAAACAGGAAGTAAAAATAGTATAAAAATAAGAAGCTATTAAGCTTCTTATTTTATTTCCTTTTGACCTTTTGAATTTATTTCGTCTTTTAGTTTTTCGATAAATTCGCTTATTGGCATTTCGCCTATTTGGCCGGTTCCTCTTTTTCTTATTGCAACGGTGTTGGATTCTATTTCTTTATCGCCTGCAACCAGAACGTAGGGGACTTTTTTGTTTTGAAGGTAATCTCTTATTTTATAGTTCATTGATTCTGATTTTTCTTCAAAGATTACTCTTATATTGTTTTCTCTTAATTTTTTGTAGATTTTTTCCATGTATTCGTTGTGTCTGTCTGCAATCGGAACAAGCGCAACCTGTTGCGGAGCAAGCCATGCCGGGAAAGCGCCCGCGTAATGTTCGATTAAGATACCGCAGAAACGCTCCATTGAGCCGAAAATAACACGATGCAGCATAACAGGAGTTTTAAGTACGCCGTCTTTATCTTGATATTTAATTTCAAACCTTTCAGGTAAATTAAAATCAAGTTGAATTGTAGCACATTGCCACATTCTGCCTATTGCATCTTTTACTTTAAAATCGATTTTAGGGCCGTAGAATGCACCGTCGCCTTCGTTGATATCATATTTCATGCCTCTTTTATCAAGAGCTTCTTTTAAACCTGCTTCAGCCAGTTCCCAATTTTTCAAATCTCCGACATAGCTTTCAGGGCGCGTTGATAGTTCAACTTCAAAGCCCATATTGAAAATCTTCATAGTATCCGATACAAAATCGATAATTTCGTTTATTTCGTTAACAAGCTGCTCGGGCGTGCAGAAAATATGCGCATCGTCCTGAGTAAAGCCTTGAACGCGGGTTAAGCCGGATAGGGCGCCTGATTTTTCTCTTCTGTATACCGTTCCCAATTCTGCCATTCTTAAAGGCAAGTCGCGGTATGAGTGGCGCTGTGATTGATAAATTAAAATATGAAAAGGACAGTTCATTGGTTTTACAATGTATTGTTCATCTTCTTCGTTTTCCTTTTGAATGAAGAACATATTTTCCTTATAGTGATCAATGTGTCCCGACAGTTCCCATAATTTTGTTTTTGCGAGCTGTGGCGTTTGAACAATTACATAGCCTCTTTTTCTGTGTTCTTCTCTCCAGTAATTTTCAATTTGCTCGCGAACAGTGTATAAATTAGGATGCCACAAAACAAGCCCGCCGCCGATTTCATCTCTTACCGAGAATAAATCAAGCTGCACGCCTAATTTTCTATGGTCGCGTCTTTTTGCTTCTTCTACTTGATTAATATAGTTATCAAGCTCTTCTTTTGTTAAAAATGCCGTTGCGTAAATTCTTTGAAGCATTTTATTTTTTTCGTTTCCGCGCCAGTACGCACCTGCAACAGACATTAATTTAAATGCTTTTATTTCTTTTGTTGATTCAATATGAGGACCTGAACATAAATCGTTAAATAAGACTTTCCCGTCTTTATCTTTTGTTAAATAAAGAGTCGGGTTGTCATTTTTGTGTTCTTCTAAAAGTTCCGCTTTATATATTTCGCCTTGCGATTTAAATTCTTCAATTTGTTTTTCAACATCGGGAATTACATATTTTTCAAAAGTTAAATTTTGAGCGATTAATTTTTTCATTACTTTTTCGATTTCTTTAAGGCTTTCATCGTTTAGTGTAACCCCTTCGATATCAAAATCGTAATAAAATCCGTTTTCAATAGCAGGCCCGATTGCAAGTTTTGCCTGCGGATATAACATTTGAACAGCCTGCGCCATAATATGAGAGCAGGAATGTCTTACGGTTTGCAATTTTTCATTTAATACTTTTTCCATTGTTTTTTCCTTAAACAGCAATAATAATTACTCAAATTTTAGCACAAAACAATTTTCTTGTAAAAATAAACCCTGTATTAACAGGGTTTAAGTTTAATAAGCATTTAAGTATCTGTCTTCTTCCCATTTGGTAACATATTTTCGATATTCGTCCCATTCAAGATTTTTGGTTGCTATAAATTCATTTAAAATATGCTCACCAAGGGCGTCTTTTATAACTTCATCTTTTTTCATTAAATAAACCGCTTCAAGTAATGTACCGGGCAGAGAATCGATTCCTGCCGCTTTTAATTCTTTAGGTGTCATTTCGTAAATATTTTCTTCAACCTGATGCGGCGGCTCAATTTTATTTTCAACGCCGTCTAAAATAGCACCCAATATTGCAGCTAAAGCTAAATAAGGGTTGCATGAAGGATCGGGCGAGCGAAGTTCTATTCTTGTTGCTATTCCGCGCTTAGCAGGAACTCTGATTAGCGCAGAGCGGTTAGCTAAACTCCATGCCATATAAACAGGAGCTTCAAACCCCGGGACTATTCTTTTATAGCTGTTTACAAGAGGGTTGGTTATTGCGGTAAATGCTTTAACATGTTTTAAAATGCCTCCGATTGAATAAAGTGCTTCTTTTGAAAGCTGGTAGTCTGATTCAGGGGAATAGAAAATATTTTTGCCGTCTTTAAATAAAGATAAATTACAATGCATGCCTGAACCGTTAATTCCAAATATCGGCTTTGGCATAAACGTTGCATAAAGCCCGTATTCATTTACAACGCTTTTTACAACGTATTTAAAAGTAATTATATTATCGGCAGTTGTCAGAGCATCCGCATATTTAAAATCTATTTCATGTTGACCTTCAGAGACTTCATGGTGCGATGCTTCTATTTCAAAATCCATAGCTTCAAGGGTTTCAACGATGTCTCTTCTTATATCTTCGCCTAAATCAAAAGGAGCAGCATCATAATACCCGCCTTTGTCATGCGGAATTGTTGTGGCGTTACCGTTTTCGTCTCTTTCGAAAATGAAAAATTCCGCTTCCGGCCCGACATTCATTTTGTATCCTAATTTTTCCGCTCTTGCAATCATTCTTTTTAAGTTGCATCTTGGACAGCCTTCAAAAGGAGTTCCATCGGCGTTATGAATATCGCAAATTATTCTTGCAACATTCTCTCCTTCTCTTTCACACCAGGGTAAAATCATAAACGTATCAAAATCAGGATAAAAATACATATCAGATGTTTCAATGCTTCTAAAGCCTTTGATTGAAGAGCCGTCAAGCATGATTTCATTATTCAATACCTTATTCAGTTGACTTATGGGTAGGGATAAATTTTTGATTGTTCCGTTCATATCGCAGAATTGCAATCTGATAAAACCTACATTGTTTTCGGAACAAATTCTTTCAATCTTTTCTTTTGTCATCTTCGCGTATGCCATAATTTCCTCCTAAATAAAGTATGATTTAATACTATATGAAAAACACTAAAAAGTTTGTTTTTTTAATATATTTTTAATATTAAAAATTCGCAAAGTTTAAAGACTTTGCGAATTTTTTATGAGATATTTTTAAAATTACACAATAATAGTTTGTTCTCTATCAGGCCCTACGCTTATTATTGTGATTTTTAATCCTAAAATTTCTTCAAGTTTTTTTAGATAGCTTTTTGCATTTTGAGGAAGTTCTTTATATGTTCGACATTTGCTTATATCTGTTTTCCAGCCTTTATATGTTTCATAAACGGGAACATAGTTCTTGTGAGTAAATACATTTGTCGGATAATTTGATGTTACATCTCCCGTTTCTATGTTTTTATATGCAACGGCAAGTTTAATTTCATCAAAATTACTCAATACATCAAGCTTGGTTAGAGCAATTTCCGTAATTCCTCCGACCATAATCGCATATTTTGCACTAACCGTATCAAACCAGCCGCATCTTCTCGGACGTCCTGTTGTAACGCCGTATTCGCCGCCAATTTTTCTTAATTCTTCACCTGTATCATCGTCTAATTCCGTAACAAAAGCACCTTCCCCAACGCGGGTCATATAAGATTTAAATACGCCTAAAACACGATTTATCACCATTGGCCCCATTGATGCACCAACTGCGGCACCTCCTGCCGAAGGGCTTGAAGAAGTAACAAAAGGATATGTACCGTAATCAATATCAAGCATTATACCTTGCGCGCCTTCAAATAAAATTGTTTTATTTTTCTTGTAATCAAAGAATTTTTCCTGCCAGTTAAAATCAACATAAGGTTCAAGAATGCTTTTATATCTTTCGCACTCTTCAAGAATTTGTTCTTTTGTGAAAGGTTTTAAACCGTATACAAATTCAAGTTCTTTATTTTTCTTTGGAAGAATATTATCAATCTTTTTAGATAACAACTCCTTATTAAATAAATCTTCGACTCTTATGCCGCATCTGTTATATTTATCAGCATAAGTAGGTCCGATTCCTTTTTTGGTTGTTCCTATTTTATTTGGTCCCAAAGCAGTTTCATTGCAACCGTCAATATCGGTATGATATTTCATTGTAATATGAGCCAGAGGAGAAATTTTTAAATATTTTTCAAAATATTCTCTTTTTATTCCTTGAGCTACAACGTCATTAATTTCTTTTTCAAGATCATCAGGTTTTATTACGCATCCTGCACCTATCATACAAACTTTATTTTCATAAAGTATTCCTGATGGAATTAAATGAAAAGCATATTTTTTACCGTCAGCAACAACAGTATGTCCTGCATTCGATCCGCCTTGATAACGTATTATAAAATCAGCTTCCGTTGCAAGCAAATCCGTAATTTTGGCTTTTCCTTCATCACCAAACTGCGCTCCTACTACGACTGTATTTTTCATATATCCTCCTTAATACATTCATTATTTTATAACAAAACAAGAATAAATAAAATACTTCAAATCGCCAATAAAATTGCCTTTTTAAAATTTATAAACTATAATATTGTAAAAAGACTAAATTATATGAAAAGACGTGATTTTTTAACCAATTCAGCATTTTTAACACTGGGTTCTTTATATATTTCCTGTATATCAGGTTGTAAAAAAGACAATGATATAATAATCAAACCGGACCAAATTACAAGAAGAAAATTTAAAAATATAACACTACCTTTATTAGGCTTAGGATGCTTAAGAATACTGGCAACACCAAGAGAAGAATTTCAAAAAATGGTAGATTATTGCATGGAACATGGCGTCAATTTTTTTGACACGGGTTTTTATTATTGCGATAAAAAATCTGAAGATATTTTAAGTGCAGCCCTTCAAAAATACAAAAGAGAAGATTATTATATAGCTACAAAAATTTCTCCGTTGTTTTTTAAAGATAATAATGATTTTGAAAAAAAATTTAAAATTCAGCTGGAAAGATTTAAAAGTAGTTATATAGACTTCTATCTGGCCCATTGCATTAAAGATAAAGAATCCGTAAATCATTTTAAAGAAAAAGGTATGTATGATTCCATGTGCCGACTTAAAGAGGAGGGAAAAATAAGATACATAGGCTTTTCATCACATGGAAAAGAAGATGTCTTGGATAGATTTACCGATGAATACAAATGGGATTTTTGTTATATTAAAGTCAATTATCACGAATATTACGACTCTAAGACAACAAAAAGAAAAATGGCAATACTAGAAAAGAAAAAAATACCAATTATTGCAATGGAGCCAATGCTTGGCGGAAGATTAGCCACTCTTGAAGATGAAGCTATGCAAGAATTGAAAAAAAATCATCCTGATATGACACCTGTTGAATTTGCGATGAAATGGAGCGCTTCACAAAATGTTGTATCTATACTATCAGGAATGAATAATTTAAAACATGTCAAAGAAAATATATCTTACTATATTAATTTTAAAAAAATTAATGATGAAGACGAAACAGCAAGAAGAATCTCTGATATTATCTACAAAAATAAAATTATAAACTGTACATATTGCGGATATTGCTTAACCGCTTGCAAACAAAATGTAGATATCGTCAATATCTTCAAATCTTACAACACATACATCTTAGACAAAAATGAAAAAAATTTAAAAAATCTATCTAAAGTATTGGCAAACAACAAAAAAAATTCTTCATGTAACAGATGCATGGAATGCTGCAAAATATGTCCGCAAAGTTTAAAAATTCCTGATTTGATTGATAAAATATATAAAAAAATGGATGATTTCCAAAAATCATAGTAGATATCTTATTTTGACTTCAATTAATTATTAAACTATAATTTGCAAGTAGATACTTTGCTGCGGAGGATGATTGAAAAATATTTATAAAATAAGACTGTTTATTTCTTTTATAAGTTTACTCATTTCAACAATCGCTGTTTTTGGGTTGTTTTATTGGGTTAAGGTGCTTGATGTGCAATTTAGTGCGCTTTTGCAAAGAGTGGTTGTGGATTTTTCGATATTGGCGCTTATTTTATTTGTTTTATTAATTTTAATAACGTTTATATTCGGAAGATTGTACTGTTCTTTAATTTGCCCTTTCGGCATAGCACAAGAGATTGTTAATTTAATTTTTTCAAAATTTCAAAAAAAGAAAAAGGGGGATTTTTATAAAAACTTAAGTTTTAAATACTTTATCGCATTCTTTGCGCTGGGTTCCTTAATTGGCGGAAGTGCTTTAATTATAAGATATATTGATCCTTATACAATATTTTCATCCATGGTTAGTTTATCGTTGTTTGGGATTATTTTTTCTTTGTTTGTTTTTGTTCTTGTATTTTTTAAAAACAGATTCTTCTGCTCGAATATTTGCCCCGTTGGAGCAATTTTAGGGCTTATTTCCAGGATTTCAATTTTTAAAATGATACCAAATAAAGATAAGTGTGTTTCTTGTTCGCTTTGTGCAAAAAACTGTCCTCAAGGCTGTATTGACTATAAAAATAAAACAATTGATAACGAAAGATGTATTAAATGTTTTAAATGCATAAATGTGTGTAAAAAAGACGCAATAAACTACACAATTCAACCAAAAGCAGAAATAAAATTCATGCCCGCAAGAAGAAACTTAATTAAAACCGTTTCGCTTTTTGCGCTTTTAGCACTTGGTTATAAAACAGGAGTTGAACTTAGCAAAAATATAGCTAAAAAAATCAAAAATATTATCCTGCCCCCGGGCGCACAAAACGAACAATATATGATAAATAAATGCCTAAATTGCAATTTGTGTATAAATAACTGCCCCAATAAAATCTTATCAAAAGCAAATGATGATTTTAAAGCTGTTCATATTGACTATTCTAAAGGCGAAAAATATTGTAAATACGACTGTATTGAATGTTCAAGAGTTTGCCCTTCGGGAGCAATTAAAAAACTTTCTCTTAAAGAAAAACAAAACACAAGAATTGCAATGGCCGTGATTAATCAAAGCAATTGCACGCAATGTACAAGATGCCTTGATGTATGTCCTAAACAAGCGATTCAAAAAGATAATGAAGGAAAAATTGTTATTGATGCATCTAAATGCATCGGATGCGGAAAATGTGCAACATATTGTTACAATAATGCTATAGAAATTTTTTCAATAAATGAACAAAAGCTGTTATAATATTAATTAAATAAGGAGAAAACAACATGTCATTAGGCGTAACGGAAATTACATTAATTTTAATTGTCGTAATTTTACTTTTTGGAGGAAAGAGAATCCCTGAGCTTGCACGTTCTCTTGGAAGAGCGAAAGCCGAGTTTGAAAAAGCAAAAAATGCAATAAAAAAAGAAACCGATGAAATTAAAGAATCTATTCAAGAAGAAATAGATGCAGCAGCTTCAAAATCTGAAACAAAAGAATACGAACCAAGCGACGAATCAAACAACCAGCCGGTATAGATAATGTCAGAAGAAAAAAAGCAACAAGAGCAGGAAGAAAGCTTTATATCGCATCTTGAAGCATTTAGAGAAGCACTTATCAAGTGTCTTATTTCTTTATGCGTTACTTTGCCCGTGGGTTTAATTGTTGCTCCCAAAGGATTAAATTTTTTAACCGCATATTTAATCGGGAAAAATAAGTTCCAATTTAACTATTTTTCACCGACCGAAGTTTTTGTACTTCAGGTTAAAATGGCTGTTCTTGTTGCTTTTGTTCTGGCATTTCCGTATATTGTCAAAAAATTATGGGAATTTATAGTCCCGGCGCTTTACGATAACGAAAAAAAATTCATAAAATCAACCGTTTTATTGTCTTTTTTCTTGTTTGTTTTGGGTAATATTTTTTGTTTTTTTGTAATATTGCCTTTAATTATTAACTTCGGCTTGAGTTTTACAACAAACTACATCAACCCCGTTTTTTCAATTTCAACCATTGTTAACCTTGTTTTGTGGCTATGTGTTGCTTTTGGAATAATGTTTCAAATTCCCCTTGTTATTTATTCATTGATTAAATGGGATATAGTAAGTTATGAATCAATAAAAGACAAAAGACCCTATGTTGTTGTTGTTTTATTAATCATAGCAGGAATTTTAACCCCTCCCGATGTTTTAAGCCAGGTTATGCTTTTTACTCCCACTTATCTTCTTTTTGAATGCGGACTTCTTGCTGCAAAGAATATAAAGAAAGAAGAAGAATAAAATCGTTATGCCATTCACTAATTCAACAGCAACAATACTAAAACCCCTTGAAACATCATCTTCAATAGGTATGTTTGCGCGCGACACGGGAGGTTGTTTAATTGCAAGACTTTCTCTTGCGCGCACAAAAGAAGAGGCAAAAGAAATAACATTCGCAGAAACAACAGAATCGGCAATTTTCTACTTTTCCGCTCCCGCGCTTGCAAAAACAACGTCAAAACTTTTCTCAAAAATATACGGTTTAAAAAAAGACGAGTTTACAACACCTTTAAAAAATTTAAAAAACATTGATTCGAATACCTTAAAAAAAATTAAACTCGCAAAATTTAACCAAATTGCGGCAACTTTTGGGATAGTTCTTCCTTTTGTATATGGAATAGCACCCACAAGAAACCTTTTAACCCTCGCTGATTCAGGCAAGAATAAATTTACGACTCTTGTCGGATTGGAAAATAAAAAAGATGAAAAACAAAAGGAAAAAGCAAAAAACAAAGCAAAAAATTTAATAAAAAAATTAAGCTTAATAAGCATATCAACCCTTGCGCTTGCGGGAATTATTTCACTTGGAGCAAAAAATAAAAAAATATATGATAAAATTGAGCCCTTTATTGATAAATTCGATAAATTATTTGAATTTTCATCCGATAATGACTTAAAACTTTCTCATTACGCTGCACTAATATATCCTTTCAGCATAGCAGGCTATCTTAGCGCAAGCAGAGATAA
Organism: Candidatus Gastranaerophilales bacterium; assembly: GCA_944324945.1. Classification (GTDB taxonomy): domain Bacteria; phylum Cyanobacteriota; class Vampirovibrionia; order Gastranaerophilales; family Gastranaerophilaceae; genus RUG14156. The sequence goes on from CALUYE010000005.1 coordinate 109,266, forward strand.
ATACGAAAGAAACGAAAACATAAGAAGATTTTCAATCACTGTTCCTTTATTATTTTTAGGAGAAAAGATAATTCAAAATCCTATATATAAATTTTTTGATAAACGTTTTAAAACCAATGTATTTAATAACGGCAATATTAAAAGCTATAAAGAAATTTTAAAAATGCCTGATTATAAACAAAAAAATTATCTTAAATCAAAAAATTTTTCATACGGTCTGACATTTTTAACAAACACGATTTTAATTGCAGCAGCGGTTGCTCTTTTAAACAGGTTTGAAACAAAAAGAAAATATCTGAAAGATAATAAAAAACAAATTTCATTTAATAGGCCTGTGGGTGTTGAAGAATATAAAAAACTTTTAAAAACAAAAAGTTTCAATTAATATATTAAATATGAATGATAAATATATTGAGCTTGATTTTGCAAAATTGGATACTCAAAGACAAAAAAGGCGCGGATACTCGGAAGCCGTATTTTGCGAATGTAAAGAAAACGATGATTTATTAAAAATTTTTCAAGCTTTTATAAGTCAAGGGCAAAATATCTTAGGCACAAGAGCAACAAAAGAACAGTTTGAATTTCTTAAAAATAAACTGAATAAAGAAATTTCATATAACAAAAAAGCAAAAACAATAACCTTTATTCAAAAAGAAATAAAAAAACTGGGCGAAATTGCAATTTGTACCGCAGGAACAGGCGATATCCCGATAGCCGAAGAAGCATCCGAAACAGCACAATTTTACGGAAGCAACGTTAAAAAATATTATGATATCGGAATAGCAGGGATTCACAGGTTGCTTGATAAAATAGAAGATATAAAAAAAGCAAATGTAATTATCGCTCTTGCAGGTATGGAAGGGGCGCTTGGCGGAGTCATAGCGGGATTGGTTGATATTCCCGTTATTGCGGTTCCCGTATCTGTTGGTTATGGTGCATCTTTTAAAGGTTTAAGCGCACTTCTTTCAATGCTTAATACGTGCGCTGAAGGAATAAGCGTCGTAAATATCGATAACGGTTTTGGTGCGGGCTATTGCGCCAATCAAATAAACAGACTTATTTGTACGGGGAGAAAATAATGAAACTATATTTTGAATGTACATCGGGGATTTCAGGAGACATGTCTGCTGCTGCCCTTCTGGATTTGGGAGCAGACAGGAAAAAACTTGAAACCGCTCTTAAATCAATAAATCTTGATGATGAATTTGAATATAAAATAAAAGAAGTTCAAATTAATTCCATAAAAGCAACCGATTTTGACGTTATTTTAAAACATCATCATAACAGCGATCATCATCACCATCACCACGAACACAGAAACCTTGATGATATTAATAAAATAATTGAAAAAGCGCAGGCAAGCGAAAATGCTAAAGATTTAGCCAAAAAAATTTTTAAAATTGTTGCTAAAGCGGAAGCAAAAGTCCACAATAAAGATATAAAAGAAATTCATTTCCACGAAGTTGGTGCGATTGATTCTATTGTCGATATTTTAAGTTTCAGCGTCCTTTTTGACGATTTAAACCCCGATGAAGTCTTTTTTTCCACTCTTCAAGACGGATGGGGCTTTATTGAATGTCAACATGGAACATTATCGGTTCCTGTTCCTGCGGTTTGTGAAATTTTAAAAGAATATAAAATACCGATAAAAATAACCTCAGAAGAAGGAGAAAAAATAACCCCGACAGGCGCTGCGATTGTTGCTGCTTTATATAAAGGTAAATTTAACGATGAATTTATAATTGAAAAAACAGGTTACGGTGCAGGCAAGCGAAAATATAAAAACCCTCTTTTAAGAGTTATGCAGATAATTTAAAGGCTCCAGAAGGAGCCTTTAAATTAGTTTAATTTTGTACATCTTCCAAGTTTATATAAAACTTTAGCCGATTCCATCTGCGTTCTTGAAACGTCTCTATCGCACAAAACAAAAATGCCCGTGTCTAAATCTTTAACTTTACAGAATCTTTGTTTTTCGACTTTGCAATTGTAAACATCGCCATACCCGTCAGCATCAAAGAATTCGCGCTTGATTTGTGCGTATTCTTTATCTTTAATTACATCTTTTTTGACTTTTGTTTTTGTAGCCAAAGATGATGTTGTCTCAGCATTAGTCAACGCACTGAAACTGAACGATGCAACCGTTAAAACAAAAAGAGCAAGAATAATTTTTTTCATTTTTATCTCCTTTTTCGTTAATTATTAAAATGTATTGTTTGAGGTTTTGTTTTGCAATATTGGTTTATTGGATCAGAAGAGGAAGCACTTAACTTGCCTTGTTTTAACTCTGCAATTTTGGAATCTGTATATTTTTTCAAAACAGACATTGGAACATAGCAATCTTGATATAAAGATTTTTGTCCGTTGAATTCAAAAAAAGTTTGATAATGACATTCGTTTTTATTTGTTATTCCAATAATTGTTGGCCCGTATTCAACTTCTCCGGGGGTACATGCCCCAAGTCTTTGATTTAATTCTATACCTTTTTGAAGCGCCGCATCCCAATCTTGCCCGCTTGCAGCATAAGCTGCCATTGTAAACGCGCAAATTCCAACCAAGGCCGTTAGTAATTTTTTCATTTTTTTCATCTCCTAAATTTATATTTTATCAAAACCTGTATACTTTCTAAGCACTTCAGGAATTATTATGTGTCCGTCAGGCGTTTGGAAGTTTTCGCAAATTGCAGCCAATGTTCTTCCGACAGCAAGCCCTGAGCCGTTTAGAGTATGGACAAATTCAACACTTCCGTCTTTTCTTCTGAATCTGATATTGGCGCGTCTTGCCTGATAATCGCCAAAATTAGAACATGATGAAATTTCTTTGTATGAATTATATGATGGCATCCACACTTCTAAATCATAACATTTTTTTGCGCTAAATCCAATATCCCCCGTTGATAAACATACTCTTCTGTAGGGAAGTTTTAAAAGTTCCAATACATTTTCAGCATCACGGGTTAATTTTTCATGTTCTTCCACAGAATCCTCAGGACGAGTTAATTTGACAAGTTCAACTTTGTTAAATTGATGCTGTCTTATTAAACCTCTCGTATCTTTTCCTGCAGACCCTGCTTCCCTTCTAAAACAAGGAGTGTAGGCTGTCATGTATTTAGGTAAGTCATCTTCCGATAAAATTTCATCCTGATAGATATTTGTAACGGGAACTTCAGCTGTCGGGATTAAATATAAATCTTCATCCACACATTTAAACATATCTTCTTTAAATTTAGGTAACTGCCCCGTTCCCGTCATTGTTTTTGAATTTGCCATAACGGGAGGCAATATTTCTTCATAGCCTCTTGTTTGGGTATGAGTATCCAAAAAGAAATTAATTATTGCGCGCTCTAATTTAGCACCAAAATTACGATACAGAGTAAATCTTGTATGCGCTAATTTTACCCCGCGTTCAAAATCAAGCATTCCAAGCTCGGGACATAAATCCCAGTGTGCTTTATATTCAAAATCAAATTTTGTAGGCTCGCCCCATCTCTTAACTTCAACATTAGCACTGTCATCAGCCCCTATTGGAATTTCAGGATCGGGAGTATTGGGGATACACAACAGTGTTTGCCTTTGTTTTGAATCAAGTTCGTTTAATTCTTCTTCCAATTTTTTGGCTTCTTCGCCCAGCTGTCTTATTTCCGCTTGAATTTGCGTTGTATCAATACCGTCTTTTTTCATTAAACCGATTTTATTTGATTCCGATTTTCTTTTTGCTCTTAAATTATCAAGCTCAAATTGAAGTTTTCTTCTTTGTTCATCTATTTTTAAAACTTCATCTATGGATAAATCGGGATTTCTTCTTTTTAAAAGTTCGTTTATCTTATCGGGATTTTCTCTTATTAACTTGATATCTAACATTTTATGCTCCTTGTCTTAATTTTTCCAAATATGCTTTCAATTCCTTTATTTGACGGGGTTTTATCGGTTTTATCTGTCCTTTTTTCAATCCCGTAAGTTCAATGTTTGCATGTCTTATTCTTTTTAAATTTATCACATTATAGCCCAAAAATTCAAACATTTTTCTTATTTGCCTGTTTAAACCCTGATAAAGAGTTATTTCAAACAAAGTTTCGTTATTTTTTTCTTCAAGAATAATATAATCGCAATAAGCAATTTTATCTTTTTCAATTTCAATTCCTTCGTTTAGCTTTTTAAGCTCATCTTTTGTTAATTTGCCATCCACGCGCACAATATAAACTTTTGCAACTTTTATTGAAGGGTGAGTAAGCTCATAAGCTAAATTACCGTCATTTGTCATAATTATCAAACCCGATGAATCCTTATCAAGCCTTCCTGTGGGGTTTAGATGGTGATATTCTTTAGGAATTATATCGTAAATTGTTTTTCTGTTTTTTTCATCCGATTTTGTTGTTATATAACCTGCAGGCTTATAAAATTTATAATATTCAAGTTTATTCGAATGTATTAATTTATCATCAATTGTTACTTTGTCTTTTTTTCTTATCTCAAAACCAAGCATTGTAACAACTTCGCCATTCACCTTAACACGCGAAGATAAAATATATTCATCAGCCTTTCTTCTCGAACAAAAACCACTCTGGGCAATATATTTATTAATTCTCATAGAAAAATTATAACATAACGATAAAGTTTATAGCGAAAAAAGGCAATTTTTCTTCTCAAATTGTTTTTATTTTTATATAGAGGAATATTGGGATTATTTTTATGAAAAAACAGATGACAAAATTATTGGTTAAATTATTTGATTGTGTTTATAATATTCAAAAAAGAAAACACGAAAAAAGAATGTCAAAATTAAACAAAAAGATTTTATCCGCTCAATTTTGCGATGAAAAATTTCATACTTCATCAGGGGCAACTTTAACGATTAAAAACCATTCAAATAACAATGCAAAAGCAAACCAAGAAAAAATTAAAAAGCTTTTTGAAACATTTATAAACGACAAAGAAAAACTTTTTGATTACATTAAAAAAGGAAATACAAAAGTTTATAAAATTAAAAATGCAAATAAAATACTTTCTTTAATTAAAGAACAGGAAGGATTTATTTTACCAAAAAAAGGATTAAAAGCGCTTTATTTAAATTTAATTTTAAATAAAAAATTCTCTCTAAGGACTCCCGAGATGTTTGTTTTAAGAACGTTTGACGTTAATGTTTACGCATTTATGTATCAATTCTATAACTGGTACAGTTTTAAAATGAATTTACCGGGCTTTGAAGAAGATTCGCAGGAATATTTTAAACATGTATTTGAAATTTGCGAAACGGATAAAAGAACCAAACTTTCATTTGAAGAAATAATGAAATTAAAAAGTGCAATAAGAAGAGATATTGAAGCAATTGACTTTGTAATTTCTTTTGTAAAAGAAAAATCAATTGCAGCAAAAAAACTTGCAAAAATTAAAGCGGGCGAAAGCGTTAAAGCTTAATTTTCGCGCAATTTTTTAATTTGTTGCGAAAGATTATCAATTTTTAATTCAATGTTTTCACTAGAAGAATCATCTTTAAGTAAAATTTCTTCAAAAGTTTTATTTATTGCTTCATTGATTGATGAACGATTCTTTTCGCCAAAATCCGCTTCCGAAATGTTATTAAGCTGCCAAGCACTGATACAGCGGGATTTATCGTATAAATCAGAGGAACAATTTTTAAAATAATCATCTTCAAGAGCGTATTTATTAGCAGGTAATACGTTTGTCAATTTTGCAAATTCTTCCTGATTTTTTTGATTTGTCAAAAGAAGGGCAAATTCAAAAGCAAGTTCTTTATTTTTGGCTCGTTTCGGGATTATCAAATTCATTAAAGAAATGTCATATTCGCCGTTTAAGCCTGTTAATTGATATGAAATATCGGATTTTTCATAAATATCCGGAGCGCTTTTTTTAATCATATTTAAAAAATTAGACCCTGCGACAATAATTGAGGCTTGATTGGACATATATTTTTCAATTACCTCTCTGTGGCTTATTGCAAGGGTATCCTTAGGCATTTGATTATTTTTATACATTTTGTTAAATTCATCAAAAACGTATTTCGCATTTTCTTTTTCTTCTTCTGTTTCAAAATAAGTAATATCATATTTTGCTAAAATTTTTGCCAGAGTATCGTTTTCATTAAGAGAATTGACATACACAGGGATATTTGAACACTGCGCTAAAGTCGGGGCAAGCGAAAAAAGTTCATCATAAGTAGTTATAAATTCACCCCCGAAACAGTTATCCCAGGTTTCTTTATTATATATTGTTACTGCGCTTGTTGCATAGAAAGGAAGCGCATAGATTTTATTATCGTATTTTAATTTATCTAAAAGTTTTTCGCTAAACTGACTCAAATCTTTATTATCAAATGTTTCTAAAGTATCTTTTTGAGCTAAAAGCAATGAAAACCCGGGGTTTAGATTAATTAAATCGGGAGGAGTCGAAGATAAAATAGAAGCAAGAGTTCTTTTTTGAGCTTCGTTTATGGGTATATCTATCCATTTTACTTTATAAGAAGGGTGTTTTGATTCAAATTCCTTAATAATCCCTCTCATTTGTGCTTCATAAACGGGTTTTAATTGAATTGACCAAAATGTAAGCTCGTTTTTGTTATCTTTAGCGTTAAAATTTTTATACAAAAATAAAGATAATATTACTATAACTATAATTAAAATTATTTTTTTCATTTTAAACTCCGAAGCTAAAAATATTTTACAACAACCATCGCTTCAATAAAAGTTATTTACAAATTATCATCCTTATAACCCCGAAAATTATAAGTATAATTCCAAGTATAATCTTAAAAGTCAAAACTTCCCCGAAAAACACAACACCGAAAAACAAAGCGCTCAGCGGCTCAAGCGCGCCTAAAACAGCGGCTTTAGTGGAACCGATAAACTTAATTGCAATTGTTAATGCTTCAAGAGAAATAATCGTATGATTAACTCCTATTAGGAAAACACACTGTCAAAAGGGTTTTTGCTTTTGGCGGGGGTCAGCCCGCCTCGGCG
>CALUYE010000006.1 GCA_944324945.1 Candidatus Gastranaerophilales bacterium
CGACACAGCCCTAAGTGCCGGATAGGAACGGCAAAATTTTTTACACTTCTATTACTTCTTTATCGCACATTAGCAAATTGAAGAGTGTTATAATCTTGCGCCGGTAGTAAAACATCTGCGAAACGATGCTGATATTCTAAATGCATTCTTTATTGACCACGAAAAAGATATCCAAATTTAAATACTGTTTAAAAGGTGTTTAAAAGCCGTTTTAATTGTGTTCAAAAATTATTATGTCTGAATGATACGATTTAAGACACATATACTTGATGTTTCCCGATGAAAGAGCGATGAATGGTGTAGCTTGAAAGGAGCATACTATGATTGAAATCGGTAAAAAATACAGATTGAAAAAACTTAAAGGATGGTTTGAAAAAGATAGCGAAGAGTTTACGGTTTTATGTTTTGGTGAACCCAATATTGTCGGCTGCGTTACACCAGATGGTGAAAGATATGTATTTGATAAAGATTTTTTGATTGATCCTGATAAGCCGGATGAGATATACGCAGATATTACAATAACGAAAGGATAAATTATGTTTGAAAAAGATTACAAGTTATACGGAACAAAGATTTTAAACTTAAAAACGCAAGAAATAGGTTTGTTGATTTGTTTATGGGAGAATAAATTCGCCGATAAAACAGTAGATTTTGCAACTTGTGTAGATAAAACTGGCAAACGCTACAACATTGAACTAGATAATATAAGAGGGTTTGACGATGATTTTGAAAAATAAATTAACAAAAGAAATACTAGATATTCCATATTCTGAATTCAGAATAAAGTTTGCCAAAGAAATTCAGGATGCGTTTGAAAGTTATCGCAAAACTCAACTAAATAAATATTCTTGGAATTTCAAAGATGCTAACTCTTTGGAGTTTAATTTTTATTTTGAACTTCATTGGAACTTTAATCATTTTGGAATGTCAAATTGGTACATTGAATGACTTTAAATATTATAACTTGTAGTAAGTATTTTTTGAAATTATTTATATCTTCGTTTTGCTCTATATTTGTGATACTCTTAGTAAAAAGGAGCTAAAATGAGATTACAAAAATACATTATTATATCTTGCATAATTATATTAATTTTGTCTTTAATTGGAATTTTTGCTACAGAACAAAATAATAAGTTTTATGATCTTTCTACAGGAGTATTTACCGGAGTTGTGTTAACAGGCATGACTTCAATAATCTTGTTCCTTTATGAAAAAAATAAGATTATAAACAAACTATATAACAATTTCGCGGAAATTTATTTTACACTCTGTGTAATTGATAAAAATTTAGGTAATTTTCTTATAAAAAAAGAAATTACAGATATGAATTTTAGGATAAATTATAAACTGACAATGGAAATTATAAATACAATAAAAGAATTTGATTTTGATGAATATACGAGCTTTTTTGACAGCAAATTTAATAGTTTATTAGAACAATTTTTAAGTTTTAACCTGAAGTTATACAATCTACACAATATTGTAGGTGAAAGAAACCAAGGAGTTTTGTATCACGAATTAACATTAAAGGATTTAGAATTAAAACGATTACAAGGAATTGCAGAACAAATGCTTTTACCTTATGAACAACAAGTAATAAATGATAGAGAAGCTCTTCTTATTTTAATAGGCAAATTGCATGAATATGTTGTTTCATTAAAACTAGAATTAACATCAAACCTAACAAAATTAGACAATTATCATAAATTCAAAATAAGTTGGGATGGGAGAAAAAGTTTGCTGGAAAAGCAAGTTCAAGAACTTTCTTAGTTTTATTAGAATAAAGAATATTTATACATTATCAATGCAAACATTTAATATGTAGATAAACAAAATAAAAATAATATTTTATAAACTAGTATGGTGCTATGTTTACATTCCTAAAATATCTCTTTCAACTATTTTTACAATATCTTCCGGTAAATATTCTTTCTTGTTAGACTTTTGTTTTGGCTCGGTAATTTGTTGTTTAACCTGTGGCAAATTTTTCAAGATATTCATCAATGAATACATTTCTGCCTGTGGAGTTTGTTGATTATTATCAATATCATTTGAAATTTTATCCATAATTTTTTGTGCAAAATTTAGCAGTTCACGATTAAAGAGTTTCTGCTCTCGGCATTTTTCAAACCTCTTTCTATCCCATTCATATTCTTTCTTCCAATAAAATAAAGTCCTGCGCGAAAGATCAAGTTTTGTGCCAATCACATCAAGCGGTTGTTGTTCGTAAACATATAAATGCTCTGCCTGCTTTAATTTATCCAATTTTGTCATATTTATACCTCAAAAATTATTCTGTCTACTGTAAATTTTGTTTTATCAGATAATCTTCGCACCTGAAAATTACAAGTTCTATCAATTATTCCAAGATTTTGAAAATATTTAATCATCTGATTTAGAAGTGCTAGTGTATTTTTCAATACTTTTGGTGGCAAATTTCTGCCTTTACAAAAATCGTAAAATTCTTGAATATCGTTACAAGTAATATCATTTAAATTTTTATTTTTGAAAAATGGGGAAATGTAGTATTTTAACATTCTTCGATATCTTCTGTAAGTATTTAATTTACAATTGTTTTTGACATAATTTTCCAAAAAATAATTAATCGCAGCATCAAATGTTATAACCTGAAAATTTGTCACTTGGTTTGTGCAAATGATAAATTCTTGCTTAGGCTTTTCTTCCTGATATTTATATAATCCTTGTCCAAATACCAATTTATCCTCGTTCAAAAGCAGTTCAAGTTCTGTTTTACAATCGCATTCCGCAATCATTTCAATTTCATCAAGTGTAAATTCTTTTAAATGTCGCGCCAATTTTTCTATGTTCATAAAATCTGCTCCATAATTTCTTTTGTAATTTCCGCTAAATTATTATCTTTTGAGAATGTTTCCATTTGATTTATTAATTGAACAATTTGCCGGAATCTATTGTATTTTAAATGTATATATTCAATCGCATCGGGAGTAAATGGAACTTCTGAAAGTTGCCCGATTATTTGCGATAAATCATTCATTCCAAATGTTTCAAACTTCAGAATTTCTGAAAATCTGTCATAAAGGTGTTTGTATCGTTCAAGTTTTCTGTGCACCAAACCCATTCCGATAAAAATTATCGGGCATCCGGTTTCATCGTGGATATCACGCAGGGTTTCAATGGTTTTGTAGTTATTCATTAAATAATCAATTTCATCAATAAAAATCACTTGCGGGTTATTTTTCAGCTTTTTTACAACGATATTAAAATTATCCGATGTCAAAAATCTTGGTATTTCATCAAGCTCTTTAACAATTTCTTCAAGCAGCCATCTGCCTGTCATAAGGTTTGATGCCCGAAGATAAATTCCATCATATTTGCACGCAAGCCATAAAGCTGTTTGGGATTTTCCGAGTCCCGGTTCACCATACACTAATCCCATCTTCGGGATATTTTGGGGTTTGTTTATCAGATTTTCAACAAGTCCGATAAAGTTTTTTATGTTTTGCGTTTTAACAAATATTTTCTTCATATAACAATTGATACTCCTTTGTTTGCTTAAATTTTTCTATCCATTCATCTTGTGGATTATGGATTATTAAATACTCATATTTATCAGCATTATTTTTAAAACTCTTGTAAACACCATTTGAACAGCTTTTAAACACAGCTTGAACTGTTGGTTCTCCAGTTTTTGTTTCTAATATTTTAATATCTTCTGTTTCCAGATATTTTTTAACAGACTCAACTGTTTTCTTTTTGAGTTGTCGTTGTTTGACAATTTTTTGCTTGTAATCCTCAAAATCTTTAACATCACCCAAGAGTTTTGCCATCGGATGTGTTTCTGTTACACGTTCTGCGGTGCATAAATATTCGCCTTTCGGGGTGTAAACCTTAATACTTGTCAGGTCAAAAAGATTGTATTTAATAAGAACTTTGCTCTTAAATCCATATAACCTTTCGTCAAAATAGTCGCAATTTAAGAACCTTATGCCGTTTCTTTGAATTGTTTTTACTTCTGTTGCAAGCATCAAATCGTCAAGTGCATTTATATCAATATTTTGTCTTTTTCGTTCTTCTAAAACTTCAGCCACTGTTTTATCCAGAGCATTAGGGCAAGGTTGAGAATTCTTAAAACGCAGCCACATATCTATCATTTTGATTGTTTCTTCTATTGTGGGGACATATTCGTTATGAAGACTTTTGTGGAATTTTTCATTCCTCATCATATACGCAGGTTTGTTTTGAATACTGCTTCCGATGTAGCTCGGCAACAATTTTTCAAAACCTTCCTGAAATTCTTTAAAAAATCTTTCAATTACTTTTGCTCGGGCGTTATATGGTCTTGCAAAAACGGTTTCTATTCCGAGTTTTGAATACAATCCTTGAAATCCAAGTTCTGTGAATCCTTTATCGTCAGTAAAATATTTTGCTCTAAATGCTCTGCCGTTATCCTGATAAACAACTTTCGGTATCATATCAAGATTGATAATTGCATTCCTAAGAGCCGATGCTATGCATTGCGTATTTTCTTCAAGCATAATTTCATAACCAACTAAAGCTGTTGATTTCCAATCCAAAAATCCGACAAGAGTTACTCTTGTGGGTTTGCCTGTGAATGGATTTATCACCTGAAACGCTAATTTATGTCCGTCGGCTACTAAAATATCCCCGACTTCTAAAAGAGAAGCGTCACGTTTTATATATGGTTCAACTTTATCAGAAAGTGCTTTTTCTCCGTCACGAGCGAGAATCCATTTGTCATAATTATTATCCTTAAACCATTTTGCATAACGTCTAAATGTAATATCTGCAGGTATAAAACTTTGCCCTTGCTCATGCAATTTGTATTTAGTGAGTGCAACTGCTTTTCCGATTGAAATTCTATTCGGGTGCAAAAGCAACCCCATAAATATTTTAATTTCTCCATCATTCAATACTGTCCGATAATCATTTACACTGCTATACTTATATTGTGGCAGAAGTTTTGTATAGTCTTCCGTTCCATTTAGCATAGCAAGCCAGCGATGCAAACTACCACGGGATATTTCCCCTAAAATTTCAAAAAGGTGAGAATTTGAAGTATTATGCAATTTCACAAAATCATAATCGGCTTGAAGTTTATTTTGAGATTTATTCCTGAATTCAAGCCATTTATGAACGATATCAAGTCTTGCAAGTGCAATTTGTTTACATTTTTTGGGTGTGAAGTTTGTCATAATGAATTACCTCACACACATTCATCACTCACCTTTCGGAATAAATCAAGTCCTGAATCTCAATCTCAGAGACATTTTGACACATATCAAACTAAAAGATAAATAATTTTTGCACTTTATTGCACTATTTTGCACGGGGTAAATGTTCAAATATATTGGCACTTTAAGGCATGAAAAACACTAAAAACCACAAATATTAGTGCAAAATAGTGCAAAAATCAGGACAAAAGTGCAAGAAAAGTCCGGCAAATCTCTACTCTATAAATATGCCTCAAACTAGCAACAACTCGGCATCATAGCCAATATAAACGCATCTAAACTGTCCTGAAAACCTATAATCTCCATAACACTCTTGCGCATATACATTCACTTGTATTCACCTGCTCCGAAGGAACAAGTCTCAAATTGCAAAAAATATGGAGCGTAGGGGATTCGAACCCCTGACCCCGACGCTGCCAGCGTCGTGCGCTACCAGCTGCGCTAACGCCCCTTGATTTTTAAATTATACAACAATGCAAGATTTTGTAAATAAGTATTTATTTTTTCTGTTGACATCAGATTTTGATATTGTATCATAATAATACGCAAGGGCGTTTAGCTCAGTTGGTAGAGCGCTTCCCTTACAAGGAAGATGTCGGGAGTTCGAGCCTCTCAACGCCCACCATAAAAAAGACTTGGAACTATGAGGTTTTGAGTCTTTTTTATTTATAGGTGTGTCGATTTGTGTTATTTTATGTTTTGAATTAAATCCTTATTATATAAATCAAGAACAGTGATTGCATTTATTGCATATTTATTTTATTCTTCCTTTGTCGTTATATGCTTTACCATTGCGCATTGAGCATTATTACTGCACTAATTATTTATTAGGTTTTACAAAAATATTTACTTTTCTTCCTGATATTGAAGCAAATGTTCTTGTAAGTGCATTTGTCAATTCTTTAAATTTTTCATCAATTTCGTGTCTTAGCGCAGCAATTTTCCCGTTTGTTTTGCGCTCAATACCCATTAATTTTGCTTCCAGTTTATTGATACGCTCCCCTTGTTCTTTAATTAGTATTTCATTAGCGCATAGCGTCTTTTTTAAATCGGCTTCTTGTTTTGAAAACGAATCAAAATTATCGATTTCGCCGTACATTTCTTGCCATTTTTGAAATTTTTTATCAATCATATCATCTCTTCTTTGTACTCTTAATTGTCTGAACTCTTCATTGCTATACGCACGCATTTCGCCATCTTTGCCTAATTCGGCATGTATTGCGGATTGTTTATTTCTTTGTCTTGGCCTTTCATACGCGCCTACTTGAATGCTTTTAATCATAAAATACCTCTCTTTAGTGTTAAAGATATAACGTTTGTAAATAATTTTATTTGCTGGTTGATAATTTAAAATTTCTTTACACTATAGCAATTTTAAATATTTTTGCGCTTTACATAAATTAAATACAACAGGAGAAACCATGAAAACAATTTCATACAGCAATACAGACAGCACTAATTATCAAATATCAAAAAAACAAAAAGACTCAGCCCTTGGAACAATAGCTGCAATCGTTACCTCTTCCGCGACAGGATACGCGATACAGCCTTTTAGTAATTTCGCTATATCTAAAATGATAAAAATAAATAAAGACTTAGCCGATATTGATAAAAAGAAAATGAAACAAGCTGCCCTTGAAATTTTAGATGAAAAGAATTTAAGCCAAAAAGGCGTTAAACTTAATGATTATAGAAAAGTAAACGAAATTTTAAATGGGTTTGATGAATCAGTAGCAAACGGTAAGAGCGCATTTTTTGCAGGCATCAAAGGTATAGAAAATGTTTTTGGAGGAAAAATGTTTGCAAATGAAGTTGTATGCAATATGGAAAAATTGCCTGCTGCAATATTTCATGAAATAGGACATGCATTTAATGCAAATAATAGTACTTTCTGGCGAACAATTCAAAAAATGAAAAAACATTCACTGCCAATTGCAGGATATATAGCATTATATTGCGCTTTAACAAAAAAAGCCGTTCCAAAAGAAGAAGGTAATATGGAACTTACAAAAGGACAAAAAGTTAAAAACTTCGTAAGAGAAAACTCAGGGAAACTTGCATTTATAGCAACATTACCTATGCTCGCAGAAGAAGGTATGGCATCAATAAGAGGAAACAGCTGGGCAAAAGAATTCTTATCGCCTGACCTTGCTAAAAAAGTAAGTCAACATAACAAATTTGCGTATATGACATATCTTGCAACAGCTGTAGGATTTGCACTATCAGCATACACTGCAAGAAAAGTAAAAGATTACTTTGTCGATAAGAAAAATGCCGTCTAATGGACAGCTTCTTGTACTTTGAATTGCATATTATAAAGGCTTCTATATTTTCCGTTTTCGATATTGATTAATGTTTCATGGGTTCCTTGTTCTACAATGCTGCCGTTTTCGATAACAAGAATTTTATCTGCGTTAAAGATTGTAGAAAGCCTGTGTGCAATTACAAATACGGTTTTATTTTTCATTAAATTATCAAGCGCTCTTTGAACAATTTTCTCGCTTTTATTGTCAAGGGCGCTTGTTGCTTCATCCAATATTACAACAGGTGCATTTTTAATCATTGCTCTTGCAATGGCAAGTCTTTGTCTTTGACCCCCAGATAGAGAAGTACCGTTTTCACCTATATTTGTATCTAATTTATCAGGCAAGGATTCAACAAATTCATCAAGATGAGATGCAACAATTACATCATTTATCTCATCAATAGTTGCGTTTGGTTTGCCTATTAATATATTTTCCTTAATTGTACCGGAGAATAAAAAGTTATCCTGAAAAACTTCCGAAATCGAATTTCTTAAAGAATTTAATTTAAAATCTTTAATATTTATATTGTTAAATAAAATTTCACCCGAGTTAATATCATAAAACCTCGGAAGAAGATTTACTATGCTGGATTTTCCGCCGCCCGAGTTACCGACAAGCGCAATTGTCTGATTATTTGAAACATCAAAGCTTATATTATGAAGAATTTCATGTTCATCGTCATAAGAAAAACAAACATTTTTAAATTCAATTTTTTCGATTTTTGAAGGAGCATCAAGCTTGCCGTCATCTTTTATTCTTGAATTAAAATCAAATAAATCAAAAACGCGGCTTATTGCAACAAAAATGCTTTGCATATTTGTTAAATCCTGTCCAAGGGTTTTAATCGGTTTGTATAAAAGCAATAATGAAGTAATAAAACTTGCAAAGCTTCCTGTTGTTAGTCTGCCTGCTATAATCAATTGATTACCCGCAAGCATTACAAAAGCAATGCCGACACTTGCAATAATATACATAATCGGAGAAAGCCAACCTGTTCTTTTTGTTAATGATATTTGAAGGTCAAAAGTTTCTTTGATTAATTTTTTAACTTTTAAATAAGTTGCTTCCTGCCTGTTATAACCTGCAATTACTTTATTTCCCTTGTATGTTTCATTAAAAGATGTTGTAATATTACCGCCTACAACGGTTGTTTTATTTGAAACCTGTTTAATTTTCTTTCTTAAAAGCGCCATAGGCAAAAATGCGCAAACCAAAACAACAACACCAACCAAAGCAAGTTCCCAGGAATTATACAAAAGAACAAAAATTAACCCTAGAGCACTCGTAAATGACGTAATAAGTGTTTTAATGCTGTTTATCAGTTGTTTTGAAGCTAAATCAGGATCATTTAAAAATCTTGAAATTACAAGTCCTGAAGAATTTTCATCGTAAAATTTTGAATCAAGATAGATTAATTTTTTAAATAAATCAACTTTAACGCCGTTTGCGATATTTAAACTGATCCAATCGGATAAATAAGTATTTAAATATCTTAAAACCCCTTGAATACCCGCAAAAATCACAATGCCCGGAGGAATCCAAAAAGCAAGAATGTCTCGCGTTAGGTTGATATTTCCGTATGATAGAGTATCCCCGTTTACAACAACATCAATATAAGGTTTTAGCGCAAACGCCGTAACGCCATCCAAAAGCCCCAAAGGTATTGCAAGAATAAAAGCGATTATTATTCTAAAAAACACGGGCTTTATATAAGGCCACATTCTTTTTAAAAGGTATCCGTAATCAAATGCGGAATTTGTTGTTATTTTATCTAATTTCATCTATAAACTTCCAAAAAAGCTGTTGCTATCATTATTACATAAAAATCAATATTCGCAAAATTCTAAACAATATGTTATAGTAATCACAAATGATTATTAATATAGAACATATTATTATTTTTAATTTTATATTTTTAGGCGTCGTAGTTTTAGTTTCGCTTATTTTAATTATTAAATACGCAAAAATGTGTATTAAATATAACAAGCTCCATAAATACCTTTGTAATCATTTGAATTTAATCACATCGGCGCGCTACGGGAATTTTAACTCTAAAACACCCAAAGGAGAGGATGATTTAACTTCCAAACTTTCCAAAAACACAAATGCGCTTTTAGAAAGCATTATCGATAGAGACAAAATGATACAGGAATATATCCTGAAAGAAAAAGAAAGCCAAAATATCAAACAGGACTTTATTTCCTGCCTAACCCATGATTTAAAAGTTCCGATTATTGCGCAGGATAACACGTACGATTTATTATTAAACGGCAATTTTGGCACTTTAAGCGATTTACAAAAAAACGTAATACAAAACCTTAAAATCTCCAATCTTGATTTAAAAAATCTGGTTGTAAATATACTTGATGCTCAAAAACTTGACAGCGAAAATATGAAGCTGAATCTTGAAAATACAAACCTTGTTAATTTTATTAAGTCAATAATAGCCCAAAATCAAAGTATTATTGTATCAAAAAGCAAAAATGTTTATTTTGATTATAATTTTGATGAAATTTTTTATGACATTGACACACTGTCTTTTAAAAGAGTAATAAATAATTTATTATCAAACGCGCTTTATTATTCCAAAAATTCAAAAAACATTTATATTAATTTATCAAAAGAAGAAGAAGAAATTAAAATCACAATTAAAGATGAAGGAAAAGGGATAAACGAAGAAGATATAAATAATATTTTTAAAAAATACTACACTGTCTCAAAAAAATATTCAAATATAGCATTCGGACTTGGTTTATATATTGTAAATAAAATAGTTACGGCACACAAAGGAAAAATTATCGCAAAAAATAATCCCGACATTGGAGCAAGTTTTATTATAAACCTGCCTTTGCAATAAATTGAAAATGTAGTAGAATAATTTTGATTAGTATTATTAAGGTTTATTAACAATTGCAAAACGCGCTTCAAAATAATTCAATCAGTAATTCCGCACAGGCAATTTCTTCTTATCTGACATACCTCAAATTGGAAAAAGGTTTGTCAAACAATACCGTTTTAGCCTATCAAAACGACCTTGTGGCATTTTTTAGCTTTTTGGATGATAAAGAAAATTTAGATGAAATAAAAAGAAAAGATTTTTCTTCTTATACAAAATATCTATACAAAAACAACATCTCTCCTTCATCAATCACAAGAAAAATTGCTTCAATAAAAGGGTTTTTTAAATTTTTAAATTATAAAAGAATAATAAAAACTAACCCGACCGTATTAATAACATCACCCAAACTGCCCAAAAGACTTCCAAAGGTACTGACAATAAATGAAATAAATAAAATCATAACAAAAGACTTATCCCCCATGCAAAAAGCAATAGTGGAATTGTTGTATTCATCAGGAATAAGAGTAAGTGAGCTTGTTGAATTAAAATATAAAAATGTTGATTTGTCTAAAAAAATTATAAGAGTCTTTGGCAAAGGTTCAAAAGAACGCATTATCCCGATTAATAAAAAATGTTCCAATGTCCTTTTTGCTTATTTAAAGCAAAGAGAAATTATAAGCCTGAAATACAATTCTTTTGATTATTTTTTCTTAAACGAAAAAGGCAAAAAAATTTCAAGACAATACGTTTATAAAATAATCAGGCACCAAGGGGAACTTATTGATAAAAAAATTTCTCCCCATACAATAAGGCACAGTTTTGCAACACACCTTCTTGAAAACGGTGCTGATTTAAGGGCCGTACAGGAGCTTTTAGGGCACTCAAGTATTGTTACAACGCAATTATACACTCATATCAGCAAAAACACCTTAAGAGAAGTTTATTTTAAAATTAATAAATAACTACTTAGCATGCGGATGGGTGTGATCATATACCTGTTTTAAATGTTCAAGCGATACATGGGTATAAATCTGGGTATTTTTGATGCTTGAATGACCCAATAACTCTTGAACCACTCTTAAATCCGCACCGTTTTCAAGAAGATGTGTTGCAAAACTATGCCTGAAAACGTGTGGTGTAACATATTTTGTAAAATGAATCGAATCAAGAGTTTTTTTAAGAGCTTTTCTGATACTTTGATTTTGCAATCTGTATCCGTTATAGTTAATAAACAAGGGGCTTGACGGGGTTTTGTCTTTTTTGCAAATTAAATCGGAAACATTTTCTATATAATTAATAAGCCCTTGCTTTGTTTTATCGGGGATTAAAACAATGCGTTCTTTTGAACCTTTACCGAAAACTCTTATTTCATTTTGTTCAAGATTTAAATTTTCGTAATTTAATCCCGATAACTCGGAAATTCTCATTCCGCTTACCCATAAAAGTTCAAGTATAATTCTGTTTCTGTATCCTGCAGGGGTTTCTATTTTAATTCCCCTTAAGATATTTTCAATTTCATCTTCAAAAAGATAATTAGGAAGCATTTTATTTTGTTTTGGAATTGAAACATTATCGACAGGATTAGCCTCAATCATTTCTTCCTGAAAAAGATATTTATAAAACGCCCTTATTGAAGCAATTTTTCTTGCAACTGAGGTTTTTGTGTAGTTAATTTGCTGAATAAACTGCAAATATTCGCTGAATTTATCGCCCGTTAATTCAAGCGGACTTAAAGCATTAAGCCACAATAAAAACGTATAAACATCACTGCAGTATGCACGGATTGTATGGGGTGAGTAATTTTTTTCACCTTTCAGATAAATCTTAAAATCTTCAAGAAGTTCTTGATTATCCGTCATAAAATCTATACACTTTGTCTTAAAAATCTTACATCATCGCTAAAGAACAATCGAATATCATCAATTGCATATTTTAGCATTGTAAGTCTTTCTACACCCATGCCAAAAGCAAAACCGGAGTATGTATTTGAATCTATCCCGACTGCCTCTAAGACATTAGGATCAACTATTCCCGCTCCCAATATTTCAAGCCAGCCCGAGCCTGAACATACACTGCAGCCTTTTCCATGGCACATTATACATTGAACGTCAATTTCAACCGAAGGTTCTGTAAAAGGAAAGAAACTGCTTCTATATCTTGTCGGGCGCGATGAGCCGAAATACAATCTTATAAATTCGTTTAAAACACCTTTTAATTGTGCCATATTAACGTTTTTATCGACATAAAGCCCTTCAATTTGATGAAATAAGTTATTTTTTCTTGCACTAACCGATTCATTTCTATAGACTCTGCCGGGAGAAATAATTTTTATCGGCGGCTTTGAATTGACCATCTGGCGTGCCTGAGCGTTTGAAGTTTGGCTTCTTAAGACAACGCTATCCATGTTTTCACAATAAAATGTATCCTGAACATCTCTTGCCGGGTGCTCTTTTGGGACATTTAAAAGATCAAAATTATATTTTTCAAGTTCAACCTCGGGAGATAATTCGGGTTTTATTAAAGAAAAACCTAAATAATTAAATATATCAACAATTTCATTAATTGTTTTTGTCAAAGGATGAACGTGCCCTTGAGGAATATAATTCCCATCAAGTGTTATATCGATTTTTTCTTTTAAAAGCTTTTCGCTTAATTCTTTTTTATAAAAAATATCGTTTTTTTCTTCGATCAGTTTTGAAAGCTCTGATGAAATTTGATTCAACAAAGCTCCGATTTTTGGTCTTTTAGATGGTTCTATATCTTTTAAACCTTTTTTCAGGTTGTTAAATTGCGAATTTCTTGAAAGAAACTTATTTTTCACTTCATCAAGAGATTTTAAATCGCTTGCCTTATTAATTTCATCCAGTGCTTGATTTTTAATTTCTAAAATTTTATTTTCCATTATATTTTCTCCAAACACAATAATAACCCAAAATCAAAATTTGCGCCATAGATATTTTAAAGGCAATTTTTCAATAAAAAATGTTTTTATTTTATATATATCTGTCATAAAGGAATGTTAATGGAAACAGTAAACAATTATTTGGAATATCGAAGCCATAAAGGCGAGTATGAAAATTGGGAAAAAGAAAAAAATACACAAGAAGCAAAAAGAATTGCATATATAAAAAGAAACGGCATAGATGAAAAACAAAGGCAAGAAGACATTGCAAGAGCAAAAGCAGTGTTAAATGCCGTTGATGTAATGGATGAATATTCTCAAACAAGAGCAGAAGATACCGAAATGGCAATACAACAAATTTCGGGTATTGTAACACAAGTCGCATCAACGCTTTTAATTCCCTTACTGTTTTTAGGATTATATCTTGCAGGAAAAAATGATAAACTGCGAGGTATGTTAGAAAATGGGTTTGAAAAAATTCTAAATATTGCACAAACAAGCAAAGGCAAGGCAGGATTAATTGGTGCAGGAATTTCAATCATAGGACTTGCAACAGTTCCGATTATTGCCAAATTTGCAACCTGGAGCTGCAAAAAAGAACTGCAAGCATCCAGAAACGGAAGATACGAAGCAATGACAAGCGATTTAGCTTCCGCAAAACAATTTGCTGTCTTAACCAAAGAACAACAAGAAGAAAGGGATAAAATAGCAAAAACAATTGAAATTGAAGAAAAAGACCAAAAAAGTCTTGTAAACACAAATAAACAAGGATTTGCCCCGATAAATACACTTAAAGAAATATTTATTAAAAATAATGAACTTGAAGAAGAAAGAAAAGAATTTGCAAAAAAACTTGAAAACGACGAATCAAAATTCAACACAATTCAACTAACTCAAGAAGAAATAAACGAAGCAAAAAAAGATAAGCAGCTAATCGAAAATATTGTTAAAAAAGTCGATATAGCTTCTCAGGAATACGCTGAAAATGTTGAACTTGTAACAGGAGGAATCCAAACCGTTGCGCTTGGAGGCGGACTTTTAAACGGATTTTTAAGCAGTAAAATAATGTCAAAATTAAAATTAAGTTCAAAGTATACAAAAATTGTTTCTTGTGCAATCGGGCTTGCAACAACGCTGGGCTTTGCAATTTATAGCACAAAACTTCAAAAAGAAGCCTCCAGAGTAGCCAGATTTAAAGTAAAACAAGAATTACTTAATAACCCTGAAAGTTTGATATATGTTGATGAAGCCAAAACTCAAAACGAAAAAACAGACGTTATAAAAAAAGAAAAGAAAGGATTTTTTGAAACTTTTAAAGAAATAATCGAAAATCAAAAAGAATACAAAAAATATGTAAAAGAAAATATAGTTGAAATTAAACAAAAACAAAAAGCTTTGGAAAAAATCGAGATTACACCCGAGCAGGAAAAAAGAGCAAAACAGCTTCAAAGAAATGTATTTAAAATGTTTAATAAAGTAGATGAAAAATCGCAGAAATATTCAGAAAGTACCGAAGCACTCGGCGACATCGTAGCAACAATATCATCATTTGCCGCAATGGGCGCATCAGCATTAGGCGCATCAAAAATTATAGACAACGTTACTAAATCATCTAAAATATCATTTAAAAATATAGGCGTCATAAATATCTTAAAGCCAATTATACCAATTATTGTATCCATGGGCTTTAATATTTATATAACAAAAGAACAAAAAAATGCATCCAAAGTTGCCGATATGATTGCAATTAACGAAATGGATGATTACAGACATTTTGCCGATTACGGCGAAAAAACTCCGAAACAGAACAATCAAGCAGACAATAAAACAGGTTTTTCAAGCAGTGATATTACACCGCCCTGGAAGAAATAATTATTAAAAAAGCCTCCGATACATCGGAGGCTTTTGAATTATTGTAATCCTTTTAAATCTTTAACTCTTAGTGCCATATAAGGATCCTCTTTGGCTTTGTCGATTAAGAATAGGACAAATGTTTTATCAAAGTCAAAGTGTCTCGGTTTATTTTTACCTATCATGGGCAGTGCCATACATTTTGCCATGATTGCAGCTTCCGATTTTACTTTTCCGCCTTTGTTATCAAGAGAAAACTCGATTGTTTCTATTGCATCCGAGAAATACATTTCAGGTGTATCTTTGATTATTTTGTTACATAATTCAGTGTATTTTCTTTCTTTTTTAAATTTTAAATCAGGGATTGATAGAGTGTCTTCGCTTAAGAAAAATCTTTCGTCTTTATATTTTTTGCTTTTCTTTTGCATTTCGTTGAACAATGATTTAAAATCTTTATTTGAATCAGTTGCATATAAATAAACTATATCACCGTTTGTTGTGTATAATCTGACGGCATAATCGTCTTTGTTGTTGTAAAATAATACTGCAACATTGTCATCAAGTTCTTTTTTTGAATCGTTTTTAATTCCAAAGAATTTATATTTTTCTTTTGAATTGTTAAATGATTTTTCATCCAATTTATCAAACGGGGTTAAAAATTCAAATTCTTTTTTCAACATTGCATAAGCATAATACTTGCCGTATCCTTTTGACCAATCAAGAGTATCAATAATGTCTGAAGTTGTGTCGAATTTTTCTTTAAGATCTGCTTTTATTTTATCTCTTGCTTCAAAAGATGTTTCGCCGTAGCTTTTATAATATGATGAATCGTTTAACATTGAAGAATTAAATTCTTCGCTGTTTAATCCTTTTAGTTCTTTAGTTTGTCTTTCTTTTTCAAAAACTATGTCTTTTTTAACGATATTATTTTTCATATCGTTAAAAACAAGCTGAAAAGTTCCAATCCAGACTTTGTTACAAGAATCTGATTTTGAAGAAAATAAAGTTAAAATATCGGGGTTTGAAACAGTTTTACAGTATCCGCACCCGATTAAAAGAAACATTGATAATACAATTAAAATTTTTTTCATTTCTACCTCGATAAAATACTAATTTTAATATATATTATAAACATAAAATTTTTAATAACAACAAAAAATGTTTTATGCTAACATTTTTATATGAGCGAATTATTAATGCCTGCAGGCAGTATTGAAAAAATGAAATATGCGTTTGCCTATGGAGCGGATGCTGTATATTTAGGATTTAGCGATTTTTCTCTAAGAGCACTAAGAAAAGGGGAATTGATTGATGAAAACAATCTTTTTGAAGCGGTAAAGGTTGCAAATTCACTAAATAAAAAAGTTTATTTTACAATTAATATTTTTGCTTATGATGATGATATTAAAAAATTAATCGAAAAAGTTGAAATAATAAAAGAGGCAAAACCCCATGCGCTTATAATAAGCGATGTCGGTATTTTAAGAGTTGCAAAAAAATATTTAAAAGATATTGATATCCACATTTCAACCCAGGCAAATATTCTAAATTCGCAAGCCGTAAAATTCTGGCGTGATATGGGCGCAAGCCGTGTTATTCTTGCAAGAGAATTATCTATTGATAAAATTGAAAAAATAAGAAAAGAAGTTCCCGATATTGAACTTGAAATGTTTGTCCATGGCGCTCAATGTATGGCCTACTCGGGAAGATGTCTTTTATCGGATTATTTAACAAAAGGCAAGCGCCTTGCAAACAAAGGTAACTGTGCACAGGCTTGCAGATGGAGTTATAAACTTTTAGAAGAAACAAGACCGGGTGAATATTATGATATCATTCAAGACGATTTTGGAACACATATAATGTCAACAAAAGATTTGTGTTTGATAAAATATGTTAAAAAACTGAATGAAATCGGGATTGATTCATTAAAAATCGAAGGAAGAACAAAAAGCCTTTATTATGTAAGCGCTGTTTCTAAAATATATCGAAAAGTGCTTGATAATGAAATGGATGTTGATTTTGCATTTAACGAACTGAAAAAAGTCGGTAACAGAGGATATAGTGAAGGATTTTTCTTAAATAACAACGATTGCGAAAGCTATTCTTATGATATTTCAAAAGGTTTAGCGGGAAGCGACTTTTTGGGGATTATTCAAAAGAAAGTTGATAACAATATATTTAGAGTATTAATTAAAAATAAAATTCAGCTAAACGACGAAATAGAAATCATTACACCTAACTATCAAGTCCTTGCATTTGTTAAAAGTATTATCCATGATAAAAAAGGGCAGACAGATACAGCCAACACAAACGATGAAATAAATTTAGAATTAATAAGCCAAAATAACGACTGGCAAAAAGAATTTGAATACGCACTTTTAAGAACAAAAGGTTTAAAGGAATATTAAAATGTTTTTAAAACCCGATTATAATATTGAATCCATTTACGATATTAATATAGTTGAATTAAAAGAAAAAGGAATAAAAGCATTGTTTTTTGATTTAGATTCAACGGTTATGAAATCAAAAAGCGGAAAATTCTCTTATAAAACGCTTCAATTTTTAAATGATTTAAGGACAAACTTCAACCTTGCAATCATTACAAACAACAAAAATCTTGAATACATTAAAAAAGCAGAATCACAAATTGATATTCCGATTTATTACAGCGCCAAAAAACCTTCAAAAGCAACTCTTTTAGAAGCCTGCCATGATTTTAAAATCAATCCCATAAATTGCGCAATGATTGGAGACAGACCCTTAAGTGATATCCTGGCTGGTATAAGAGCAGGCATGACAACCATTCTTGTTGATTCAATTTCAAAAGACGAAGAAACCCCGGTTGTAAGGTTTGCAAGATATTTAGAGAGATTAACCATTAAATAATTATTCCCCAACAACCCACTTAAACATCTGAATCGAGCTTGTCGAAGTTGCTTTCCCGTTGATTTTAACCAGAAATTCTCTTGTTTTTGTATTTTCCCTATATACAAGAGGAGGAATTTTATCAATATCCGAGGATAAAACTTTCATTGTAAGCATTTTTTCAATAGGCGAAACCGTCAGGGATTTAACAAATTCTTTTGTATCATCAGACATTTTATCAACCAATTTCTCGGTACTAAAGCTGCCTATGTCTCCCAAGACACTAACTATTGAAGAAGGAATTCTGCCAAGAATTGTTAATTGAGTATACAAGGTTAAAAGGTTAAACCTTCCTTCCATATATAGACTCATATTAATTCCCTGCGATTTTAAATATTGAATATTTGCCCAGGAGTCGTTTAATTTAATTGTACCTTCAATTGTTTTAAAATACCCTGTATTTTGCTTGGTGAGAGTTGAAATTGTCGAGTTAAGGGTTAACTTTAAAATGCTTTGAGATAAAATATTACCCGCTTGCAAAAAGCGCTCAAGTTTTGCAAACTGTGCCAATTCGCCGTCATTTATATTAAACTTCACATACCCTTGAATGGATTTTAAAATTGAATTTACATCAAAACCGTAAAATTGCGCGTCAATTAACGCCGATAATCTGCCGCTTGCAGCTATTTGATATTCTTTTAATAAGCCGTGCATTAATCGTGTATTCAAACTTTTTAAAATTAAATTCAGACGGGTTTTTTGATTTTGAAGGTTTGAACTAATCACTCCTTCAATATTGCCGTCATAAATTTGCGCGTTAATTTTATTTAAATTTAAAATTTGATTTTTAAAATTACCTTCAAATTTAAGGTTATTTAAATCAAAATCAGGCATTTTAAATGTTAAAATATTACCTTTAAGATTGTTTATTTCGATTTGCGTTTTGTTGTTATTGTTTTTATTCAATAAATCAGACAATTTTTCAAAATCAATATATTGAGAATTAAAATTAAGATAAGATGCTGTTATTTTATTGTTTTTATAACTCAATTGCGAGGTTAAATCAAAATATGAATCAAAAAATTTAGCATTAATTATATTTATATAGCAGTTTGAATCTTTAATATTTAAAATTAAATCTTTAATATAAAGTCTTGTTTTCGGATAATTAAAAGAAGTAATATTTAAATCAGCATTTGCCTTTAGAGCTGATAATTTACCGTATAGTTCCGTATTCCCTGATATTACAAATGAAATATTATCAAAAGAAGGAAGATAAATAGATATTTTTTCGTTTAATAATATTTTTATTTTATCAAAATAGGGATTTTTATCGTTTAAGTTATTGATTTTACCTGTAATATCCGCAATTTTATTATAAGAATTTAAAATAACAAATTGATTTATGTTAAGATTATTGTTTTTAATTGTAATATCAATCAAGGCTTTCGGATTATTTATATTTTTAATCACAATTAAATTATTTTTATTATTTAAAATTGAAGATATTTTTAGGTTTGTTTCAGGCATTTTTGAAGAATAGTTCTTGATAATTCCTTCAATATCCGCATTTATTTTATTTATAAAAACATTTGATTTTAAAATTTCTATATCTTTTTCAAAAATTTTTAATTTAATATTTTTTGATAAAATATCGTAATTTTGATATTTAATTTTTAAATTAATTGCTTCTAAAAGAGCATTTTTAAATTGGTTCAGTGTAATTTGAGGAATTAATTTAATTTCATCAATTAAAACAGAAGTATTCAAACTTTTTATATAAAGAGACAGATTTTTTAAACTTGATTTAGACTCAATTATCGGATTATTGATATTTCCCTTGATTTTTGAATTAATCTTTAAAAAACCTGATTTTATAACATAATCATTCAAATTTAGACCTGTTTTTGTTATTAAAGGCAAGTTTGATATAAACTTGAAAAATTGCGCAAAATTTATAACGTCTGAATTTATGTTAATATTTAAATTTAAATTTTCATCAATTTGACCTTTCAGATTGAATTTTGATTTATCAAAACAGGCGCTTGTGTTTATTATATTTATTTTATTATTTTCAAGATTAATTATTGAAGTTATTGAATTTAGAGATAAATTTAATCTTTTGTGTTTTAAAATTGCGTTTTTAATTTTTAAATTTCCTTTTGAATTAATCTTTTTAAAATCACTTTTAATATACAAACTCGCGTTTAAAAATCCTTTTAATTCAATATCATCATAATTAAATTTCAAATTTGCAATTTTTGTTAAATTTTTAATTATTCCATGTAATTCTTCAAGATTAATTTCGCTTGAATCAAGATTTAATTCTATAAATTTATTTTTTGAAATATCAACATAAGATTTTACTTTTATAAATTGATTATCCACAAGATTAAAATTAAAATTGCTGAATATTTTATCGTTTTTAAAATTAATCAAAAGATTATTTTTAGGGATTTTTATTCCGTTTGTATTAAAAGATAAATCACTCAACTTCACATAACCGTTTAAATTATTTTTCTTTATATCTTTATCTATTTTTAAATCAACAATACAATTTGAATAAAAATCAAATTTATCGGCATACAAAAAAGGGTTATAGTTTATTTTTTCAATAAAAGATTTAATTTTTTTAAAATTCTTATTTTTTGATTTATATGAAATTTTAATATCAAAATCAGACAGCTTTTTATTCTGAGCGTAAGATTTTCCTTTTGCAGATATTAAAAAAGGATTTTGACTATTTAATAAATTATATTTTTTTTCAACTTTAAGATTATTAAGAACTGTCCTGAACTGTTTTTTTATATTTTCATCATACAAATTTAAAATAAAATTATCGGCTGCGATTTTTATATTTCTGATTTTTAATTTGGAATTATTATCCTTTTCCAAAAGATTCAAAGGAATATAGTCAAAAGAATTGTAGCGCTTGTTTTTTGTAAAATTTGTATTAAGGGTTATATTTTTTACTTTGATATTATTTAAATCAATATAACCGAAAAATAAAGTAATAAAATTAATTTCTGCTCTTAAATTGCTGGCACTTATAAAATTATTATTTTTATTGTATTTTAAATTTAATTTATCCAAAGAAATACATACATCAAACTTATAATTAGGTTTAATTGTAATATTATCAACATCCAGAATTAATTTAGTATTTTTTGAAAGATAATTATTAATTACGCTCTCGACATTTTTTTCATTAATCAATTCAGGCATTAAAAATAAATACAAAACATAAAATAAAAGAAAAAGAAAAACCAAAGAAAACAAAATATTTCTTAAAAAAACGCCGAAAAAGCCTGCATTAAATCCGTCAAATTCACTTAACGCGCTAAAAATTCTATTCTTAATTCTCTTAATTCGACTTTTCTTTTTTATGTATATCATCTAAATTTAAAGTTCAACGATTGAAATACTTGTAACTCCCGCATTTCTTGCGCTGTCCATCAATCTTACAACGCTTTCATGGTTTGAATCGCCCGATGCTTGAATTAATAATCCGTCAGGTTTTAGAGTTATCTGCTGTTTTATGGTATTCATCAAATTATCTTGAGCAATTTCTTCGTTATCAATAATGTATCTGTTATCTTGCGTTACTTCAACGTTTATTGTTTTTGCTTCTTTATCAATTTTATCCGCCTCAACATAATCAGGAACAACAAGCGACAACCCCTGCTGATCCAAAATCGGCGCGATAACCATCATAATAATAAGCAAAACAAGAAATATATCCGTCAAAGGTGTAATATTAATTTCATTAAAAGTTTGTCTTTTCATTTATTGCCTTTCGCAAGTTAATTTTGATTTTCGTTTTGTTCTTTTAATTCATTTTGCTGTTTTTTAGAAAGAGGTTCACCCGCAACAACCATTTTTTCAAAGCCTGCGTTTTGGGCAGCCTGCATAACTTTCATAATTTCCGAACTTTTCGTTTCTTTGTCTGCTCTAACAAGCACTTCTTTTTTTTCAAGAGTTCCTATGATTGATAAAAGTTGATTTTCAAGGTCGCTACAGGGAATTTGCTTATTGTTAACATAAAACAGTCCGTCTTTTGTAATCGAAACGGTAGCATTTTTGACCTCAATTGCAAGTCCTGAATTTATTTCAGGCATGTTAATTTCACTGTTTACCTGCTGGAAACTCGGCGCAATAACCATCATGATAATAAGCAAAACAAGAAAAATATCAGTCAAAGGAGTGATATTTATTTCATTAAATGTCTTTTTTCTTCCGTCGCTGTCGGATGTAAAATTCATGGATTTTTCCTTAATTATTGAAGTGCAATTGAGTTGTTATTATCTATATTAACTTCTTCATCGGAATCAATAAAGCTCAAGAATACCAGTTTTATTAATTTAAAATCCGATTCAAAACGTGCAACAACCGTTTGAAAATAGTTAAATAATATAACCGCAACAATTGCCACACCAAGACCTAACGCCGTTGCAATAAGAGCTGAAGCTATACCTGTTGCAACCGCAGCAGACTGGTTTCCTTGAGTGGCAAGATCCTGAAACGTATAAAGAATTCTCACAACCGTACCGAACAAGCCTAAAAACGGAGCAACACCGCCGATTGTACCAAGAATTGTTAAATGTCTTTCAAGTTTTCTTGTTGCTAAAGATGATGAAATATCGTAAGCTCTTGAAAAACCTGCTTTTTGTTCCGTATAAATTCTAAGCGCTTCATCTACCATCTCGGAAATTATGCCGCCCAGCTGAACCGAAATTCTTTGGGCAGCGCCAATATTATTTTTAACAAGCGCTTTTTGTAAACTCGGAATAAATTCCGATATGTTTCTTTCATTTTTTCGATAGTAAACTATTCTGTTGATTGCAACGTATACAACCAATATCGAACAAATGAATATCGGCGTTAATACTGCCCAATCCTGTGCTATAGCTGTTAACAATAAGTTCATGTTTTATCCCCTTTTTTCTAATTATTCTATTTTAGTACACTGTTTAATACATTATAATCAAATGTAAATTCAATCGGCACCGATTGTCCTCTAAATTCAGGCGGTAGTGGTCTAAATGGAGCCGTTAATTCAATTGCACTCATTGCCGCACGATCCGCAAGAGGAATGCCTGAAGACTTTGTGATTCTATGCGAAAGCAATCTTCCGTCTCTTCCTATTGTAAATGTTATTACAATTCTTTTTGAGGTATCACCTTTTGGAGGAGACCAATTTCTTTTAATTTTTTGTTCTAAATCTCTCATATAAGGTCCCCAGTTCGGCTGTCTTATAGCGTCAATCCCTGGAGCGCCGTTAGGATTGCCGGGGCTTGGGTTTCCTCTTGATGAATAACCGTTTGAACCTGATGAACCGCGATATGCATAAGAACCGCTTGAAGGTCTTGAAGAACCTGAGCCTGAAGCAGAGCCTGATTTTGAAGCTGAAAACTTAGGAGTAATATTACCCGATGAAGTTCCTTTTGAAGAACCACCCTTTGATGAACCCGATACAGAAGGTCTATATGTTGAACCAACAGGGGCTTTTGAAGGAGGGGTTGCAATTTTAAAAGGGCTCTTTGGCGCTGTTGCAATTTTTGGCGCGCTCGGTTTAACGCTTGGTTTATATGAAGGCGCTTTAATCGGTTTTGTTGCAATCGGCGCTTTAATCGGAGAAGGTTTTTTTGCGACCGTTTTAACCGTTTTTGGTTGAGTTTGCGGCTGTTTTTTTACAACCGTTTTCGGACTTACCTTTTGAAGCGGTTTTGAAACAGGTTTTGTTTTTGGTTTTTGAGCGGTTTTTGTTTGTTTTTTTAAAGGAGCCGAAGCAGGTTTTCTAATAGAAGGCGTCGGGCTTGGCTGTGATACTGCGCGTTTTGGATCATGTTTTCCTCCTGCGCGCGAGTCTCTATCCGAGCGTATTTTTGTATTGGGATTAATAGGCTTTTTAGCTTCCCCTTGAACAAGTTTAAATTCAACATCTTTTACCTGCATTTTAGGCTTTGGAAGATGAGGAAAAAGCATGGAATAAAGAGCAGAAAAACTTGCAAATAAAATTATAAATACAATATGAAACACAACCGACAGAGCCAAACCTTTAAGCGGCTTGATTTCATCATTGTCGTTAAAGAAATTAGGCATTTTTCTGCCGATTTTTTCTTCTTCTAAAATGGATTGTTTTATATCAAATCTGTTTCTTATCTGAGACATAATCTTTTAATTTCTAATAAATTATTTATTGGTAAAAAAATAATTTGTATTGCCTGAAAGGGTAGTTTACTGTGCTGTTAATGTAATCGGCTGTGTGAATAAAATATCGACTTCACTGTTTGAAGGAATTATTACATCCTCTCCTTTATCTGCTGTTCTTTTAATCAAACCCAATCCTGCACCGATTGCAGTACCATAAACGGCACCTCTTCCGACAGACCCGCCTGAAACCGCTCCAAGTGCCGTTCCTAAAACAGCTCCTGAGCCTGCACCGATTACGGTATCTTTTGCATATTCTTTAGCGCTGTCTTTAGCTGTTCCTCCTTTTAAGATGCCTGTTGAATCCGTTGTTGCAATAACTGCACTTATCGGAATGATATTATTGTATGGCGTTCTGATTGTTGTAAATCTGACTTGCGTTTTTGCGTTTCTGTTTCCAAAACCCGCTTTTTGATTAGAAACAACACTTCCCATTAAAACGCTGCCTGAGGCTGCTATTAATTGATTGTTATAATAAAAATCATTTGTCAAAATCGCATTAACGCTCTGCCCTACAACGGCGCTGTTTGAATTTATCTCTTGCGATAAAACAGCTCTTGTTGTAATACCTGCAGGTACATATAAGGCATACCCTTGAAGGCTGGCTGAATCTTGATTTTGGCTTGAATTTGTAACCGTGTAGTTAGCTTGCGCATATATAGGCGAAACATTTATGAACAATATAAATAAAAAAAGCATTAAAATATTTTTAACCATTTCATCCTCCGCAGTTTGATTTTATTTTAACACAAGATAAAATGTATATGCAAACTTTTTAAATTTGATAATCTTCATCAAGGCGTATCAGAAGAGAATCCCTTGATTGAACTCCCACATGAGAACCGAACTGATATTCGCCCGATGGAACATATTGAAGAGTTCCGCCCCAGATATTGCCGTATACTTTTCTTGGGTGAACTGCCGTATTGTATGATTCGGGGTTTGTTAAAGTCCCCCCTAAAACCTTGCTTCCGTTAGGGAAAATCAGAGTTCCTTCAATATCTTTAATTTCACCGTTTAATTTAACTATTTTTTTAATTTTAATACTCAAAGCAGCATTAACTCCTTTAGTTGGCATTTTTAACATGTCAACATAACCATAGAAAATATCCCCTTTTTCTATTGCCTTTTGCTCTAATATCCATAAATCAACAGGTGAAATAAAATAAACAATAGAGCCTTCTTCTAATGAATCCGTTGATACGGGAGTTTTTGCATAAACTTTTATTAGTGCACCTTTTTGCAAATAAGGAACATATTCAAGAGCAAAAACGGTTGTTGAAAAAAATATTAAAAATATTAAAAATATTTTTTTTAGCATAATTCAATATTAATGTATTTTTTTACATTTTCAACTGTTAAATTGTATGAATTTTGATTTAAAAACTCAATAATTTGTGATAAAAAGTTTTATAATAAAACCATGGAAAAAAATCCAAAAAACGATAAAAATTACATAAATAAAGCAAAATTCGTTCTTTTGCTGCTTTTTTGCGCTGTTGTTTTTGTATTTCTTTTATTATTTATAATTAAAAACAGCATCTCTTATTCTTTTATTGAAAATTCTTTTAATAAATTTTGCGGTTTAAAACTTGAATTAATCAATCCGAATACTGATTTTAATCTTTATGCCGATATTAAATTTAAGGCAGATAAAGTAAATATATATAATGAAAATAAAACTACAAAATTTCTTGAAATTTCAAATTTAAACCTTCAAGTAAAGCCTTTTGGTTTTATTTTAAAAAAGGCAAACATAAAAAATTTATCCTCTGACTTTGCAAAGCTATACCTGTACAAAGACAAAAACGGCAAATTTGAGCTTTTTGAAATATTAAAAAACAAAGATTTCAAATTTTTAAAAGATAATAAAATAACCCTTACTCGTCTTGATTCAAATATCAAAAATATTGAAATAAACTACCAATGCGACTATAAAATTCAAAGTAAAATAAAATTAAAATTTTACGATACAAAAATAAACTTATCCAAAAAGAAAAAAATATTTAAATTATCTCAAGAAGGATTTATTGAAACAACAATCCAATCAAAAACCCAAACATCAAAAATTTCATCAAATATAGAATCAAAATATCCTTTCTCAAATTCAAAATCAAAAGATTTAAAATTAAATATAAAACTGGATGATTTCAATTTATATGTTTTAAATGATTTAGCTAAAAAATATATATCAAAAGATATAATTGCGCTATTGGGGCTTGTTGATGTTGAAATTTCAACAAAAGAAAACTCCCAAGGGTTAATATCAAATTTAAGAAATTTAAAAATACAATTAAACAACAAAAAAACAATAACACCCTATAAAAAAGATATTGTAACAAAAATGTTATTTAATCTCGATAAAGATACTCTTGTTATAGATAAGTTTAATTTATCTTCAAACGAACTTGATGTATCGTCTTTTGGTGTTATTAAAAAAATATTTTCAAAAAAACCCGAAGTAAATCTTCAAAACGAAATTAAAAACACTCAATTAAATCACTTTATATATTTAATACCCGATAACCTTATTTATTACAATCTAAAAGGCATCCCGACCTTAAAAAAATCAAACTTTTTTGCAACGATAGATTCAAAAACAACCCTGAAACTCTTTCCTTTGAATGTTGAAGGAAACTTAAAAGCAAGCAATATTTATATCCCCGGCTATCCTAAATCTTTTGTTCAAAACGATGTTAACGCGTATTTTATGAAGGATAAAGTAAGAATTTACGCAAGAATATACACCCCTCAAAACGAATACGTTACAATAGACGGTATATCAAATATGGACGATTCCTTGTACGGAAAATATGCAGTTAATTCAACCAAAAATATCGATTTAGCTTATGCAAAACTATACCTTGTGCCCGTTCAACAAATAATCGGTTTTAATATAGGCCCTGTTCCGATTATGGATATTTCGGGCTTTGGAAACATTGATATTAAAACCCAAGGAACAATATTTGACGCACAAATTTTCGGTCAATTCAGCGCAAGAAACGCAAGTGCAAAAATGGAAGGGCTTGATGCTCTTTTAAATAAAGGCGAATGCGAACTTATTTTTGATAACCGCAATTTAATTTTCAAAAAAGTAAAAGGCAATCTTGAAGGCGCAAGCTTTTTATTGACAGGTATCGGAGATACCAAAGGAGATGTTGATTTAAACGTTAAAATAGATAATATTTTAACATCAAAAGCTATTAAAATATTTAAAAACAGTCTTATTTCAAAGCCATATCTTCCTTTAATAAAGGATATCGCAGCTTCAAGCGGCAGTATGAACATTTCAACAAATTTAAAAGGAAGAATTAAAAATTACGAAGATAAAAACCTTTTAAATAATCTTTTGCTTAAAGGAAATCTTAATTTTAAAAATAATAAAATAATTTTAAATAACAAACTTGCCATAGATAAAATAAATGGAAATCTTAATTTCGGAGATATTCAAAAAGCCGATTTTGATATAAATATAAATAATTCCAAAATTAAAACAAAGTTAAATATAAATTATCCTCTTGAAAAAATCGCAAAAGGAGAAATGTTTGATTTTAATTTATTTATAAACAGCTCTAAAATTTCTTCAAAAGATATCTTAAATAACCTTTTAGAAACAACTCTGGTTGATAAAAAATACCATGAAATAATTAAAAAATTAAGCAATTTTTCGTTTGATTCAAAATTAAATCTCTCGTCATACGGCAAAATCTCCCTTAAAAACAAAGATTTATCAAACATAAAACACAATGGATATTTAAGCTGTTTGAACAATGAAAATTCTAAAATTAAATTCATTAACGGAAATATAAAATTTGAAAATACAAAAATGATATTTAACGACTTTTCGCTTCTTTTTGAAGGCGGAAAAGCAAAAATAGACGGAAATATTGATAAATTTTTATCAAAAAAACCAAACAACAATCTTGAAATTTTATTTGAAAACATACCCTTAGGCGACTTAAACAAACTCCTTCCCAACATCAAAACAAATAATACCGTCCTTAAAAGCGGCAAAATAACACTAAAACACGGCAATTTAAAATTAAATAACATAAACATTACCCATGATTTAATGCCTGTATTTTTAAACGCACAAATTTATGACATCTATAAAACAAAATACTTAAGCGCTGATTTTTCAACAATTTTAAACGAAACAACAACAGATACGATAATTAATCCCTTTTTAACATACCCTCTTAAAATAAAAGGCGAAGTACCCATTAAAGGCAACTTCAGAGGAAAAACGGATAATTATTCAATAAATATGACAGCTAAAATTCCTAAAGACTCGGATATTTCATTCATCGGAGCAAATATAGGAGATATTAACTACAATAGAGAAATATCAGGAAAAATTGATGTTAATAAAAATATAGCAACAATTACAAATTTAAAACTTATAAAATTCATAAAAAATCAAAACAATAAAATAAATCCCTTAACCGTCCTAAAAGTAGACGGAAAAATAAAACAGCAAAATAACGATTTTTATTACGATAATTTCAAAGTCTTAACAATGACACCGATGAATGTCAGAACCTTGAATATGATTTTTAAAAAATCATTGTTAAAACAGGGAAATTTTGAATGTGCAATCAATTTAAAAGACAATATAAAAACCCCGAAAATAACAGGGATCGTAAAATTAAACGATTTAGACATACCGTTATATGATACAAAAATAAACAGCATTGATGTTGACATTGATGAAAAATTGATAAACGGCAAAATTTTAGCCAAAAATAAAGCAAGCGACATTAATTTATCATTCATTGCACAAAATAAACTCACAACACCATATATTGTTGAAAATTTAACAATAGATTCAAATAAAATGTATATTCAAGACATCCTAAACTCGCTTTCGACACAAACAAGCAAAAGCGATGTAGAATTAAAACAGGAATTGTTGATAAGACCTTCGGATATTGCGATTAATAAAGGTTATTTTAGCGCAAAAGACGTTTATTATAACAAAATTAACGCCAAAAATCTAAAAGGCGAATTTGATTTTAAAAACAATATTTTTGATTTAAAAAACGCATCTTTTGATATAGCGCAAGGTAACATAAAAGGCAGCGGAAAATACAACCTTATATCCACAAACCTTGAAGCAAAAGCACAGATGCAAAATTGCGATTCAAACATTTTAACAAAAGAATTTTTAAATTTATCTGATCAAATATTCGGCAAAATTAACGGTTCAATCATACTGAGTGCAAAAGGTTTAAACACGCCCGATAACATAAAAAACATAAAATCAAATGTCGATTTTCTTATTTATGAAGGCAAAATGCCTAAATTAGGCTCGCTTGAATATCTCCTAAGAGCAGGCAATTTAATTAAAAACGGCTTATTGGGTTTATCGCTGAATAATTTAATTCAAGTTCTAACTCCTTATAAAACAGGAGAATTTGAAACAATAACGGGAAAATTAACTCTCGGCGAAGGACAAGTACAAAACCTTGAAATTAAATCAAAAGGCAAAAATTTGAGTTTATATCTTGAAGGCGATTATGATATTTTAAAAAATTACGCTGATATAAGAATTTATGGCAGACTGTCGCAAAATATCTCAAACGTTTTGGGCAACATCGGAAATGCTTCAATAAGACAAATAATAGACTTTTTATCCCCTCAAAAAGCAAAAGAAAACAGAAACAAAGAATTAAACGCAATTTTAAATAAAATTCCATCCGTCGAATCGCAAGAAGCCAATCCTAAATATTTTAGAGCAAAAGTTCTCGGAGATATCAATAAAGACGGCTACATTAAAAGCTTCAACTGGCTTTAGTGAGTTTTTTTAAGCCTGTTTCTTCCATATACCTCATGGATATTTTCTATTGCAATAAAAGCGTCTTTATCAACAGAATAAATAACTTCTTTTAAATTGTTAAGCTCAAGCCTTGGAATAATACAGTAAACCATAATTTTTTTTGTCCGAGAATATCCGCCTTGCGCTTCAATATATGTTACCGTTTTATTTAGCTTATTAATTATGGCCTGACCCAATTCATAACCTTTATCGGTTATGATTCTTATTGATTTTTCTTCCGATAAACCTTGAATTACCATATCAATTACTTTATATGCAATAATATATGTTAAAGTCGAATACATTGCTTTTTCCCATCCGAACAAAAACCCTGCACAGATGAAAATAAAAACATTTATAAACATTATTATTTCACCAACCGAATAAGGGTATTTTTTGGATATTTTTATGGCAAGTATCTCGGTACCATCCATACACGCACTGTTTTTTAAAACAATACCTACCCCAAGACCCAATATTGCACCCCCAAAAAAAGAAGCAAGCAATAAATCATGCGTTACCGGTTTCAAGTGGGTACTTATTAAATTTACAAATAAAGACAGTGCAATAACACTATAAAAAGCACCAATT
Source organism: Candidatus Gastranaerophilales bacterium (assembly GCA_944324945.1). Classification (GTDB taxonomy): domain Bacteria; phylum Cyanobacteriota; class Vampirovibrionia; order Gastranaerophilales; family Gastranaerophilaceae; genus RUG14156. Next base: position 30,617 of record CALUYE010000006.1, read on the forward strand.
ACAAACCTTTTACCAAACTCGTTTAGTGCAAGAATAATAAAGGGGAGATTTAAAATCGCAAGTATAATACCAAGATTAAACTTGGTTACATAACTTGTCATCATTGAAATACCGACTATTCCGCCATCGATTATATTGTTCGGAACCAAAAATTCTTCCAAGGAAAACGCCGCTAAAAAAGCGCCCAGAGTAAGGAATACCAATTTTAAAATTATATTTTTCATTCTTTTATGATAAAATAATTTTATGAAAAAGTATATCGTATTTATAGGGGTTTTTGTTTTTTGTTCGCTTATATTTTGCGGATGTTTTAAAGAAGAAAAAAACCTATCCGATATGGATTTAATAAAAGAAAAAGGCTATATAACGGTAGGCGTTAGAAATGACGCGTATCCATTCGGCTATAAAAATTCAAAAAACGAACGCTGTGGGCTTGATATTGAAATTGCGCAGGAAATTGCAAAACAAATTTTTAACGCTTACGATTATGGAATTATCAGATATGTTGATGTTAGTGCTCGAGACAGGATTTCAAAATTAAATTCAAAAGAAATCGATATTCTTGTTGCGACAATGAGTGTTAACGAAAAAAGAAAACTTGTTATTGATTTTTCAACGCCTTACTTTGTAACAAGCCAAAAAATAATGGTCAGGGGAGACTCTAAAATTTCCCATTTAAATTATTTCAATAAAAAAGGAAGAATTTGCGTTGTATTAGGCACGACAGGAGAAAAAATCATACGTCTTATGGCGCCAAATGCTTATGTTGTAGGAGCAAAAAACTACAGGGAAGCTTTTGAATATTTAAAAACAGGGGCGGTTGATGCAATTTTAGGCGATGATTGTATTTTAAAAGGAATAATTAATTTAAACGATAAAGAAAAAAACAATTATAAAATCATAGGTCGTTCCTATTCAAATGAATATTATGCCGTAGCGCTTCGAAAAACGCCTGAATCAAAAGAACTTCTTGAAGCGGTAAACGCGGCAATAGTTGAAATTCTTGACAGCAAAAAAATAAATATAATTAAATCTCACTATAAGCTTTAATTTAACGGTGGAATCAGATGGATAAAAAAAATCAAATTAAATTTTATACCGATATTTTAAAAGAAAACGAAATTCTTCTTCTAAAATCAAATGATTCGTTTTTTAACTGCCACTATGCTTCTTCCCCTCTTAATTTATTGACAAATTTTTCGGGAACTGCAGGAGAGGCAATCATTAATAAAAACGGAAAAATTAAACTTTTTGTTGACAGCAGATACCATATTTTAGCGCAAAAACAGGCATTTTGTGATATTGAAATATATAAAATGCCCTTAGGAGAAAGTTTCATTGAAGCTTTTGAAAAAAATTACGAAAAAGGGACAATATTATATCTTCCAAGTGATATTTCTCTTGATTTTTATTTAAAACTTGATAAATATTTTGATTTAAGAACTTATAAACTTGATAAGAAATTTCTAAAAAACGATGACTTTAACAAAAAAGAAAAAATTTTTAAAGTCGATGATAAAATTTCTCAAAACAATTTTGAATATAAAGTAAACAAACTGAAAAAAATTCATCAAAACATTGATAAAATGCTTGTTTTTAATTTAGATGAGATTTCTTATTTGACAAATTTAAGAAGTTTTGAAAATAAATACTCGTCAAATTTTAAATCAGTTCTTTATCTTGATTTTAAAAATTCCGATTATATTTTATTTTTAGATAAAAAAACGGATATTAAAATTGAAAAACTAAAATTTGAACCGCTTGATAATTTCAGCGATTTTATTAAGTCCAAAGACAGTGAAATATATCTTGATATAAAAAATGTAACTCTTGAAAACTATCTTTCAGTAAAAAAACCAAAAGTCTTAAAAACGAATTCTTTGGCACTTTTAGCTTCAATTAAAACAAAAAGCGAAATTGAACATTTAAAAGATTCTTCAAAAAAACTTGACATTGCGATTTATAACTTTAAAAAACGTTTAAAAGCGGGACTTAGCGAATATGATTTAGTTAATATTTTCGAAGAAGAATTAATTAAAGCAGGTGCAAAATGCCCTTCTTTTAAAACTTTGCTTGCGCTTGACGAAAACTCGGCTTCAATTCACTACAGTTCCTATGATAAAAATAAAATCCTGACAGGCGAAAATATTCTTCTTCTTGATTGCGGAGGCTATTATGAAGCAGGGCTTGCAACAGATATTACAAGAACTTTTTATTTTGGAATGTATCCGAAAAATATACACAAAAAAATCTACACAAAAGTCTTAAAAGCTTTTATTCAAGCTTTTAATTTAAAAAATCAAAAGGCGTTTGAGCTTGATAAATTGGCAAGAAATATCCTAAAAGAAGACGAAAAACAAGGATTTTTCTTTGGCCATGGTTTGGGGCACGGGATTGGAACATCAGTTCATCAATCACCGCCTTTAGTTAATTTTATATCAAAAGATGAAATAAAACCCTATCAAGTTCACTCTATTGAACCCGGATTATACGGCAAAGACAAAAACGGGGTTGAATTTGGTGTAAGAATAGAAAATTGCGTTTATCAAGATATTAACTATAAAAGATATTCTTTATCCAGCTTTCCTTTTGAAGAAATTTTAATAGATTATGGTATATTAAATACTAATGAAATAGAATTTGTTAAAAATTGGCAAAATAACAATCCATATCTTATTTAAAAAGGAAATTTATGGAAATATTGAATATCACAAGCACACAGAATGATTTAGTTAAATACTGCACAAAACTTCAAAATTCAAAATTCAGAAAAAAAGAAAAAGTTATCCTCCTTGACGGCGAAAAAACAATTCAAGGACTTATTGATGATAATTTTGAATTTGAATACGTATTTTTAAAAGAAGATAATATTTTAAAAAATAAAATAAAATCCAAAAACATTGTTTTTGTGAATGATGCAATCTTAAAAAAAATCTCAACAACAAACTCAAAAAGCCCTCTTATAGGAATTATTAAAGAGCCATTGGTTGATAAAAAAATATTCAAAACCATGGATAGAATTGCCCTTATTGACGGAATAAAAGACGCAGGTAATTTAGGAACAATTATAAGAAGTGCTGCTGCTTTTTCATTTGACGGGATAATTTTATTTAACGACTGCGTTGACCTTTATTCAACAAAAGTAATAAGATCAAGCACGCAGAACATGTTTAAATTGCCGATTTATACAACTAAAGATATAAATTTTATTAAAGAATTAAAAAAAACACATACACTGATTTCAACCGTTGTTGATTCTAAAAAAAATTTTATAAATTACGATTTTAATAAAAAATTTATCCTTGCACTCGGTTCTGAAGCAAACGGATTAAGTAAGGAAATTTTAGATCTGTCGGATGAAAAATTATCCTTTATGATAAATAAAAATGTAGAATCGCTAAACCTTGCAATATGCGCCTCTATTGCTTTTGCGCTCATTGATTTTAATATTTTTAAAAAATAAACTTTCGTCTTTTGTCGATTGCCATGCCAAAAATATTGTGCTATTATGATTAAGCAAATAAGAGAGGTCCTAATGCGTATCCAAAGTTTAGTAAACATTAAGAACAACAATTTCAAAAATTTCAACAACTTTAACAATACAGATACAAAATTTAGACAAAAAACCAATATCCACAAATTAGGACATCATCAATACACAGGAAATGCAAGCACTGATTTAGCATACGCAAGCTTATTTGACAACGAAATAGCAAAAGATTTAAAATTGATGGGTTTAATTTAATTGGAGCGTAAATGAAAAAAGCGTTTACTTTGGCTGAAATTTTGATAGTATTAGTAATTATAGGTGTTTTAACGGCAATATTGCTTCCGATTGCCTTTCAATCATCCCCCGATGAAAATGTAATGAAATTTAAAAAAGCAAATAATACTCTCGGTACAATAATAAGGGAGCTTACTTCATCGGAAAGATACTACAAAAATGGAGACCTCGGGACAAAAGCAGACGGCACACTATTAATTGCAGATGCTAAATATTACACATATTTTTGCGAAACAATCGCAGAAATTGTTACAATAAAATCTAAAAACTGTTCCGAAGTAGCGGGAGCAAATCCGTATGTTCAAATCAGCTCAACCGAAGATGCCGCTGTATATACCAAGCCATCGGAAGCAAAAAAACAACTGGATTCATACTGTAAAGCCCAAGCTGCAACCGTAGGAGCCGAAATCGTAACTCCTGATGATGTTGTATGGTATCAAACATCACCGCAATCAACTTTCGGTAAATATAACACGGGCACAACACGCTTATATTCTCAACCCGACGGCAAAATAAACTATCCTGACGAAAACGGTTTTGATAGAATTTATAAGGTTTTTTGTATAGATATAGATGGAATCGGACAAGGCGAGGATCCTTTCGGATACGGCATACGCTCGGACGGCAAAATCTTTACGGGCGCAAGAGCAGACGAATGGGCAAATAAATCAATTCAACAAGAATAAAGGTTAACAAAATGGGGAAAAATAAAAATTTAGCACAGATAGGCATATTTGGCGGTTCGGGATTTTATAAATTTCTTGGCAATATCAAAGAAGTAAAAATCAAAACTCCTTACGGAAAAACATCAGATGCCTTAATGATTGGAAAAATAGGAAATAAAGATGTCGCTTTTATGCCCCGTCATGGAAGGAATCACTCTATTGCGCCCCATAAAGTTAATTATAGAGCTAACGTGTGGGCGATGAAAGAAATCGGCTGCAGTGTTGTTATCTCGCCTTGTGCTGCAGGGTCTTTACAAAAAGACGTAAAACCCGGTGATATTGTTTTTTGCGACCAATACGTTGATTGGACAAAAGGAAGAATTGATTCGTTTTTTGATGAAGCGCAAATTAAACATGTCTCCGGTGCCGAGCCTTATTGCCCTAAATTAAGAGAACTTGCAATAAAATGCGCATCCGATTTAGGTTATTCAATCCACACACACGGAACAATTGTTGTGATTCAAGGCCCGAGGTTTTCAACAAAATCGGAAAGCGCCTTTTTCACCCGTCAGGGCTGGGAAGTAATCAATATGACACAGTATCCTGAAGTCCATCTTGTAAAAGAGCTTGATATGAGACCTCTTAATATCTCTCTTATAACGGATTATGATGCAGGCCTTGTCGGAGATTGCGAACCTGTATCACATGAAGCCGTTATGCAGGTATTTCAGGAAAACATTTCAAAACTGCAAAAACTTTTATTCTCGATTGTTGAAAAGATTGATTTATAAAGGTATTTTATGGGAATTTCATACGCTGTTTATAAGACATTTGATTTAATTTTTTTAATAATTGCTATTACCATTGTATTAACATGGCTTCCTGTTAAATGGTATAACGAGCCTTTTAAGTCTTTAAAAACATTCTCTGAATTTTTCCTTGCTCCTTTTAGGAAAATCATCCCGCCAATCGGCATGATAGATATTTCACCGATTATTGCATTATTTTGCTTAGGTTTATTAAGACAGGCAATAGTTTCCCTGCTTTCTGCAATAGGTTTATAGAATTTATTTTTTGCTTCTTACAAAAACATCCTGAACAGGGCCGCTTGTTTTAATTAAACCGCCTGCTTCGTTTCCTGTTATTTGACCTAAAATCTTTTCACCGTTTAATGTATTTGAAACAGTTCTGATTTCGTTTGATTTTGGATAATAAAACACCCCGACACTTTCCACTAAACCGTTTGGATTTATTCTTTTAAATGCGCACGGATAACAAGTTTCGCCGTTTCTTACCGTTTCTTTAAAAATAACACCTTGAATTTTGTCGCCTTTTAAGTTTTTATAATCAATTTTTAAAGTCTTATTTTCAGTTGCAGCATCAATAATCTGATTTAGCAAACTTTTTTTAAGCGTAATTTTTTCACCCGAAGGAAATTCGCGCGGGATAAAACTGTATTTTACTCTGTTAAATTTATCAGAAGTAATTTGAAACATTTTATCAATAACATTCTTTCTTATTTCTTCTTCTTTTGAAGCAACACCTGAAACAGTCCCTAAAACAGATTTAACGTTTTTATCCGCTTTAGTTGAAATAAATTTATCCTTAGCTTCATCAATCGTAGTTGTAAGTTTGTTAATAGCACAGTTTATTGAATCCACATTGCTTGAAGTTTTCTCTAAACCCTTGCTTAAATTTTGTCCTGCGTCAGCAACTTTTGGTAAAGATTTTGCAATCATTGAACCTGTTTTATTTGCAATAGTTAAAACATTTAGCGCACACATACAATAAACTCCTTTATAATACACAATACATATAAAAATAAAAACAAATTCTTACAAAAAATTGCCAAAAAAATAAGCCGGCATTAATAAATAACACCGGACTTAAATATATCAAATTTTTAATACCTATTTCTTAAATATAAGAACCGCATTGCATCCGCCAAAGCCGAATGAATTGGATAGAACCGCATTTAGTTCTTTTTTTCTTGCTTTGTTTGGAGTGTAGTCCAAGTTTGCAACTTCAGGATCCAGTTCTTCAAGATTAATGGTCGGAGGAACAATACCTTCAAGCATTGCTTTAATTGCAATTATTGCTTCAATTGAACCTGCACCGCCTAACATGTGTCCTGTCATGGATTTTGTTGAAGAAACAAGAAGGTCTTTATTTTGTTCTTTATCACCAAAAACTTTAGCAATCGCATTTGATTCAGCTATATCACCGACATGGGTTGAAGTGCCGTGTGCATTAATATATCCGATATCACAAGGTTTCAAATTAGCATCTTTTAGCGCAAGCTCCATTGCTAAAATCGCACCTGCTCCTGTCGGATCGGGTGCTACCATATCGTATGCGTCGGATGATTGACCGTAGCCTACAAGTTCTGCGTATATTTTAGCTCCTCTATTTAGCGCATGTTCTCTTTCTTCAAGAACCAAAATCCCTGCTCCTTCAGACATTATAAAACCGTCTCTTTTGATATCATAAGGGCGTGATGCTTTTTGGGGTTCTTCATTTGCTCTTGAAAGTGTTTTTGCCGAAGTAAACGCACCTATTCCTAAATCGCAAATTCCTGCTTCCGCTCCGCCTGCAACCATAACATCCGCATCCCCGAACTGAATTGCTCTTGCAGCATCACCAACGGAATGCGCGCCTGTCGCACAAGCTGTTACAACGGATTTTGACATGCCTTTAAGTCCGTATTTAATTGAAATTTTTCCTGCGGCCATATTGGTTATCATCATCGGAACCATAAAAGGAGAGCATTTATGATAGCCTCTAACCTGCATTACTTCGTGATTTTTTTGTATTGTTTCAAGACCGCCCGCAGCAGAGCCTGCAATTACTCCTATTCTTGTTAAGTCCTCTTTTTCTAAATCAAGCCCTGAATCTTCAATTGCAAGGCTGGCTGCAACAACCGAACATAAAATAAATTTATCCATACGACGTGCATCTTTAGCATCAACATATTTTGAAGAATCAAATTCAGGCACTTGACCTCCTATATGAACAAGATGTTTTTCTTTATCAAGGGTTAAATATCGAACGCCGCTTTTCCCTTCTTTTAGATTTTTCCACAAAACATCAACACCGACACCAAAAGGCGACACGCACCCCATGCCTGTTACAACCACACGTCTTTTCATACTTCTATTTTCTCCTGTTTTTGTTATATATTTTCATCCAATTTTATAATGGCGTTAGCGCCTGTCATACCTGCTCCAAAAGCGCTAATCATAAGTGTTGCAGGCAGTTTAATTTCTTTTTTATCAATTCCTTCTCTGATTGCAACGGGAATTGATGCCGCTGACATATTTCCGTAATGTTCGATATTTGAAATAACCTTTGAATTATCAATAGTTAATCTTTCCGCCAGCGCATCAATCATTCTTTGATTTGATTGGTGCGGAACAAAATAATCGATATCTTTAACATCCGTATTGGTATCTTGAAGTAATTCTTCAAGTTTCGGCGGAATTTTTGTCATAACGAATTTATAAACATCTTTACCTTTCATTTGAATAAAAGGTTTTACTTCATGTTCAATTTTATCAACCAAAGGACAATTTATTCCTTGAGTTTTTAGCGTAATAAAATCGCCCGATGCACCGTCTGAAATTAAATTAATTCCAACAATATCATCTTCTTTATTCGAGGCAGTTAATATTGCACTTCCTGCGCCGTCTCCAAATAATACACATACGGATCTATCCGACCAATCGGTAAATTTTGTTGTAGCATCCGTTGCGACAATTAAAACATTTTTATACATGCCTGATTTAATATAAGCACACGCACAGCTTAAAGCATAAATAAAACCTGAACATGCCGCTTTTATATCAAAACACACTGCATTATCCGCTCCTGTTGCTTCTTGAATCAAACAGGCAACAGAAGGATAAACATCCTCGGGTGCTGATGCGGCCGCTATAATTAAATCTATATCTTTAATATTAAAATTGCTTCTTTTAATTACTTTTTTTGCAGCCGAAATTCCAAGCGTTGTTGAAGATTCATCTCCTGATACAACCCTTCTTTCTTTGATACCCGTTCTTGTAGTAATCCATTCATCCGATGTATCAAGTATTTTTGTTAAATCATCGTTTGTTATAACATTTTTTGCAACTTCGCAATCTATTGATACTATCTTAACTCCGATATTACTCATCTATATTATCCCTTCTTGAATGTAGTTTAAGCCAAGCATATAGGCTTCCAGATTTTTTGTTATAAGTTCTGTTTTATCTTTTAATATTTTTTTATAAGCATTTTTAACGGCATCAAGGGGCAAGTTACCGAGAATTTTTGATAAAATTCCAAGAGCAATTGAATTTGCCACTTTTATATTGCCCAATTTTAGTGCTTCCTGCGTCAAGGGTGCAAAGATATATTTTATATCATCTCTTGTTTTTTCAATTTTTGCCATGGAAGAATTTACGATTATTGTTCCGTTTTTCTTAACTTTTGAAATAAATTTATTAAAAGAAGTCTGGTTTAGTGCAACTACAAAATCAACTTTTGAATTTTGCAAACTATATAATTCGCAATCTGACATATTAATTTCGCAATTTACTGCACCGCCTCTCATCTCAGCACCATAACAAGGACAATAAGAAACAAATTTACCGCTCAACATAAAAATATTAGCTAAAATGCTTCCTATTGATAATATACCCTGGCCGCCCGAGCCTGAAATTATAAAATTTTTAACCATTTAACACGTCCTTAAATACTTTAAGAGGATAGACTTTTGTCAATTCTTCTTTAATTTTTTTATGTGAATCACTTGGTGATAACTTCCAGTTTGTAGGACAGGAAGATAATATTTCAACAAATGAAAATCCTAAACCTTTTTTTTGATATTCAAATGCTTTTTTTATCATATTTTTGGCATTATAAATGTTTTTTATATCATACAGCGCAACTCTTGCACTAAAAGCAGTTCCTTCGCAAAGTGCTATGTGTTCGGCTGTTTTAATCGGAAAACCGTGATATTCTCTGTTTCTTCCTGTTGGGCTTGTTGTTGTAATTTGGCCCATTGCTGTTGTTGGCCCCAATTGACCGCCTGTCATACCGTAATTTGTATTATTTATACAAATTGCCGTTATATTTTCCCCTCTTAAAGCACTGTGTATTGATTCGCCAAGTCCTATTGAAGCAAAATCGCCGTCTCCCTGGTATGTAAATACGATTTTATCATTATTGCGCGCTTTATGTGCTCTTTTTACTCCCGTTGCAACAGCGCAGGCTCTGCCGTGGGGAGATTCTATGCAATCAACTTCCAAAAAATTATATAAAAATACCGAACACCCTGAAGAGGCAACAGCAATTGTATCTTGTTGGATATCAAGTTCATCAATAACGGATGCAACAAGTTTAAGTGCTAAACCATGGTCGCAGCCTGAGCAAAAAGTAAAGCTTGAATTTTCTTTTATGGATTTTGGTTTAGCGTATACCTGCATATTGCTCCTTTATGATATTATCGATTGCTTCAATCATTTCTTCTTTTTTAAGCCAATCACCAACAGGTTTTCCGACAAATGCCACACTTGCATTTGATAAAATTGCAAGCTGGACATCTTTAAGCATTTGTCCTAAATTCATTTCAATATCAATAAACGTTTTTACCCTGTAAGACAATTCTCTTAATCTTATCAAAGGAAAAGGATAAAGAGTAATCGGTCTGAATAATCCCATTTTTACTCCTTGCATGCGGTAATGATTTACAACTTCTTTAGCACATCTTCCCATTGTACCAAAAGCAGTTATAATAATATCCGCATCATCCGTCATATATTCTTCATAATCAACTTCACTGTTTTCAATTAAATCGTATTTTTTCTTTAAATTTAATATATGCTGATTTAATTTTAACTGCGACGGTTCAAGAGAGTGTATTTCGCGTGCGGGTCTGTTTTTTGCTCCGTCTAAGCGCCAGGAAGAATTATCAATTTCTTCATATTTATTGCAATCAATTATTGCAGGTTCCGCCATCTGCCCAAGCATACCGTCCGCAAGCAAAATCACCGGATTTCTGTATTTTTGAGCAAGATAAAAAGCTCTTGAAGTTAAATCAACACACTCTTGAACGCTTGAAGGAGATAAAACAATTACTTGATAATCCCCGTTACCACCGCCTTTTGTTGATTGGTTGTAATCTCCTTGCGAAGGATATATATAGCCTTGCCCGGGGCCTGCTCTCATAACATTAACGATTACTATCGGCAATTCATCGCAACATGCATAGGATATTGCTTCCTGCATCAAAGAAACAGCACACGATGAACTTGATGTCATGACTTTTGCACCTGTAGAAGCTGCACCTAACGCCATATTAATTGCTGCGATTTCAGATTCTGCGCAGACATAAGCTAAATTTCTTTTTTGCATTTCATAACTTAAATACTCACCGATTTCCGTCTGCGGAGTAATAGGATAGCCAAAATAACACTCACATCCTGAATTAAGAGCGGATGCCGCTATTGCAATATTACCTTTTAGTAATTCTTTTTCGCTCATTCTTTATAAACACCCGTTATTGCTATATCAGGACACATCATAGCGCACATAGCACAGCCTGTGCATTTATTCTCTTTATCAACGAATTCAACCGTATATTCTCCGGTTTTACCGACATTGCCGCTTTTTTTAATCAGTTTATTAGGACATACTTCCATACACAAATAACAGGATTTACATTTGCTGCTATCTATTACAATATATGACATTTACTCTCCCAAACCGATTTTACTTATTAATATTATTTTCTCACAAAAATCCAAAATGTGAATTTTAAATTAATTATTTACTTAATATGATTTAAAAAAGACAAAATACGCCTGTTTTCAATAGTTTATAGGGAAATATTATATAGAAATTATATAAAATTGTTAAGAAATATTACAAAACATGGGTACAGACAGGCAATTTTTGATTGCAAAAATACTTTATATATATACGAGAGATAAAAACGGGAGCTTATAAACATGGCAGTCGGTGCAAAAGATGGTTTAGATAAAGCATTAGTTAAAAAATATTCAACTTTAAAAGTCGATAATGCTATTGTACAAAATTCAATGATTGATCCTAATAAATTAATGGATACAATGAATGATTATGCAAATGCTCACATGGAAGCATTTAGAATCCAACAGGCATTGCGTGATGTTTGTACAAAAGCAATTTCAATGAACATTCAATATACAAAAATGAAATCAGTAAAATCTAAAAAAGAAAGAATAGCGGAAGCTGCAAGAAAAGTTGTAGCCGCTCAAATGGCAAAAAGAAACGAACTTATGGAAAAACTTAAAAAAGAACCGCGTCCCGAGTTTGCATAAATTGCCTAAAAAAGTTTAAATGGTTTTGTGTGTGTGTAAATTAGCCTCTTTGTATTAAAAGAGGTTTCTTTTTTATATTTACATATTTTAAATTCTATAGTTTAATATAAATATAGCCCCATAAATGGAATTTTGTCATGATTGAAATTTTAAAAACCGCCAATGATAACAAACTTATTGAACTTGGAATTAATGAAGCGCAAAGCGGTTCATGGTTCAATCTGATTGATCCTACTTATGACGAAATACAAAAAGTTTCTCTTATTTTAAATTTAGACGAAAGCTTTTTAAGAAATTCTCTTGACGTTGACGAACGTTCGCGTATTGAAATTGAAGATGATTGTGTTTTAATAATTACAAACCTTCCCTTAATGGAAGATGAAGGAACTTATGACACACTGCCTTTGGGTATAATATTTACCCAAAGAGGCTTTATTACGGTATGTTCAAAGAAAAATAAAGTAATTTCTTCTTTTAATAAAGATACCGCAGGCTCGTTTGACACTAAAGACAAAACTAAATTTTTGCTTGATATTTTATTTCGTTCAACAAAATTTTATTTGAGATATTTAAACTACATCTACAAACAATCGGAAGAAATCGAAGAAGAATTAAGAAAAACAATGAAAAATAAAGCATTGTTCCAGCTTTTTGAAGTCCAAAAATCGCTTGTATACTTTACAACAGCCCTAAAAGACAACTATGTGGTATTGCAAAAAATTATGCGCCTTACTCAAAGCTCAAAACAAAACAGTCTTTTAAAATTCGGCGAAGATGATATTGATTTATTGGAAGACGTTATAATCGAAAACAAGCAGGCGCTTGAAATGGTTGAAATGCACAGAAACATTTTGGAAAATATGATGGATGCATTTGCTTCAATCATTTCAAACAACTTAAACACGGTAATGAAATTTCTGACATCAATTGCAATCATCTTTGCAATCCCCACCATGTTTTCAAGTTTCTGGGGAATGAATGTGGCTGTTCCTTTTGCGCTAAATCATTACGGATTTTTAATCGTAAGCGCAATTTCATTAATCGCCGCTATCTTAGCAGCCCTATTCTTTGCAAAAAAAGGAATGTTTTAGTTTATTTCATTAACCCCGAGCCCAAAAAGTGCAAAGTCGTATTTAACGGGATCTGATTCATCAAATTCTTTTAATTTGTTTGTTAATTCGATAACGCTTTTAAAATCGTTCTGCTTTCGTTTTAATAAATTAAATTTTCTTGAAATGCGCGCCACATGGGTATCAAGGGGTATTAATAATTCGTTTTGTTTAATTGAATCCCAGATACCGAAATCAACCACACTGTTTTTTCTTACCATCCATCTTAAAAACATATTAATCCGCTTCAGTGCGGAATTATTTTCAGGTTTTGCAAACATAAAACAAAAACCCGTGCTTGATGGAATATTGCAATTTGAATAAAAATAATTTGTCGAAGTATAAAATCTGTCGTTTGATGAAAATAGTTCTTCTAAAGAAGATTTATCAGTAATATAGAGTTTATTTAAAATCCTTAAAAGTTCAATTAAATCGCACGATTTTATAAAGCGGTATATAAAATTATCTAAATTAAATTTTTTATAATCAAAAATCAATTCCATAGGAGAAGCAAACGAAAAAAGTTCATCAAGTTTTTTAATAAACATTTCTCTTCTTCCAAACGCAAACAAAGAAGAAATAAAAGCGCTTATTTCAATATCTTCTTTTTTGTTGAATTTATGCGGAAATTTTATTGGATCATCCTTTATAAAATCTTCGGTTTCGTATTTTTTAACAAGATTATCCAGAAGTTGTTTCATTTCTTAATTCCTTAAAATAATTTTTTAACAGCGCACATCCTTCTTCTTCCAAAATTCCTCCCTTAATATTTATTTTCGAATTTGCGATTTGAGCTAAATTAATTCTTCCTCCAAAAGCGCCATAGTTAATATCATAAGAAGAAAAATAAACATTTTTTATTTTAGAATTTATAATCGCCCATGCGCACATAGGACAAGGTTCGAGAGTAACATAAATATCGCAGTCATTAAGCCTTAAAGAATTCAATTTTTTATTTGCATCATTTAGAGCCAATATTTCAGCGTGTGCCGTTATAAGATTTTTTTCTTCTCTTTTGTTTGTTTTAATTGATATTATTTCATTATTTTTTGTAATTATTGCACAAACAGGAATATCTTTTTTAATTTTTCGAGCTTTATTAAGCGCAAGCTCCATTACTTTTTTATTTAACATAATCTTTGAATTTTAACGTCATTATAAATTCATCACTGCATTCTAAATCTATATCTATATTCATAGCACCTGCAAGCCCTTTAACAATATACAATCCAAGTCCTGTACCTCTTGTTGTTCTTGTAAGGGTAGAATCAACTCTTATGAATTTATCAAATAACTTTTCTTTCATTTTTGGAGTTATTTTTTCACATTTATTTATCACTTTTAATACGGGCATATTATCTTCAATATCAATATTTATCCTAACAGGCGCTTTATCAAGGCTGTATTTTTGAGCGTTATCCATGATATTAATCAAAATTTGTTCAAGTCTGTATTCATCAACCCACACATAAGGTATATTTGATTTTACATCTAAAATAAAAGGAATATCGTCCTTATTTAAATATTCCATAACTTTTTGAACCGATTCAATTAAATCAACTTCTGCTATATCAAACTTCATACTCATTGAATCAAGCTCAGGGATAACAAGTAAATCCTCAACCATTTTAGACAATCTTTGCGCTTGTTCTTTTATAATTTTTAAAGATTTTATTCTTGTTTCGTTATCAAGCACAATATCATGTCTTAACAATCTTGAAGTATAGCCTATAATGCTTGTTAGAGGGGTTCTGAATTCATGACTTGTAGAATTTATTAAATTTTCTCTATATTCATTCAACTGCTTTAATTCTTTATTTTTCTTTTTTAAGTCTCTATATGAAACATCAATTTTATTTGCCATGTAGTTAAATTCTTTAGCTAAAAATATGGTTTCATGTGGCGTAAAGGCGTTTTTGATTAAATGAATTTTTTTAGCGTAATTACCTTTTGAAATGGCTGTAATTGCTTTAAAAAGTTGCCTTATGTTGATATAAAGGTAATATGAATATAAACTTACGATTATAATAATTGAAAGTGCCGCAAGTAAAAGCGAAAGTATGATTTTATAGCGGGCTTTATTTATTGTATTTTTTGTAATTTTTTTTGTAGTATCAACAATTACAACCCAGGAAGAATTATGAATTTTAGAATAGGCTTTAGGAGTATTTTTAACATCTCCAAACAATCCTGATTTTTCTTTTTTATTATAATCAAACCCTTTTAATTCATCGTCAATTTGAAGCGCTTTAGTATTTGATGTTATTAATTCTTTTGTGGTGCCGTCTATTATAAATATATTTCTTCCGCGAAGATTTTCGTCTTTAAAAAGCTCATTTATAATATTTATTCTGATATCTCCCGCAAGATAATAATGTTTATCTATTGGAGAATACAATGTTATATAATCTTCTTTAATTTTTGTCTTAGGATTGGGAAGTTTTGCTTTTTCAATAACTTCAAGATTTTTAAAGAGTTTTGTTTTATCCTCAATATCGTTAAAATATTGAATTTTAGACATTGTAGCGGGAATATAATTAAATCCTGATGCCATCTGGTTTAATTGCGCCTGGCTGAATTCTATATATTTTTCCGTAGAATCCGCAATAAATTCAGCCATTAAAGATGCGTTCGCAGCAAGCTCTTTTCTTACCGATTGTTGTGATACGTTTGAAATTATTATCCCGATTGTAATAAAAGGAATTAAAACCGCAACAACAAGAACTATTGAAATTTGTTCTATTATTTTAAAATGCTTCATTTTAACCTTCAACACTTCCAAAAGGAGTTAATTTATATCCGACATTTACAACCGTGTGCAAATATTTAGGATTTCTTACATTTTGTTCGATTTTTTGTCTTAAGCCGCCCACATGGACTCTGACCATTCTAACATCTTCATTTGAATCATATCCCCAAACTTCATCCAATAATACTGCTAAGCTTACAGGAGTATTTATATGCTGCATTAAACAATATAAAATTTCAAACTCGGTAGGGGTCAATTTTACTTTTTTATCTAAAATAACCGCTTCTAAACTATCGGGTAAAATTTCAATATCGCCCGCTCTTAAAACTTCTTTTGTATTTTGATTTTGGCTTGTCTCTCCACGCCTTAAAAGCGCTCTTATTCTAAGCAAAACTTCCTGAATTTCAAACGGTTTTATTAAATAGTCATCCGCACCGCAGTTGAACCCTTGCGTTTTATCTTCAATTGTTCCTTTTGCGGTCAAAAGAAGTATCGGAACATTTGGTTTTGCAAGACGAATGTTTTTACATACCTCATACCCGCTCATTTTAGGCATCATAACATCAAGCAGAATTAAATCATAATTATTTTCAAGGGCTTTGTTTAAACCTTCGGCTCCGTCTTGCGCGGAATCAACAATATAACCGCTTTGAGCAATATCAAAAGTTAATAATTCTCTTATTTCACTGTCATCATCTACTATTAAAAGTCTTTTATTAATTTTTTGCATTACTTTACTACCTTAACATTTAAAATCATATTTTCTCTTGAAACTATTTCAACTTTTGCGCCTGCTTTAATTTCTTTATCATCAATACTTTTTGCGCTCCAGGTCTCGGAATTATTTAATTTAACAGCCCCGATACCGTCTATTGAAAGAGTTTTACCTATATCTTTTACAACGATTGCTGTTTTATCACTAAAATCAGCAAACGAAGTAAGTTTTTTTAAGTCCGATTTTTCTTTTTTAAATATTGATTTAATAAGAAAATAAAAAATTATACTGAAAACCAAAAAAGACAATATCTGTATTTTATAATCCGAAGGGAATTTATAGGCAATTATTGCACCAAACATAAAAGAACATGCACAGGTAAGTTTAATTATGTTTGTTTTTTTAAAATCCCAAAATAAGAAAATAAAACTAACTACTGCCCAGAATATATACACATCAATAACCTTATAGCTTATAAACAATTATAGATTTTTAAATTTTTACTGTCAATTAAAGGTAAATAAATTTAACAGCAATTCTTATTTTTTAGAGCTTTTAATAAAATCCACGATAACAATTTCGGGTTTACAATTTAATCTCAAAGGTAAGCCGCTCATCCCTAAGCCCTTTGAGATTATCATTTTATTTTGAGTTTTTGAAATCAAACCTGATGCAAATTCAGCACCAAATTTTGAACCTACAAACAAAGGAGGCGAAAAAGGAAGGATAAATTGCCCTCCGTGCGTGTGCCCCGCTAAGATTAAATTTGTTTCATCCATGATGTTATAATATACATCAGGGTTGTGGCTTATGACGATTCTGGGGGTTGAAGTTCTTCTAAAGGCAATTGCCGTATTGGGGTTTCTGGTTGTTTTGTCAACAAGCCCTATTATATCAATATATCGCCTCTTTTTAATAATTCTCACGTTCTGATCTTCGAGGACTCTGATACCGTTGCTTTGAAGCTCCGTTTTAATTTTTTGCGGATCACACTTTTGATCGGCATCCCCTAAAACAGCATAAATAGGCACTTTTGCCTGCTGTAATTTAGTCGCAAAAATATACATATTCATTAAATTTCGAGGATTTGAGCTGTTTGTATAATCACCGCCTAAAAATATCAGATCAGGCGTTTGCTGTGCCGTCATTTGAGCAATTTTGTTTAATTTTTTGTAATCTCTTTTCTTAAAATGAAAATCCGTTAAAAATGCTATCCTGATTCCTTGAAGCTGATTGTCCTCGATTGAATAATGAGTAATTTTGAAATCATTTGGCTCAATAATTGCAGACTGAACAAAGAGCCAAATTAAACATAAGACTATTGCTAAGTTTGTTTTACTCATAAAAAAATTTTAACATTTTATTAAAATAAAATACATATATGATTTAAAAATCATTAAAATTACGTATAATTTGACTATAGTCTTGAATATAGGGTTTTTTAAATGGACAAAACAGACACAATTCAGAGAAATTTATTTGAAAAATTTGCAATAAACGAACAAAATCCAAAATGGGAAGAATCCATTGCGCGGCTTGCACCTTTGATTAATAAACCCTATGAAATCCGCTCCCCTTTTGAAAGAGATGCAACAAGAATTCTTCACTCAAGCGCCTATCGAAGATTAAAACACAAAACCCAGGTATTTTTTGCAACAAACAATGACCATGTCTGCACAAGAATCGAACATGTAAACCATGTTGCAAGCATATCAAAAACAATAGCTTCGGCTCTTGGGTTAAATATTGCGCTAACAGAAGCAATCGCACTCGGACACGACCTCGGGCACAGTCCTTTTGGTCATCACGGCGAAAAAATTATTGAAAGAATAATGGAAAAAAACGGCTTTGAGCAAAAATTCTGGCACGAAAAAAATTCTCTTCGCTTTATTGACTATATTGAAACCCTGCCTAACTATTCAGGATTCAAAGATAATCTTAATTTAACCTACGCAACAAGAGACGGAATAGTATGCCATTGCGGAGAAGTAAATGAAAACTTTTTAAAACCGAGAGAGGAATATATTGACTTAGAAAAAATCGAAAAAGGAAAATATATGCCTTTCACATACGAAGGCTGCATTGTTAAAATTTCCGATAAAATCGCCTATCTTGGACGCGATATACAGGATGCGTATAATTACGGTTTTTTTGATAAAGAAGATATGATAACCTTAAAACAAATCGCACAGGAAGTAATGAAAAAGAAAATCAAATTTAAAGATGTAAATACTTCATCTTTGATTCACGAATTTATAACAAATTTATGCATTCATTCAAACCCTTATGACGGCATAACTTTTTCAAAAGAACACTACGATATGATGAATAAAATTAAAAAATTCAACTATCAAAAAATTTATTCAAACAAAAGATTTAAACCTTTTATGGAGTACGCTAAACTTGTAATTAACGCAATTTTTGATTTTCTTCTTGATAATTATAAAGGTTATAACACAATCTATAAGCTTTCTAAATATGCAAAATATTATCCGACTTCCGTGTATGATTTTTCAGACTGGCTTATCAAATATTCAAATATTGATGAAAAATTACACAAATTAAGAAGGTATAAAAACAGAATAATTTACAACATTGAAAACCCGCAAGACTATAAACAGGCTATAATAGACTATATTTCAGGCATGAGCGATAATTACGCAATTAAAGTTTATTGTGAATTAATCGAATTCTAAGCAATTTTATTTTTCAGGCGTTTTATATTACTATGAAGTTAAATAATATCAATCCCCTTAATTTTCAAAAAAGACTTGTTGCAAAAGTAAAAGGCGAAAAAGAAGATTCAAAAGAATATAAAATATACCGTCTTGATAAAAAAGACAGAAACTATATAACCGATGTCATAAACGATTGGCAGGGCGGGATGTTTTTTATGGATGTTCTTGATGATTTAGAATCAAATAAAGACGAATACCAGATTTATGTTCTTGAAGATAATAAAAAGCACTGTCTTTCATACGCCGAAATATCCACAAAATCACCTTATTTTAATCAGTTATTATTTATTGAAACAAAGCCCTCTCTTTCATATAAAAATAAAGAAAGAAAAACAAAATACGCAGGCGAAACCATGCTTTCGTTTTTATTGGGGCTAACCAAAGCAACATCAAAAGATAAGCACTTTGAAGTACCCCATACGCTTAGTACTTCGTATTCTTTTTATGTTGATAAATGCGGATTTAAAAATCACGAAGGCAAAAGCAAAATGCTTGTTTATAAACCAAGAGAAGAATTTGATTCGCTAATCGAACAAAATAAAAACCACACAGGTTCAAAAATTGAAATTCTTATATAAAATTATTTTCCTTTAAAACTTCAATTGTGCATTCTTTTGCAACTTTTACAACAAAATCCATGTCTTCTTTTTCAATAATTAAAGGAGGATTAAAATATATAACATCTCCCAAAGGACGCAATAAAACACCCTTTTTAAGAGCTTTTTTATATATTTGATAGCCTATTCTTAATTTTGAATCAAAGTGGATTTTTTTATTTTTGTCATAGACAAGCTCAATTGCATTAATTAAACCAATAGAGCGGACTTCGCCCGTATTATTTAAATTCAAAAAACTTTCCTTGATTAAAGAATTAAAATAAGGCGTAACCTCTCTTAAATGTTTTTGAATTTCACCCGTTTCAAGAATATCTAAAACGGCAAGCGCACAGGCTGCTCCTAAGGGGTTGCCTGAATATGTATGAGAGTGCATAAAAGCTTTATGTTTTATATAATCATCATAAAAAGCGCTATATATTTTATTTGTGGTTGCAACAAGCGCAAAAGGCATATAGCCCCCGGTTAAACCTTTTGAAAGACACATTATATCAGGAGAAATATTTGCATGGTTTGAAGCAAACATTTTACCCGTTCTATAAAATCCCGTTGCGATTTCATCCGCAATTAAATGAACATCGTATTCATCACAAAGCTCTCTTAATTTTTTTAAATACAAAGGAGGATATATCCTCATGCCGGCAGACCCCTGCAATAAAGGTTCAACAAGTATAGCGCAGGATTCAGACGCATGGCGCTTAAATGAATCTTTAGCATATTCAAAACATTCGCACTCGCAATTGTCTCTTGATTTATTAAACGGACAATGATAACAATCAGGCGCTTTAATGTGAATTACATCCATTAAGATGGGTTTATATATTTTTGTATATAAATCACAAGCACCCGCAGAAAGCGCGCCTATTGTTTCCCCATGGTAGCCTTCCGATAATGCCATGAATTTGATTTTTTTGGTTTTACCTGTCTGTTGAAAATATTGAAAACTCATCTTCATTGCCATTTCAACAGCGCTTGAGCCGTTATCGGAATAATTGAACTTTTCTAAACCCGAGGGCAATAGTTTTGCAAGCCTCATGGATAGTTCTATTATTCCTTTATGCGAGAAATTGGCAAAAATAACATGTTCTAACTTTTCTGCCTGCTTTTTTAAAGCATCGGATATTTTAGGATTACAATGCCCCAATAAATTGCACCACCAGGATGAAACAACATCTTTATAACATTTATTGTTTATATCATAAAGATTAATCCCTTTAGCATAATCAATTACAATCGGCGGTAATTGTTCGTAATCTTTCATCTGTGAACATGGATGCCAGATATATTTTAAATCTTCTTTTTGCCAGTCAATAATATTTTCCATAAGTTGATTTTAACACTTCAAGATTTTTATATTATAATTTTTGCATGAATTTAATTTTAGCTTCCAATTCTCCAAGAAGAAAAGAAATCTTAAAAAATAACGGCTATAGCTTTGATATAATTCCGTCAAAGTATGATGAACATATTTCAAATAAAATTTTTTCAACTACGCTTGTTGAAAATTGTGCTTATAATAAAGCCTTTGATGTATATAAAAAATTAAAAAACAAAAATTCAATTATAATATCCGCCGACACTGTTGTTGTTTTAAATAATACCATCTTAGGCAAGCCTAAAGATAAAATTGACGCTTTTAATATGCTTCACAGTTTAAGCGATAAGACTCATTTTGTTGCAACTTCAATTTGCCTTTTATCGGATAATCAAATTTTAAAAAATACCGATATAACTTATGTTACTTTTAGAAAATTAAACAATGATGAAATTATTAATTATATAGAAACGAATAATCCTCTTGATAAAGCGGGAAGCTATGGTATTCAGGATAAAAATTTCGATTTTGCAATTAAAATAAAAGGCGAGCTTGATAATGTTATCGGGTTTCCTTTAAAAATGTTTGAAAAGATGCTTACTAGCTTCTGCCTATAAACTTTGCAAAATAATCCGTTTCCATATCCATGTGTGCCTCGGGATAGCTCGTAATAACATGGTAATTAGCACCATCCGTTCTGCATAAAAGAGTTTGAAAAATTCTCAAAAGCAGCATAGGTTCGCACGAACCACCCCTGCCTTTTAATTTAAGATTTCTAACTCCCGCATCAATCAGGGTTTGAATTTCTTTTTGGGTGTGCGCAGCGTTATTCATATATCTTATATTTGCGCTTAAAGTCTTTTTCGGACAGATGAAATCGTAATTAAGTTCTTGGCTGGTATTAAATTTTTCATTAAATTTTATATGCT
Organism: Candidatus Gastranaerophilales bacterium; assembly: GCA_944324945.1. GTDB lineage: Bacteria > Cyanobacteriota > Vampirovibrionia > Gastranaerophilales > Gastranaerophilaceae > RUG14156. The sequence goes on from CALUYE010000006.1 coordinate 52,575, forward strand.
CAACTGCATAAGCACAGTTTTGAAGACATGTTTGATTAATGAGTACTTGAACTCTTGAAATATCATCAATCAAAGATGTATTATTAACAAGCGCAAACTTTGAATATTCCGCACGAAGCGCTACTATGTCGTATTCTTTTAAGAGTTTGTTATAAAATTCGCTCTCTTTTTCAATTGTAGGTTCATCAATTCTATCCTGCCCCTGAAAATAAACAACGGGCTTTATGACTGATGCTATAACTATTGCATCTTGCTTTTTATTTTTAATATAATCTCTTAATAAATCGCTATACACCATAAATTTAGCATTATATTCAAGCGCAATATCTAAAATTAAATTAGCGTATTCATCATCTAAACTCTCGTTTGTAATTTCGGTATTATTAAAAGTTAAAACAGGAGTAGCATTATTACTTTTAACATATTCAAAAACTTTTGATATTTCTTTTGGAGTTAATTTATCGTATATAACGGGTTTTCTTCCGCCATTCCAGATGGTTGCGGGAGCACCGTAAAAATCCACATTAAAAGGTTTAAAACCAAGCATTTTACAATAATCCTGAAAAGTTCCCAGAACCGCTTCATACTGAAACAACCCCGGAAGCGCCCAGATTATATTTTCGTTTTCGTATATATATATGCTCTCATCAGCCATTTATGATTAAACCTTTCTTTATTCGCAATCTTTAATCAGCTTTTCAAAGTGTTCAAGCTCAATATCAAGTTTTTCTTTTAACAAACTTCTGACAAATAAATTATTTGCACCGTCAAACCTGAATATCTGACTTGAAAGAGCCAGTATGGTTGTAAAATTGGCAACAGGCTCCCCTCTTCCCTGAAGCTTTAAGTTTCTTATGCCTGCTTTTAAAAGAGCCATGGTATCTTGCGTTGTGTGGGATGAATTTGTTCTGTATTGCAAATGAAGAGGCATTTTATGCTTCGGACATATAAATTCATCCATTCTTTTCGGTTTTACTCTCATTTTTTCAAGAGTTTTTGAATGCAGAGGTGCATTAACACAACTGCTGACACAGAGTTGATTTATCATAACTTCGATTCTTGATAAGTCGTCAAGAATATAAGGGTTTTTAACAAGAACCGATTTTGAATACTCAGGTCTTACAACAACGGTATCATATTCTTTTAATAATTTATTATAATAATTTGTCTCAAGCTCGGGAATCGGATCTTCGATTCTATCAGGCCCCTGGAAATGACAAATTGCTTTAACGACTGATGAAACAGTATGAGCGTTGGGGTTTCTTTTTTTGATATAGTCTCTTAACATATCCGAAAAAATTATAAATCTTGCCCCGAAATCAAAAGCAACATCAAGAATCCTGTTTGCATATTTGTCATATAAATGGTCTTTTTCAACAACCGTACATGAAAAAGTAAATGTCGGAATACCGTTAAGGGAAGTTATGTATTCAAAACGCTTTTCAAGTTCTTTATTCGACAATTCGCGATAAATCGTCGGTTTTCTTCCTCCCGACCAAATTGTTGCGGGTGCACCAAAAACATTTGCCCTCAAAGGCTCATATCCTAATTCTATTATTGCATTTTGAATTGCACCAAACACAGGTTCATATTGAAACTGGCACGGCAGTGTCCATTCAAGATTTTCAACATCATATTTAAATATCGTATTATTTTCAAACATCTATTGAAAAGCCTTTCTTGCATATTCACTCTGTGCAAACTTTTCTTTAAAATATCCGATTTCAGCACCCAATAATTCCGAGAGCGTTCTATTCATCAGCATATAGTTTGCTCCATCCGTATTAAACAATTGAGAAGCAATTTTTAAAATAAGAATATCCATATAAACAGAAGGCTCTTTTTCTTTATCGTATTTAAAAACTCTTACTCCCTTATCAAACAAAAGACGAATTTCGTCTGATGTCAAAGTTAAATTTTGATCATATAAATCTCTTAAATAAGCAAACGGCAAAGGACAGTTAACAGATTCGCCCCTGCTTGGCTTTTTTGAAAAATTTTCAAGAACTTTAAGATGAGACATACAGCTTTTACAATTAGCCATACAAGAACTGTTAATTGTAACAACCGTTCTTGATAAATCATCTATTAAGGTTATGTCTTTTAAAAGCGCATTTTTAACATATTCAGGTCTTAAGTATACGTAATCATATTCTTTTAATAAATCGTTGTAAAATTTTGTTTCTTCTTCATAGGGTATATTTTTTGCCTGGAATTTATCAATTGCTTTAATATGGGATGCGCAAACAACAGCGCAAGGGTTTTTTTCTTTAATATGATTTTTTAAATCATCGCTAAAAACAGCGTATTGGCAGTTATATTCCATTGTTTTATTTAAAATATAGTTTGCATATTCATCCCCTAAATCATCAGGTGTTATGTTTGTGCTTGTAAAAGTAAAAACAGGGGTAGAATCCACCTCTTCATAATATTCAAAAAAAGTATCGATTGTATAATCATCAAGCCTTTCATAATTATCAGGCATCATCTCTCCGCTCCATACAGTCACAGGAGCGCCGTAAGATTGAGTTTTAAATTTTGTTTCGGGCTCTATTCTTCTTATTGTCTGGCTCAAAGCTCCGATAACAGGCTGATACTGAAAAAAACAGGGAAGCGACCAGATGATTTCGCTATCATACTTCAAAATACTATCAGTCATTCTTAACAAGACTCTTTCTATTGTTTAATACTTAATAACAATTAAATTTATTAATAAAATTCTAACATCATTTATTTTTAAATGCAATTTGAGTCTTTTAATATAAAAAACACTTTACGCAGTGTTTAAATTCGGGTTTTTCAATTTTGCATTTGTCCATAACATAATTACATCTGGGATGAAATTTGCATCCGTTGATAATCTCCGTTATGGGCGAAATTTGTCCTTTAATATTTTCAAGTTTTTTTCCTCTTTTATCGGGCAGCGCGCCTAAAAGAGCTTTAGTGTAGGGATGGAGCGGATTTTTAAACAAATCTTTGGTATTATTTTTTTCTACAATCTCGCCTAAATACATAATTGTTGTTGTATCGCAATAATTTGAAACAATCGATAAATCATGGGTTATTAAAATTATCGTTTTTCCCATATTTTTCAATTCAACAAGCAAATCCAAAATCGAATTTGAAACAGAAACATCAAGAGCCGTTGTCGGTTCATCCGCTAAAATAAGATCGCTGTTTTGAATTAAGCTCATGGCAATAATAACTCTTTGTTTCATTCCGCCGGAGAGTTCATGGGGGTATGATTTTAAAACGGTATCTATATTTTTAATTTTAACTTTATTCAGTGCGTCTTTAACTTTTTCAAGATTTTGAATTTTATTATTTTCAAATACTTCAAGCATCTGATTTTCGATTGTATATAAAGGATTTAAAGACATAAAAGGATCCTGCGGAATTAAAGAAATCTTTTTCCCTCTTATATTTTCATATTCTTTTTCGCTAAAATTCAATAAATTTTTATTATCAAATATTATCTCGCCCGATTTAATTATTGCATTTTTGGGCAAAATTTTTAATATGGTATTAATTAAAACCGATTTTCCGCAGCCTGATTCGCCCGCTATAGCATGGATTTTACCTTTTGAAAAGTCAAGATTTATATTTTCTAAAGCATAATAAAATTTATCATCGATATTAAAACCCATGCTTAAATTTTTAATTTTAATTATGTCAAAATCAGTATTAATATATAATCCCTTCATTATTTTAACAAAGGGATTATATCATATTATATATTTTTTATCATTATACTAAAGCAGACTGTTTTTTGTTTTCTTCAATTTGAGCTTTCATTTTCTTTCTTCTCATTAAATCAACAAACGCTTCAAGACGGGTTATGTAACCTGCGCGGCCAGTTTGCTCATCCATAATTAAAGTTAAAATAGGAAGGTTGATATCTTCTCTCATTTTAGGAAATATATTCTGGCTCATAATTTCAGGCATGCAAGTAAAAGGACTTACATGGATTAAACCATCCACATTCCTTTCTTTTGCATATAAAACATCGGAAATACATTCCAAGCTATCCCCCCCGATATCTCTCATAAGATATGGTTTAGCTAATCTATAAGCACGCTCTAAGTGAGTTTCGCCTTTTTTAAACATTTTCGGGATTATTGCATCTTTTAAAAACGATGAAATGGTTAAAGATCTTCTTACCTGAACACCCATAGCGCCTAATTCACGCTCCATATTCTGGTTTGAAAATTCATCGTTTACAATATATATTTCACCCGTTAAATCAACATGTAAAACGTTTTTGTTTTTGTCTATTTCAACGCTTGAAATTTCTTTAAGACCGTTTTTCAAAGCTTTTGAAAGTTCTCGAGCCGTGTTTGCATTTCTTATCATCTTAATTGCACGGTTAAAAGCCTTCTCCGCGTCTCCTTTGTTTATTTCTCTTGCTCTATAGTATGATAAAAAGCTTTGAAGCTCATCAAGCGCGAAAACCGTTCTAACGGCTAAATATATTGCATAAAATATTTTAAAATAGTTCTTTGAATTGCTAATTCGAACCAAATAATCAATCATGCCCTTAAAACCGTCATAAAGGTTTAATTCGATATAATTTGCTTTATAACCCAGTTCTTTTAAAACCTGCTCGATATTTCTTCCGTATTCTCCAAGCCTGCAAATCCCGGGGGATGCTATCATGGAAACATAATCAACCCCGCCTTCAATGGCTTCAATAAAGTTGCCTAAAATTAATTTATAAGGCAGGCAAATAGCCTCAGGCGAATTTTTCGTTCCCAAAGAAAGAGTTTTTTTATTTGTATAAGGAGGAATAAACGCTTCAACCCCAATTTCTTTTAGTGCCTTTTCCCAAGCAACATAAATAGTCCCCATATGCGGAAAAGCAACCTTTATTTTTTTATTTTCAGTGTTTTTCATACCTTAGATTATATAACAAACATAAAGACAAAATTGTTTTAAATATTAATTTTTGTAAATATTGCACCATAAAACTAAAGTTTTCAAAAAGCAGTGTCGTTAATCCAAAAGTAATATTTTAAGGAGACAACAATATGAGCGTAAACTCAACAGGTGGCGTAAACGGACATGAAAACAAAGCGCAAATTTTATCTAGTAATATAAAATCAAAACAAACAAGCAATGATTCGCCATCGATTATGGATGATACAAAAGAAACAAATACCGTTTCCTCAAAATCAGATAAGATTGCAAATAATAGTTGGGAAAATAACGAGAATCTGAATGAACAAATAGAAATTGCATTAAACAAAGTAAAAATGGAAGAGTTTGAAAAAAAAGAAGAAAATTTTTTTAAATTTCTTGATCCAAACAGGACTGAGTACGAAGCCGATGGAGTAAAATATGTTGGTTATGATACCGATGGTGATGGAAAAATTGATATGCAAAAAATAACAACGGAACAAGACAATAAAATTACAGAAGAATACGACCTTGGAGGAGATGGCGAAACTGACGTTAAGGTTACTTCTGAAGATAATCGTAAAGAATACGATTACAATAACGATGGAAAAAATGACTCCAAAACCATCTTTTCAAACATTCAAACTCCAAACAAGGCTAGCACTGCTCCCTCGGCAGAACTTTATCCCGGATTAAAAGAAGTTGAATTAATGGATGAATAAACTAATTCATATAATTTTTGATAAATTTATATCAATTACAATACTTATGTACTCAAGTTTTTTGTTTATATAGCTGAAAATAATTCACAAATTAATCCAAGAATAAATAAAAGCTCTTATATTTTAAATATAAGAGCTTTTATTTAAATATTTTCAATCAAATCAACTATTTGATTTCAACGCTTGCGCCTGCTTCTTCTAATTTTGCTTTAATTTCTTTAGCTTCTTCAGGTTTTACGTTTTCTTTAATCGGTTTAGGAGCGCCGTCAACTAAATCTTTAGCTTCTTTTAAGCCAAGACCGGTGATTTCACGAACTAATTTAAGTACGGGGATTTTGTTTGCGCCTGCTGAAGCTAATACAACGGTTACTTCAGAAGGAGCTTCAGCAGCAGCTTCAGCACCTGCACCTTGAGCGGGAGCAGCAGCAACCGCAACGGGAGCAGCAGCAGATACGCCGAATTTTTCTTCCATAGCTTTAACTAATTCAGCAGCTTCTAATAATGTTAATTTTTCAATTGATTCTAAAATTGTTTCTACGTTACTCATTTCAATATTACCTTTCTTAATTTAATATTACTAAACTATTGTTGGTTTGCTTTTTGCTCACGAACAGCATCAACCGCTCTAACAAGAGCAGACATGACACCATTGATTGAATAAACCAAACCGCTTGCAGGAGAGTTGATTGAACCGAGAATTTTTGCGATAAGTTCTTCTTTTGAAGGCATTGTAGCAAGTTTTTGAGCTTCTTGAGCGCTTAAAACTTTACCGTCCAAGACTGCGCCTAAAATTTCTCCTTTTTTGTTTTCTTTTATAAATTTTGCTAAAACTTTAGCTGATGAAACTTCATCGCCAAAACCAAAAGCAATTGCAGTAGGTCCTTGCATTAATTCATCGATTGCTTCAAAGTTTGTTCCTTTAACTGCAACTTTGCATAATGTATTTTTTGTAACCGTCAAATCGGATTCTTTTGCTTGTAAATTACGTCTTAATTCCGTAATTTCTTCAACGGTTAAACCGCGATAATCCGCAACAACGGCAACTTTTGCATTTTCAAATTGCTTTTTATAGTGTTCGATTTTTTCGTTTTTAAATTGTTTTGTTGCCATTTTAAGCTTATACTCCTTTCTTTAAGTCTTCGCCAAAACTAAAAAAGTTTTGCGAGCAGAGTACCGCAAAACAGATTACAAAAGCAAATATATTTATATTTTAACTTTGAACCTGGATTGGAAATTAAGATGTAAACATCACCAATCGTCTTTGGTACTGTAAAAATCATATATTATAAATAATGATTGTCAATAAAAAAATTAATATTTCTTAATATTTCAAGAAAATATGTCAATTTTTATTTTCAGCATATTTTTTTAATACGATCACACAAAAATTATCATTACAAAAGTTAACATTTGATATATAACACTTTATTTAAAAAATGAACCATGTTATCATATCATCTCTGGTTGAAACAGTATGCAAAGTATTAAAGAAAAAGTCGAACAAAATATCAGTTTAAAGCGTTATTCAGACCTTATAAACAAAATTGCAAAGGTTGAATACGCATCAATGGGAAATCAACATTTAATTGAATTTGACGAGTTAATAAATATTGGTTTTCAAACAATCAATATATTATTAGGAGAAAATAAATTTGATTCATACAACGAATCGTATTTATCAACCGCAATTAAATGGGCAATCAGAAACGAGCTTCGCAACCGCTTCAGATGGTACGGAGTAAAAAGAACGAAAAATCTTACAAAAGACGAACAAAATGAACTAAGAGAAGCAATTTATCACTCTATTTTATCAACAGATGAAATGTGCGACAGTGAAAAAACTTTTGAAATCAAAGACAACAAAAAAAATCCCGAGGAAACTTGTGAATTTGATATGCTGTCAAACTCAATTAAATCAGCTGTTGCAACACTGCCCAAAAGAGAGCGCGAATTAATCGAATCAAAATTCTTTAAAGATAAAAAACTCCATGAACTATCCGATGAATTTTTAATTTCGCCGAGCAGAATTTCAAGAATTATTAAATCGGGATTAGATAAAATAAAAGATGAATTAATAAAAAGTGAAGTTATTTAAACTTCACTTTTTATTTTAAAATTAATCATCAATTTTAACGGTTAAAAAAGCATAGCACTTTTTTAAAAATAAAAGTTTTAGCAACATATAAATCATGTTATACCCTTCAACACTATATATAATATTAAAGTATTTTCTTAATAAAAAATTGCCAACAAATTTTAAAAATTTCAATCGGCATTCTGTAAGGTTTTTAAAAACAGGCATGCCATAAAAACTTGTTTTTTCTTAATTATATACTTTGTCAACCAAAAAAGAGCATGTTAAGTTTGTAAAGTTGAATTTTGAGGCATACGCATTTACCAAAAAGGATTTGTAAAACTTTTTTAACAAACATAAGTGTTGTAGAAAAAAAATAAAGCATTAAAATTGAATCAATTAAGGAGTTAAGTTAAGCACACTTTTTGGAAGGAGTGATGGCATAATTTAAGCAATGGTCAGACTATAACATTAAAAGAGTATTAACAATTAAAAAATTATTTCAGGTATACTACCGGACTTAGGGAAATCCATTCGATATATCGAATGGATTTAAATTTATTTTATTTATGCAATAATATATATAAAGACAAAAATATAGCGCAAACTATGAAGCAGACCAAAGAAAATAATACATTTCCTTTAATTGAAAAATACAATCTTGATTGCTCGAATATTGAAATTATTTCAAACAATCTTGATGTTAATTTTAGCGAATTTGAAAAACTTACAATAACGGAAAAACTTCTTGAAGCACACACTCTTGCAAAAATAAATGTTTTAAGCGGCAATATCACAAAAAGAGGCTTTGCAACAAACGTATATACAAAAGATAACTACTGGTCGCTTGGTACCAATTTTAACAACACAAGAAACGATATTTCATCAATTTGCGGCGAAAGAACAGCGATTTTAAAAGCATATAACGAAGCGATGATTCGCTATATGAAAGAAAATAAAACAGCTACATTTGATTTTAAGATTAAATATCTTTGCATGTCATCAAACATCGGTTTAAATGAGCGGTTTGACTTAATTACCCCTTGCGAAGACTGTCTTGCATGGTTTAATACAAACAGATATTTTGATGATTCCACCCTTATATTTTCTTTTATAAACGATTCAAGACTTAAAATTTCAGTTCAAAGACTTGTTGACCTATTGCCCTATAGGAACATTAAAACAGCAAATATTTTTAATAAAAATAAAAAAATAAATATAACAAACACCGCTTCAAAAGCAATTGAAAAATATAAACTTACATCCGATAAAATAGATAAGCTGATTTTAAAAACATTTGAAAAATATAAAAATAATAAATTTCATAACATTTCAGGTCAAAATATTGCAACAGGAATCATTTCAAACGCTGAGATTTTCTGCGCTTCAAAAATTGACTGGACAAAAAGATGGTACATTGAACCGTTAGAATATATAAGCGCAAAAGCAATTGAAAAATACGGATTGAGCACGCAAATCAATGCAATTTGCTATTTTGGAGACGAATATACAAAAGAAAAAATTCAAGACGGCGTAATTTCAATCAAAACCTTAGGAAGAATAAGACAAAAATACACAAAAAAAGATACGATTCTGATTTTAAATTTAGAAAATGAAATCTTAATTACAACCCTTAATGAATACCTTCCTAAAAAATTTATTCAAGGGTATATTATTTAAAACTAATCACAATATCCGTACTGTTTAAATATCGTTCTTATTTCATCATCTTCTATTGCATCAATTCCTTTTGAAGAATATAAATTTAAAATTTCATTTGCCTTTTTAAATCCTTCTTTTAATTCATCGGACCCGACAGTATTCCACAATTGTTTTCTGTAGGAGTTAACTTTTATTTCTTCATTCTTTGTTAATTCTTCTTCTTTTTGAGCATCTTTCACCAAAAGAGAACATAAATACCCGTCAGATTTTGCCATGTTTGAAGCAGTTTCTCTTGTTTTAGGGCAAAAATGCCATACAAGGCTCATTTTAAAAGAATGGAATTTTGATAATGCATCCATTCGCTCAATTTTGCGCTGTTTCTTGGATTCTATTTGTTCTTTTTTCAGCTGTTTTTTAAGTTCATTTTCAAACAAAATCCTCTCAATAAATGCCTTGTTTTTAGGAGTTCTTTTATCAAAATATCTTGTTGTGGAATCACTCTTAAATAAATACCTGCTAATTACATCAACTTCACCATCAAGTGCATATTGAAGAAGTTGTTTTTGGGTAAGTCCCAATTCTTTTGCAAATTGAGAAAGATTCGAAACAGGAGTATTAGCTCTTATTTTGTTTAAAATTTCGGGTGTTTTATAATCCTTTAAATTAACATACACGGCAGTCTTTTCGCCTTCAGGCGTTTGAACTTTTTCAAGTCTGCCTTTCAATTCTCCTTTTTTTACAAGTTTATATAATAAATTAAGATTTCCAAAACCCATTTTTTCAAGTCTTACGGCGGGGATTTCTTTTTGATCTTGAGCAAAAAAGTCTCCATAACAATATTTAGATTCTTTAGGAGTAATTCTTTCCATTTTTTGTATTTCTTGTTCGACAATCCGTCTGGTTTCATCATCGCTCATATCGACAAAAGTTATTTCTTTATTTTTAACATTACGATTGTTTCTTATAAAAGTTTCCGTTTTCAAAGGCAGACTTTCAATATATTCAGCAGGCAGGTGATATTTTGAAAAAAGCTGCGATTTTGTTGCAATAACTCCGTTATTTGCCAAAATAAAATCAATTACTTTTTTATTTTGACCTATATTTAAATCATAAAGATAAGGAATGTCCTCAAATTCTTCAAGTATACCGTATTTTTCAAATTGAGAAAAAGAATCTAAAACTTCACTATCTCCAAAATATCCAAAATTATCTTCATCACATCTTAATACTTCAATTTTTTCATCTTGAGAAAGTGAAGGGTCAAACCCTGGCGCTTTGTATGGAGATTTTTTCAGTACTTCAAGATAGTTTTCAAAAACTTTTTTTAAACTTTCGATACAAAGATTATAAATATTTATATTGCTTTTAAATGGCGTGTAATCATCTCGATAAGCAAATTCAACCCCTTTTTTAAAAGAATCAAAACCCGACTCTAAAGCATCAACATAACAAACGGCAAACCTGTCAATATCTTTATCTGTTAAGTTTATTGCATTATTTTCGCAATATTTTCTTGTACAATCATTTATTTGTCTTGCTAACAATGTTTTTAATGTCTTAAATCCGTATATCCTTAAAGCAATTTTTTTATCGATGTCTTTGCTTATGCTTGTTGCTATTTTTAAAAGCTGCGAATTCGAAGGACGTTTTTTTGCAAATTTTTCAAGATATTTGGGTCTGTATTCAATAATAATTTTTGTCAATTTATCAAAATGGTTTTCATCCGATAATACGGATTTTAAAGTCAAAAATTCTTGAAGTTCTTTTGATGTTTCTTCTAATTTTTTAAGCTCTTGTCGGTTATCATCCAAACTTTCATAATATTTGTCCACAATAGGTCTTGCCAAAGCTGAAAAATGATTACTGCCCGCAATGAAATATAATTTTTCTTTAGTTTCATCAATTTTTTTAACATTTTTATTTTCGGATGCAATTTTTGAATAATATTCCTGTATTTCTAAATCAACACTTCTTTTAACTCTTTCTTTATTTTTTTCATAATCAGCGCAAGAATGTTCAAAGGAATCGTTTTTAATCCCATTAAAAGCAATCGGATTACAAGAAAACCTGTTTATGTTAAAAGTAGATTTTACATTATTTGTCGAAAATAAATTTGAAACGCCGATAAAATCCATTATACACACCTTCCTAGCAGATAATCCAATAAAAACAAAATCTAAGTTAAAATTTACCGTTTTTTAAAAAAAATATTAATTTCTGTTAAAAAAATAAACTTTTAAGCAAAAATTTTTATTCAGTAATTTTAAAGATATGTTACAACAATTTTTAAAAAACTTGTTGACGACAGATTTTGTTTATTATATGGTTAAAAGTACCGTATTATAATCAATATAGAAAAAAGGTATAAAATGAGCACAGCAAAAAGACAAAGAATTAGAGTATGTTTAAAAGCATACGATCATCAATTGATTGATAGTTCTGCTCAAAAAATTGTAGACACGGCAAAAAGAACTGATGCATCAGTATCAGGTCCTATCCCGATGCCTACAAAACGTAGAGTATATTGTGTTCTTCGCTCACCTCACGTTGATAAAAAATCTCGTGAACATTTTGAAATGAGAACACATAAAAGAATTATCGACATTTATGAACCGACTCAACAAACAACCGAAGAATTATCCAGAATGGATCTTCCTTCAGGAGTCGATATTGAAGTTAAACTGTAACTTCATTTTGGAACACATGACAATTTAATATTAATGTGATCTATTTAGAAAGACAGAGTTTGAAAACAAACAAAGTCAGGACGTACAACAAAGAGAAACACTTTAAAAAGTAGCTCTCACAACAGAAAGGTTTAACATGACATTAGGTGTTATTGGAAAAAAACTTGGAATGACACAAATTTATGACGAAGCAGGTTTATGTATACCTGTAACCGTTGTTGCTGTTGAAGAAGCTGTTGTAACTCAGGTTAAAACCACGGAAACAGACGGATACGAAGCAATTCAAGTCGGTGTGGTTTCAGCTAAAGAAAAACACTTAACAAAAGCACAAATCGGTCATTTCAAGAAAAATAATCTTGAAAACTACAGACATTTACAAGAGTTCAGAGTAGAAGATGCATCAAAATTTTCAGTAGGACAAAAAATCTCTTTAGAAGTCCTTGATAACGTTGAAAAAGTTGATGTTACAGGCCGCTCAATCGGCAAAGGTTTCCAAGGTACCGTTAAAAGACACAACTTCTCAAGAGGACCTATGGGACACGGTTCCAAAAACCACAGAGCACCCGGTTCAATCGGTGCAGGTACTACTCCGAGCCGCGTAGTTAAAGGTAAAAGAATGGCAGGCAACATGGGTAATCAAAAAGTTACCGTTACAAAACTAAGCGTTGCTAAAGTTATTGCCGATAAAAAATTATTACTAATCAAAGGTGCTATTCCCGGCCCTGAAGGCAAATTAGTTACAATAAAACCGACCAGGACCAAATGGAATTAGAGGTGAACAATGACAAAAAATACTAAAACTACCGAAAATAAAACAGTAAAAATTTTATCAACCCAAGGCTCCGAACTTGGACAAATGAATTTGGAAGGCTCGGTTTTTGGAGTTGAACCAAATACCCATGTTATGTATCTTGCTCTTAAAAGACAATTAAACAATGCAAGAGCAGGTTTAGCATGTACAAAAACAAGAGCTGAAGTTTCAGGCGGCGGTAAAAAACCCTGGAAACAAAAAGGTACAGGCAGAGCCCGTGCAGGTTCGCTAAGAAGTCCTCTATTCAGAGGCGGCGGCGTTATCTTCGGACCAAAACCGAGAAGCTATGAAACATCTCTACCTCAAAAAGCAAGAAAACTTGCGCTTAAATCCGCTCTTAGCGCAAAACTTGAAATAATGACGGTTGTTAAAGACTTTAGCGAAATAACCGAACCGAAAACAAAAGTTATGGCTAAAGCTCTAAAAGACTTAAATGCAACAGGAAAAGTTTTAATAATCGCTGATTTATATGCTGAAGAAAACAAAAATCTTGTTTTATCGGCAAGAAACATCCCGAGTGTTAAATTACTTCTTCCTTCCAATTTGAATGTTAAAGATATTGTTGATGCAGATACAATTATCATAACGGAAGCTGCAATCAATACTATCACTGAAAGGTTGGCAAAATAATGACAAATACAAATACCAACAAAGAAAAATTATACGATGTAATCAAAAAGCCTATCATCACTGAAAAATCAATGATGGCAACAGCAAGCAACACATATACTTTTGAAGTTAAAAAAGACGCTACAAAAGTTGAAATTGCTCAAGCAGTTGAACTGGCTTATCCAAACCGCAAAGTTAAGAAAGTTAGAACGGTTTATATGCCTTCTCATCAAAAGAGAATGGGCATGAAGTTTGGCAGAACCCAATCAGGAAAGAAAGCTATTGTTACAATAGTTGGCGATCCTATTGAAGAATTGACAGGAGTATAGAATTATGGCAACAAGAAAAATTAATCCTACTTCACCCGGTCAACGCGGTATGACAAGACCCGATTATTCTGAAATAACAACTTCTACTCCTGAAAAATCTTTAGTTGAATCTTTAACTAAAACAGGCGGAAGAAACAACACAGGCAGAATAACAACAAGACATATAGGCGGCGGTCATAAAAGACTATACCGTATTATCGATTTTAAAAGAGATAAAATAGGTATTGAAGGTACCGTTATGACTATCGAATACGACCCGAACAGAAACGTAAGAATTTGTTTGGTTAACTATTCCGACGGTGAAAAAAGATATATTTTATGTCCCGAAAACTTAAATGTCGGAGATAAAATTATATCAGGTCCCGATGTTGATATTACAACGGGAAACGCACTTCCACTGGACGCCATTCCTCTTGGTGCACTTGTTCACAACATTGAACTTAGAGCAGGCAGAGGCGGAAAACTTGCAAGAAGTGCAGGTATTTCAGCCCAAGTTATGGCTAAAGAAGGCGATTATGTTACTCTAAAACTACCGTCATCAGAAATGAGAATGGTAAGAAAAGAATGTTATGCAACAATCGGCGTTTTAGGTAACTCTGAATACAAAAACCTATCAACAGGTAAAGCAGGCAGAACAAGACACTTAGGTATCAAACCTACTGTCCGCGGTGTTACAATGAACCCTGTAGATCACCCTCACGGTGGTGGTGAAGGTAAAACAGGCCCCGGCGGAAATCCGAAAACTCCTTGGGGTAAACCTGCACTTGGTTACAAAACACGTAACCCCAAAAAGGCTTCAAGTAAGTTGATAGTAAGAAGAAGAAAAAAATAAAAGGAGAACATAAATAGATGGCTCGTTCATTAAAAAAAGGTCCATACGTGCATGAATCTCTACAAAAAAAGATTAATGCAATGAATGAAAAAAACGAAAAAAAGGTTATCAAAACTTGGTCAAGAGCTTCTATGATTGTGCCTGACATGCTTGGACACACAATCGCGGTTCACAACGGTAAAACTCACGTACCGGTTTATGTAACAGAACAAATGGTCGGACATAAATTGGGTGAATTTGCACTGACAAGAACATACAGAGGTCATGCAGCAGATAAGACTGCTAAGAAGAAATAACTTTTAAGGAAATAGAAAAATGCAAGAAGCTATATCAAAACAAACAGATATTAAAATGACGGTAAGAAAAATCCGCAGAGTGATTAATCTTATCCGCGGCAAAAAGGCGCTGGAAGCTCAAAGAATGCTTAAATATATGCCTTACTTTGCAGCTCGTATAGTTGAAAAAAATCTAAACGCTGCTATCGCTAACGCTTCGCAAAAATTCGGAGCAACACCTGATGTTTTAAAAATTTCCGAAATATATGCCGATGAAGCCCCGACTTACAGAAGAGTAAGACCTCGTGCTCAAGGCAGAATGTACAAGAGATTAAAAAGAACATCTCATTTAACAGTGAAAGTAGCAAAGGATTAGGAGAGCGCAATGGGACAAAAAACACATCCAACCGGATTTAGAGTAGGCATAATTGAACCTTGGGTTTCTACCTGGTTTGCTAAAAAAGGTCAATATGCAAAAAACATTGCACAAGATGCAATGATTAGAAAATTCATTAAGAAAAAATTGTACACCGCAGGTGTTTCAAGAATTAACATTGCAAGAAAAGCAAACAATGTTAACATAACGGTTGTAACCGCAAAACCCGGTATTGTAGTAGGCAGAGGCGGTCAAGGTATTGACGATCTTCGCCTTGCGGTATCGAAATTAATCAAAACAAACGCTGTTACAATTGACGTTGTAGAAGTTGCAAGAATTGATGTTGATGCACAATTAGTTGCTGAAAATATTGCACTTCAACTTGAAAAACGTATCGCATTCAGACGTGCAATGAAACAAGCAATGCAAAGAACAATGCGTGCAGGCGTACAAGGTATAAAAGTTATGGTATCCGGTCGTTTAGGCGGTGCTGAAATCGCCAGAAGCGAATGGGCAAAAGAAGGAAGAATCCCTCTTCAAACACTTCGCGCAGACGTACAATACGGATTTGCGGAAGCCGATACCGTAATGGGTAAAATCGGTGTTAAAGTCTGGGTATTCAAAGGCGACTTATTACCGGGCGAAAAAGCCGATCAAAACATTAAAATCAAAAAAGCTGCAAACAAGGAAAACGGTCGATTCCAAAGACGCTCAAAACGCGGCGAACAACAAGGCGCAGCAGTTGCTGAACAAGCATAAATAATTAGGAGAAATCAACTATGTTAATGCCTAAAAAAACTAAATTTCGTAAAAAAATGAAAGGCAATATGAAGGGAACCGAAACAAGAGGCTGTTCATTAGAATTCGGTCAATTCGGACTTCAAGCACTTGAACCTGCTTGGATTACTTCAAGACAAATAGAAGCTGCACGTCGTGTTATCACAAGAAAAGTAAAACGTGGCGGTAATATTTGGATTAAAATTTTCCCTGATAAACCGATTACGGCAAAACCCGCCGAAACTCGTATGGGAAAAGGTAAAGGCAACCCTGAATACTGGGTAGCTGTTGTTAAACCCGGCAGAGTTTTATTTGAAGTAGCTTATGATGTTAAAGAAGATGCTATTGAAGCTTTGAATCTTGCTGCTCAAAAATTGCCTATCAAATTAAGAGTAATAGAAAAGTAGGTAAAAAATGAAACTTCAAGAAATAAAAGAAAAAACAATAGATGAATTAAAGGAATTAATTCTTGAATCAAAAAAAGAATTATTTGCTTTAAGAATGGGACACAATAAATTAAAACAGTTGGAAAACACTGCATCAATCAAAAACAAGAAAAAAGAAATTGCAAGAGCTAAAACTGTTTTAAGACAAAAAGAAATGAATGTGTAAAGGATATTAAATATGCCTAAAAAAGTAAAACAAGGAACCGTTGTGAGCGACAAAATGGATAAAGCAATTGTTGTTGAAGTTGCTGAACACAAAGCTCACAAAAAATATAAAAAAACAATGACATTCACAAAGAATTTTAAAGTTCGCGATGAACAAAACCAATGTCATGTTGGTGATGTTGTTACAATCATCGAATCAAGACCCCTATCAGGATCAATCCGTTGGAATCTTGACAAGATTGTAAGTGTCGCTAAGTAGTTAAAAGTAAAAGGTAGCGAATTATGATACAACAAGAAACCAGATTACAAGTTGCAGATAATACAGGTGCTAAAGAACTTTTATGCATCCGTGTTATGGGCTCAAGCAATAAAAAATACGCAAGCGTGGGTGATGTTATCAAATGTGCCGTTAAAGACGCAAACCCCAATATGCCCGTAAAAAAATCAGATGTTGTTGATGCTGTTGTAGTTAGAACCAAAGCAGATATTAAAAGAAACGACGGTTCGGTTATCAGATTTGATGACAATGCTGCAGTAATCATTAACAAAGACGGTGCACCGAGAGGTACGCGTGTTTTTGGACCAGTTGCCCGCGAATTAAGAGAAAAGAATTTCATGAAAATCATTTCTCTTGCTCCGGAAGTAATATAATAATTAATAGGAATAAAGAAAATGGCTAAAAATAATAAATCTTTGGCAAATAAAAAACTTCACACTAAAGTAGGCGACCGCGTTATTGTTGTTTCCGGTAAAGACAAAGGGAAACAAGGCAACGTAAAAGAAGTTGACCTATCAAAAGGAACTGTCCTTGTTGACGGTGTGAATATAGTAACAAAAGCACAAAAAGCAAACCCGATGGCAGGAGTACAAGGCGGTTTAAATAAAATTGCAAAACCCTTGGATGCTTCTAAAGTTATGATTTGCTGCCCCTCTTGCGAAAAAGCAACAAGAATCAAAAAAGAAGTAAGAGACGGTAAAAAAGTCCGCGTTTGCAAAAAATGCGGCGAAGTAATTGATGTATAGACCGCAAATGCGGGGCATTGAAGCTCGACAGGCTTAAAAAGCAGAGCTTCAAAGGCTAAGAAAAGGAAAATAAAATGTCTAAAACTACTACAGGTAATTTAAAAGACCGCTATACAAACGAAATAAGAGCAAAATTAAAAGAAGAATTCGGCTACACAAATGATATGCAAATTCCGAAAATGTCTAAAATTGTTCTTAATATGGGTGTCGGCGAAGCTTCACACAACTCAAAATTAGCTGAAAATATTGTTTCTCAGCTTACTAAAATTGCAGGTCAAAAAGCATTATCTACAAAAGCTAAAAAATCTATCGCTTCATACAAATTAAGAGAAGGAATGCCCGTTGGTGCTATGGTTACTCTTAGAGGCGAGAGAATGTATGACTTTTTCCAAAAACTTGTATGTGTAGTACTTCCCAGAATCCGCGACTTTAGAGGCGTTAGCCCCAAAAGCTTCGATGGCAGAGGAAATTATACATTCGGTTTAAAAGAACAATCGCTGTTCCCTGAAATTCATTATGAAGAAGTTGATATCGTTAAAGGTATGAATGTTTCAATCATCACAACAGCAAGAACCGATGATGAAGCAAGAAGCTTATTGAAACACTTGGGAATGCCTTTTAAACACAAATAATTAAATATAGGAGAAAACTTTAAATATGGCTAAAAAAGCAATGATAGAAAAAGAGCAAAGAAGAGAAGCTCTGGCTGCAAAAGGAAAATATCCGAAAGTCAGACTTCATAACCGTTGTTCAATTTGCGGCAGGCCTCACGGTTTCCACAGAGACTTCGGTATTTGCAGAATTTGCCTAAGAAAAATGGCACATCAAGGCTTATTACCCGGTGTTACAAAAGCATCTTGGTAATTTAAGTAAATTATTATTAAAAAAGCCCCTATCTAGGGGCTTTTTTAATAAAGCTAATTATTTGAGACATCCTGAGTAATATCAACAACGTTAAATTTTCCTTTTTTGTCAACAGTCTGCGTCTTTATAAAACACCTGCAAATTTAAACGCATAAAATTTAACTCTTAAAGCTTCGGACACATTCTTTAAATATATGCCTTTATAATAGCCGCGTGTTATTTTTTATATATGTATCTGCGAATTTAAGACCTTTTCTATATCATTGAATTTGATTTCATAAATACACAATCCAAAAGAGACATAATATCAATATTTAAGCGTATAAATCAACGACGCGATATTCTTTAAAATCATCTTTTGCCTGCGATTTTATAAACGCTGCTGCAAACTCGCCAGAAGTTACGCCGTTAAATAATTCTTTATCACCGTTATCAAATGTAACTTCAGTTTTATAACTTAACGAATTTCCTGTTTGTCTGAAAGTTCTGACTTTATCCGGGTTAATATATAAACCGCCCGCGTTAATAAGGCCGCCTGAAAAATTTATCATTATTATCTCCTTTATCTGTGATATATCAATATAATGTCTGTAAATATTATTTTTTGACAGATAATAAGTTTTGTTACGAAAAATTTGCATTTAAATTTTGTTTAAATTAAGATTGTTAATGCTATACAGTTAACTAAACTACAAGACTTGTTCTTGCAAGTAGAAAGGAAAATTATGACAATAAGCGATCCTATAGCAGACGCTCTGACACGTATCAGAAATGCTAACTTAGTGAAACATGAATCAGTTTCAATGCCTCACTCAAACTTAAAAGAAGAACTTATAAAAGTTCTTAAAAAAGAAGGCTATGTAGACAGCTACACGGTAGAAGAAGTAAAAGGCTTCAAAGAAATCAATATCACTCTTAAATACGATAACAACCAAAGCGTTATCACAGGCTTAAAAAGAATTTCAAGACCGGGTTTAAGAGTATATTCAAAAGCTAAAAATATGCCAAGAGTATTTGACGGTATGGGAATTGCCGTTGTATCAACTTCAAAAGGCTTAATGACCGAAAAAGAAGCACGCGCAAATAAACTTGGCGGTGAAATACTTTGCTACGTATGGTAGTATCTTAGGGTTAAATCGCTAAAAATGCGATGCGTTCCCGCTTAACAGTTAAAAGCAAAAGGAGAAAATTATGTCAAGAATCGGTAAATTACCAATTACAATACCTGACGGTGTTGAAGTAAAAATTAACGGAAATGTTGTAACCGCAAAAGGCCCCAAAGGCGAAGAATCGGTTGAGTTTCCCAATGAAATAGAAGTTTTGGTTCAAGATAAAGAAGTTATCGTTAACAGAAAAAGCGATGACAGAAAATCAAGAAGCCTTCACGGACTTTTTAGAACCCTTGTTTCAAATGCAGTAACGGGTGTCAAAACACCTTTTGAAAAGAAACTTGAAATAGTCGGTGTAGGTTATCGTGCAGCTATGCAAGGAAGTGCAATTAACTTATCACTTGGTTATTCACACCCTGTTATTATTGAACCTCCAAAAGGAATTACAATTGCTGTTGAAGCAAATACAAAAATCACTGTTTCAGGTTCAAACAAACAAATGGTCGGCGATATAGCAGCCTTAATTCGTTCTAAACGTCCTCCTGAAGTATACAAAGGAAAAGGTATTAAGTACGAAGGCGAATATATCGCAAGAAAAGCAGGTAAAGCAGGTAAAAAATAGTAAATAAGTTGCCAATATAAACCGACTTTTAAAAAGATTCGGTTTTGGTGAAAGGAAAATGAAATGATTAAAAATATTAATAAAAAAGAACAAACAAGAAAAAGACACCAAAGAGTACGTCTTAAAATTTCAGGAGATTCTCAATATCCCCGTCTTGCTGTTTATCGTTCTCTTAAACACATCTATGCACAAATCATAGATGATACAAAAGGGGTTACTTTGGTTTCATCTTCTTCAAAAGTTAAGGAACTTGAGCTAAAACACGGCGGAAATATTGAAGCAGCAAAAGCAGTAGGTGCAGACATTGCAAAAAAAGCTTTAGCTAAAGGAATTGAAGGCGTTGTGTTTGACAGAGGCGGTTTCTTGTTCCACGGCAGAGTTGCAGCTTTAGCAGATGCTGCAAGAGAAGCAGGGCTTCAATTCTAGTTTGAGTTTAATCAATACCAATATAATTAATAAAAGAGGCACAAATTATGCCTCTTTTATTATAAATAATTATATCAGCCGAAATGCACAGTACTTTTTTCTATGTCACGCAGATAATAATCCGAAGCTTCATCAATACTATCCCAGATAACTGTTTCAAGCAACTCACCGTTTTTGTTATCAAAAGACGATTCTTTTATACTGCCGTTTTCATAAAAATCAACCACTTTCTCGTTAATTTCATTCCCGTCTTTATCAAATCTTTTACAAAGCAAGGATTCATCTTCGCGATAATAACTTGTAACACCATCTTCTTTTTTTACGCGACCGTTGTGAATTGCATCCACTTTTTGCGTAATATGCGACATTTCAGAAAATTCCATTATATCGACTCCTTATTAACAGTACCTTAATATCTTAACGACAATATATTGTTAAAACTTTATAAACAAATTAAAAAATTGTTACATAATTTAACTTTATAACTAACTTTGTAACATTATTTTAACAATTTGATAAAAAAATCAAAGTTTATATATAAATTGCCGATATATAAATACATAGTGTACAAAGGTGAAAGGTTTTAATTATGAGTGGCAATGTTTCAAAATTTGGTGATTTAACACTGAATACGCAAAAATCCGTAACCGTAACTCAATGGGGGAAAGCAAACAATGAAGGAGTTAGAAATGATTCCTTGTGGAATATTGCAAAAAACTACGGACAAGAAACTCTTGGCCGCGAGCTTAACAATGAAGAAATTGCACAAATTATGACAGAACTTGCTCAAGCACGCGAAGGCGAAGGAACAACTCAGGAAAAACTTGAACAAACCCTTCAGACAAACGAAGAAATTATTATCCCGCTTAAAACCCAGCTCGACACACTAAACACAGCAGTATCCGAAGCAATGCAAACAAGACAAGCACTTGTTAGTGAACTTGGTGAATTAAATACAAAGGTAAATGAGTGTAACAAAAATGTGTCTGAAGCATTAAGCGCATATTTAGCAGTAAAAGACAGCGATGACAATGAAGCCATAGAAAGCGCTTATCAAGCTTACCAGCAAGCCCTTCAAGAATTAAAAAACGCGCAAAATGAAGTTGAGCGCAAACAAGATGAAATAACTCAAACAGATAATGAAATAGAATCTTTAAACAACGAACTGGATGAACTAAAAGAACAAATTGATACAACCGAAGAAAACTGTCAAAATGAAGTTGATGAATTAAGTAAAACAATTGAAGAATACCAAAAAGAGGCATCTGCCAAACAAGAAGAGCTTAATAATGCAAGAGAAGCTTGTATAAAAGCAAATGAATTAACTAATCAAGCAGTTAATG
The DNA here is from genome assembly GCA_944324945.1 of Candidatus Gastranaerophilales bacterium. GTDB lineage: Bacteria > Cyanobacteriota > Vampirovibrionia > Gastranaerophilales > Gastranaerophilaceae > RUG14156. Next base: position 74,623 of record CALUYE010000006.1, read on the forward strand.
CAGGCGTTGTCGAAAGTAATTCAGGACAGCCGAAATTAAACGAAGACGGCAGTTTAAAATTTGTTGAACTAAATGATACAATAGCCGATAACCTTGAAAATATTAAAATCGGCGATGAAGGTGATATAGAAGGAACACAAGAAAACACCAAAGATTGGGAATTTAGCCAGGAAGAAAAAGACAAATATTTCTCGGAAGGCTCAATTTATGAATCATACGCATTTGATGAATTAAAAGAAGAATATCAAAGTCTATATGGCAATTATGCCACAATGCCAAGTGAAGACCTTGAAGAATTAAATGCTTCAAAAATTCGAATAGAAGAATACTGCAAAACCGTTGATAAATTACAACCTCTTGATGCTAAAAAGGTTATGGAGCTTTACCCTGAAATAACGGATGAAAATGAAGCCGAAAAAATAGCACAAAAGGTAAATATATATTCTAACAGCGATTCTAAATACGAAAATTATACAAATACATTCTCAAACCTTATCGGAAGCGGAAAATCAGTAGGTGAAGCAAGAGATATTGTTCTTGAAATGCAGCAATTTGCTATTGAAACAGCCCAAAGAGACGTTAAACTTGAATCATATACCCCATCAGAAAGAATATATTTACAAGAAGCTCTGGGAGACGAATATAATACACTTAATGCTACGCCATCAGTAATTTATCAAAACAATGCAAGATACATAGGAACACTTGAAAACGGAATTTCAAAAAACTCACTTTCATTAATAGATGATATAACAAATAAGTCGGATGAACAGCTTAAAAATCTTGAAAGTAAAGCAACTTCAGGCAGCGATGAACAAAAACTTCTTGAAGCTTATGATAAATTCATGGAATTATATGATGATAATCACAATAGTGGATTTTTAGGAATCGGAGACGACGGTTCATCGGATGCCAAAAAACAGGCTGAAGCATTCATTAAGCATATTGCAAACGGCACCGTTCCGACAAGCGGAGCATACAATTCAATTGAGGATGTAATAGATGCGCTAAATCAATATGCCGATAATTGGAGCGCGCAATAATTTTTTATAAAGAGTCTTTTTAAAAGACTCTTTTTTTATAGTAAAATTAATTTAATACTGCCTTAAGGAGAAAAAGTATGAAAATTAATGAAAACTATAAAAATCTTGAAACAAGCTATCTTTTTTCAACTATTGCAAAAAAAGTCTCGCAATTTATCGAAAACAATCCGCAAAAAAAAGTGATTCGCCTTGGTATAGGTGATGTTACAAGACCTTTGTGTAAAAGCGTAGTTGATGCAATGAATAAAGCAGTTGATGAAATGGGTACCCCTGAAGGATTTAGAGGCTATGGCCCCGAACAGGGATATGAATTTTTAAAAGACGAAATTCAAAATTATTATAAAAAAAGAAATGTTTTACTTAAAAATGATGAAATTTTTATCTCGGATGGAGCAAAATCAGACCTTGGAAATATTCTTGATTTATTTTCAACCGATAACAAAGTTTTAATTCCTGATCCTGTTTATCCTGTTTATGTGGATACAAATTTAATGCAAGGCAGAAAGATTGAATTTTTGGAAGCAAATGAAGAAAATGATTTTCTCCCCATGCCTGATTTTAATACAAAAGCCGATATCATCTATCTTTGTTCCCCCAATAACCCAACGGGTGCTGTTTATAATAAAGAACAATTAAAAAAATGGGTTGATTATGCGCTTAAAAATAATGCCGTAATCTTGTTTGACGCGGCTTATGAATGTTTTATTGATGATAACAATTTACCTCACAGTATTTTTGAAATTGAAGGAGCTAAAAATTGCGCAATCGAATTTTGTTCTTTTTCAAAAACCGCAGGTTTTACAGGAACCCGCTGCGGCTATACCGTAGTTAGCGATGAATTGAATTTTGACAATATGAGCTTAAATAAAATGTGGCTAAGACGCCAGACAACAAAATTCAACGGCGTACCCTACATTGTTCAAAGAGGCGCACAGGCCGTATTTAGCGAATCGGGTCAAAAAGAAATTTTTGAAAATATCAACTATTATAAAAGAAACGCAAAAATAATAGCAGACACATTAAAAAAACACAATATCTATTTTACGGGAGGCATCCACTCCCCCTATATCTGGTTAAAATGTCCGAACAATATGAAATCCTGGGAATTTTTTGATTTTCTGCTTGAAAAAATACAAGTTGTCGGAACCCCGGGTGCAGGTTTTGGTAAAAACGGAGAAGGTTTTTTCCGCTTAACTTCCTTTAATACCTACGAAAACACCCTTGAAGCAATGAAGCGCTTAGATGGGATATTATAATTAAAAGCCTCCAAAAGGAGGCTTTTAAACTATTTTTTAGTCATTTTTGCAAAATCATTAATGTTTGGAGTTGTAGCGCTTGAAGCTGGTTTTTGATTTATATTCAAATCGGGTTTTTTTGATTTATCTTTTTTTATTTTCTTTTGAATAAACCATGCACCCAGTGCGCCAAGCGCTATAATACCAACAAATGCTTTTAAATATTTATTTTTTGTCTTTTTAGCGCTCTCATTTAAAGCACCCGTAAAATTTATCGCCGTATCTTTAACTTCTTGTGCTTTAGGTTCATAATCAAAACTCTTTAAAATAACTCCTTTTAAAGATTCCAGCGGCTCAATATTTCTTACTTGCCCCGTTAATTCCATATTGTTGCTATCAATCAACCAGGCATTTTCTTTATACCTTTCAAGAGCAGACTTGCCAGAGTTAAATGCAGCATTTTCAAACCAGTCTATTTTTGAATTTTGCGCATTCATCATCATTTTTTTATACTCATCAGGTTTATTTAAAATTAAATCCATAGCATCACTTATACAAGAAGCGTTTTGCCTTCCAAGTTCCAACCTTCTTGCTTCATCAAGCGCAGCGCCTGATAAATTCTTATCCGCTCCCAAAACTTCAGGATTTACAAGATAAGCATTTTTAGTTAAAAATCCTGTTTCATTTTCAACACTTTTACCTTTTATTAAAGGTTTTATAAAATCGGGTGAACCTCCTGTGTTATTTGATATAACGGGAGTTGCCCCGGCAAAAGATTCAAGAGGGGTAATTCCGCAGGGTTCATATCTGCTTGTTATATTTGTATAATCTGCGCAGGCTACTATTCTGCTTGTAAAAAATCCGTTTAAATAACAAATGTTGCCTTTGTATTTTCCTCCTTCAAGAGAAATAATTTCATCCATTTGTTTTTGAATTGTTTTCCAATCTCTGCTGTCGCTTTGCCATGGCCCTGCGCTAATTAAAAATTTTGCATGTTCTTTTTTAGGGGATTCTATCTTATCATCTTTTAAAAACTGCAAAAAACCTTCAAGTGTCGTCGGGAATCCTTTTTGAGTGTCGGGTCTGCCCCAGCTGATAAATAAAACATCACCTTTTTTATAAGGAGTGAATTCTCCCAAAACGGATGCACCTTCATTTATTGCTTTTTCACCGAAAAACAGATGATTTAGAGCGTCTTTACCTTTTTTGGAAGCATCTGCCACGGTATCAATAAACCATTTTTTATTATCCTGTTTTGCTTTAAATAATAAATCGCAATCGGCGGTAATTTCTTTTGTTAAAGGAGTAAAACCTGCTTTTATTTCAGGGGTAAAACCGTTATCTTTACCGAAATTTCCAATAACATCCAATCCCATGCTTTTTGCAGACGACCCGTTTACGATATCAACCGTCGGAATTGAAGCAAAATCTCTTGTCAAACCTTTTGCAATTTCTCTTGTGTTATGGTTTTTCATTTCTTTGCCGTAATTTGTTGAAACAGTACCCGCACTAAAATTAAAAGGATTTTTCTTAACGCCCGCTATCGGAATTTCACATAAATTATATTCACCCGTTTCATCGATAAAATTGCCGAACAACGGTTTAAAAATATTATCAAGCCGTTCAAATTCTTCTTTTGTTAAAATTTCCTCGGGAGAAAAACGCACATCCGTTAAATCCTGCCTTGTTGATTCTATTTTTCGAGCCATTTGTTTTACAAATTCATAATCGGAAGGATTTTTTTGCAGTTCTTCAAGATCTCTTTTAGTTCCTGTTATTCTTAAAAAATCAATAGGGTTGCGATAGTGCCCCTGATAATCACGTCCCGGGTTATGATAGCTTGAATGTGCTCTTATGCCGCGCCAATAATCATCATTTTGAGATGATTTTTCGGATATTTCAAGCAAAGACGGGAACGCTTGTCTGTCATGGAGCCAAAAATTTCCCGGATTAAAATTGCCGAATTTTTCATCATTTAATTTAGGCATTGCATCAATTGCGGATTTTGAAAAAATGGAATATAGTGCATCATCAAAACTGCTCCCGCCATAAGCGCCCGCATAAGCGCCTTGAAGAGGAGAACCGTATGCTCTTGGGAATTTTGCAAGACCGGGTGTGTGAATAAAGTATACGGGAGGATTATTTTTTAGCCCGGCACCTGTGTTATTTAAAGAAAATACGCGGTAGGGAGTTTTAACCATACCTTCGATATTATCATCAATTGTCTCAACAAAACCTTTAATTCCCGTATCGTTTAAAATTTTATAAGCTGCTTTTTGGGTAGGTTTTGATTTTGTAACTGCTTCATGGATAACAAAATCTTCACCCTCTTTTAAAACGTAATCGGCAGGCACGGCTTTAAATTCATAAGCTTTTACTTTTTCAAAAACAGGATTGTTATTGGAATCTAAAACCTGTTTGCCTTGAATTATTTTCGGCTGCTGCCAAAAGACCTGTTCACCCCCTTCAATAAGAGGAGTTTTTACTTTTAAACCGCCGTTATAGTTATCAGGACAATAATAAGGAACAAATGTTCTAAAATCCATATCTCCCTTATCTTGAAAAGCAACTGCGGCTTCTCCTGCGACATTTCCAAGTCCGCCTAATTTATATAATTCATTTAAAATTCCCTGATATTCAGGAGCAATAGATGCCACCTGAGACATATTCTTAGTTGAATTTCCGCAAAAAACTAAAGCACGCGAATAATTATTTGATCTGTAATTATTTACATCAAAATTATCAACCCTTGAAACATTTTTAAAAGCAGCATTATTATAAGATGCTCTTTTAATTTCACCCAAGCGAAAATCAACCTTCATTAGGCACCCCCAAATATTAACAACACAATATATTCTTTATATACTAAAAATGCATTTTTTTCAAGTCTTTAAGAGAGAATCGTTTCTAAATCTTAAGATTTAGATAAAAAGATGCACAACAAATGGGCTAAATTTAAATCTTGCTATTGATGAATAATTAACCCCAAAGAAGTATATTTTAAATGTAAGATACGCAAATTGAATTAAAAGTTTATAAAAAAATATACTTTTTGGAGGGGTAATGAGAAAAACAATTGACTTTAAAAGAAAGCAAAAAGTTATCGTTGTTGATGACAAGTATGAACATGCATCGGGAGTTAGAGAACTGGTTAATCTTGAAAACGATTATGAAGTTATAGCAAATGCGGGAAATGCAAATGTAGCAATTTCTTTAATTAAAAAATATCAGCCCGATATCGTTCTAATGGATATCAACATGCCCGAAATGGACGGAATTAATGCAATAGCTGAAATTCAAAAGTTAAATCTTAAAACAAGAATTATTGTTTTAACTGCTTATGATGATGCTGATTTAATTTATCGCGCTATGAAAGTAGGCGCGTGCGGTTACGTTTTAAAAACGATGGTATCCGCTCAGTTAATCAAAGCGCTTGATGAAGTTTCAATGGGTAAAATTTATCTGCCCAATGTTTTATGTTCAAAATTCTTTGAATATTTCCAAGATTTTGAAAAGAACGGCAGCGTAAATAATGAAGATGACGGGGAGGAAAATTTACTTCATTATTTAACAAACAGGGAAGAAGAAGTGCTTTCTTTGTTGCTTGAAGGAGCTACATACAAAGATGTTGCGCGTGAATTGTTCATATCGGAAACAACCGTTAAAACTCACGTTAACAACATTTTCCAAAAACTTCAAGTTAAAGAAAAAACTCAAGCAGTTCTTTATGCTATCAACAAAGGCTTTAAGCCAAAAGCTAAAAAGATTGCCGTATAGTTACTAAAGGGTTTTCCCCTTTAGTAACTTTTAATTTTAATTTTTTAATTTAATCTGTTTTTTATGATGATGGTAAATAAATGAACAAGATAAAAAATAATTTTAGCGTGTATTTTCAAAATAAGGATTTGACAACCAACAAGCAATATTCAAAAACCGTTATTGAATCGCTTGTCAGAAGCTTTCTGGAACCGGTTGCAGCGAGCAATTCAAATGCTGTTATTTTTACACGTTTAAAAAATATTGAGAATATTGAAGGATTAATTAAAAGATTAGAATACTTAAATGATGTAACTTTAAAAGAATTCAGCGACTTTGAATTTTCAAAATTTGACGTTGAAGAAACAGGTTTTGTTATTTTAAACTCGCCAAGATATAACTGCGCTTTTTTATTTAGAGAAGTTGAAGCAGACAGGTTTGAAATATATTTAAAAATAAATTCAAAACTGGTCTTTGATGTTTATGAAACGCTTAAAAAGATTTTTCTTCTCGATTATGATGAAAAATTTTATAAATTCAGACCCGAGCGCAGAGAAAACGAAACAATGAACAAGGCGATTTATAACATACTTGATTTTTTTCAAGAAACAATCCTTGAAAATGAATACAATTCAAAAATTCAAGAAAATTACCGCTCCGTAAACGAAGCAAATACGACATTAAGGAATGAAATGTATCAAAATGTCAGAACTGTTGCCCATGAAATCAAAAACCAGTTGAGCATTTTAGATATCTATGCAAGAATTTTTGAAAAAAAGACACAGGATTTTGAAATAACAAAGCCTTTAAGAAAATCAATCGAACTTATAAAATCTCAAATTGAGCAATTCAAAGATTTTGATGTTGTAAATCTTCAGGAAAAAGACGTTAAGGCGGTTATTCAGGAATCAATTAAAATGTATGCTTACATTTTAAAAGAAAAGAAAAATAAGCTTATTTTAATTGACGAAATGCCCGAGGTTACGGCAAACGCCTTTATTGACGAAGAAAAATTTCTGCTTGTGGTAAATAATATAATCAAAAACGCGCATGATTGCACGAAAAATGACGAAATCATAATCAAATTAAGACAAAAAGGCGAAAATATCGAAATACAATTCATTAACCACGGCGAGATGATTAAAAAAGAAGATAGAAATAAAATCTTTGAAACGGGTTACACAACCAAAAAAGACGGCTGGGGGGTAGGATTGGGTGCATGTCGAAAATTTATAGGCTCCCAATTCGGCAAACTTGAATTAACAAAAAGCGACAAAAATGAAACAATATTCACTCTTATAGTTCCCCTGTCTCAGGTAAAATAAAGGAGTATATGATGGATTTAATCAACAACAGAACAAAAGAAATTGCAGGTTTAGCGCTTGACGGTTTATACGAACGCTCAAAAGCAATATCTGCGAACACCGCAAATTCTCTTACTCCGAATTATCAAAGAAAAGAAGTTTCTTTTGAGGGAAGTTTAAGAGAAATAATAAAGCGCGAAAACGAAAAAGAGCAGTTGAAAATTCAAAATTCAAACACCTATGCACAAAACGCGCAGGAACTTTTAAAAGGTCAATCCTGCGCACAAATTGCCTTTATGAATTCACAGGTAAATGAAGGCTATAATATAGATATTCAAAATGATATGACTGACCCTTACGATGAAAACGGAAATAACGTTAATATAGAAACGGAAATGATGGATGAAGCAAAAACAGGGATGAGATATCAGGTCATAGCTAATTTATTATCTAAATCATACAACGGCTTGTCTTCAATAATTCAAGGACAAACACAAGGATAGAATTAATTTAGGGGATGATATAAAATGAGCTTTAATGTTTTTGATATTGCAGCTTCAGGAATGAGCGCACAAAGAATAAAAATGGATACAATTTCATCAAACATTGCAAACGTAAACACAACAAGAAACGAATACGGCGAAAAAGAAGTTTACAGAAAAAAAGAAGTAAATTTTAAAGAAATGGCAATAAAAAGCGGATTTCAATTCCCGCAAGGCAATGTCGATGTTGAATTCGATCCGCCTGATGAACCTTATTTAACGGGAGGCGTAACGCTTGGTGCAAACAATATTCCAAGCGGCGTTACGGTTGATTCCATAACGGATTCCGTTAATCCGACAAGAATAGTATATGACCCGACACACCCTGACGCCAATGAGGACGGGTTTGTAGAATTACCAAACGTAAATGTTGTCGAAGAAATGGTAAACATGGTAAGTGCATCGCGCGCTTATGAGGCAAACGTTACGATTGCACAGACAACAAAAGCAATGATTCAAAGCGCAATTAATATCTAAAAAAGGATAGAATATGGGTTTAAATTTCAGCATTAATCCTGATTTTGAAAATAATTTCAATAATTCAATAGATGAATATAATAAATCTTTTTCAAACTCTCTAAATAATACAAACATAAATCCTGTTGAACAGAGTGAATTTGATAAAATATTTAACGAAATATCAACATTAAAACAAACGCCTCTTCAGGGAGGTGCTCAGTATTTTATCGGGATGGATGCAATTAATGCGCAAAAAATAGATAACTACAATATCTCAGACACTGCAAGAATGGCAAAAGACATTCAAAACGGTTTTTCAAACGGAATAAACAGCTTAAACCAAGTTGAAAGAAAAGCTGAAGAAGACTTTGAAACATTTGCATCAGGCGGCGATATCAGCGTTCATGACGTTATGATATCCGCTCAAAAATCTACCCTTGCAATGCAGATGGCTATTCAATTAAGAAATCAAATGATAACAGCTTATAATGAATTTAAAAACATGCAGTTTTAGTTCAATTTTATTGCTTTAGGATTTAAAGCAAGCCATTTGTATGCATCCTGTTGTGCTTGAGGCATTTCAATGATAAATATTCCGCCGCTTTTGCCTCTTTGTGAAATCAAATGTCCGCTTTGAAATAAATCGCTCAATGCGCGTCTTATAGTGTTCGGGCTTACGTTTAAAATTTTAGCCAGTTCTCTTATGGGGGCAATTTTGTCCCCTGTTTCATAATTTTCAATTATGTGTTTTTTTAAATGTTCAAGGGTTTTTTGCCAGGAATAAAAATAATTTTGATTTTGGGAAATCTTTTTTCTTTCCGAAGTTACATATTCGCTTTTTAAATTTTCTTTTTTTCCTAAATATACTGTCCCGTAGCGACCTCTTCTCGATAAAATAATTTTTCTTGCATTTAAAATTTTCATCGCATCGTTAATTGTTTTGATACTTACGCTAAACATAGCGGAAAATGTAGCGTTCGGGTGAATTTTATCGCCTTGTTTGTATGTTTTTTCAATATAATTCTGAATTTTATCAACAAGCTGGTGTGTCAGAGTAAAATTTTCATCTTTGATTCCGTTTATCAATTCTTCTTTTGTTAAATGAAACTCTTTTTTATATATCCAAGCGTGCTTATTGCCTTTTAGTCGTACTTTTTCAAGATAGCCTTCCTGGGCTAAATTCAATAAGGCAAACCTTATCGTATTTTGAGAAATATCGCTTAGGCGCGATAATTCGCGAATGCTTAAGATGGGTTCGTTTAGTTTTATATTTGAATCAAGCACTATTTTTTTAATTTTACACTGCGCAATGTTTCCATGGTAGAGTTCATCCTGTGTTTTTATCTGGTTTGAATAAAAATCGTTAATATATGTTCCTAAAGACTGCTTGGATGAAAAATAGCCTAAATTTTTAACCTGTCTTATCGAATTTTGAATGGTAGCAGGGGAGACCTCCAAAAAAGACGCAAGTTCTTCTTTTGGCGGTATAAAATCCCCAAAATCAGCAATACCGCAATCGATTGAATGTTTTATCCATTCAATCATCCACGAAACAATTAATTGCCCTTTTGGAATTTTACTTGATTCAAAATCAGGTTTTTTAATTTTAATATCATCAAGCGTCAAATGTTTCATACTATTTTTTATTAAAACATAAAATATAAAACTTCGCGATTTTTAAAACATTCATTTTACAATTTTTAAATAAAAAAAGCCTCTGAAAATTTCAGAGGCAATTTACATTAATAAGTTACATATTATTCTTCACTGTCTTCTCTGTTCGGTTCTTCAATTTCTTGATCTTCTTCATCAATTCCCGTTTGGTTTGTTTCTTCAATTGCTTCCATTGCAATTTCATCAACGGGTTCATCTTCTTCAATATACTCTTCATTATTTACTTCTTCATCGGCATATTGATTTTCAGCCATACTTTGTTCACGGCTTTCAATTTCTCTTGCTTGAGATTCGCTCTTTATATCTATTTTCCAATTTGTTAATCTGTGAGCCAATCTGACATTTTGTCCTTCTCTGCCTATTGCAAGAGATAATTGATCATCAGGAACTATAACAAACGCTTCATGCCTGTCATCTTCATCGGCCAAAATATCAACCGATACGATTCTTGCGGGCGATAGTGCGTTAACAATATATTCAACAGGGTCTTCGCTGTATCTTACTATATCGATTTTTTCGTTTTTAAGTTCCGAGACAATTGTTTGAATTCTTGTTCCTCTGGGCCCAATGCAGGCACCAACGGAATCAACCGAAGGATCGTTTGACCAAACGGCAAGTTTTGTTCTAAATCCTGCTTCACGGGCTATTGATTTAATTTCAACAATACCGTCTTCGATTTCAGGAACTTCAAGTTCAAATAATTCTCTGACAATTTCGGCATGCGCTTGAGAAACAATAACTTGAGGAAGTTTTGAAGTTTCTTTTACATCCAAAACAAAAACTCTTATACGGTTTCCGGGTTTATAATATTCCCCGGGGATCTGTTCTCTGCTTGGCATAATAGCATCGGTCTTACCGATATTAACAATAACGGCTCTGTCTGTCCTTCTTTGGATTATACCCGTTATAAGTGTTCCTTTTTTGGATAAAAATTCGTCAAGAACCATTTTGCGCTCAGCTTCTCTTATTCTTTGGGTAATAACCTGTTTTGCGCTTTGAGCTGCTATTCTTCCAAAATTTTCAGGCGTAACTTCAATTTTAACTTCATCATCAAGCTCAACGTCTTCGTCGATTTCTTTTGCATCATTTATTGAAATTTGCGTATTTTCGTCTTCAACGTTTTCAACAACCGTTTTTGTTCTGAATACGCCGATTTCACCTGCCTGATCATCAAGAATCGCTTCAACGTTTGGAGCATCTTTATCTTTTATGTGTTTTTTATATGCGGCAACTAAAGCATCGCACAATGAAGAAACAAGAATATCTTTTGATATTCCTTTTTCGCGCTCAAGCTGCTCTGCTGCTTCAAATAATGCAGTTCCAATCTTAATCATTGTCTTCTCCTTTATTTTTATTTATTTCTATTTTGTCGTTTAATTTTGTGTATTGAATTTTATCTTTCGGGATAATAATTTCTCTATCCAGATATAAAGCCTTAACGCCGAAGCTTTCATTGTAGTCAATTAATTTTGCGCTCAGGGTTTTTTCGTTTATTTCATCAATTGCATTTTTCAGTTTAATTATTACATCATGACCTTTAAATATAATATATTCTTTTTCGCTTTTAAATTTCCTGTCAAGTCCCGGGGAAGAAACTTCAAGATAATATTTAAAAGGAATTAATTCATCAAGCATATCCCCTAAGCCTCTTGATAAATTTTCGCAATCAAGATGAGAAACGCTATGTTCCATACAGTATATAAAAATTCTTAAAAAATAACGATTATTTTCCTTCTCAAGAGATATTTCAAGAGGTATAAGCCCCCACCTCATTGCGGTATTTTCAATAACGGGGGTAATTAAATCGATTATTTCTCTTTTGTTTAAATATTCTTTCATTGTTACTCTCAAACCGTCTTATAAAAAACAAGAACGCATCGTTGCTTCATGCGTTCTAGTTTTAAATTATTAAACTAGTTTAAGGATTTAATCCTTAAAGATAGTATATCATTAAATTTTTAAAAAATAAATACAATTTTAATCAATGTAAAGTTTAGCAAATTGCCTGCAACATTACGGCAACTCCTAACTGCTTATCAACGGCACTTGGATCATACACGCCGTCTTTTACATATTTTCCGGAGGAATAATTCGTTGTACCTGACCAGACATAAGGAGAATTTACTCCGCGTTTCCTGTAGCCCGTTCCGTTGTAGCGTTCTGCATATTCATAAAGAGTTGTAACATCATTTTCATCAATAATTTCGGGGTTATGGCTGCTTATGGCATCAATTGCAGCTTCCGTCCAGTCTTCAAAATATATTCCTTTCGGAACAAGAGTTGTAACTTGTCCTAAAGGTTGACCGTTATGAAGATAGGTATTAAAGTTGCCCGTTGATTCTCTCCAGTGGATTGCAGCGATAAGCTCTGCAGGAACCCCTGTAGCATCTTCAACTTTTTGATATTTATCCATATTTGCTTCATAGTTTGCTTTAAATTTATCTAAATCGGCCTGTTGGTTTGAAGTTAAATTTGTTTCAAAATCAAAATCATAAGTTCCGACTTTATTTTGCGATTGTATTTTTAAAGCTTCTTTTTCGTTTATTTTTTCGTTTATTTTATCAAGCTCTTTTTGCTTTGTCTCAAGTATTTCTTGAGCGTTTTTAAGTTCGCTTTCTTTTATTTTTTCATAGTTTTCTTTTGCATTATCGTAATTTTGTTGAGCCTGTTTTGTACTCTTTGAAATTAATGATTCAATATTTTCTTCAAGCTCCGTTTTGGTTTTTTCAAGTTCTTCAAGCTTTTCATTTAATTTTTCAAGCCCGTTATCGCCTGTTTTAAGCTCAGACAATTTTTCTTTTGTTTGTTTAATTTGTTCTTCGTCTTGCTGAACTTTTTTGTTTGCTTCTTCAATTTGACTTTCTAAGGATGCGATTTTTTCATCAATTTTTGCCTGTTGCTCGGGATCATCTGTTTTTTGGCTTTCAAGAGCACTTTTTGAACTTTCAAGCGCTTGAAGATTTGATTTATCAGCACTTAAAGTTGCGTTTTGCTGTGTTAGTTCATTTTGTGTTGCAGAAATTTCAAGCTCAACTTCATTAATTGATTTTTGAGTTGAATCAATTTGAGAAATTGTATCTTTTAAAGGTATAAATAATTGTTTAAGTTCAGGATTTTTTTCAATTTCAGATTCAAGTGCTTTTTCATATTCTTCTTTTGCGTTATCAAGATTTTCTTGCGCTTCTTTTAGTACTTCATTTTCGCCTGAATATATTTTATTTACGTTATCCTGTGCTTCTTGAACTTCTGATGATTGTTTTGTTTTCTCGTTTTTCAATTCATCAAGCGTCATATTATCAATTGTTTTTTCTTGAACGGTTGCCGTTTTTGAACTTCTTGCACTTCCGTAAGTATTTTTTGGAGATATTGCATTTAAGGAAGAATCGGCACTATAGGTCTTTTTATCTTCTGTTTTATCCACAACTTCTTGTTTTGTATTATCAAAATCAAGCTTGTTGTCATAAGAAAAATCGCCTTCTAAAATATCATAATATGCGCTTTTAATATCGTTTTGAGATATTTCGTCGCTATAGCCATCGTATGCTTTTATGTATTGTTCAAATTTTTCCTGTTCTTCAAGGCTCAAAGTGCCGTCTTTATCAATATCAAGTTCTTCAAATACTTTTTCATTTTTATACATTTCATCAAGAAGCGCTTGTGTTGCATCTTCTCCTTTTAATTCTTCATCATCCAAAACAACATCACGCTTTTGATATTCGCCGTTATAGATATCTTCAACACCCATAGCTAAATCATCAAAAGTTAATTCATCATCCGATTCGTTTTCATCAGATGTTCCTTGAATATTTCTTAAAAATACACCTATTTCTTCACTGTCTAAATCGTCGCTTTTATCAATATCAAGTGCATTTTTAACATTTTCATCACTTAATACTTCATTTAAAAGTTCTCTCATTAAATCACTGTCATCATCCGATTGTTCATCATTATCAACAAGTTTACCATCCTCTACTTCCATTTTCATAATATCAGAAAGACTTTTTGATAAAATTTCACTATCAGCGCCATAGTTTTCTTTTAAAAAATCTTTAAATTCGTCTTTGTGTTTAAAAATGCTGATTGAAGCATTTTCATCGTCATACAAAGAAATATCCTGACCTTTTTTAATAAGTTCGTCAAGATAATAATTTTTAAATTCTTCCTTAATAGAACGTAGATTCATACACACATTTCTCCTGAATTTATTAACGGAAGAATTAAGCTAAACTTTAAATATCGTTACAAAAATTTACACATAAAAACAGCCATTTTCATGGCTGTTTTTTATTAATTTATAAAATCTATTCTTTTGAAAATTCGTCTTTACCGACAGAGCATAAAGGACATAGCCAATCCGAAGGTAAATCTTCAAATTTTGTACCGGGGGCAATATTTTGACTGTCATCACCTAAATCTTCATCGTATATATATCCGCACACATTACATACGTATTTTGCCATAATTTTCTCCTTATTTAGCTACATAACAAATGATATATTAATTTTAAACATATTTCCGTTGTTTTTACAACTGTTTAAAAGGATAATTAAAACATAAAATCAACTAAATTGACCATGATTTTTGTTTTTAGTTTATAATATATTAGCATGTAATATATTATAATTGAGAGGTGCCATGACAAATTCAGTTAAAATTGATGACAAAAATATTGCAACATTTGATATAAAAATTGATTCAAAAGTTGTTAAAGACGCATACGAAAGAACACTTAAAGCATACGCTTCAAACGTTAATATCGCAGGTTTTAGAAGAGGAAAAGCGCCTGCTCCGATTGTTGAAAAATATGTCGGTCAAGAAAGAATTAAAGCGGAAGTAATAGACAGATTATTCCCCTCAGAATTTCAAAAAGTGGTTGATGAAAACAAACTTGACGTTGCTTTTCGCCCTAATATTGAAAAAATGGATTTCGAACTTGGAAAAGATGTTGAACTTAAAGTTTCCGTTGAACTAAAACCTGAAGTTAAATTAGGTCAATATAAAGACAATGAACTTGAATACGAAGAATTTAAAAATGAACCCGATGCGCTTGAAAAAGAGCTTGAACAGGTTCAACAAAGATTTGCAACTCTAAAAGAAGCAGATAGACCCGCAACAAATAAAGATACCGTTGTATTTGATTTTGAAGGGTTTGTTGGTGATGAAAAAATTGAACACGGCGAAGGTAAAAACTACAGCTTAAATATAGCTCATTCAAACTTCATCCCCGGGTTTGCCGAAGCTCTTGTAGGACATTCAAAAGGCGAAGAATTTACAATTGATGTAGAATTCCCTTCCGATTACCACGAAGAAAAATTAAAAGGTGCAAAAGCTCAGTTTAAGATTAAAATGAATGACGTAAAAGAAAGAATTTTACCCGAACTTAATGACGAATTAGCCAAAAAAGCAGGTAAAGACACACTTGAATTATTAAAAGAAGATATCCAAAAATATCTTGAAAACCTTGCAAAAAATGAAAACAGCAAAAGAAAATCCGAAGTTATATTTAACAAAGTATTAGATACAACTCAAATCAACATTCAAGATACCATGCTTGATAGAGAGTATCAGGCAATTATGGATGATGCCAGAGAACAGGCTAAATATTCAAATCAGGATTTTGACAAGCTTGTTGAAAAAGAAGGCAAGGAAAACGTTGAAAAGCGCTTTTATGACGAAGCAAAGAAAAGAATTACAAATTCACTTATAATTGAAAAAATTGCACGCGAAGAAAACATAAGAGCGGATCAAAAAGACATAATGAATCAAATTAATCAAACAGCGGCAATGTATGGTATGGCGCCTGTTCAGTTCTTTGAAGAAATAAGGAAAAATCCTTCTTCATTGGCTGTTATCTCGCAACAAATAGTTGCAGGAAAAGTTAATGACTTTTTGATTGAAAACAACAAATTCAGCGCAAAAAACTAAACAAATGAAAGGATAAACAAGATGAGTTTCGTACCCGTAGTTATAGAGCAGTCTTCAAGAGGTGAAAGATCCTTTGATATATTTTCAAGACTTTTAAGAGAAAGAATAATATTCCTAGGTACACCGATTGATGATATGGTTGCTAATTTAATAGTAGCTCAAATGTTATTATTGGATAGCGAAAACCCTGAAAAAGATATTATGTTATACATTAACTCTCCGGGCGGTTCGGTTACTGCGGGCTTTGCAATTTATGATACAATGCAACACATTAGAGCGGACGTATCAACAATTTGTCTTGGACAGGCAGCGTCTATGGGAGCATTCTTATTATCTTCAGGTGCCAAAGGAAAAAGACTTGCACTGCCTCACTCAAGAGTTTTAATTCACCAACCCTTGGGCGGTGCTCAAGGCCAGGCAACAGATATTGAAATTCAAGCAAATGAAATTTTAAGAATTAAAAAATCCCTAAATTCGATTCTTGCTTCAAATACAGGTCAACCGTTGAAAAAAATCGAAAAAGATACAGACAGAGACTACATAATGACAGCAGATGAAGCAGTTGAATACGGTATGATTGATAAAGTCATAACGCTTGAAAACAACAACTAACGTTTATAAGTCAATAAAGGAATTTATACATGGCTAAAACTACAGATCCTAATTTAAAATGTTCTTTTTGCGGAAAAACGCAAGATCAGGTTAAAAAGCTAATCGCAGGGCCTGATGTATGTATTTGCGACGAGTGCATTGAATTATGCAATGAAATTTTAGATGAGGAATTATTTAACTTTAAACAGGAAAATAAAGAAGACAACAGCGAAAAGGACTTTTCGTCAGTTCCGAAACCGCAGGAAATCAAAGCTTATCTTGACGAGCATATAGTTGGTCAGGATGATGCCAAAAAAGTGCTTTCTGTTGCCGTGTATAACCACTATAAAAGAATCGCACACAATATGGAGCATCCTGAATCCGATATAGAAATTCAAAAAAGTAATATTCTTTTAGTAGGTCCTACAGGTTCAGGTAAAACATTATTAGCTCAAACATTGGCTAAAATGCTTAATGTGCCTTTTGCGGTTGCCGATGCTACAACATTAACCGAAGCAGGGTATGTGGGGGATGATGTTGAAAATATCTTATTGAGACTTTATCAAAGTGCTGATTACGATGCTAAAAAAGCCGAACGAGGCATAATTTATATTGATGAAATCGATAAAATTGCAAGAAAATCGGAAAATCCTTCAATTACAAGAGATGTCTCGGGCGAAGGCGTTCAACAGGCGCTTTTGAAAATGATTGAAGGAACAATCGCAAACGTTCCTCCTCAAGGAGGCAGAAAGCATCCTCATCAGGAATTTATTCAAATTGATACAAATAACATCTTATTTATTGTAGGCGGTGCTTTTGTAGGGCTTGAAAAAATTGTTGAAAGACGCGCAGGAACAACAAGCTCCGTAGGTTTTGGTTCCGCTTCTTTATCAATCGAAGAAAAAGAAAGAGAAAGCGCTAAAATCTTAAAGAAATTACAGCCTGACGATTTATTAAAATTCGGCTTAATTCCTGAATTCATAGGCAGAATCCCGATATATACGGTTTTAGATCCGCTTGATGAAAAAACTCTTAAGATGATTTTAACGGAACCTAAAAACGCAATTATCAAACAATACGCCTGCTTAATGGATATGGATGGCGTTAAATTGAGATTCGAAGACGATGCTATTGATTTAATAGCAAAAGAAGCACTGAAAAGAAAAACGGGTGCGCGTGCGCTTCGATCAATCGTTGAAGAAATTATGCTTGATATAATGTATGAAATCCCATCAAAAGAAGACGTTAAAGAATTTGTCGTAACGAAAGAGATGGTTGAAAAAAAGCAGCAGAATCCGCAAGGGGAAGTGGTTCAGCTCCCGACCAAGCATAGAGAAGAAATTGCATAAATAAAATAGCGGTTATAATTAACCGCTATTTTTTATTAATCGTCTTTTCGATGCATTGCCCCTGGATAAACGGGCAATTTATCATAACGCTCATAAATACTTTTTAAACATTCATGCGCGTTATTTGGCGCCCAAAACTCAACGTCTTCAAATTTTAATTTTACAAGCGGGAAAATATCTTCCCATCTTCTTAAATTTTGTATTTTATAATTATAAAAATCAAAATTATCGACCCCCGCCCAGATTACATTACTTTTTTTAACTATATCTTTATTTAAAGATAATTCATTTTCATACATTTTAAAAACATCGTCATATTTTGACAAAACCGATTTCTTATTTTTAATTTTTTCAACATACGCACCAAGCGTTTTTGTATTATGAAATTCATTATAATAATCAAGCGCAAAAAAATCTAAAACAACATAATTACTATATATTCCGCGATAAACTTTAAAACTTGTAAGCCGTTTTAAGCAAAAAATCTTATTCGGGAAATTTTTAAAACATTCTTTAAGTCTTTTTTCATAACCTCTATCTTGCCAATTACTTGTGTCTATAAAAATATATTTTTTGCTTAAATATTTTTCTAATTTTCTATAATCTTCGCGCATTAAAGAAAAATCCATATCATCATCCCAAGGCACAAACCCCTTATGTCTATAAGCACCCAAAAGCGTCCCATCATCCATAAAAGGTTTTAAACCCGTATTTATTTCAATATCTAATAAAACTTCTTTTGCAAATTCAACTTCCCTAAGCTGCAATTCCCTTATATAACCATCATTGTGTTTTAATATATTGGGATTTATTTTATCGGTTATTGATTTTACAATGTTTAAATCATTATTTACAATATCCGGTTTCAATTTATTTATTTTTGATTTTTCTTCAAAATTTTTTAATGTATCATCAATATTATCTTTTATATATGGCTTAAGGTAGCTAAGATAATTTATTAAATCCTTATATATCCTTCCTCTTGTATATTCAAAAGTAAACCAAAGTATTCTTTTTTTAATGAAATAGTTTCTGTAGCCATATCTATCTTTTTCGAAAAATATTTTTTTAATTTCCTCTAACAAATTAAAATCAGTTTTTGTCATATTGCGTTCCTTAATGTACAAAATTAACCTTTATAAACATGACTTCTTAATATTTTATTTAAAATGTTAAGAGCCTTTAAAATTAAGATATATCTATATTATCACAAATATAATATTGTGTATTTGTGTATTTATAATTATTTTTTATTGGGGCTAATTTAGTAATTGCGCCTTAATTTGAATTAAATTTTAACATTTTAAATAAAACGTTAAGAGCCTTTAATTGATTAAAAATTTTTTTAAATTTCTTTATTTAACCATTCAGTTGCGCGCTTGCCCGTGAGTATTTTGCCATCAGCCCTGATTCCAAAGCCAAAAGGAGCTTCGCCTTTATTTATGCCGTCTATATCCATACAAAATACTTTATAAATCCTATCAAATCCGTTAGCATCGCGATGAAGATACACTCCATTCTCTTTTCCGCCATAGTATCTTTTGCCGACATTTGATGAAGTACCATAATCAAATTCCCAGCCGAAATGATGCCCGGGGCTTGTCTGGTAATATATAATTCCGTCCGTTGTAACTATTTCTTCCCCTGAATCTGTATTTTCGCTACATGCGATATCCGCCTGTTTCTGATTTAGTTCTAATGTTAAAGTTTGACCCGTATAATTTCCGTCAGGATCTGCAGGATCTCCTTCAACCATTTTATAACCAACATCTAGTCTTGTTGAAAAGGCATAAGGGTTAGAAAGTTTATTTTCCGAACACTTAACGCTTTTTGTTGATATGCAATCAGCAAATGTTTCACAAAAATATGTAGCGCTGTTAACCGTCTTTCCTCCCGCCATAACACCAAGGTCGCCGTCTTGATAGTATTTATCTGATGATACGAGTTCTTTAATCACCGTATTTAGAGTATTATATCCTTTTTTAAATTTCATAACTTTTTCATCGGGAGAAGATTGAAAAGCCATAGGTATAAGTATCATAGTTAAAACGCCAATTAGCACAAGAACGATTAAAATTTCAGCTAAAGTAAAAGCTTTTTTCATAAATACTCCTTCTATATCGCTATTTTTATAAAAGTAATCATATATATTGATTACATGATTATACATAAATAGGTAATACATGTGAAGAATTATATTAAAAATAATTAATAGTATTGTTTATTGGTAGTTATATATAGTGTATTTTAGTCATATTAGCGAGGAATGTTACTTATGTTTTATTGTGATAAGAAATTTATAGGTAATGTCATTAAGACATTCAGGAAAAAATCCAAAATAAAACAAAGTGAACTTGCCGAAAAAATAGGTATCAGCGAAAAGCATTTAAGTAAAATTGAAACAGGAAAAAACTACCCCTCGCTTGATAACTTTTTAAAAATGGCGGACATTTTAAAATTCAAGCTTGATGATTTCGGGCTAAATACATCGATTTCATCCGATAATCCCGATAAAAACAGATTAATTAAGCTTATCTACGAAGCAAGTGATTGCGAAATATCTTCTTATTTAAAAATTATTGATGCAATAAAAGAAATTATAAGATAAAAAAAGGGAGGTTATCAAAACCCCCATTTCCCCATTAAAAAATTTTCGTTATTTAATAAACCAGTATTAGTTTCATTTATACTTATATTTTAAACTAAGCGATTTATTAAGGCAAATTTATTAAAAGGTTTTAGGATGATTTTTAAAAAATCTTAATATTATTGAATTTAAGAGTGTTTTAAATGTTAAAATATGTTAAGATATTACATAATGAAAAAACAAAAAACTTCATTAAAATAAAACCATGGATAATATTAACAACATAAATAACTATATAAAAATAAATTACACAGGCGCAAATATCGTTAAAAATAACAATATTGAAAACAATAACACACCCCAAAGGCAAAATTTTGAGCATGCGCCAAACAATACAATTATTTCAAAAGAAGCTGTATTTTTATACGATATTCAAAACATCAAAATGACAAGAGAGCTGATTTTGAAATATATCCAAAGCCTTCTTAACATGCCTGATTCAATTGAAGAATTTTTTAATCAATACAACAAAGAAAGCGAAATTCAAAGTACGAACATAAATAAAAACGCCTTGATTATTATTAAAAATATATTAGATGTTGCAAAATTATCAGAATTTTTAGGCAAAAATTCAAAAATTGCATCTCAAAAAATCCTGCAAACAATATCTCAGGCGCTTAATTACGGAATATCAGACACAAGCCAATTAAGAGAAATTTTAACGATTTTAAATACCATAGGACAAAACACAACGCAAATTCAAAACTATAATTCAATTAAAGAACTTTTGCTTTTGTATATCCCGATTAACCCGCAAGCTTTTGAAAAAGCATCAAACGACACTAAAGAAATAAAAGAAGAAGATAAAGAAAAAAACGAAAGCGAGTTTTCAATTCTTTTTGAAACAATTAACTTTTCAAACTTTATATGTAAAATCACTGATATATCGGGATTAATTTATATCAATTTATCCGTAATAAAAGATTTTCCCTGTAACTTTTTTCAAAAAATCATAAAAACCAAAATTGCAAAAACAAATATAAAAACCATGCTTGAAGTTAACAATAAGCTTATAAAAAACGAAAAACAAAACAAAATTCAAAATTTTAAAATAGTTTCATCTAACAAAGTTTCAATTAATACTTTAATGATATCAAAAATAATAATAGAAACCGTCTTTGAGATTGATAGAAACTATGCTGCAACCGAAGTTATTTGATTTTTCTTAAGCTTGATAAGAAATTGTTATGTTCAATATCTCCTTCGACTTCCGTTAAAAATACCTGTGTATGGATTTCATCAACATCAATCTGAGGAAGATCTTTAAGTTCAAAAGAGTAATAATTTGCATCATTTCTTGAATTTAGCTGGACTTTATTTGCAAGAGCGTTTAAAGACAAGCTTCTTAAAAACGAGAATTTTGATTTTGTCGATTGCGAAAATCTTGTATAGACTCTAAGAGACGCGTCATGGCGCTCCATATCAAACCTTCCTCGAATCAAAGCACTCAATGTCGGAGAATAGGATTTAATATTAATATGTTCCAAAATATTATTTTTAATTTTAATATCACCCTCAATTTTATCAAATTTTCCTTCAGGGATATTTACAATATCCATCAAAATACCCGGATTAATCATTGCTATCGGGTTTCTGAAAACGGATACGATTTTCATTAAATATTCAACAAGTCCGATTTTACCAATCGTTCCATCATACACCAAAAACTGAACTTTTCCGTTCATTTTAAGGGATTTATCGGTATTAAGTTCAATCAGTCCTAAGGCTTTACCATCAATTTCTTTTTCAAGATTAAATAAAACTTTAGCTAAAAGGTTTGTATCAACATTTTTAACCCCGAGACGTACATAGTGTTTAAGATTTTTTAAATCGCTTTCAATTTTAAGAGTAGAAATCCCCTGCGCAATATTAAATTTATTTGATTGAATTTTCAATAAACCGTTTTTATCAAGGGTTAAATTTGCTTTGATATCAGAAAAAGTTAAATCTTTGTATTTTCCTTTTTCAAGAGAAAAATTACAATCTTCAATACGCACTAAATTCGTATTAAACATGTAATCATCATCTTGCTCTATATCTTCTTCCGATTCAATTTCATTATATTCTTTTTCTTTTATGGTTTCATTTTGGGTTTTTGTTTGATTGTTTAAAGATTTTAAAAACCTTTCAACATCAACGCTGTCAAGTGCAAGAGTCAGATTTTTGATTGTATATGGAGGATATAGCTCATTTTTAATTTTACCGTTAAAGTCAAACTTAATTCTCTTAAATCCTCCCTTAGCATCAAGATTTATATAATCATTATCCGTTTTTAAAACAGCACTTTTAATAAACATACGAGCCTGAGGAATAAGAGTTTTATTAATTACCATATCCGCATCTAAAACAGGAATATTATCTTTAAATTTAACATGTAAATTACCTTTAATTGTACCTTTTTTAAATGTTTTTGCTTTTGTAAATACGTTTAAAAGCTCACACGGCATCTCTCTTCCAAAAGAAAAACCGATATTATCTATTTTCCCGTCAAGCGTTGTTTTACCATCTATTATAACAACAGGGGTTAATTTTACGCCTTTGTTTATATTTTGAGAAATATAGTAATTAATGTTTTTAATATCTAGATTATTGCCTTCAATATGAAAATCGCCTTTGATTGCCCTATCGAAATTAATTAATGATGATTTTTCACCTTTTTTTATGCTCAAATTAACACCTTTTGCAATTTTTGCAAGCCAGGTTACATCCATGATGTTATTTTTTGCTTTGTATAAAATCCTTGTGCCTGCAGGCTTTGAAATATATAAAGATGTACCTGCAATCAAAGGAGAAAGATAATCATTAAAAAATTCGTTTGTAATAACGGTATCTATTGTTATATTTGAATCAAAAGTTTTATAATAATCTTTTATATCACCGTATACTTTTAGGGTATTGTTTTTATTTTTCCCGTAATACCCGGAGAGATTTTGAAAATCTATTTTATCTTTATAAATTACAATTTTACCTTTTTGAACATTCAAAGGAATATTCGATAAGTCCTTCAAATCGGCTTTTGTGTTGTCAATTAAAATATATCCGGATAAATCTCCGTTTTTATAATCAACATCAAATACGACTTTGCCTGACGGATTTTTTAAAATTTTAAGATATTCTTCTCCCGAAGGAATAATAAAATCGCTGTTTATTATGTTAAATATGTCGGCTAATAAAAATTTATCCGATTTAGCACATATTGACAATTCTTCTTTATTCAATTTTGAATTTAAGAGTAATCTTGAATTGTTAATTAAAACTCTAAAATTTTCAATTGTTAATTCATCTTCTTTAATTTTAATTTCATCTATGGTTGATGCTATGATATCAAGATATTGTTTATTATTTTTTGAAACAATTGCTTCAAAATTAAACCCGACACTTTTATAATCATTTTCATTATATATTTCAATATCGCACATCATAATATCCAAAAGGGTTTTATTTTGCACGAATGACAATTCAAAATTATCCAATTTTGCATTAGCATCAAAAATATCAATCTTCCAATCAAAAGGTTTTACCTCTTGTTTTTGTTCTTGTTTTGGCAGTGCATCAATAAGCTCGTTAAGCTTAAAAATTAAAGATGATGCGTTAATGTAATTTAATTTTATTTCTTTATTTAAAATATTATTAAACGAAATCGAAGTGTCGAATTTTTCAAGATTAATAATTGTTTCGTTTTTATTTTTCAGCGTCAATTTATCAACCGAAAAATCAAGTGTCGGTTTAAGATAGGTTCTAAGATTCGGATTTATTATTTCTAAATCAAGTTTTAGTAAAGATTTAGTTATTTTTTGAGCCTGATTAATCGTAAAATCGGATTTTACTATTTTAGGAAGAAAAGTTAAATAAAATACTATTGTAAACACAATAAGTATAACAATAAAGCTTATTGATGATATTAAAAGCGTTAATCCTAATTTCTTCTTTGACATATTCAAAATTATATCATAAATTATTTGTTTAGGATGATTTATGATATTATGTTTATATGAAAATTAAATCACTTTTAATATGTTTAATATTTCTCTTTTTTAGCACTTTTTGCCGCGCTTTTTGCGCTGAAATCATTCAAACATACAGCGAAGACAACCTTTTTGGTTTAATTAAAGGTGATAAAAAAATAACGCAGCCGATATATTCAAAATTAATAAGATTAAAAGATACCTCCTGGCTTTGTTTATATAAAAACAAATACGGAATTCTGTCAAACGAAGGAGAATTTTTGGTTGAACCTGAATTCACTCAGGCTCAAAGGCTTGTCGGAAAATTTGTTAAAATGGGTAAAAGAGGCAAATACTCCCTGTATGATGAAACAGGCAAGATGATAATTGATCATGAATACAGTTCGATTAACCTTTTGTTCGGGAGAATGTTTCTTGTATGCAAAAATTACAAATACGGTTTAATCAGTTTTGACGGCGACATTATCCTTGCTCCCGTTATGGATGACATATACATGCCAGAAGCAAACGTAATTAAATTACAATACGAGGGTCAATGGTATGAAATCGCCCAGGAAGGTAGGGAAACTTTTGAATTTCCAAAAGATTTAATGGATTTAATGTATAGCGATGACAGTATATCGGTAACGCAACTTGTTAAAAATCCGATAGCAGGGACAGGTTACGGCATTGTAAGCTCAAGCGATTATTTGATTAAACTTTTTTCTTCAATTTCGCCTGCCTACGAGCAAACCATTGACCAGCTTGTTTTAAATAACGGCGCGGACGCTGTTTCTATTTTAATGAAATGCTCCTGGCTTTTAAAATTCCCTTATATTTACGCAATTAATTATATTAACAACGTAAAAGCTCCAAATAACGGCCCGTTATCGGAAATTAAAATCAATATAAAAAACAAAATGAAATAATTTATTTTAATTTTATTCTTGTTAATTTATCCGCTTCAAAAATTTCATCAAGCGAAGGATTAATAATGTTTTTAGTATCTTCTATTGTTTTAAATATTATTTTTTCAATATCTAAAAATTTAATCTCTCCTCTTAGAAATTTATAAACGGCAACCTCGTTTGCAGCGTTTAAGACCGTGTTCATAATTCCTCCTTTTTTGGCGCAATCAAGAGTTAATTTCAAAAGAGGGAATTTATCATAATCAGGTTTATAAAATTCAAGTTTTTGATTAAATATATCAAAACTGTCCGTTTTAATTCCTTCAACGCGTTTCGGGTAAGTCAAAGCGTATTGAATCGGAATATGCATTGATGCAACACCCATTTGCGCAATAAATGACCCGTCAACAAATTCAACCATAGAATGAACAAGGCTTTGAGGGTGAATTACGACTTTGATATTTTCATAATCATAATCAAATAAATAATGCGCTTCAATAACTTCAAACCCTTTATTTACAAGAGTAGAGCAATCAATTGTTATTTTTTTACCCATGTTCCATCTCGGATGCTTTAGAGCATCTGATGCAGAAAATTTTTCCATATCCTTCCTTGAATTATTCAAAAAAGGCCCGCCTGACGCCGTTAGATATAAACGTTTTGAAAATTTATTATCAAAATCTCCAAGACACTGTAAAACAGCGCTGTGCTCCGAGTCAACGGGGATTATATTAATATTGTTTTCTTTAGCGATTTTTGAAACTATTTCCCCTGCCATAACAAGAGTTTCTTTGTTTGCAAGAGCAATTTGTTTTTTGTTTTTAATTGCTTCAATGGTAGCTCTAAGAGCAACCACTCCGTTTGTTGCAACCAAAAATATATCGTAGTTGCTTCTTTTAGCCAATTCAACAAGCCCGTCTATTCCATAGAGCACTTCTAAATTCTTAAATTCATCTTTAATTTCTTTTATGGATGAGCTGTCTTCAATGCAGACAACTTTTGGAGAATATTTTTTTATTTGTTCTTTTAAAAGTTTAATATTCTTGCCGCAAGAAAGAGCATAAACTCCATAATCATCTAATTTATCAATTACCTCAAGAGCCTGTGTTCCGATTGAACCTGTCGAGCCTAAAATTACTACTTGTTTCATTTTTAATTATTTTCTTTTTGCTTATCTTTTTTAATAAAATCACAAAGAGCTTCAAGTCTTTTTTCTTCGGTTTTTTCCATGAATTCTTCAATGTTTTTAATTTTGTTTAATTTAAGCGCTGTTTCATACAACAAAACACAATCATTGCACAGTCTGTATTTTGAATATTGAATTGAACCTGCTAAGGGTTTTTCTTTTGCACATGCGCTGCAATCAAACATTTCAAACTCGCTATCGGGGTTTTCTTCAATATCATCAAGCTTCATTTGCCACACAACCTGCTGCATATCTTGAATTATCTTTTCATTGTTCATAATCGGTTTCATCGTTTTCGCTGTTTAAACTTGTGAATATACCTTGCATTATATTTTGAAAATCTTCATCTTGCAAGCATGAAGCACTTTTAAAAACTCTGTTTAAGGGAAGATTTTTATCATACCATCTTCTTTTATAATTTTGCGAATATAACCCGAGCGCTCTTTCTACCCCGATGCTTATCGGTGCGTCGTTTAGTTCTCTTGAATTTATTTTTACCGCCTCAATTATTTTTAAAACTTCACGCGCAATATCATAATGAGATTGCAGGGACAACTGTTTTAAAATATTTAAAACATTATCCGCATAAGGCTTTGTGTCATACCATCTTTTATAAGAATAACTTTTATCCATATTAAAATTTTAGCTTTATTTTAACCTTGTGGCAATTTTATTAATATTTTTACACATTTATAAATTCGCATAATATTTCATTAGAAACAACTATCCCTTTTTTATTAAGCCTTATTATATTTTTTTCTTTTTCCATAAAACCAAGCGATATAAATTTATCAAATTCTTTTTTATATTTTTGATAAATATCAATATTATACTTATTATTTATATAATCGACATCAAGCCCTTCTTTTAATCTCAAATTCAAAAAAATTTCTTCTTCAATTTGAATTTCTTTATTTAATATTTCATAATCGCGCTCAAGCGGGTTATTTATGTAATTTTTAAAATTAAAAGTATTCGTATATCGCATATTACCCGTAAATCCGCTTGCGCTTAAACCAAAACCGTAATAGTTTTTTCTTTTCCAGTATGAAATATTGTGTTTTGAATAA
Organism: Candidatus Gastranaerophilales bacterium; assembly: GCA_944324945.1. GTDB lineage: Bacteria > Cyanobacteriota > Vampirovibrionia > Gastranaerophilales > Gastranaerophilaceae > RUG14156. The sequence goes on from CALUYE010000006.1 coordinate 102,256, forward strand.
TATTTTTCACAAAGAGCAAAATTTGAAAATTCATAATGTATAAATTTTTTATTTAAAATATTAAGCGCTGTTTCATACATATTTGCTTGAATATCCATGGATGGAAGATTTTTTGGAGGAAATTTATAAAAATAAGTTCCTTTCTCAATTTTTAATCCGTACAAAGATATATGTTTAATATCAAAACCTAAAGAATAGTTAAGCTCCAAAATCCAATCGTCCGTGGTCTGGGAAGGTAGGCCATACATTAAATCAATCGAATAATTATCGATATTTGCTTTTTTAAAGTTATCAAAAAGAACTAAAACATCTTTTTTTGTATGCAATCTCCCGATTTTATTTAACAAATCATCGCTAAAGCTCTGAACCCCCGCACTGAATCGATTTATTCCCATGTTTTTTAAATTTTTCAATTTTTGATATGAAATTAAATGAGGATTCAATTCAAGAGTAACTTCGGTTTTAGAAGATATATTAAAACAATTTAACAACCTTTCAAAATCAAATTCATTAAGCAACGAAGGAGTTCCTCCTCCAAAATAAAGAGTTTCTAATTTTTCATTTTTGTAAAAATGTTTAATTTCTTTAATTAAAGCATCTAAATATACATCTTTTAATTTTAACCCTTCAAACGAACAAAAAGAGCAGTACTTGCACTTTTTTTCACAAAAAGGAATATGTATATAGACACAATTTATCATTTTTACATTATAATATGAATATGAGTTATATGATGGATGATGAGATAAAATCTCAAGTCGGTATTATTAAAAATTTAATCGATGAATTTTTTATCAATTACTGTATTAAAATTGATATTCCTTTGAAATTCAAACAAATTAAAATAATCGCAAGCGGTTCATCATTTAACGCTGCATACTTCGGCAAATATTTCTTTGAAAATACAGCCCAAACAGAAACAAGTATTGATTATGCAAGCGAATTTATAAATTCAAAATTCAGCGATTTTGATACAAAAGACACTCTTTATATCCTGATAAGCCAATCAGGAAACAGCAAAGACACTGTTTTAGCGATGGAAAAGCTTAAAAACAAAGGAGCCGTTACTCTTTGCATTACAAACAACAAAGAATCAATAATGTATCAAAAATGCGATTATAAAATTTTTATAAACGCAGGAATTGAAAAAGCGATTGCAGCCACAAAAACTTTCAGCGCAAGCGTTTTTATACTCTGGCTTCTGGCTCTCAAAAAAGCTCAAAACAACCCTGATTTTTCAAATGATGAAATTAAAAACATTTATTCAATCCCTCCATCCTTAAATAATATCTTTGAAAATATCGAAAATTTCGATATGGCGCAAAAAATTCTATCCAAGCAAAAAGATTTTTCAATTATAGGGCTTGGGGAATTATATCCTTTGTGCCGCGAAATGGCGCTTAAAATAAAAGAAATAAATTACATAAACGCAACAGCATACCCCATGGGAGAATTTATCCACGGACACTATGCAATATTAAATAAATCAAAAGTACTTGTTATATTTTTAATCGGAGAAAAAAGCGAATTTGAACTTAATACAATTCAAAAAATCCTTAACTCCTACAAAACAAAAACAATTCTTGTGTCTGATGAATATCTTGACTTAAATTGCGATACTTTAGTTAAAATCCCCTCATGTCAATCAAAAATTGCACTTTTATTGACTACGATAATATTTATACAGCTTCTTGCAATGAAAATCGCAATAAAATTAAAAAGAGACGTTGATAAACCAAAAGGGCTTCAAAAAATCGTAAAATAAGGAAATTAAATGAATATAGTAGTTTGCATTAAACAAGTTCCCGATGTTGACGACATTAAATGGACAAAAGAAAATAATTTAGACAGATCTCAAATGTTATCCAAAATAAATCTTTATGATGATTGGGCGCTTAATTGCGCAATAAAAATAAAAAACCAATTTAAAAATGTTAATTTAACTGCCGTTTCAATGGGCCCCATGCAGGCTCTTGAAGTTCTTCAATATGCATTAGCTAAAGGTGCTACGCGCGCCATACTTTTGTCTGATAAATTTTTTTCCGCATCGGATACTTTAATAACAGCAGATGTTTTAGCCCGCGCCATTAAAAAATTTGTCCCCGATTTTGATATAATTATAACGGGACAAATGGCGCAAGACGGCGACACCGCGCAAGTTCCCGTAAGCTTAGCACAAAAACTTAATATTGTTGATTTAATATACACACAAAAAATAATAAACGCCGATAAAAATACCGTTAGTGTTAATCAAAAAATCGAAAATAAAATCAATGTTCTTGAAACAAAAACTCCCTGTTTAATTGCAATTAACGATAAACAGGAAGGATGCACGCCCAAAATTGAAGACTATATCCGAGCTCAAAATAAACAAATTGAAATCTATGGTGCAGAAGATTTAAATTTATCAAAAGAACAAACAGGGCTTATTGCTTCTCCTACAATGGTTTATAGAGCTTACAGACCAAAAAGCGAAAGAGAAGCCGAATTAATCAATGAAAACATTGTTGATAAATTAAGTGAATTTTTAAAAGGATGATACATGGATAAAATTATAATATTTTGCGAATACGATTTTGATAAAAATAAAATAAAAGATTCGTCATACGAACTTATATCAAAAGCGCACGAACTTAAAAAAAACGCAAGAGAACTTTTAAAAGATGAAAATTATAACTATTTAACGGAAGCCGTAGTTTTAGCTGATGAAATAGCGCAAAGCGAAATTGAAAAAGCTTATAAAACAGGAGCTGACAGATTAGTATTAATTAAAAATCCTATTTTTAGAAATTTCGATTCAATAATTTATTCAAAAGCTTTTGTTGAATATTATAACCAAAACCCCTCGCCTTGGATTTTGTTTCCCGCAACACCCGCAACAAGAATGACTGCCCCAAGGATTACAACTCTTTTAAACACGGGTCTTGTTGCCGATTGTACGGGTATTGATTTTGTTTTAAAAGATTCAACTCTGAAACTTGCCCCAACCCGTCCTACTTTCGGAGCGGAATTAATGGCAACCATATTATCAAAAAAAGACCCGCAATGCGCAACAATAAGACCTAAAACCTTTGAAATTAAATACGAAAATAATAAAGAAGGAGAATTTTTAAAATTCGATATTGATATCAAAGAAACTTCAAAAATCAAAACCCTAAGCACAATTATTAATAAAGAAGAAAACTCATATTTTAAAGACGCAAAAATTGTCTTAGCCTGCGGCTTTGGAATCTCGGGTGATAATGGAATATATTATAAAAAAGTTGAAAAACTCGCTCAAAAACTAGGCGCAAAAATCGCTTCTTCAAGAAAAGCAGTAGATTACAATTATATGCCGCATAAATATCAAATCGGTCAAAGCGGAGAAAATGTTGCTGCCGATTTATACATAGCTTTTGGAATAAGCGGTGCCATACAGCATATCTGTGCTATGAAAAATTCCAAAACAATTATATCAATTAACACCGATGAAAACTCTGAAATCTTTAAATACAGCGATTATAAAATAGTTGCAGACGCAAAAAAAATAATCGATGAATTATGCAAGAGATATTCAATAGAATAAAAAAAAGCCGTCATTAAGGCGGCTACCAGACTTGGGGAGGAGGTTTTGAATAAGGGTTTTACCCTTATCAAACTATACACCTTACTTCGACACTCAAAAACAAAAGCTTTAATAAAGCAAAATCAAGTTCATCTAAAAGTTGTAAATTTAAAAAAAATATCTTATCAAAATTACATATTTGTTAAAATTATAGTATGAAAAAATTAGTCTCAATCTTACTTGTTTTTTTGTTTTTCTTTAGCAGTATAACCTTTGCCGCCCAAACAAAGAAAAAGAGAAAACCAAGAACAAAACAAAAAATAGAACTTATTTCAAAAGATAAGTTTATTTTGGCGGGAGATTTTTATATAGCCCCTAAAAAAACAAATAAACCTCTTATTGTATTAATACATTCTTTTGCAATGAACGCTTTTTGCTGGAACAGTCTGGCAAATGAATTAAGACTCAAAGGCTATAATGTCTTAGCTATGGATTTAAGAGGACACGGCAGAAGCACATTAACGGAAAAACTAAAATTTAAATCAAGATATAATTTTACACCCTCCGATTGGCAAAAACTGCCTTCGGATGTTATTGATTCAATTAATTATGTTAAAAAACATTTTGCGGGAGTTAACACTAACGATGTTATAATAATAGGTGCCGATATCGGTGCAAATACCGCCATGTTATCAGGAATTTTAATGAAAAAAGTTCCTCAAAAATTTGTCTTAATTTCACCCATGTACGAATTTAAAGGTCTTAAAATGCCCGTTAAAACATCAAGAATATCAGACTCAAAAATTCTAATGATACTTGCAAAATCAGATAAAGTGCTTTTTGACTTCAACACAAAAACAAAACCAAAAGTAATAAGATACGAAAAAGGCGGCCCGGGCGTCCAACTGATAAAAGTAAACCCTCAAGCCCAAAACGAAATTATCAATTTCATAGAAGCAAAATAACCGCCTTTCAATACCAATTAACCGCATAATTATCACATATCTTCTCCCCCTCAAACAAAAAAAACGGGAGCGAATGCTCCCTTTAAAAAACTGTTATTAAATTAAAATTTATTTACAAATCGGTTATGCATACCGAATATAAAGTAT
>CALUYE010000007.1 GCA_944324945.1 Candidatus Gastranaerophilales bacterium
GTTCCGGTCTCCACTCCGGCTTGCGCTTTTTTGATTACGGCGCTTGAGTCAAAAGAAGAAAAGTGAACATTGCAATAAGGTTAAGAATAAATAAACCCCTCAAAAAAAACCAAAAACAAGCCCGAATGTTGTATTAAACCTCGATAATTTCATCAATTTGATGCATAAGATTATTGGTTTCTGTGAGGGCTTTAATGATTTTTTGATAATGTATTACATCTTCATAGCTCAGTATTCTGCCTTTGCGGTCTTTGAGCCATTTTTGTGCAGGCTGATAACCGCCTATATAGAAGTTCCATGCAATTTCAGGCACGTTGTCAAAATACTGAGTCCTGTTAATATACACTTTGTTATCTTTGTATTGCGGTTTAACAACCTCATTATCACCGTCTATGGGATATGATGTTATAAATTCATTTACTACAGGCGACTCAAATAGGTGTATTTTTCTAAGTTGTTTACCAAGTTGAGCAATTTTAAAGAAATAATTTGCATTCTTTGGGTATGGAATGCAAGGGAAATCAATCTTTAAGAACTCTTTGTATTTGTTTCTGTACTTATTGGAATATAGAACTCCATAAATATAATCCAGTATATCTATCGGAACAAAAGTTCCTGTTGTATCTTCTTTTTCTGATGTAAAGGTTAAACTAAGCTTTTGTTCCAGTTCATACACAATATCCGCATTTAAGTTAGGCTTACGACTTTGATTAAAGAATGATGCTTGAGTTGATGCTTCATATAAGTATAAAGGAAATATATAAGTTTGGAACCCGTAATAATTTATATCTGTCAATGTGTTTGAAATGCCTACTGTGCTATAGCTTTTTGAATTTACTTGGTTTCTCATTAAGAGTAGTCCATAATTATTATCGGCTATAAAATTTTTCATAACTGTATATCTTGGTCTTACGACTTTCTTTATATCATAATTAATGTACCTTATATCAAAAGGTTTGTACGAATATTTCCTGTTAAACTCAGTCTCAAACGGAAAAAAAGAAACTAATTCATTGTCATGATGTGTTTTTACGCCGCTGGTATTAATAAGAAACAGTTTTTCAAGATTAAACCCTTTATCATACTCCTTTTGTGTACTGAAATCTTTAGGTACAAAGAAATAATACGGTTCTATCGGAGTTAATTCTTTATAGCCTGCCGTTAAGAAGTCATTGTTGTTCAGGTATTCATATTTCTTCTCTCTTTCACCGAACAACTCTGTATGATACACTTTTGCTAATTCATTAGATTTTTTCTTGCCTGTTTTAATAAAGATATTTATACTTACACCCTGCTGGATATTAAACACATTTTCATCTTTTGAGCCGTCAAGGGAAGTTTCTTTTTTCTTAGCATTGCCATGCAGGTCTAATATATAGATTTTATCAAATGTTTGCATAAGGTGTTTTCTCATCTGTCTATGGATTACACCGTCTAAGAAGCTGTTGTTTGAAATGTATGCAAGTATGCCTTCGTTATTTTTCTCAATGAAACTTTCACCCATACGGATAAACTTGATGTAGTCATCCGAAAGAGGCTGTATATTTTTTTCGTTTAAATCCTTTTTATAGACTTCCATAAGTTCATCTATGTAGTCATTTTTGTTACAGCTGCTAACGCTATATGGCGGATTGCCGAGTACTACCATAATTGGTTTTTGCGATTTTATAAGCCCTGCATGGCGTGCTTCGTTTGACAGCCAGTCGAATAAGGGGTATTTTGTTGTTTCATCTTTTTCAAGGGCATCTGTCAGATACACATTAAACCTGTTTGTCTGTTTGGTTGTAGTGTATCCTGTTTCTTTTAACAACAGATCAAGTTTTAGATGACACATTACATAAGGAGTCATCATGATTTCAAACCCGTTCAAGCGGGGTATTAAAGCGTTATCAACATATTGAGACCATATTCCCTTTTGATTTAGAAAATAAGAATATATTTTACGGATTGTCTCCGCTAAAAATGTTCCCGTACCTGTTGCAGGGTCAAGAATTTGCACTTTATAAATATTCTCATCTGTTGTAACGGGTACATCTTCATATACTGTTTCGCCCTTAACTTTCTTCTTCTTTTTCTCATAATAAAGGGTACGGGTATGTTTTATGGTCGTATCATCAGCAAGACCATGAGGCAGGTTGAACTCGGTTTTAAGAATATTGTCTACCGCTGAAACAATAAACTTTACAACGGGACAAGGTGTATAATATACGCCTCTTTTTTCTTTGTTTACCTTGTCATAGCTTTCAAGAAATGTTTCATAGAAATGTAAAAAAGGGTCAGACATTCTTGTTGTTTTACCATAATTCCTCAACAGCTTGTTTAAATCAACTGCTTTAAAGATTTCAACCAAGTCATCAACAATCCATACAAGATTATCATCCAAATTTGCACCTGAAATATAATCAAATAATTGCCTTAGAAACGGATTGTTCTTTGATACAAGCTCTCTTGCTTCCTGTCTTGTAAAATCATCAAGCGTTGTATCATTCAGTCTTGCGGCAAACAAGCCGTATGCTATCGTTTGAGCGTACATATCGGCAAATGTATGGTCTGTTAAATCATGCAATAAAATTTGCTTAAAAGCGTCTCTTTGATTTGCTAAAGAGCCGGAACAATCACATTCAAGAGCGTTTATAATGACATCTCTTATCATAACCGCCTTTTGAGCCATAAGGTTTGCAAGCTGTTTGGGTGATTTAATGGTCTGCCCTTGATAATCACAGAAATTGCGGATATGATCGATTAGTTTTTGATATTCGTTTTCATATACTTTAATTTTGCCGTTTATAATATCACCAACTTTAACGGTATCGACATGTTTGCCATTCACAAAGAAACGAAATTCAAGATAATTGGTAAGGATAAGGTTATCAAGACTTGCTTTATATCTATCGAGCTGTTCGGATTTTTCAACAACATCAAGGTTTTTATCAATGTCTTTAGCTTCAATATATCCTATCGGTATATTTTTCTTTTGAACTATATAATCAGGGGCGCCGCATTTTTGTCTTGTGGGTTCATTGATAACTTGAACACCTTTAACAATTCTTTCGATAAAATTTTGTAAATCACCTCTGAAACTGTGTTCTGTGGTTTTTTCGGTTTTAAACTTTCTTATGATTCCATCAAGATACTTTTCTGTCATAAATGGATTATAGCATATTTTGGCACTACGGCTCAATGCCGGTATTGTGTGCAAGTATTATTCTTTTTGAACAGATTTTTTAAGCCACTCATCGGCACGCGCTCCGTTTAAAATCTTTCCATCTGCCCTTATTCCAAAACCAAACGGAGCTTCATCTTTATTTGGTTCATCTATATCCATACAAAATATTTTATAATTTATATCAAAACCGTTTTTATCTTTATAATAAGGATCAATGTCCCCGGGGGCTGCGAATGCTCTTTTTACATTCTGCGCGTTCGGAGCATTGGTTTGCGAATTCCAGCCTGAATGGTTTGAGCCGAATGTTCTTAGAGGATCTGTTTCATAATAGCGTATATCATCAGTTGTTACTATAGAATTACCAAGCTTTTTTTGTACATCTTCAATTGCACAGGTCGAATCAAGCTTTTCTTTCATATCGCTAAGCATCGCTTCGCTTATATCGGCATCTTCCAAATTATACATTCCTGATAAAGAACCGTATGTTGCAAGACTATCTTCTAAACAATTTACACTTTTAGTACTTATAACATCTGCAAATGTTTCACAAAAATATGTAAAATCCCCCTCGTGGGTTCTATCAACCAAAACTCCGTTTGCTCGCGTACCCAGATCACCGTTTTGATAATATTTATCCGATGTTACAAGTTCACGAATTACTGTTCCCAGCGTATTATATCCTTTTTTAAATTTCATGGCTTTTTCATCAGGAGAAGATTGAAATGCCATAGGTAAAAGTATCATGGTTAAAACACCGATTATAACTAGGACGATTAGAATTTCTGCTAATGTAAAAGCGCGGTTAAATTTTTTTTTCATATTTCCCTTATATTTTAAATGATTTCAGTATTAATTTAACTTTTAATTATAATTTTTTTATCAAAATTCTTATTAACAGGAGTAATTTTTTATCAATATTGTAATACTAATATGAATTTTATGTCAATATTTGTATTAATAATTTATTTAATTTAGTTAAAAACCTTTTTAATATTAGTAAAAAGGGAAAATAATGAAATTAACAACAAAATTTGGAAAAAGATTAAAAGAACTCAGAAAAAAAGCGGGACTCAGCCAACAACAGCTTGCGGAACTTGTTGGGATGGAATCCTTAAATAATATAAGCAAACTTGAAACAGGCGAACAGCTTCCCAAAAAAGAAAATCTTGAAAAAATTTGCAAGGCCCTTTGTGTTGAACCCAGAGAACTTTTTGATTTTGGCCATTTTAAAACAAGAGAAGAAATCATTATCGACCTAAACAACACCTTCAAAACCTCCACCCTAAAAGACCTTCAATTTTTCAAAAGAACAATTGATGCATATTATGAGTCGAAGTAGATTTAAAATATTTTTTTATTTTAAAAAGGCAGCTTCAAAGCTGCCTTTTTTGTTATTTTATTTAAAAATTTATTTATGATGATTGCATTTATGAGAATGGTGGCAGTGGGTGTGGTCGTGGCCTTCGCCTTGGCATTGGTTTTCGCCTGTTTTTAGGGTTGAATTCAGGTATTCTTTTACGATTTGTTCTATGGGTAATTCTTCGCAGCCTGAAATTACTTTGACATTGTTCATTTTAAAAGCTTCCATGGGGCGTGCTCCCATGCCGCCTGCAAGAACAACCGATACTCCTTGTTTTGCAATCCAATCGGCGCTTTTGCAGCTTACGCCTTCTTGCGGTGTTTTTGTTTCTATGTTTAAAATTTCTTTTGTATCAGGGTTAACTTCAACAAAACCGAATGTTTCACAGTGTCCGAAATGTGCGCATAATTTGCCTTCAAGCACGGGAAGTGCAATTTTCATAATTTCCTCCTTTGAATTTAATATGTTTATATTATAACTCTTCGGTTTTTTAAATGCACTACTTGTTGTAGTTAATTTCTTTATCGGGGGTGAATTTTTCTTTTAATTTATCCAAAAAAAGTTTAGCAGCGGGAGAAAAAACCTGATATTTTTTCCATACGATATCAAGCGCTGATTCAAGTTTTGGTTTTAAAGGTTTAAAACATAAGGTGCTTTCGCTTGATGTATCAACAAGTTTATCTAAAGTTATGGCATATCCAATCCCCGCTTTAACCATTACTGCAGCGTTATAAACAAGATTGATTGTTGCAACGGTGTTTAAATTTTCAAATTCGCCCTGAAACCATTCGATAAATTCATTTTTACCGTTTAATTTTCTCATTGCCTGTCTTGAATTAATAAGGGGTAAATTTTTTAAATCTTCAAGTTCAATATAATCCTTTTTGGCAAGTTTGGAATTTTTTCTCATGACAACACCCCAAATATCTTTATCAGGCAGGGCTATGGTATCGTATTTTGATAAATCAACAGGCTGGATTAAAACGCCGAAATCCAAAAGTCCCTTATCAAGTTTTTCGGTAACATCTTCTGCGTTTCCGCTATAGATATGAAATTTAATATCGGGATAATCTTCTTGAATTTCTTTTATAATGTGTGCAATATGTTTCATACAATCGGATTCGCCGCCGCCTATGTAAATATCTCCGCTTATTGTATCGCTTATTGATAGTTCCGATTGTGTTTTTTCGACAAGGTCGACAATTTCCTGTGCTCTTTTTCTTAAAATCATGCCTTCAGGCGTTAGCGTAACTTTATATTTACCGCGAATTAAAAGTTTTTGTTTAAGTTCTTTTTCTAAATCCTGTAATTGACGCGTTAGTGTCGGCTGGGTAAGATGAAGCGAGTTTGCTGCTCCTGTTATGCTGCCTTCGCGTGCTACCGCTAAAAAATATTTCAATACCCTTAGTTCCATAAAACAATATTAATTCTTTTAATTATACCTGTCAAGTATTTTTTATTATGTAATATAAGTATTTGCTATTTTTAAAAAATAGTAAATAATAAAAAAGAGAAATTATAATTAACAGGATTAAATATGGATATAAAAGAATTTTTAGATTTTATTGAAACAAAACAACCCGTTGAAGCAAATTCAAAAGTTTTTGAAATGTTTCATATATTAGCTCAAGAAGCGCTTAAAATAACCATGGAAATAAATAACAAATATCATACTCCTGATGAAATTGTTGATTTATTTTCAAAATTAACAGGCAAAAAAGTTCATCCGTCTTTTAAGCTTTTCCCGCCTTTTTACACGGATTGCGGAAAAAATATTACGCTTGGCAAGAATGTTTTTATAAACAGCTGCTGCAAATTCCAAGATCAGGGCGGGATTAAAATCGGGGATGGATGCCTTATAGGGCATAGCGTTGTGATTGCAACCATAAACCATGATTTTAATCCCCATAATCGGGCTAAAATGTATCCAAAACCCGTAAATATCGGGAATAATGTCTGGATTGGATCTAATTCAACGATATTACCCGGGGTAAATATAGGAGACGGCGCAATAATTGCAGCAGGAAGCGTTGTTATAAATGACGTTTTAAAAAACACTATCGTAGCGGGTAATCCTGCAAAAATTAAAAAAGAAATACGGTTTTAGAGGTGTTTTGATGTTTAAAATATTAAAAATTTTATTTGTTTTTATGATTCTATCAATTATAAAAGGTATTAATATGGAAAATGCAGCCCTTTTGGAGCCGCTAAGAAACAGGCTTCGAATTTATCTTTAATTAATAAGCATTTTATATTTTTTCGCTATTATAAGGATTAATCCCGCCCAAGGCTTTATATAAACCGATAGAACAGATTATTGAATTAATTTTATTTGAAGTTTCCTGTTTTTTTGTTGATAAATAAACTTCTTTTGCGTATAAAACGTCAAGATCATTGGCGGATCCTATTTTTCTTTTGTCTTTTATAAGATTATAAATTTTTTCATCTGTTTTAATTCGATTACTCACTTCTTTATAATTTTCAAGGGCGGTTTTATATTCAATAAGGTTTGAGTTTATATCCGTAACACCCGTAATATAAGTTTTTTGATAGTCATTAAGTGCTTGTTCGTATTGCATCTTTTTCATTTTTAAAAAAGCAATTTTTCTTCCGCCTGAAAATAAATCCCAGCTTGGTAATATCCCTGCATTAAAAAATTGCGAAGGAGAATTAAATAAAGAACTTAAATGGTAAGCATTAAGTCCTATTTGCCCGAATATTACAAAAGAGGGCAAAAATTCTTTTCTTGCAACTCTTATATCAAAACCGAGCCTTTTTAAATTTGCTTCCTGTTCGATATAATCGGGTCTTTTTAACACAATATCGCTGCTATATTTTAAAGGCAGGTCATCTATAAGTTTTGTGTTTTCAAAAGAGTTTCTTTTGATTTTATCGTTTTCATCCGCAAGATAAACTTTTAAACTCTCAATTAAAACATCCCGTGTTTTAATATGGGTATTGTATTCTTCTTTTAAAATCGTTAAAAGCTTTTGTGCTTCAAGTACTTCATTTATTGAACATAATCCTGAATTATATTTTTCCCGTGTTTTGGATAAAATTTCTTCTTGTGTATCAATAAGTTCTTTTTGAAGTTCAATTAACTTATCGGCTTTAATTAAATTAAAATAATCGGCTGCAAAATTTCCCGATAGTGAAATATATGTTGCTCTTTCCATTTGTTTTATAATTTCAAGCTGCTGTTTTTTGCTTTTTGTTTTTAGTCTGTTCTTGCCCCAGATATCAATTTCATACCCTGCGTTTAAAGGAATATTATAGTTATATTGCGAATATTTCGGTATCATCATAGAACCGAATTGTTGTCTTGGGGCTTGAAAGTCCCTTGATAATTCTCCCGTTAAAGATAAGAAGGGTAATTCTTGCGCAAATTGCATTTTTACCATTTGTTCATTTTCTTTAATTTTTAAAGCCGCGTTTTTTAAATCGTAATTATTTTTATAAAGTTTTTCTAAATTTTCGCTTAAATATTTATCATTAAAGCTATTCCACCAATCCATGTTTGTATATTTATTTTCATCTTCGCAAAAAGCAAAATTAAAGATATTAAAAAAGATAAAAAATAAAATTATAAAAATTTTTTTCATTTACTATTCCTTGAATTTTCCTTGTGATATAATTACATCACAAGGAAAAGGGAAAATCAAATGCATCGGATGTATCTGGGGAAAAAAATAAAAACAAATATATATAATACTGGCGTTGTATCAAGAGCGCTGTCATCACAGACGTTTAGCGAAAAAGGTTTCGATATTACCCCTGAACAGTATTTAATTTTAGAACTTTTGATTGATAACGATGAAATGTATCAAAGGCAAATTGCCGAAATTACCCATAAAGACAGGGCAAATGTTGCAAGAATTATTAAAATTTTAAAAGATAAAGGTTTAATTGAAAAAATTCCGCAGGCAAGAGGCAGAAAGATTTATAAAATCGTTGTAACCGAAAAAGGAAAAAAAGTAAAAGATGAAATTTATCCGACCATTATTGAGTTAAGAAAAATTTTATATGCAAATATATCAAAAGAAGATTTAATAACAACATTTAACACAATTCAAAAAATTTATGAAAACGCAAAAGACAAAGTAAAATTGCAAATTTAAGGAAAAAGACCATGGAAGAAGATAAAAGACCGATTTATGAGAAAAAACGCGTAATAGTACCAAGCATAACAGCATTAATACTTTTGATTTTCGGGCTTATAGTTACGATTAATTCAATATTTTATAAATCAACGGATGATGCTTTTGTTGAAGGTCATATAATTACAATAGCGCCAAGAGTCTCAGGGCCTGTTATAAAATTATATATTGATGATAACCAGGAAGTGAAAAAAGGTGCCTTGCTTCTTGAAATTGACCCTGAAGATTACAAAACAAAATACAATGAAATAAAAGCAAACCTTGAAGAAGCAAAAGCAATGCTTGGAAGCGCTCAAAATGAAATTGTAAAATCATATTCGGCACTGGATTTTGCAAAAGGAGATTATGAGAGATATTCTGCTATGTATAATAAAGGAATCTCATCAAAACAAGACTACGATTCAAGCAGAAATAATTTAACCGCAGCCCAAACAAACAACAATTCCGCAAAATCAAAACACGATAAAATCTCAGCTTCAATTAAAAAACTTGAAGCGCAACTTGAACAGGCAAGATTAAACCTTTCTTATACAAAAATATATGCCCCGGAAGACGGCAAAATTACAAACCGCTCGGTAGAACAAGGCAACTACGTTCAAACGGCACAGCCTTTGTTTTCAATAGTTCCTCATAAAGTCTGGATTGTTGCCAATTTTAAAGAAACACAGGTTGCTAATATGGAAAAAGGGCAGAAAGTAAAAATTAAAATAGATGCGTTTCCAAATAGAAAATTTAACGGCGTAGTAGACAGCATTCAAATGGCATCAGGAGCAAAAGCGAGTCTTTTTCCTCCCGAGAATGCGGTTGGAAGCTATGTAAAAATTGTTCAAAGAATTCCTGTTAAAATATTATTTACGGATGATATTTCAAACCTTAATATAATCCCGGGCATGTCTGTTGTTCCTGTTGTAAAGGTTAAATAGATGGAACAAGGAAATAAACAAAAGAAAGTTCCTTTGTGGCTTGTTGCTTTTTCAATTCTTTTACCCACCTCGTTTTCAGCCCTTGCAACATCTGCAACAAACGTTGCAATTCCTCATATATCGGGTTATTTTGCCGCTACAAATGATGAAGCAAAATGGGTTGTAACATCATATATGATAGCAAATGCTTGTCTTATAATGCTTTCAGGCTGGCTTGAGGGATTAATGGGAAGAAAAACTTTTTTAAAAGTTTCAATTGTAATTTTTACGCTCGGAGCTTTAATTTGCGTTATAGCACCGTCTTTAAATGCCATGGTTTTAGGAAGACTGATTCAAGGTATCGGGGGAGGCCCTATGACTCCTATGTCTCAGACGATTTTATTGAGCGCTTTTCCGCCCGAGAAAAAAGGGGTTGCAATGTCTTTGTTTGGGCTTGCTGTTATGGTTTTTGCAATTTTGGGGCCGTCTTTTGGAGGCTTTATTGTTGATAATTTAAACTGGCAGTATATTTATTCCGTTAATATTCCCATAGGACTTATTTCTTTATTTCTTGTGAGCAGGTTCATTCAAGATACAAAACATGATAAAAAATCGGAAAAAATAGATTATATAGGGATGAGCGCTTTAATTTTATGGCTTTTATCAATTCAAATCGTGCTTGATAAAGGACAGCAATATAACTGGTTTGATTGCGCATGGATTAGCTGGTTGAGCGGTTTTTCTCTTGTTGTGCTTGCGTTTTTAATTGTATGGGAAATTGAAAATAAAAATTCTTTTATAAAATTAAGGCTCTTTAAAGACAGAAATTTTTTAATCGGAACAATTATTTCAACTGCAGTTACCATGGTTGTTTTTACTACTATGTTTTTAGCACCGCAGTTTTTGCAAAACGTACTTGGCTACACTGCTCTTTTAAGCGGCTATACCCTTGCGCCAAGGGTAATATCTTGCGTTATTATGCTTATTCTAATTACACCTTTAATGAAAATTTATGACAGCAGATTGTTAATTGCTGCAGGCTTTTTCTTTCTTGGGATTGCAACGTTTATGTTTACGAATGTAAATTTAAGTGTTTCGTTCATTTATGTTTCAATTCCAAACGTACTTTTAGGTATAGGTGTAATTTTAACTTTTATTCCGATATCAGCGCTTGCACTGGGAACACTCCCCAAAGACCAGCTTGCAAACGGAGCAAGTTTGCATAATTTTTGTAAAACAGTTGGTGCAGCGGTTGTTGTATCCGTTTCATCAACAATTGTTGCAAGGCATTCTCAAATTCATCAAACTTATCTTGTTGATAATTTATCTAATTTTAATCTTGTTTTTCAAAATAAAATGACATCCTTCATTCATACGTTTTCGCTCTTTACTTCAAGCTCATTTGCGCAAATTAAAGCCAATGCTTATGTTTATAAACAGCTTATTGTTCAGGCAAGATTAATGTCTTATGTTGATGTGTTTGCACTGTTTGCACTTTTAGCTTTTATTTTGATTCCAATCTCTTTTATGCTTAATACAAACGTGAATGAAAAAGATGCACTTGAACATCAAAAACATCATCACGTATAAAAATTAATTGATTAAAATTTGTTTATGATAAAATAATTTTTGGATTATTTTGTATTGTTATAAAGGTTATTATATGAATTCAAAATTTTTTAAAAGAACAAAAATCGTAGCAACGATTGGTCCTGCGGTAGATTCACCCGAAGGCATACAATCGTTAATTGATGCAGGTGTTAATATTTTCAGATTAAACACATCGCACGGTACTATGGAAGACCATTTAGAAAAATTTAAAACAATAAGAAGCGTTTGCGAAAAAAATGACTCTTATTGCGCAATTATGATAGACCTTCAAGGCCCTAAAATCAGGGTTGGAAATCTTGATAGCGAAATTAATTTAAATAACGGCGATAAGGTAATTTTTGCCCATAACGCCAAACAAAATGAAGGCATAATTCCTGTTGATTATGAAGGAATTGCATCCGATGTTGAAAAAGGAAGCAGAATTTTACTTGATGACGGTAAAATTCAAGCCGTTGTTGATGAAGTAAAAGATAATAAAGTTTTTGCAACAATTACAAACGGCGGTATTTTAAAATCAAGAAAAGGTTTGAATATCCCCGGTTCAACAAACAGTCTTGATGCAGTTACAAAAAAAGACATAGAATATATCAAATTTGCTGTTGAAAATAAAGCCGATTATATTGCTCTTTCTTTTGTAAGACAAAAAGAAGACGTTTTACTTGCAAAAAAATATATAAATGATTTCGGTGCAGATATTCCCGTTATTGCAAAAATGGAAAAACCGCAGGCAATTGAAAATATTGAAAGTATAGTATCTGTTGCAGACTGCGTTATGGTTGCAAGAGGAGATTTAGGGATTGAACTTTCTCCTGTCGAAGTTCCGATTTGCCAGAAAAAAATAATTGAAGAATGTAACAAACAAAAGAAACCCGTAATTGTTGCAACGCAAATGCTTGAATCAATGATAGAAGAACCGATTCCAACCAGAGCCGAAAGCTCCGATGTTGCAAATGCAATATTGGATGGAGCGGATGCGGTTATGTTGAGTGCCGAAACCTCGGTAGGCAAATTTGCAATAAAAGCGGTTGAAACAATGACGCAAATTGCACACACCGTTGAAAACAGTAAGTTTTACAGGTTTGATAACGATTTTAAAATTTCCGAAGAAATGGCGCTTACAAGACAGGCTGTTGCTTTCGGTGCGGATAAAATGCTTAAATATGTTAATGCTAAAGCACTTTTAACATTTTCTCATTTCGGGTATTCAACGCGTCTTGTTTCAAAACTAAAACCTTCAGTACCTATTATCCTTGTATCGGATAATAAACAAACCTGCAGAAAAATGGCACTATACTGGGGTGTTTTCCCACATTATAAAATGTGGGATGATGTTTTGGATCAAAAGTTATTAATTAATATAGACAACTTTTTAATTAACGAAGTAAACCTTAAAAAAGGAGACTACGTTATTATCACAGGCTCTGCCCCGAAATTAATCTCGGGACGTACAAACTTTATAAGAGTTCACAGGATAGGAACCTAAAATTAAGGTTCCTTTCTGTTTTCTCTGATTGAAGTAATATAGGCAATAACAATGAACACAAGTCCGATAAAGCCTGTTATTATTTCGCTTACCTCATGAAGTGCTGAAATAAACATAATCATAGCAAGTGCCCCGATTGCCCAGTGTGCGCCATGTTCTAAATATCTGTATTGTTTTAGGGTCTTTTTTTCAACCAGCATAATTGTTAAAGACCTTACAAACATAGCGCCTATTGATAAGCCTATTGTAATAATTAAAATGTCTTTGCTTAGCGCGAATGCTCCCAATACACCGTCAAGAGAAAAAGAAGCATCTATTAATTCAAGATATAAAAAGTTTATAAAGCAGGAGTTTTTTAAACTAAAGCCCCCACCTTTAGTACAGCCTTCGACTTTATGATTTTCAAGCATGTGGCTAAAGCCGTCAACAAGAAGATATATTATAACACCCCAGATTCCTGCAGTTATTATTTCATGTTTATCCGCAGCAGGTGCAAAATGCTGCGTTATATATATTAAAATTAAAGTTATTGTAATTCCGATGCTTTTAAAATGCCCGAGTGCTGCCATTTTTGATTCAAGAGGTTTTATCCAGTGGACTTCTTTAGCATGGTTAAAAAAGTAAGAAAAAAACAGCATTATTAAAAACGCACCGCCAAAAGTTATAATAGGAGGATGTGATACATGAAGATAATGTGCATACTGTTCAGGGTTTTTAAGAGCCATGTTTACAACTTCAAATAAGCCTACTTTTGCAAAAATTGCAACAATTAAAACAGGGAATAAAAATCTCATCCCGAAAACCGCAATCCAAATACCCCAGGTTAAGAACCTATGCTGCCATTTAGGAGACATTCTTTCAAGTCTTGATGCGTTAATTACGGCATTATCAAAAGATAAGCTGATTTCTAATATACTTAATACCAAAACAACAAAAAGTGCTCCTAATTCGGCACCTTGATGCGAATAGTGCGTCCAAAAATAAGCAGCTAAAAGACCGCAGGCGGTAAAAATATATGAACCCGTAAAATATTTAAGCATAAAAACTCCTGTGTGTATAATCAAATATAGTTTTATCAGAAAATTAAAATTTTATAAATACGCCAAATATACGCTATTTTTTAACCATTGCTTTATTGCTTGCAATAATTTTATAAAGTTCAATTCCGCCCGATAGGGAATAAACATTGTTATAGCCAAACGAAGCTAAAATCCTTAATGCAACATAGCTTGTATATCCGCTGTTACAAAACAGAACAACTTTTTGATTTTTTGGTACTTCGTTTAATCTTTTTCTTAATTCAAAAACGGGAATATTATGAGCATTTTCAATGGTTTCTTTTTTATAGACTTCAAAAGACCTTACATCGATTAAATATGATGTTTTTAAATCTTCATAATATGCCGGTTTTATTAACCCTTTTATAATATTATCCGCGCACATTCCAAGAATATTTACGGCGTCTTTAGCTGAAGAATAAGAAGGAGCATAACATAATTCGCAATCGAGCATTTCTTGAACGGTTCCATGGTTTCTTATGATTGCGCTTATTGTGTCTATTCTTTTTTCAACGCCCTCAAAACCTGCTGCCTGAGCGCCAAAAATCTTACCTTCATTGTTAAAGAGTAATTTATAAAGCGTCGGTTTAGCATTGGGGTAATAAGAAGCATGGGATGGAGAAAATATATAAGTTTTCCAAAATGGAATATTATCTTTAACTAACTGTTTTTCGTTTTTCCCGACATTTGCAATGGTTAAATCAAATATTTTAATGACTGATGCAGCTTGAGTGTTTTTATAGGTAGAATTATACCCGCATATATTATCCGCGACAATTCTCCCTTGCCTGTTTGCAGGGCCTGCAAGAGGGATAAGAGTGTTTTTGCCGAAGATAAAATCTTTTGTTTCAACACTGTCGCCTGCAGCGAATATATCAGGATCGTTTGTTTGCATAAATTCGTTTGTTTTTATCCCGAAATCAACTTCAAGACCTGCTTTTTTGGCAATTTCAACAGAAGGAATTATACCTGAAGCCGAAACTATGATATCCGCTTTTATTTGTTTTTTGGATTTTAGAAAAACCGTGTTATTTTCATATTTTTCAATTAAATCGTTTAAAATAATTTCTATATTGTTAGCTTGCATTTTATTTTTCGCAAGAAGCGCAATTTCTTCATCAACCTGAGATAAAATTTGATTTTTGGCCTCAATAAGAGTTACTTTAAGGTTCATTTTTTGAAGATTTTCCGCCATTTCAATTCCGATAAAACCGCCCCCTATAACAAGAGCCGTTTTGCAATTGTTATTTTTTATAAATTCTTTAATTTTATCCGCATCCGCTAATGTCCTTAGGGAAAAAAGAGGAGAATTTTTGGAATTTTCAAAGTTGATTAAAGCAGGCTGTGCGCCCAAAGCCAAAACAAGTTTATCGTAGTTTATTGTTTTTTCGTTTTTTAGTTTTATAAATTTTTTGTCTCTATGTATTTCCGTTACTTCGCAATTAAATTCTACATCAATATTAAACCAATTTTTAAATTTTTGAGCGCTTGAAACAAACATATTTTCTCTGCTATCTATAACATCTGAAATATAATAGGGCAAACCGCAGCTTGCAATTGAAATTTCGTTTGTTTTTTCTAAAATTAAAATTTCAATATCTTCCCTCAATCTTCTCAAACGCGCGGCACAACTTGCTCCTGCGGCTCCTGCTCCTATGATTACAACTTTCATTATAAACTCCTTTTTACATTTTATTGTAATCTTTAAATTCAGATTTGGTCAATAAGCAATACATTCTATAAATATTGTTATCGTATAAAGGCGCAATTTCAGGATAAATATTTTTAAAATCGGAAATTGAAATTTTATCTATGGATTTATCTGAAGGACTTGTTTTTGTAACTGTCAAAAGAATACCGTCATTCAATTTTTCTCTGTATTTTTTAGAATAATAAAGCCAGTCTTTATAAGCTTTTTTTGTTTCAAAAATATCCGTTTCTTCATCTATTAAATTATTTTCAATTAAAACTTGAGCGTTTTTTATTGCCATTCCTTTATACAAAGAGGCAAATTTTTCAAGAGCGCTATCGGGCAACGTTCTTTCTAATTCATCATACATACTGAGAATTAAATACCTTGCGCAAATATATTTTGAATAAGAAATTTCATCGTGTTTTTTATCATACACAAGAGAAAATAAAATATCCGTTTCATCAGGGAAGATACTTCCCGTTTCACTAAATAAAGAAGCAAGCATCATTACTCTTGAAAGATTAATTTTACCATCCTTTGTTTTGGAATATTTTTCTGTCATATTCTTTGCTTCATATTCACTTAAAGGATAGCCCATATTGTTTTTGAAAATATCTTTTGCTTTTTCCTTGTCTGATTTTTTAAATTCATCGCCCGAAAAAGAAAGAGAGAAATTATTTTTTATTTCGGTTTTTTTATTAATTTTATTTAAAGGTTGAATCCCGTGATTTATATTATTTACTTTCATATAAATAAAAAAACCCTGAAAAATATTTCTTGCTTATAATAACCCTTCAATTCCCAACTGCCCTTCTAAATATAAAGAGCCGCAGACAACGCTTAAGGTTTTATTGTTTAAAATTTCAATAAGCTCATCTTTCGAATTTATTTTTTTTAATTTATTTTTGTATTCATCTTCTATTTCATCATACTTTAAAGAAGAAGGGTAGTTGAATTCAAGAAAATAAAAATTTAAAACATTATTTACCCTAAACAATAAATCAAGCATTTTTTTATAATCTTTTGTTTTTAAGCAGCCAAAGATTATATTTTTTTTATCAATATAAAATTCGTTTAAATGGTTAACAAGAACTCTTACTCCGCAAGGGTTATGCGCACCGTCCGTTAAAATATTTTTTTCTTTATTAAATTCAAGTCTGTATTTCCAGGAGACTTTTTTAAGTGCTTCTTTTATTTCATTATTTGTAATTTTTAAATTCAAATTTTTAATTGCACATATTGCAAGCGCTAAATTTTCATATTGATGAATACCTGATAAATTAAATTCGCAAATTTCACCGTTAATTAAGGGTTTATTATCTTTAGCATTTATTTTTTGAGCCTCAATTAATTCAGCGTTTTTAAGCGAAGCGACTTTTTTTATAACTTCAAAACCCGAGTTATTTTTACTTACTATAACTTTTGAATTTTCTTTAATTATTCCCGCTTTTTCAAGAGCGATTTTGTTAATTGTATTACCTAATCTTTCCGTATGGTCAAAATCGATTGATGTTATTATTTCAAGCAAAGGATTTTTAATAACGTTTGTAGCATCGTACTTTCCCCCAAGCCCTACTTCTAAAATAACATAATCAACTTTCATTATATAAAAATAATAAAAAGCAACAGCCGTTAATAACTCAAATTCCGTTAAATCAATGTTGTTTTTGTATGCCATATTGTTGATATCGTTTATGAGCCTATTAAAAATATGGTCTTTGATATCAACATTGTTTATCTTGATTCTCTCGCAATATGAAAATAAATGAGGACTTGTATAGAGTCCTGTTTTTATGGAGGTATTTTTAAAATGTTCAATTAAAATTTCATTAATTATTTTACAGGTTGAACCTTTGCCGTTTGTGCCTGCCACGTGGATAATTTTATATTTATCCTGAGGATTACCTAAAAGCGCTAAGATTAATTTTATTCTTTTTAAACCTAAATTTATATGAAATTTTTCGCTGCTTTTTAAAATTTCAACCGCATTTTTCATTTAGCTGCCTTGATTAATAATTCTAAAATGTCATTTGTTGCGTTTAATTTTGCGTTTTTATACGCATTATAGGATAAATTAGATAATAATTCTTTATCGTTAATTAAATTATCAAGTAAATTAAACAAAGTTTCGCTGTTACAGTTTTTATCTTCAAGCATTAGTGCAATTTTAGAGTCTACAAGGTTTTTAGCGTTTTTGTATTGATGATTTTGGCTTGCATAAGGATAAGGAATTAAAATTGAAGGCAGAGAACTTGCGCATATTTCGGAAATGCTTAAAGAACCCGCTCTTGAAATTGCAACATCTGCCGATAATAAAACAAGATACATCTTATCAAAATAAGGCTGCAAAAGTAAATTATCTGGTAATTCCTTGAATTCATGGAGTACATTATTTACAACATCGTCAAAATTCTTTTTTCCTGTCTGCCAGATTATTTTATAGCCTTCTTTGTTTGCATATTCTTTTAATATTTTAAGACTTGAATCGTTAATTTTTTTAGCACCCAAGGACCCGCCCATAATTAAAATCGTAAAATCGTCCCCTAAAGACATTTCAACTCTTGCCTGTTTTTTGGATATTGTTTTAAATTCTGCTCTTATAGGGTTTCCCGTTATATAAATATTTTTTGATTTTATAAATTTTTCAGCTCCTTCAAAAGCAAGAGTTACGGCTTTTGCAAAAGGAGCAAAAAATTTTGTTACAATCCCCGGTTGTATATCGCAATCATGAAGAACATAGGGGATTCTCAAAAACAACGCGCAAAATAGTATCGGCGCACACACATAGCCCCCTGTTGCAAATACAGTGTTTGGTTTATGTTTAATTACATAACCAAGAGCCATTATTGTTGATAAAAACAAATTTAAAAGCCAGAAGAAAAACTCAAAGCTTATTTTTCTCGGCATTCCTTTAACATTGTAAGATAAGAAATTGTATTCGTTTTTTTTAGAAATTTCATATTCGAGATTTTTTTTGTTGCCCAGATAAAAAATGTTATTTTTTTCAACTCCCGATTTAATTAAAGCATCAATCATTGAAACAGCGGGATAAATATGCCCTCCTGTTCCTCCGCCTGCTATAAAATATACCGGTTTTTTATTTTTATTAAACATAATGAACTATCCTTTGAATTCTTTTCTTTGAAATGTTAATTAAAACACCAATCATACATAAAGAAACAAATAAACTTGAGCCTCCGTAGCTGACAAAAGGCAAAGGAATACCCGTTGCGGGTACAAAAGAACTTGCAACAGACATGTTTGTAAAAGCTTGAAAACAAATTGAAAAAGTTATCCCGACGGCAAGAATTTTGCCAAACATATCGGGACATTTTTTTGCAATTATAAAACCTCGGTGTAATAAAACTCCAAATAAGCACAAAAGAAAAAAGCACCCTAAAAATCCGAATTCTTCACCAATTACGGCAAAAATAAAATCCGTGTGCCCTTCGGGAAGCCAGAATAATTTTTGCTTTGAATTACCGAAACCAACCCCGAAAAATCCTCCCGATGAAAAAGCAACCATGGATTGAATTATGTTATAGCCTGCCCCTAAAGCATCAGAAAAAGGATTCCACCAGACTTTTATGCGCTGCAATTGATAATCGCGAATTGTTGTTGCAACTCCTAAAGCTCCTGCCCCGAAAAGCAGGGCGATTATTTTAGAAGACCCGCCCGCAACATAATACATTCCTATTGATGTTACAAGCAAAAGAATTATCATTGAAAGGTTGGGCTGCTTGTAAATCAACAAAAGCATTATCGCAAAAAGCAAATAAAAAGGATATTTCCTTGAATCCAGTATTGTGCAGTTTTTTGAAAATAATGTAGCAAAATATAATACCAGCGCAGGTTTTGCGATTTCTGAAGGCTGAAATTGCAAAGGCCCTATAACAAGCCATCTTTTAGCTTCGTTAACCGTAACGCCCAATGGCGAAAACTGTACAAGCGCAAGCATAATAACAACAAAAAGCGCTAGGATTCCCGCAAAAGACTTTAATTTTCTGTAATCAAATTTTGAAAAAAACCAAGCGCCCATGGCTCCTGCCATAAGCCAGATGGTCTGCTTTAAAGTAAAGCTGAACGGATTTTCTCCAAGACTTATTGCTTTTGGAGCGGATGCCGAAAACACAGCCATCAAACCAAACACAACAATAAACACGACAACCACAATTAAAATATTATCTGCAGGCGCTTGAGTGAATGTTGAGTTTGTATGAGATAATTGTGTTTTATTTTTTTGATAATACATAATTTCTAAATGCATCCCCTCTTTTTTCGTAGCTGTCAAACATATCAAAGCTTGCACAGGCAGGAGACAATAAAACCACATCCGGCTTATCCAGGCTTGCTATGTCTATTGCTTCTTCAAGAGTTCTTGAATTTACCGTATTTAGGTATCCTTTTTTTGTTAATTCGTCTTTGAAACGCTTGGTTGCTTCTCCGATTAACACTACTTTTGAAATATTTTTCTTAACGGCTTCAACAAAATCGTCAAGAGACGTTTTTTTATCGCGTCCGCCTGCAATAAGCACTACTTTTTTGTTAGGGAAGGAATTAATTGCAACAATACTTGCCTCAGGATTTGTTGCTTTTGAATCGTTATAGTATTGCGTTCCTTCAATTGATCTTATAAATTCAAGCCTGTGCTCGATTGCTCTAAATTTTCTTAAGGCATCTTTAATTGTTTCAATATCAATACCTGTTATTATTGCGCATAATATTGCGCACATTGCATTTTGAATATTGTGTTTTCCTACAATTTGAAGCTCATTTATGTTTATTATTTCTTCATTGTTAAAAATAATTTTATCATTATCTTGATATATGCAGTTTTCTATATCTTGCCTATAAGATGAGAAATAGTAAACTTTTGCTTTTATTTCTTCGCCTAATTTTTTTGTGTATTTGTCATCGTAATTTAAAACGGCAAAAGAATTTTCATCCATGTTTCTAAACATATTTGCTTTTGCTTCGAAATAATTTTCCATGGATTTATGCCACAAAATATGATCAGGAGTCAAATTACAAAATACGCCGATTTTTGGAGCAAAACTTTTTGAATAATACAATTGAAAAGAGCTTGCTTCAATTACATAATAATCAACATGTTTATCCATGTATTCCATGGGGCTTATACCTATATTGCCGCAGTACGGGGCATTATATTTTTTGGATAGAATATATGAAACAAGCGCTGTTGTTGTGGTTTTTCCGTTGGTTCCCGTAATTGCTATCATTTTTTCTCTGTCAAAAAACGAACAGTATTCAATGTCTGAAAAATAACTTATATTTCTTTCTTTTAATTTCTTTAAAATTTCAGCTTCAGGAGGGACCGACGGACTTAAGATTGCAAAGTTTACTTTATCTATAAATTCTTCACTGTGTGCGCCGAATTCAAGCTTTATTCCTTTTGAAATTAAATCATTTGCAAGTTTTTGATTTTTAGGAGCAAGCTCGTTTTTTTCGCTTATATATACATCCATGCCTTTGTTGTGTAAATATTTAGCTGCGGCGATTCCCGTTGTTGAAAAGCCTACAATTAATACTTTTTTGCTTTTAATAGTGTAAATATCAGTATCCATAATTTATGCCTTAAAATAATATATTAAAACCGTTAACAGGCAAGAAACAAAAGTAATTAAAGAAAAAACAATTACAATTTTATTCTCGCTCCAGCCCGACAATTCAAAATGATGATGTATAGGGCTCATTTTAAAGACTCTTTTACCCGTTAATTTAAAACTTGTAACCTGTATCATAACGGAAAGCGTCTCACATATAAATACAATTGCAACAGGTATCAGCCACAGCTCAAATTTACCCATAATTGCTATTGTAGCAAGTAAACCTCCTAAAGCCAAAGAACCCGTGTCTCCCATAAAAATCTTGGCGGGTTTTTTATTAAAATATAAAAATCCTAAACAAGCTGCACTTGCCGCAATTGAGATTATGGCTAAATCAATATTATCATTCAAAAAACAAATTATAGCGCAGGCAAGAAATGCAAAAACGGAAGACGATGCTGCAAGCCCGTCAAGACCATCGGTTAAATTAAGCGCATTTGAAGCTCCTACCATCATAAAAACAACAAAAACAGGATAAAGCATTCCAAGGTCGAAACTGAAATTTAAAAACGTAACCTGTGTCTGGTTTGAAAATATAATATAAAAAGCAGGAAGCATTGCAACCGCAATTTGCAAAAGCAATTTAGCTCTTGCAGACAGACCAAGGTTATGATGGGCTTTAATTTTTTTAATGTCGTCTTCAAAACCCGTAAATGTATAAAAAATTAAAGTCATCAGAACAATCATTGCTCTTGTTGTAAAAGTTTGAGCCATAAAAAGGGCAACCATAGAAGCCGTTAATATTGATAAAACAATAAAAACGCCGCCCGTTGTAGGGGTTTTTTCTTTATAGGCATGCATTGAGGCAACTTCTTCTCTTATGTACTGTGAATATGCCTTCTTTTTCATAAAATCAATATAAGGAATTGCGAAAAGTAAACACAATATTAAGGCTATAAGCCCTGCAACACTAATCATTATCATAATTTTTCACCATTTCAATTATTTGTTCAAATTTCATTGCCCGCGAAGCTTTAAGAAGAATTGTGGTTTCTTCTTTTATGTTTTCTTTTATGTATTTTGCACACTGCTCGTTGTTATTAAATTCAACGCTTTCTATGGTTGTGTTTCTTGCAATGTGGCGCGCAAGGGTTCCTACGGTTAAAAGTTTGATACCTTCATATCGGGATAAAAATTCACCGATTTGCTTATGATACATAATTTCATCTTTGCCAAGTTCGCCCATATCCCCCAAAACAAGAACGATAGGCTTTTTATAAACGGAAAGAAATGTTTTTAAAACCGCATTCATAGACTCGGGATTCGCGTTATAACTGTCATTTATAAAGGTAATCAGGCCTGTTTTTACTTTTTCCCATCTTTTTTCAATGGGTTTATATTCAAGAAGTCCTTTTTTGATATTTTCTGTATTAATATTCAAATATCTTGCAGCCTCAATAACAAGAAGGGCGTTAGAAATATTGTATTCGCCCGTTTGAGTTATTTCGTAATTTTCGCCTTCATATTGAAATTTTGTAGAGTCGATTTTAATATCAATATTTTTAACGCTGTCAAGCGAAACAAAGATTTTTTTGCCTTCATAATTTAAATTTTCTTTAATTTGAGAGCAATCAACACCTATAAACAGACCTTCGGGTTTTAAATTTTTTGCTATTTCGCATTTTGCAATTGCAATATTTTTAAGGGTTCCAAGACGTTCAAGATGTGCGGAACCTATATTTGTAATTATTCCTATATCGGGATTTGAATAATTAGACAACAATTCGATTTCGCCTAAATTTCTCATACCCATTTCAACAATTAAAATCTCGCAATCAAGAGGCATTGAAAACATTGTTTCACATAAACCGATTTCGTTATTATGATTTAGAAAAGTTTTGTGGGTTTTATATTCCGTTGAAAAAACACTAAAAAGCATTTCCTTGGTTGTTGTTTTTCCGCAGGAGCCTGTTATTGCAATAACTTTCGGGTTGATTTTATTTCTTATGTATTTTGCCATATTTAAATAAGCAACTAAAGAATTTTTAACATAAATTACAAAATCAGCTTCTTTATTAACTTTAAAAACATCCTGCGTGAAATATCCGCATGCGCCCAATTCAAGCGCTTTATTTATAAAGTTATGACCGTCAAAATTTTCCCCTCGTAAAGGAAGATAACAATCCCCTTTTTGAAGTTTTCGCGTATCGGTTAATATATTAAATAAGGTATTTTCGTCGTAACCTTCTTTTTTATATAATATTTCACATTCTAGACAATCTTTTATTTCTTTTAAACTGAATTGCAAAATTTTCTCCCAAAAAAGAATTTTTCTTCTAAAATAATTCTATCTCAAAAACCGAGTTCAACAAGTTAAGTTTATTAAATTTTTAATTTAAGTGCTATAATTATTTTATAAAAATTTTTAAAAGGATAGAAACAATATGAAATACGAATGCGCTTTAAGTATTGAAGAACTTGAAAAAAGAACTTCAAAAGATTGTCTTTTAACAAAAAACATGCTTGATGTGGGTTGTGAAGAATTTGAAAAATTAAAAGACGGAGATAAAAAAGCGCTTAGTTTTCTTGTTAAGGCAGGGAGAATAATAGAAAATATAAATCTTCAATTGGATTCACATCATAATCTTCCTTTTAAAAAATATCTCGAAGAAGAAATAAAAAAAGGCTCAAAACAAGCTAAACTTACAAAAGTTTTATTTGATGCCCAAAAGGGGATTTTTGCGCTTGATTGCGAATCAAACCTTGTTATACTTGCAAAAGGTCTTAAACAAAATCCCGGCTGCGGCTTTTATCCTGATGATTTAGAAAAAGAAGAATTTCATCAAATATTAATCAACATGATTGAAGAAAATAAAATTGATGAAGTTAAAAAAATATTAAACCAAAGAAGCGTCATAGAGCGCGATGGGAAATATTTAAAAGCAATTGATTATATTGATAAATTCAGCGATGAATTTAAAAATGCTGCGGAATTACTTTTAAAGGCAAGCTGTTTATCAACAAATATCGACTTTAACGAATATTTAAGACTTCAATCGCAGGCTTTTTTGAAAGCGGATCCTATGCTTGATGCTTATGCGGATAAAAAATGGGCAACGCTTCAAGATACACCCTTAGAATTTACAATAACAAGAGAAAATTATTCCGATGAAATGACACAGACTGTTTTAGAAAACGAAAAATTGAGTGCTTTATTGGAAAAATATAACATTGAAGTAATCTCAAAAGATTATCTCGGGGCAAGAACGGGAATCGTAAATAAAGAAGGAACAAACTACATTTTAAAAGTTAAAGATTTTCTCCCTTTAATGGCGCAAAATATGCCATATTGCGATAAATATACCCAAACAATAACAAACGATTCAGACGTTTCTCAAACAATGGTGGATGTTGATTTAGTTGATGTAAGGGGAGATGTCGGAGCATTCAGAGCAGGTATTACATTAGCCGAAAATCTCCCGAATAATGATAAACTGTCTCTTACCATAGGCGGAGGCAGAAGAAATGTTTACCACAGGCAAATTCGTTTTGCAACAAGCGAAGATGCCAAACAAAAAATACAGGAAAGACTTGATAACATCTTAGAAAAAGAATTTCACAAATACTATGACGACAAAATGGATCACCCTTTTACAATAGGTCATGAAAACGGTCATTCCTTAGGCCCTAATGAAGGATGCGAAGTATTGGGCAAATATAAATCAATAATTGAAGAAAATAAAGCCGATATGGTTTCTCTTTCAATGATTGATTTATTAACGGAAAAAGGTTTATATACAAAAGAAGAAAGAGATAAAATAATAGTAACTTTTGCAGCAGACAGCATGTTAAAAACAAAACCAGAACTTTCTCAAGCGCACAGAGTCAGAACCGTGATGCAAAATTATTATTTTATTCAAAAAGGCGCGATAAAGATTTCAAAAGACGGATTTTTATCCGTTGATATTGATAAAATGCCAAAAGTTGCATATTCAATGCTTAAAGAAATCATAGAAGTTCAGCTTTCCAAAGACTTCAACAGAGGCGAAAAATATGTAAATGATTATTTTGTTTGGAATGATGAAATGAATATTATAGGCGAAAAACTGAAAAAAATCTCAAAACGCCTAAACGGCACAACCAAGCAGCCTCTTGCAGATAAATTATTTGAAGAAGATATATAATACTTTTTATGAAAATTAAAAAAATCTTTTTACTGTTATTATGCAATCTGGTAATATTTGGCGCTGCTTTATTCTGTTGCGATTATTATACGTATAAAATGTATGTAAATATATACAACAAAGTCCAACAACTAAAACTTGAAAAATTCAAATACGAACTAATCACAAAAAATCAATCCTTAAAACGCGAAAGGAAAATATTTAAAACAAAATTAAGAAAACCTGACGGATTGCAATATAAAAATAAAAGCAAACATTCAATTGTTCTGTTTGGCTGCTCTTATGCGTATGGCGTCGGTTTAGCACAAAATCAAACCCTTAGCTATAAATTATCGCAAATTCTAAAAACACCCGTATATAACAGGGGTCTTGCCTGGGGTAATTTGCAGGAAATGTGGTATCAAGTGGCAGGTGAAGGAAGCAAAGATTTTTATACCCAAGTTCCAAAATCCGACACTTATATATACTTAATGATGTATGATCATTATAACAGAATGTATAGTTTTTTTACTGTCTATACCTATAGACAATATTTAAACTATATCGACTATAACGGCAATTTAAAAACACAACTCCAAAGCTCATTATCTGATAATATTTTAAGTATCTCTTATACGTACAGGCACATTAAAAATTTAATAACATATAAATATTTACAAAATCCGAAAAATAAAGATGAAATTATAAACAGAGCAGTAAAATATATTGTTAGTTCAAAGAAAGAACTTGAAAACCAAAACGGAAAAGATATTAAATTTATTGTAATTTTTTATGACAACATAGATATAAAATACGAAAAAGAATTAATTGAACAATTGCATAAAAATAGCATCTATACAATAAGAACAAAAGATTTAACAAAAGAAAATCTTAAAAACATAAAATACACAATTTCAAATAAAGATAAACACCCCAACGAAAACGCATGGAATTTATTAACGCCTTTAATTGCGCGCGAAATTCAAAAGATATGGGAGCAATAAAAACGCTCTGAAAATTTTCAGAGCTTCGATGTTATTGAAAGGAAAAGTATAGAAACTTTCTATGCAAATAATGATAACGTGTCATTATCTGCTTTTTGTGTTGTGCTTTCTTCAGCCGATGCGAACGGATTAAATCCGTTTGATGAATTGGAGTTTTTGTCTTGAATGTTTAGAGTTTGAATAACGTTTGCTTGAGTTTCTATCTTTTGTACAGGAGTTAGGGAATCTTTGGATTCAACACTTTGTGTTAATCCTACATTTCTTTGTACGGTTGAGGCAGAGTACAAATTTGCCGCAGCCTGAGCATTTAATTGTGCAACATCAACGCTTTGTTGGTAAAGTCCTGCTTGAGTCAGTGCAATTTGTCTTTGAAGATCAACATTTGTTCTTGAAGAATAAAGATCAACACCCAATGTTGCACGATTGAATTTTGAATAATCAATACCTTGAACATTAACACTAGGTTGTACTTGCGCGCTTTGTTTGTTTAAAATTCTGTTTGCAACATTTAAAACATTCGCACTATCAACACCATTTGCAGAATATAAAACACTGTTCAAATTAAGACTCATTATCGACCTTTTCTCCACTTATTGTCTGTTGTTCCTTATGTTTTATTAATCGGCAACATGAATTTCAAACTTTAGTATAATGAGTCATTTTGTTACAATAGTTAACAAAATTTATTAAAACCCTAGCTCTTCATTAACAAGAATAACGTTTATTCTTCCTTTTGGGCGGGAGAGTCTGGTGATTAGGATTTGTGAACAGATGCTTGTTTCTGATTTACAATCAAAGCAGGAGCCTTTTAAAATACATGGGGTGTTCATTTGATTTATTGAATCAATGCGTTTAGCATTTATCGGTGCAGCGTAATTTCTTGCGCGCTTTATGGCGCAGTCTAAATCGGATTCGATTTTATTTACGGAACAAACCATAATTACTTTTTTGGGGCCAAAGCAGAGCGCTGCAACTCTGTTACCTAAACCATCTATATTTACTATTTGCCCGTCTTTTGATATTGCATTTGCGCTCATTAAAAAAGTATCGCAGGATAAGCTTTTTATGGTTAATTCTTGTTTTTCCCGTGTTGATTTTGCTTTATCTCTATCGATTATTTTATAACCTTTATCGTATAAAATATTTTTAATTCCGATTTCATCAAGTGTTGTAGAGCCTCCAAAAGAAACAACATCTTCTTTTGATATAAGTTCAAGGATTTTTTCGTTTGCACTTTTTATATCTTCGCAATAAAATGCATCAAAATTTCTTTTTATTAATGCATCAATAACATCTTTGGCTAAAACTTCATTTCTTTTGAATATAAATTCGTTTTTCATACTTTCCTCTTATTTTACAAGACTTGTACCAATAAAATTATCGTCTAAATCAATTTGAATGATTTTATACGCTCCGTTTTTAGAATAGCTTTCGGTTATTATATGATAAATTCCGCCTGTTTTGATTTCGGAATCCTCGCCATAGTGTCCTGATACAATAATTTTTACGTTAGAGTGCTTTTTTAATACGTCAATATAATTTTCCGTTTTGGCGCTTTGAAGCCAGGCGGATTTTGTCGGCAGAATAGGAAAATGCTGCAAAATTATAACATTTTTATCTTTATATTTTGTAAGGATTTCATCGAGCCATACAAGTTCTTTTTTTGTGTAGTATCCGTTTGTTGATTGGAAAAATTCTTTAGATCCGTCCATTGCAACAAAAACATAGCCGTTTTTTTTAAAAACATAGTTTGGTTTTTTGCTGTGTCTGAAAAATAACGCTCTTCTTACTCTTTTTAAATAATATTCTTTATTAATCCCTGTTGAAGCTAAAACATCGGATGAGCCCAAAAGAACGTAAACTTTTTTGTTTACTTTTTTTATAAGGTATAAAAATGTATTCAAGTTATCTATATTTGTTCTTGAAATATTATTTCCGCCAAAAACAACAAAATCAATATCGTTATAAGAATTAATTTCTTTTATTGTGTCTTGAAGCTTATAGGCATTATTGGTATTTAAATTTATGTCGGTAATGTGTATAAATTTAACTTCTTTAGCATATAAAGGCAAGCCAAATAAACTAAAAACAATAAACAAAACAACAATCTTGAGTGCTTTTTTCATAGTTTAAGAATAATATAAAAATAAAATATCTTCACACTTAATTTACAAAATGTTAAAAAACATGACTATTGCGTAGTATTTTAATATTGTTCTTGTTAGAATGAACCTACCCACAAAAAAAGAAAGGGTTTATTAAGGATGAGTAAAATATTAAAACTTCTGGCATTAACAATGTTTTTATTTGTTCAAAAAGCAAGCGCTATGAATGTTGATGCTTTTATGGACAAGCACATAGCTCCCGTTTCGGATGCTATTGCAAGGGTTATTTTTTATCAGTTGAATTTTTTCGGGATTAAAATCCCCTTAATTATCTGTTGGATTTTATTTGCAGGAATATTTTTTACCTTTTATTTTAAAGGAATCGCCATCTGGGGTTTCAAACATGCGCTTGACGTCGTTTCGGGTCATCCTCAGGCACACGGGAAACATAAAAAAGGAGATAACTGCGGTGAAGTTTCCTCCTGGCAGGCATTAGCCACGGCACTTTCAGGAACAATCGGCATAGGTTCCATTGCGGGTGTTGCAATTTCGATTTCAATCGGAGGCCCGGGGGCTGCTTTTTGGATATTTGCCGGTGCAATTTTAGGTATGTCAATTAAATTTATCGAAGCAACTTTAGCTGTTAAATATAGAAGATTTAACCCTGATGGTTCTGTATCAGGCGGCCCTATGCACTATATAGCTCATGGGCTTACAAGAAACAAAATGCGCTGGCTTGGTCAACCCTTATCCGTTCTTTATGCGATTTTATGTATCGGAGGCGGAATAACGGGCGGAAATATGATACAAAGTAATCAAACCGCACACCAGCTTGTATTTATAACAGGCGGCGAATCAAGCTTTATGCATGGATTTACCTGGGTATTCGGTCTGATTATTGCAATTCTTATCGGCCTTGTTACCATGGGGGGTATTAAAAGTATTGCAAAAGTTACAACGATATTAACTCCGACAATGTGCATTTTGTATATAATTTCAGGTCTTATTGTAATATTTGCAAATTTTACAAATATACCATCCGCTCTTTTATTAATTTTAAAAGAAGCATTTCACCCAACGGCAGTTGCGGGCGGTGTTATAGGAACAATTATCATCGGTCTTAGAAGATCCGTTCAATCAAACGAAGCAGGAACAGGGGCAGCAGCCATTGTTTATGCGACAGCTCAAACAAAAGAACCTGTTTCGCAAGGTTTTGTTGCGCTTTTAGAAACATTCTTAACAGGTGTTTTGTGTTTATTTACTTCGTTTGCAATAATATTCTCGGGAGTTTTGGAAAATACGCAAATCGGTAAAATTTCAGGCATTGAATTGGCATCAAGCGCTTTTCAATCCGTAATCCCGTTCTTCCCCATCATATTGTCGCTGATTGCTATGATGTTTGCCCTATCAACAATAATTTCCTGGGCATACTATGGACAAAAAGCCTGGACATTCTTGTTTGGTGAAGGCAAAAAAAGAGTAATTGCATTTAATTTAATGTATTGCGTATTTATTGTAATAGGTTCCGTTATGAATGTAAAATCGGTTATTGAAATAACGGATGCTATGATGGTTGCAATGTGTTTACCGAATATTATTGTTCTTTATATCTTGTGTCCTGAAATAAAAAAGGATTTAATTGATTACTGTGCAAGATTAAAAGTTACAAAGCTTTTTCAATCAAAATAGATAAAATTAATTAAAGCTCCCAAAAGGGAGCTTTAATTAATAATAAAAAAATTATATTATTGCTTTATGATAAACTTTTTTGCCTTTTTTAATTACAATACCTGAATTTAGTTCTTCTTTTTTAATTTTATAATTAAAATCGGTTATTTTTTTATCGTCAATTGTAACGCCGCCCTGTTGAATTAATCTTTTTGCTTCACCTTTACTTGAAGCTAAATTGCATTGAACTAAAACATCGGCAAGAGAAATTTCATCTTCGTTTAAATTAATCTTTGTTTGGGGCATATTTGAATCATTAACGCCGTTAACAAAAATAGCTTTTGCTGTATTTTGAGCAACGAGTGCTTCATCTTCCCCATGGACAAGTTTTGTTAGTTCAAAAGCAAGAATTTCTTTTGCTTTATTAAGCTCTGCCCCTTGCCAATTATCCATTTTTTCAATTTCATCCAAAGGTAAAAACGTAAGCATTCTGATGCATTTTAAAACATCATCATCTTCGACATTTCTCCAATATTGATAAAAATCATAAACGGACGTTTTGTTTTTATCAAGCCAAACAGCACCTTGAGCGGTTTTGCCCATTTTTTTGCCTTGAGAATTTAAAAGCAGAGTAATTGTCATAGAATATGCATCGCGCCCTGTTTTTTTTCTTATTAATTCAGAACCTGCAAGCATATTTGACCATTGATCATCGCCGCCAAATTGCATGTTGCAATCGTAGTGTTGATTTAAATAGTAAAAGTCATAAGCCTGCATAATCATATAATTGAATTCAAGGAAGCTTAAGCCTTTTTCCATTCTCTGTTTATAGCATTCCGCTCTCAGCATATTGTTAACGGAAAAACAAGCACCCACTTCTCTTAAAAGTTCGATATAATTTAATTTTAATAGCCAGTCGGCGTTGTTTACCATGATTGCTTTATCTTCGCCAAATTCAATAAAACGTGCCATCTGTTTTTTGAAACATTCACAATTATGTTCAATTGTTTCTTTATCCATCATAGAGCGCATATCGCTTCTTCCTGAAGGATCGCCTATGTGTCCCGTGCCGCCGCCTATTAAAACAACGGGTTTATTTCCTGCCATTTGTAATCTCTTCATTAAGCAAAGCGCCATAAAATGACCCACATGTAAAGAATCGGCAGTCGGATCAAAACCTATATAGAATTTAGCATTGCCGTTATTTATAAGATTTTTGACTTCTTCTTCGTCCGTAATTTGAGCAATTAAGCCCCTTTTTTGTAATTCTTCATAAATTTTCATCTAAGATATATCCCATCTTCCGCATGTTCCGCCCCAGCGGGCAATGATGTTGCCTTTAATATCGGAGATTTTTTTGATTTCGTCTCTGTTTTGCTGTTCTTTTCCTTCAAGAATGGTTATAACTTCGCAGTTATTTGAGCAGCCGTTGCACTGGCATGTTATTGAATGGAATTCTAAATCTTTAATTGTCCAGCCTTTGAATTTTGTTTTTTCGCCGGTAAATTGATGATGTTCCATAGCAAGCATAGCAGCCCCTATTGCGCCCATGGTTTGATGGTGATCGGGAACAATGATTTCATGGCCCAATTCTTCTTCAAAAGCTTTAACCATGCCTTTATTTGTTGCAACACCGCCCTGAAAAGATATTTTGGGCAATAAGTCTTTGCCTAATGCTAAATTTGCAATATAGTTTCTAACCAGCGCCTGACACAACCCGTACAATAAATCTTCAACCGCATAACCCAGTTGTTGTTTGTGGATTAAATCGGATTCCGCAAAAACCCCGCATCTTCCTGCAATTGTTGCGGGAGATTTTGATTTTAGCGCAATATCTCCAAAATCTTTAATATCGACATTTAATCTTTGCGCTTGATGATCCAAAAAGCTTCCCGTTCCTGCGGCACAAACCGTATTCATTGCAAAATCCGTTACAATTCCGTCTCTTAGAATAATTATTTTTGAATCCTGCCCGCCGATTTCAAGAATTGTTTGAACGTCGGGTATGGCTGCACTTGCTGCAACCGCATGGGCTGTTATTTCATTTTTAATTACATCGGCGCCAATCAATGCACCCGCTAAATTTCTGCCTGAACCTGTTGTTCCTGCGGCACAAATTTCATATTCTCTTCCTTGCGCTTGCGCAAGCAGATTATCCATACATTTTTGAACCGCAACAACGGGTTGTCCTGCAGTGCGTGTCATGTAGCTATCTACATATTTTCCGTTTTCATCAACCAGAGCTATTTTTGTAGTAACGGAGCCTACATCAATTCCTAAGTAAACTTTCATCATAATACCTTAATTGTATTACAAAAAAATAAAATATGCTAAAATACTTTTATGCAAAAAGAAGAAATTTTAAAAGAAATTAAAGATATTTTAATTAAAAATAATCTTTCCTTATCAAGTGCCGAAAGCTGCACGGGAGGACTTATAAGTTCATATTTAACGGATATTTCGGGAGCAAGTAATTTTATTTTTCAAAATTTTGTAACCTATTCAAACGAAGCAAAAACAAGATTTTTAGATGTAAAAGAAGATACTTTAAAAAACCATGGTGCAGTATCTTATAACACAGCCTACGAGATGGCTAAAGGTCTTTTAAATTATGCCGATTGCGCAATTGTAACAACGGGAATCTTAGGCCCTACTGGCGGAAGCAAAGATAAACCAATCGGGCTTGTTTATATCGGGCTTGGATATAAAGATAAAATTGAAGTTATAAAATACATCTCAAAAGAGGCAAAAACAAACGACAGATATAAAATAAAAAAAGATATTGTTGAATATGCTCTTATTGAATTTTTGAAATTTATCAAAAAATACGTTTAATTACTCTTTTTGAATGGATTTATTCAACCATTCTTTAGCTTTGTAGCCTATAAGCATCTTCCCATCCGCACGAATACCAAAAGCAAAAGGGTCTTCACCTTTATCGATACCGTCTATATCCATACAAAATAATTTGTAATTTATATCAAAACCGTTTAAACCCCGATTAGTCATATCCGTATCGGGTGATGCAAACCATCTTCCATCTGTTATTGGTTCACAGTCTTTGTCATTTTCTATATTATCAAGACAGAATCTGGTATCATTGTTTAAATGCCTTGCACTTTTAATGGAAATACCGAAAGTGGTAGCGGGTGCGCTTTGATAAAACACTATCCCGTCAGCCGTTACAATTTCCGCTCCCACTGCTTTGGCTCTTGATTTACAAATATCATCATAATTCCATAAATTTTCATCTTTTGCCCAGTCGCTTTTATCGGGATTTAACCATATACTTGCCTGCGCTTCAGAGCTTCCTTTAGATAGAGAACAATCAACACTTTTGGTGCTTATTGTATCTGCAAACGTTTCACAAAAATACGTAATATCCCCATCATGCTCCCCGTCAATCGTATTTCCGTTTGCTCTTGTACCCAAGTCCCCATTTTGATAATATCTATCTGATGAGACAAGCTCACGAATTACCGTATTTAGAGTATTATATCCTTTTTTAAATTTCATAACCTGTTCATCGGGAGAACTCTGAAACGCTACAGGTAAAAGTATCATGGTAAGAACGCCTATTATAACTAAAACGATTAATATCTCGGCTAATGTAAAAGCGTATTTTTTCATATAAGCTCCTTAAAAATTTACAATCTAAATTTGTATTTTTTTATTATTTTACCTAATTTACTTCATATTTTACTATGCATTTTTAGAATAATCAAGAAAATACCAATTTTGCATTGTACTTTTAGTTTCGAGAATATATTAAAATCAAAACGGGGTTTAAATTGTGAAAGATATTAAATTATTACTCGGAAAAAGAATTAAGGAACTGAGAAAAGCGCAAAAGCTTTCTCAGGAAGCACTTGCCGAAATTATTGATATTGATCAGAGAAATTTAAGCAATATAGAATGCGGAATATCTTTCCCCGCTAAAACCCTTGTTCAAATTGCCGATGCGCTGAAAGTTTCAATAAGTGATTTGTTTGATTTTGAACATTGTAATTACGATATTGAAAATATGAAAAAATTTATTAAAAACGAACTTGATAATTTGACTAATGATGACATAAAAACAATTTTCCGCCTTGTAAAATCAATGAGATAATTAAAAATACTCTTAATTAAGTATATAAATACAATCATATATAAAATATAATATTAAAAGCGCATTATAGTGCGGATATTAATCATGATTAAAACGGTTTTAACAGATAAATCACAAAATTCAAAAGAATTATTGTCATCTTATTTAAAAAATGCGGCAGGCATTGATTTTATTGCGTGTTTTGATAATCTTTGCGATATAGAAAATTTTGATAACATTGATTTAATTATTTTTAATATTTCTTTATCCGATGAAGAAGAAACCTTAAAGCAGATTAATGAAATTAAACAAAAAAACGAAAATATTAAATTTATAGCGCTCAGCGATGATATGGATTCCATGCTTGCTAAAAACACTTTAAATAATGGTGTATCCGATTTTTTGTTTAAACCTGTTATAGGAAGTATTTTAGAAGCTTCGATTAAAAAAATTAATTTTCCAAAAAAAATAAAAGAAGAACAAACAATTAAAAAAGCAAAGACAATAAGCGTTTTTTCTCTTAAAGGAGGAGTGGGTAAAACATCTGTTGCGGTTAATTTAGCTTATGAAATTGAAAAAAAGACAAATAAAAATGTTTGTCTTTTGGATTTTAATTCAAGTTCTTCTGATTGCGCTTTATTTTTGGGTTTAAATTCAAATAATAATATCGATGATTTATTAAATGAATTTCAATATTCAAATAAAGAAAAAGCCCTTTCCTTGTTTGAAAAATTTCAAAATACTAATCTATATGTTTTAAGTACAGCATCCGATAGCCTTGATTTTAAAATTACTCCCTTAAAAATAAATTTAATTATAAATTCTCTAAAAAATATTTTTGATTATATAATCATAGACACATACTGTGCTTATGATGAAAACAATCTTGCCGTTTTAAATTCAAGCGATTTAATTTTATATATTTCAATTTTAAGCCAAAACGTTATAAAAAGTACTCAATCAATGATGGAAATGTTTTCAAAAATAGGCTATAATCAGGAAAAAATTAAATTAATACTAAACAGATACGCGCAAGATTCTCAAATTTCAATTGAAGAATTCGAAAAAGAAGTCAATAAAGAAGTATTTATAACCCTGCCAAACAATTATTTAACAATGTCGGATGCGATAAACAGGCAAAATCCGCTCGATATTACTAATCCGCAGTCAAATATTGCAAAAGCTTTTAAAAAATTAGCTCTAAGTCTTGATGAAATTGATATAAACGCATTAAATTCAACAAAACAATACAACCATGGAATTTACAACATAATCCGAAAGATGGGAGAATGAAATTGTCGCTTAAAGATAGATTAAATGAAGAAAATCCCAAAATAAAGGATATAAAACAAGAATCAAAGGAACCCGTGTATTATAAAACAAGTGAAGAAGCTCTAAAAATTGATTCACTTGGAATTATAGATACGCTTTTGGCGGATGATGAAATAAATAATATCTTTGTTAACGGTGCAAAAAATATCCGCATTGAAAAAAAAGGCAAAATAAAACAAATAAATTCAAATTTTAAAAATGAAACAGAGCTTGAAAAAATCGTAAATAAATATCTTAAATATAAAGGTTGCGATATTGAAAATGAAAAATATTTTAAATTAAATTACAAAAAAGGAGTTAATTTATCATTAACACTTCCTCCTTTGAGTGATAAAATTACCCTTAATTTTAAATGTTTTAACAATAAATTTGCAAATTTAAAAACCCTTGAAGAAAACAGGTGTTTATCTAAAGAAGCAGCACTTTTTTTAGAAGCAATAAGCAATCTTGATATAAATATTTTAATTTTGGGATTTAAAAAATCTCTAAAAACAACTCTTTTAGCTTCTCTTATAAAAGTTTTGAGCGAAAATACCCAAACCTGCGTAATTGATTATTTAAATGAAATTGAAATAAATAAATCAAACTGCGCTTATTTTGATTTTTCAATTCTAAAAGATATAAAAAAACAAAAAGAAATAACTAACTCTCTTATCTCCTCTTCTTTTGATAAATTATTCATAAACGGTTTGATTAATGACAACATAGAAGATATATTAAAAATTGCCTCCAATAATAAAGGTATTGTTATAAATTACGATATTGAAAATTTGAATAATTCAAACACTGAAATCATAAATAAAATCTATAAAGCTTTTGATATAATAATTACCTGCGATAAATTTAAAGACAGGGCAGGTAAAATAACAAAAATTTTACAAACTTCTAAGCAAGATTCAGCCCCGCAGGAAATTTTTTATTTAAACGAAACGCAAAAACTTGATTCAACGGGACTTATTCCTGAAGTTTATAACAAAATGAAAGAAAATAATATTTCATTTAATCAAAACATATTTGATAAAGATTATAAACACACTTATTCGAACGATATTAACGAAATGTTAAACAGCGAAAAAACAATAAACCCCGAAATTTTAAAGAAATTCAAAAAAGATTTTTTGAATAACGAAACAAAAGAGCCATCACAAAATAATGAAAACCGAGATTTATAAAAAATTAATGAAAAAATGTATTGCCATATCCAAACGCTCCAAAGGGAATAATATGCCTAACCCTTATGTTGGAGCAATTGTTTATGATGAAGATAAAAATTTAATTATCTCTACAGGGTTTCATGAAAAATACGGAAAATCCCATGCCGAAGTAAATGCAATTAATAATGCCAAAGGAAACACCAAAAATAAAACCTTAATCGTAAATTTAGAACCATGTTCTCATTTCGGTAAAACTCCCCCCTGTGCCGATTTAATTATTAAATCGGGTTTTAAAAGAGTGATTATCGGGATGATTGATGTTAACCCCGTTGTTCAAAATAACGGAATAAAAAAATTAAAAGAAGCAAAAATTGATGTTATAACAGGGGTTTTAGAAGCTGAGTGCAGGGAATTAAATAAAGTTTTTATTAAAAATATTTTATACAAAAAACCTTATATAATGCTAAAAAGCGCAACAACTCTCGATGCAAAAATTGCAAACAATGAATTTAAATCAAAATGGATAACAAATGAAAAATCAAGAAACTACGTTCAAATTCTAAGAAGCGAATATCAGTCAATTATGTCGGCATCAGGAACAATTTTAAAAGACAACCCTAATTTAAACGTTAGAATTAAAAACAAAAAAAATCCGATAAGAATAATTTTTGATCCCAACAATAAAATCCCTCTTGATTATAACGTTTTTAAAAATGATAAAACAAGAATAATTTTAATCAACAATTCAAATGTTAAACCCCCGTCCTATATTGAAAAAATAAACTTCAGCGGGGATTTTGGGGAATTATTTAAAAATTTATACAATAAAGGAATTTATTCAATTATGGTTGAAGCAGGTTCAAAATTTAATTCCCTGCTTTTAAAAAATAAAGAAGTTGATGAAATCAATCAATTTATCTCGCCTAAAATATTCGGCTCGGGAATTGATTTTGTTTGTGATATCGATTGTCCCGATATAAATAAATGTATAAAACTTGAA
Organism: Candidatus Gastranaerophilales bacterium; assembly: GCA_944324945.1. GTDB lineage: Bacteria > Cyanobacteriota > Vampirovibrionia > Gastranaerophilales > Gastranaerophilaceae > RUG14156. Next base: position 37,514 of record CALUYE010000007.1, read on the forward strand.
AATATAAAATTAAAACGCTTTTGTGATGATATTTTAATTAAAGGGAGAGTAAAATATGAAAATTCTTGTAATTAACGGCCCTAATCTTAACATGCTCGGAACAAGAGAGCCTGAAATCTACGGATGCGAAACGCTTGATGATATTAATAAAGAATTAAGCGATTTTTCAAAAACACTTTCTAAAGATATAGAAATTGATTTTTATCAATCAAACACGGAAGGCGAAATTATTGATAAAATTCAAAATTCAAAAAAATATAAAGGTTTAATAATAAACCCCGCAGCTTATACCCACACAAGCATTGCAATAGCAGACGCCATTAAAGGAGCAGGCATAACGGCTGTTGAAGTGCATTTATCAAATATCCATGCAAGAGAAGAATACAGAAAAAAATCCTTCATATCTCCTGTTTCCATGGGGGTTGTGGCAGGTTTCGGCAAAAACAGCTACAAGCTTGCGCTTTTAGGATTGTATAAACATTTTTGCAAAAACAATGAATAAAGAGTTTGAATTTTTAAACATAATAAATAAAACCCTTGATGATAATTCTTATCTTGGAAATGACTGTGCTTATTTAGATGAATATAAGCTTGCAATCTCATGCGATATTTTAATTGAAGATGTTCATTTTAAAAGACGCTATATGAGAGCGTCAGAAATTGCAAAAAAAGCAATTTTATCAAATATATCAGACATTTTAGCCTCAGGTGCAAAATTAAAATATTTAACAATAGCGCTGAGCGGGCAATTGGATAATGATTTTATCAAAGAATTTTATAAAAGCGCAAACGAATTATCAAAAATATATGATTTTAAAATTGTATCTGGTGATTTAACAAAATCAGATAAAATTGTTGTTGCAATAAATGTTTTCGGGGATTATAAAAACAGAAACATCTCAAAAAGAAATAACGCAAAAGAAGGCTATATTACAGCAGTAATAGGGGAATTCGGCTCAAGCACGCAGGGGCTTTTTGATTTAGAAAAAGGATTGACGGATAATTATTTTATTAATTATCATAAAACCCCTAAATTATACCCTGAATTTTCATCGTTAATTTCAAAAAATGCAAAATATCCGTACGCCATGATGGATTCATCAGACGGACTTGTTGATTGTTTAAGTCAAATTTCTTCTAAAAGCGGGGTAAAAATAGAAGTAAAATACGACAAAATTCCCAAAAAAACGCAAAACAAAGACTTTGTTTTATACGGAGGCGAAGATTATTCGCTTGTTGTGTGTTTAGATGAAAGGGATTTTATAAAATTCCCGTTCCTTATAAAAATAGGCGAATGTAATAAAGGATACGGGGTCTATATTGATAATAAAAAAACGGATTATAAAGGCTATGAACACTTTGAATAAAGTTAAAATCAGTGCAATTATTACATCGGGCGGGAAATCGCTTCGTTTCGGTTCAAATAAATTACTTGCAAAACTCGGTGGTTTATCGGTTATTGAAACAACGATTCTAAAATTTATCAATCATGTTGATGAAATAATTATCCCATCAAGCGATGAAATTCAGGAATTTATAAAAAAATCAAAAGTATATTCAACTAAAATTAAATTTGCACCCCCCGGTTCAACCCGTCAAAAAAGCGTATATAACGCTATTTTAAATTGTTCTAATCCCGAAATTGTTCTAATCCATGACGGCGCCCGTCCGTTTATAGATGAAGAAATAATCAAAAAGACAATTGAGATGACATATCGCTATAGCGCAATTGTGGTAGGTAAGATGGCAGTTGATACAATTAAAGAAGTGGTGTTTAATTCTAATGGGGGAAAAATTGTTAAAACCTTAAATCGAAAAACAATTTTTCAAGCGCAAACTCCCCAGGCTTTTGATTATGAATTAATTAAAAAAATACACCAAAAATATAAAGATAATCCTGATTTTACAGACGACAGCTCCATGGTGGAAAACGAGGGAATTGATGTTTATATTTTGGAAAACAACAAAAAAAATATAAAAATTACCACTAAAGACGATTTATACTAATACTATCGTCCATTTAAAAATAATCTCAAATACATTAAATTTATAAAGGATGTAAGTAAAATCATGCCTTAAATTAACTGTATTTGCGAGGTTATTATGCTGATAGATAAAAAATTTGCTTCTGATAAACAATGCTACTTTAACGAATTTAAAAATGTATCAAAAGAACTTCTTCCCTGGCTTGAAAATTTAGCGTGGGAATGTCGTTGTAAAATTGAGAAAAAAGAATGGAAAAGTAAATATAACAACTATGTAATTTATGATTACGAACCGTTTTGTTCGGACGGTTTTGAAATTAATCTGACTCTTTCGTCGCGCCAGAGTGAATATTTGAATTTTGTCAGATATTTATACGAAAATAAACTTCAAACAATAGGATACCTTAAAGCTTGTCTGAATTTATGATTTATCCTGCTTTAAGCCTTGGATAATCGCATCCGTTACTTTTTTTACCTGTTTAAGTTCAAGCCCTATGGAATTAATTTTTTTATAAATTTCACTGTTGACACAAGGAATTATAGCCTTCTTAAAGCCGAGCTTGCAGGCTTCTTTAAGTCTGCGCTCAATATTTGCAACAGGTCTTACTTCGCCCAAAAGTCCGATTTCGCCTATTATTATCGTTTTATTTGATATCGGAATATCGCGGATGGAGCTTATTATAGCTAAACATAACGCTAAATCATACCCTGGTTCTATAATATCCAACCCCCCGACAACATTCACATAAACATCCTGCTTTGATAAATTCAAACCGACTTTTTTTTCTAAAACCGCAACAATTTGAAGCAATCTGTTATAATCAAGCCCCAATACAACGCGTCTTGGGTTAGGATAAGGGGTTGAACCTACAAGAGCTTGAATTTCATGTAAAAATATTCTGCTTCCTTCAACAACAGCCGTTACGGCACAGCCCGATGCGTCCTCATATTGATCCAAAAGCATGGATGAAGGAGAATTTACTTCAACTAATCCGTTATCCTCCATTTTAAAAACGCCTACTTCGGAGATTGCCCCGAATCTGTTTTTAATACATCTTAAAAGCCTGTATTGTCTGTATTTATCCCCTTCGAAGTTTATAACACAGTCAACCATGTGTTCTAAAACTTTAGGGCCTGCAATATTTCCTTCTTTTGTAACATGACCTATTATTATCGTTGTTATGTTTTTTTGTTTTGCAATTCTCATTAAAACATTTGTACATTCTCTGATTTGCGATACACTTCCGCAGGATGAGGCAATATTTGCGCAAAAAACGCTTTGAATACTGTCTACAATTAAAAAATCAGGCTTTATTATATCAATCTGATTTATAATTTCATCAATACATGTTTGATTTGTTAAATATAAATTTTCAGGCTCAACCCCGAGTCTTTTTGCCCTTAATTTAACCTGTGTCGGGCTTTCTTCCGCACAAATATATAATACTTTTAAATTTTCATTGTTAAATTTAATATCGCAGATGCATTTTGTTGTTTGTAAAACTAAAGTAGATTTGCCAATCCCAGGATCTCCCGCTAAAAGAGTCAAGGAGCCTTCTACAAACCCTCCGCCTAAGACTCTGTCCAGTTCATCTATACCGCTTTTGAATCTTGTTCTTTCATCAAGTTTTATTTCTTTTATTTTTTCAATTTTACTATCGGAAATTATATTCGAAGGTTTTGACGAATCAGGTTTAGTTTGCTGCGCTACCACTTCTTCGACAAGAGTGCCGAATTGATTACATTCAGGGCATCTTCCAAGATATGAAACGGTTTCATACCCGCATGATTGACAGACCCATTTTGTTTTTGTTTTAGCCATAGGTTTATTTTAACATAATTTTAAACCAATAAAAAATTAAATTTCAATAATATTACCAAGAGGAATTTCAAGCGAATTTACAAGTTCAACAAGCTTTTTGACAGTCAGATTCTGTTCCCCTCTTTCAATTTTTCCGATGTAATTGGTATGAACGTTTGCAAGTTCCGCAAAGCGTTCCTGAGACAGGTGTTTTTTGGTGCGCTCAACTCTAAACTTAAGTCCTATGCGTTTTAAGACTGTCTTGTAATCTTCCATAAGGAGATTTTACACTATTGACATAGTGGTTTCTATACTATTATAATAGTGGATAAAGATAATATTATTTTTATTGAGATAGGAATTTATATGAGAAAGTTTGGTTTTACTTTAGCGGAAATTTTAATCGTTTTAGTTATAATAGGCGTTTTAACCATGATACTTTTACCGATTGCATTTCAGAGTTCTCCTGATGAACAGGTTATGAAATTTAAAAAAGGATATAATACATTAGGTACTGTCATTCGTGAACTTGTAACATCAGATAAATATTATCAAAACGGAGACTTAGGGCTTAAAAAAGACGGTACGCTTATTTTAAATAATGATAATACAAGAAGCTATTTTTGCGAAACTTTTTCGGATGTTGTAAGCACAAAAAATGTAAATTGTATGGAAGATAATTTAGTAAGAGGAACGGTTTTATTAAACAGACAAGAAGTGGGCACAGGGTACACCCCTAAAACTCCAAGCGAAGAAGATATTAAAAATTCAAAGGAACTTTTTGATACAAACTGCAAAAATGCCCAAAAAGACATGCCTGAAGAAATCGTATTAAATGACGATACGATTTTTTATAACGCGGGTACTGCTGCTTTTGGCTCCCATGAAACCTATAGTGAAGACGGGACGCCGATTCACCTTCGTTTTTTCTCGCCGCCCGATCAGTTTCCCGCTAATTATTGTGATGAAAACGGTTTTGATATAGCCTATAAGACTTTTTGCATGGATATAGACGGCTTTAATAAAGGCGAAGACCCTTTCGGTTTTGGAATAAGAGCAGATGGAAAAATCTTAACGGGTGCGCGTGCGGATGAATGGATAAATAAATCTATTCAAAAAGATTAAAGCAATTTATCAACGTATTCAATTATTTTTTGATGAATTTCCTGTGGCGATTTTGTGCCGTCAAGTTCGATAAAATTATATTCTTTTATTAATTTTTTATATTCCAAAAGGCATCTTTTTTGATATATCTCAAAGCTGTTATAAATATCCGTTGACAGACCTATGTCTCTGCCTGCTTCAAAATAATCAAGACCGCCGTTTTTTGCAATTAATCTTTTAATTAAAATATCAACGGGAACATTTAAATAAAAAACTAAATCAGGCTCGGGGGCAAATTCATAAAGATTTTTTACCCATTCAATGTTATGTCCTCTGACGGAATCTCTAACGTATGCCGTATAAATGTATCTATCCATTAAAACGACAAATCCAGCTTTAAGCGCGGGTATAATTTCGTTTTCGAGTCTGTCTGTGTAGTCTGCGGCATATAAAAGAGAATATGTTGTTGTGTTTAACATATTTTTTTCTTTTGCTTCATTGATTACGCCCGAAATTAATCTTGAAGTTTTCCACTGGGAGACTGTGCAGCCGTAGCATTTATTTTTAATATATTGCGATAATAAATTAACCTGGCTCGATCTTCCCGAACCATCCGTTCCTTCAATTACTATCAATAACCCGTCGTAACCGTGGGGTGTTTTATTATTCTTTGTTTTCATTTAAAACTTTTCTTTCTTTTAAAAGCGCACTTACTTTTTCTCTTAAAAATTTTTGTTTATTGCGGATACTGTCAAGTGCATCGATTTTTATTAAGCCGAATTCATCAATCATTTGTTTATATTGTTCTACAATTCTGTTTTGAAAAATGACATAACTTTTATAAGGGTTATTTGATAACTTCATATCCATGCCCGCTTCATAAAAACTTGGTTGTCTGTTTGAGCAGATTCGCTCTAAGCTGTCTTTGGGGCTTACGTCAAAATAAAAAGTTATATCGGGTTTAATTGCAAAAGAATACATATTCCTAACCCATTTCGGATCAACATTACGCGCAACATCACGTGCAAATGCGGTATAAACATATCTATCCGCCAAAACAACAAAGCCTGCTTTAAGAGCGGGTTTTATTGTGCGTTCCAATCTGTCTGCAAAATCAACGGCATGCAAAAGAGAAAAAGTTCTTCCCGATAAAAGATTTTTCTTTTTTGCTTTTTTTGTCGTATTTGAAATTAAATCAGACGAATTCCACTGGGTTAAAATTGTATCAACATTTATTGAATTAAGCCATGAGTGCAACAATTCAATCTGGGTTGATTTACCTGAACCGTCAATTCCTTCAACACAAATTAATACACCTTTATAGTCATGGTTTTTTGAAAATCTTATCATTTTCTGCCTTGTATTTTTGTTTGTACAATAATATTATTAATAATAGATTAGATTTGAAAAAATGTAAATCTGATTATTTTATTTAATTATGGAGAACAAAATGATTTTCGGCTTAATAAAAAAATCTTACGAAACCGTTATGGAAAACCCTTCAATAACTTTATATTTCGTACTTTATTTAATCGTGTTAAATTTTCTTATTGCTTGGGTTATTACATCAAATAATATTAATGCTTCAATTACATTAATTGTAGCATCCATGCTGCTTTCAATGGCTTTTAGCTCGGGCTGGTTTCAGGTATTTTGTGAATCCATTGATAAAGATAAAATTAAAGAAAAGAACTATTTTTCAATCTTTCTTGAAGGAATGGGAAAAAATATAATTCCTGTTGCAATAGCATCAATTATATTCACTTTTTTAATAACAGGGGTGATTATACTAAGCAGTGTTATTTTAAATCTATTATATAAAGATTTCGACTCTGTCTTAAGAGAGATTATAATTATAGCTTCCGGGGCACCTGCGGGCGATTTTATGAAAAGTTTATCCGAAAATCAAAAATACATGCTCTACATCTGGCAGATGGTCATTAATTTATTAAGTGCAATTTGTACTTTTATTTTTATGTATTATTTCCCTTCAATTGTAAAAAGTAATTGCAAAAATATGTTTTTAAAACCGTTTTATGAATTATGGAAAAGTGTTTGCTTTTTGTTTAAGAACTTTTTTGCGTCTTTATTGATATTTTTTATTATATACATGGTTCATATTATCTTTAATGTTTTAAAAATTTATTTGATACATAACTCGATTTTATCAATATTGCTTTTGTTTATGTGGATATATTTTATATCAATTTCAATTATGCTAATATTTAACTACTATGAGCAAAAAAATATATGTAATAACGGGCCCGACTGCATCGAACAAAACACAAACAGCAATTCAAGCAGCGAAGAAAATTAATTGTGATATAATTTGCGCCGATTCAAGAATTGTTTATAAAGATTTGGATATAGTAAGCGCAAAACCGACATTAATTGAACAGGATGGAATAACTCATCATTTAATTGATATAATAACTCCCGAGATTGAATTTTCGGCAGGCGATTTTGTAAAACATGCTAAAAAAATTATAGATGAAGAATTTAAAAAAGGTAAAGATATAATAATTTCAGGCGGCACCTGGTTTTATATAAAAAGCCTGCTTGATAAAGACAGTCTGCCTGATTGCAAGATAAACAAAGAGTTAAGAGAAGAATTAAATAAGCTTGATAAAATTGAATTATGGGAAAAATTAAACAAGCTCGATTCCGTGCGTGCTCAAAAAATTCACCCCAACAACAAAGATAAAGTTATACGCTCAATTGAACTTTGCCTTGAATTAAATATGCCCGTAAGCGAATATCAAAGAAAAGAAAATAAAAAATACAAGTCTTTCTGGTATATGATGGATTTTTCAAGAGAAGAACTGTATAAAAGAATTGATTTAAGAGTTGATAAAATGATAGAATCGGGTTTAATTGAAGAATGGGAAAGAAATTCAAAAAAATACCCGAATTCAGCAATTTTAAAAAACACAATAGGTTATAAAGAATTTTTTGATTATAAAGACGGCATTTATAAAACAAAAAATGAAGCCATTGATAAAATCAAGCAACACACAAGAAATTTTGCAAAAAGACAATTGACATATTTTAGACAAAATAAAAATATAAAACTGATTAAATCCGCGGATGATATAAATGATTAAAAAAATTACTGCATTTTTATTGATATTTCTAAATTTTTATCTAACGGCACATTCTCTTGAAGCAGGCGTTAAATATAGCGATATGAGAGCAAAGATTGAAGCATTCAAAGATGTTCAAAAAAAGATAGATAAAGATTTATTTAAGGAATATAAAAAAGATAAAAATAAAGATGAAAACATTTCACTCATTGAAAAAAACATTCTAAATACCAAAGGAAGACAATTATATCCTTTTTATTATAAAAAAACTCTTATTGCGTATGCGATTATGTATGATGAAAAAAAATTTTGGGTATTTTATTATAATATCTTGGGAAACCTTATAAAAGTAGATATTCAGGAAAATTCAAATAAATTCCCGACAAGAACTCTAAGCTATACAAGATTCGGTAATTTAGCAGGTGTTGTTTTTTCTGTAAGCGAAGATGAACAATTTATTTACAACAAAAACGCAAAATTAATAGCTCACTGGATTGGGAATGATTTATATAATAAGGATAATTTAAATTTTAAATTTTTAAAAATAAAAAGAGGACTAAAATAGGTTTTTAAACAAGTGATACTTAAATATATAAAAGCTAATCAGACGCTTTAAAAATTTCATCAGAGAGTTCTTTATCCAAAATTTCGCCAAATTCCTTAAAACTCAAACCTAAAGCCTTAACTATTCTTGCTATTGTGTATAATTTCGGACTTCTTAAACCGGATTCAATATTATTCAATGTAGAATCCGCGATGCAATTTTCATCACAGAAAATAACATATTTTTTAGGGTTATTCTGTCTTAAATTCTTAATAACCCTTCCTATAATTTCCGAAAATTTACGTTCATTATCTTGCATTATAACAATATTAATGCTAAAGTTAATCCTGTTACTCCCCAATTGGGGAGTAAAATAAAGTAAAATATGCAGAAGGAAAAAATATTTATAAAAAGGCTTAATTAAATACATTTACGGTATAAAAAATTAAAGCGTTTTAACGAATTTTTGCATTTTTTCGTAATCAAAATCGTTTTCCCATCTTGCAACAACAGCAGTTGCAACGCAGTTGCCGATTAAATTTACGGTTGTTCTTCCCATATCTAAAATTTGATCAATGCCTAATAACACGGCAACCCCGACAATAGGAAGTCCGAAACTTGTTAAAGTACCCGTTAAAATAACTAAAGAAACCCTTGGAACCCCTGCTATACCTTTTGAAGTTAACATTAGGGTAAGCATAATCATTAATTGCTGTTCGATTGATAAATTAATCCCTGCAATTTGCGCACAAAACAGTGTTGCAAGCGTTAAATATAAAGTTGAACCGTCAAGGTTAAAAGTATATCCCATAGGCATTACAAAACTTACAATGCTTTTGGGTACGCCGAATTTTTCCATTTGACTCATTGCTTTAGGCAATGCCGCTTCGGACGATGCTGTTGTAAAAGCTAAAAGTGCAGGGTCTTTAATTGTTTTAATTATATTCCTGAATGAAACGTTAATAATTTTACAAGCGAGCACAAGAACAATAACAACAAATAAAATTAAAGCAAAATAAGTAATTCCGATTAATTTTGCATAATTTAAAAGAATTCCGATTCCGTTTTGTCCGATAGTTGCGCTTATTGCTCCAAATACTCCCAAAGGAGCAAATTTCATAACGTATTCCGTAAATTTAAACATTACATCGCACGTACTTTGAAGAATATCTAATACGGGTCTTGCTTTTTGACCGACAGCACAGACGGCAAGAGAAAAGAATACCGCAAAAACAACAATCTGCAATAAATCCCCTTTAGCTAATGCATCAAATATGCTTGTCGGGACTATGTTTACAATCATATCAACAAAAGAATGCGCTTTTATTGTCTGCATATTTTCAACCGCGGAAATTGAAATTGTATTTATATCAATACTAAAACCCGATCCCGGTTTTAGAATATTTGCCGTTACAAGTCCTAAAATAAGAGCGATTGTAGTCGCAGCTTCAAAATAGATTAGTGCTTTTAAGCCGATTTTACCAAGACTTTTAACATCACCGTGTCCTGCTATACCTACGGTTAAAGTAGCAAAAATCAAAGGGGCGATTATCATTTTTACCATTTTTAAAAATATTTCGCCCAAAGGCTGCATTTTAACGGCATATTGCGGCAAAAGCCAGCCGAATAATATGCCTGAAATCAATGCTATAAAAATATAAAGCGTAAGCTTTTTGGAACTTTTCAAAGTATTCTCCTAATCGGCTTTAACAATTATATTATAAAAGCATTAAAAATCCAATGAAATGAAGCATCTTTATATATTTTTAATTTCAGGGTCTAAATTTTTCCAAGGATATTCAATTTATAATCAAGAGGAATTTCTTCATAACATATAACGGGTATATCCATAAATAATTGAGATACAAGAATAAATACAATTTGCCTGTATTGCTGGCATACGACAAGCACTGCGTTTTGATTGATTATGTTTTGCCTTGTTTCTTTTAAGATTTTTTTAAACTTTGAAAATTTTGAAATGTCTATTTTGACATTTGCTTCTTCTTTATTTGTTTGTTTTTCAAGTAAATCAAGAGTATCATCATCTATTTCGTAAGCAAAAATTTCTTTATCTTTATTTGAAACACTCTTTGCAATTTGCCTTGATAAAGCCATTCTTAATTTATCTAAAAGATCGGATTTTACGGGGTCATCCGAAAAATCGTTTAATTTTTCAAAAATATAGACAATATCTCTAACACTCACTTTTTCTCTGATTAGTTGCACAAGGATATATTTAAGTTCTGAAACGCTTAAATAATCCCCGATGATTGAATCCGTTAAAAATGAATTTTTTTCGTTTACAAATTCGATATATCTGTTTAAATCAGTATAATCAAAAATTTCATCAACATGAACAATGCTGTAATAGTTTAAATAATTTGCAATATATTGCGAAGCATCAATTCCTTCAAGCCAAAAATCCCTGCAATCGTTTTTATTAATCCAGATTAATTTTCTTTTTGTTAAGGGGTCTTTTGTTTTGTGAGAATTTTTCGGCGCTTTTGAAATGTTTAATTCGTCTTCAAAAAACGCAAGATGCTCAGGATACGCCTTTGCATTTATTACACTTACCCCGTGGATATTAATTGAAAACTCAAATTCATCAAAAGAAGTGTTTTCAATAAATTGAACTTTCGGGATAATGTAGCCCAGTTCTTTTGTTAAATCCTGTCTTACTTTAAGAGTTTGAGCAACCAGGTTATTTTCGCCCGTCGGATCACAAAGACAATAGTTTTCGCTTGATAAACTTATTGATAACTTTTCTTCTCCTAAAAATTTAGACATTTTATAAGGAGATAAAACCTCGTTTAAGTCTTTTTTTAAAGAATTTAATTCGTCAATATCTTTTTTAATTTCTTCGTTTAAGATGTCTCTTTCTTGTTCTTTAGAACTTTCAAGAAATTTTTTTATTTTTTCTATTTTGTCTTTTTTATCTTTTATTTTTTTCTGTAAATTTATACAAATCTCATAAGGCTCTTCTTTTGTATAAAGCATGCGCTCAACGGAATTTCTGAAATTAATTATATCTTCGTTTGAATCATCCTGCATATTTTCCACTTCTTTTGTAAAAATGCAGTTATATACTATTTTTGAATTTTGCTCCGCTTCATAAATGGAATATAATTCCCAGCCTGTGCTTGACATGGCGTTAAGCGTATTTTCAAGAAGAACGGTGTCGTCTGTGGGTATTGATTTTATTGAAAATTCCTGTCTGAATTCTTTATTCATAATTTTATTTTAACACAACAAAAAAATTTTCATAAAAAAAGCTCTTGTTTGCTTACAAGAGCTAGTAGCAAATACGGCATTTATAATTTTTAAGACGTAATTTTTTCAAAAAAGTTTCAAAATATATTGCTTAATTTTTAAATAAAATTTATAATTAGAAAGGATATGAATATTATAAGAGTAAAAAAGCTAAAAGCTTTCACGCTGGCTGAAATTTTAATAGTTGTTATGATAATTGGCGTTATATCGATTCTGGCGCTCAGGAGTTTGAACACTAAAAATTTTGAAGAAAAGCAATTTCAGGCAAGTGCATATAAAATCGTTGAAGAATTCCAACAGGCAAGCGTTAAAGTTCGTGAAATTGAAACCGAAAGCTGTCCTGCAAGCCAATTTGCAGTTGATATAATGGGTGATAAAGAATACGCAATCTATAAAGACGGCTCTCTTGCAAATACGCAGCAAGTAATGGATATGTATTCGAATTATCTTAAAATGGAAAATATGGGGCTTAATTTTTGTGATATTACAACCGCATTCTCGGCTGATTATTGCGCAGGCGCTGCAGCCGGTCAAATAATAGGTGCAAAAGTTGCAGGCGATATGTATGTAGGTTTGGAAGTAATTGCAGACACAAGCTCCGGCGAGCTTGGGGATTGTCCATCATATTACAGAGTTAATCCAAATACTTTAGTCAACGGAAACGGAAAATGCTGGGGCAGATTGTATTTTGATGCAAACGGCAAAAAAGGACCCAATGTATTTGGCCAGGATGCATTTGTGTTTGGTTTAGATGAATCAGGGGTTATTTATTAATCAAAACCGAAACTTTTAATTATATTTTTATCTTTAAGCCAGTTTTTTTGAACTTTTACAAAAAGCTCAAGATAAACTTTCTTATCAACAATATTTTCAAGCTCTAATCTTGATTGGGTTCCTATTTTTTTTAACATCGAGCCTGATTTGCCAATCAGGATTCCTTTTTGGCTTTCGTTATTTACAATGATTTTTGCTTTTATCTTATCGGTTTTATCCGTTTCTTTGTATTCTTCAATCAAAACGGCAACGCTGTGGGGAACTTCATCTTTTGTATTAAGTATAATTTTTTCTCTTATTATTTCACAGGCAATATCTCTCATATTGGAATCTGTTATTGTATCGCTATCGTAATATTTATCGCCGTTTGGAAGGTAAGTTTTAATTTTTTCAATTAAATCGTTAATATTTCTTCCTGTTTTTGCGCTTATTTTGATTGAATCGATATTTTTTTCAATCATTTTTTTATATGTATAAAAATTTAAATCTCTTTTTTCTATACTTTTAATTAAATCAACTTTATTTGCAACCAATAAGACAGGTGCTTTTGCATTTTTTAAATAATTTTCCCATATCCATTTATCTCCCTTGGTAGAGGGTATAGTTACATCGATTAAAAATAAAATTAAATCAACATCCGATATTGCTTCTTCGCTTTGGCTTGAAAGATATTTACCGAGTTCGTTTAAGGGTTTGTGAATACCCGGGGTATCTATTAAAATAATTTGAGAATTAGAATCCGTGTAAATTCCTTTTAAATTTTTTCTTGTTGTCTGTTTTAGAGGGGTTGCAATTGAAATTTTTTGTCCCAGAATTTGATTTAAAAGAGTGGATTTACCTGCATTAGGCCGAGCAACAAGACAAACAACACCTGATTTAAAAGATGCATTTGAATTATCAATATTTATTGTATTATTTTGTTTCATTTTTCTTTAATTTTTTACAAAAAACGCTTATTTATATTATAATGTTAATAATTATAGAACCAAAATAAAATAATGAAAAGGATAGTAATAGTGAAACGAATTTTCAATAAAATTTTTATTTCGGCTTTAGTTTTATTTTCTGTTGTAAATTCCGTTATATCGGCTGAATCCGAGTATAAAAATTCCCTAATGAAAGTTGAACTTTTAAAACAAAATGAAAATTCTTATAATATAAATTTATATACGCAAAAAAAATTTTTAGAACCTGTTAAGGTAATTAAAAAAAGCGATTTAAACTATTATATCCTTTTACCTGAAACAAAAAATACGGCATCTGAAACACTAATCCCAAAAACGGATATAAGAAGTGTATCTATTAACTTATATCCTTATATGGGGCAGGAAGTTAATAATGGCTATACAAAAATCAACATAAATACAACAAAACCGATAAATTTTAATATAAACGTAAAGCAACTGAGCCAAAACAATATAAAAAAGAATACTTTAGCTAAAAATACACAAAAAACACCAAACGAAAATAAAAAACAGGCTAATTTAAATACGCCTCAAAAAAAAAATCAGAATTTTTCAAAATCTTCAAAAAGTATAAAACCTTCTGTTAAAAAACAAGAAAAAATTGAAAAACAGGAAACAAAAAAAGAACAACCAAAAAAACAAGTTCAAAACAAAAAAATAAACAAAACCGATGATACTAAAAATGAACCCTCTTTAAAAACAGCACCCGTATTAATCCCCGAACCTTTTGAAGATGAAAATAATCAATTACAAGTACAAGAAGAAAATATCGAAAATATTGAAGCAGAAATTATTGATAATACAAAAAACGATAAAATTATAAACAAACAAAAGCCTGATAGTTTTATTGATTCATTTAAAAAAACACTTTATCAAAAATATCCTTCAATATATAACTTAAAGCAAAAAATCAAAAATAAATTTGCGCTTTTAAATATCAGCCTTAAAAATTTTATATTAATGATTAGCGCATCATTTTTAACATTTATATTTATACTTTTTATATTAACAAGAAAACAAAATACAACCATAAAATTAAAAAATAAAAAAGATTTATTTGAAAAATACCAGGAACCGAATATTTCAAAACAAACAACCCCAAAAAAGCAAAACAGGGGCGAATATTTTGTTTTTGATAAAAATATCAAACAAACAAGATTAAATACAAGCTCCCCAAAAAAGAAAAATTACGAACTATCCTGCTATGATCCCGATTTAAGATTGAATTATAAAAAAGATAAAAATGTAAAATATGACCTATCGCAGGACGAGAGCGATTATGATATCATCCAAAAAATTTTAAAAGACGATAGTTTTCTAGATTATGAAGCAGAAAAAACCCCTGTTGTTTCAAGCACTCAAAAACCGAAGCAAATACAAAAACCAAAAATTGAAAAAACAAAAAAACAAGCTCCAATTAAAAAAGAAGCACGGCTTGATATCCTATCAAGTGTTGAAATAGCGCCTCAAAGAGGCTTTATATGTGTTTCATACAATAATGACATCAATCTTTTAGGTTATATTTTTGATGATGTTTTTCCTTTGTATAATTTCAAACGTCCGAAACTTGATAATTACGATATTAAATTCAGATTAACGGATAAAGACGATAAGGGTGCCAGTTTTATCGTTAAAATTGATAATGTTAAAATGGTCATAAGAGCAACCAAAAACAGTATGAATTTAGAAGTTTTAATATAAATATGGAAAACAAAGATAAAAAAAGTTTAAAAAAGAAAAAACAAAAACCGAAAATTAAAGCCCTTAACCCTAAAAACTGGGGTATAGATTATAATAAAAACGAATATAAAGAAATCGTTTTATCTAATTCAAACCATCCTGAATTAATGTAGGTTCTGGTTTTGTGATTCCATTTGTTGCTGCATTGAATCAGCGGATTTCATTTCCTGTAATCTTTGTTGTCCGTTCATAACAACTTGATACAATCTGTTTAAATCCTGTTCAAGATTGTTTAAAAGCTGCTGTGCGTATTCTTGCGATTCTTCTTTCATTTTGATTGATTCGTTTTTAGCACTCAATCTAAGCTCTTGAGCTTCGTTAAACGCAGCCATTTTAATTTGCTGGCATTCTTCAAAGACTGTTTGTCTGAATTTTTCGGCATGCTCTTCCATGGCTTTATTTAAGCTTGATTCGTTAAGAAGCTTGTATCTTTCGTTTTCGGCATCTTGAATTATGCGCTCAGCACGGTGTTTTGCTTCTTGAATTATTTCGTCCTTTTTCTTTAAAATAATTCTTGCATCATTAATCTCATCCGAAATTGCATTTGGAAAAGCATTGACGATTTTATACAATTCTTTTGTATTTACAATCATACGACCCGGAAATATCGGAATACCGTCATCGCATAATGTGCTTAAATCGTTTATTAAATCAAACATTTTATCTATTGATTCTGCCATATATTTATAACCTTTCCTGTGTTTTATTCATTTTATTTAAATATTCTACCACATTTTCGGGTACAAATTTAGATATGTCCGTATTATGGTTTGACAATTCTCTTACTATACTTGATGAGATAAAATTGTGCTCCGGTCTTGTGGATAAAAATACGGTATCAATTTCATGCGCTATTACCTGGTTTGTCTGACAAAGCTGCACTTCATATTCAAAATCGGTAATGGTTCTAAGACCTCTTATTAAAAATTTTGCTCCGATTTTTCTTGCATAATCAACGGTCAAACCGTCAAAAAAATCAACCTTTACGTTTTTAAAATTATTTACGGCTTCTTTTATTAAAGAAACTCTTGTTTGAACGTCTAAAAAAGGTTTTTTGGTTGGATGATTTAAAACGGCAATAACAACTTCGTCGAACATTCTGCTTGCGCGCTCAAGCACATCAAGATGTCCGTTTGTAATTGGATCGAAACTGCCCGGATAAAGTGCAATTTTTTTATCGTATGTTGCATTTGTCATATTTTAATTATAGTATCAAAAAATTTATATAATCAAATTCATAACAGCTTTTTTAAAAAATGTATAAATTTCTTTACAATACACGTTTATTCAGGTTCCTCTTCTATTCCGAAAATTTGATTTTCGATTATATTAATTAACCTGTCCTGCCAGCCTGCGTCTTTTTTAATAAAGATATCGGCACCTCCGTTTAGACATTTTATTTTATCTTCGGTTTTATTGGATGCCGTAATTACTATAATTTTTGTGTTTAAGTTGTTTTTTGTAATAATTTTTTTCGTTTCATGAAGCAAAGTATAACCTTCTTGTTCGGTTGAAACAAATAAGTCCATGATTATATAGTCATATTTATTGTTTGCAAAAGAATTCATTGCTCCAAAAACATCTTTTGAAACATGAACATTGTATCCTATATTTTTTAATAAAATTTTTAACTGATAAGTTACGATTCCTATATCGTCAACAACTAAAATATTATTTGTTTCTCTATCCATCGCCTGAAAGCCTTCTTCTTCCGAAATTGTTTCAGGATTTACCAGAGATTTTAATTTAAAAATGCATTCAAAAAAAGCTTCTTCACTGTATTTTTCGGGAATTTTTAAACCCGCAATATTAAAAAGTTCGTTTGCAATTTCTTTATTTATTTCAACTGTTTGTTTTATTTCTTCTTCCATACTAGCCTAACATTTCATTATAATTTTCATTATTTTGCACATCAGTTATTCTTAACCCGAAGTTATCTTCAACTATAACAACTTCGCCTCTTGCGACCTCTTGCCCGTTTGCCAAAAGCTTAACCGGTTCCGTTGTTTTATTTTCAAGTTCAATAACGGAACCTTTTGTTAAATCTAAAATTTCAGTTAAAGACATTTTTGTTTCACCCAAGATTGCAGACAACTCAAGTTCAACATCTAAAATAAGATTGTAGGTTTTAGATGTTTGGCTTTTTTTTGGTCTTTCGCAATTTTCAAGACTTGATATATCAAGATTTTTGGGCTCTTGCGGCAAAATTTACTCCTTTATTTTGTATTGATCAACAATTTTTATACATACTTTATTGTTAATTACCCCCGGAATTACAAAAAATTTCTTCTTTTTGTTAACACAGGCAATTAATTCTTCATTTAACTTTTGATCTAATTTTATAACATCGTTTATTTTTAAATCAAGCACATCATTTATTTGAAGCTTTGTCTTACCGAGTATGACCTGCATTTCAAGATATGCACCTTTAATTTTTTCTAATGTTTCATTCCTTCCGACTTCGTTTGATGCAACGCTTGCATGCTGATATATATATTGAGGCGTTAATTTTGGTAAAACCGTTTCTAAAACAGGATACGGGAAACAAAGATTCATTAAGCCGAAATTCTTTTGTCCCAATCTTACTTCAAAAGAAATAAGCGAGACGATTTCGCCGTTTGTTGTAATGGGGACGGAATGATATCCGTTAGCCAAGGCGACAAATTCCGATTTAACGGGCAATATGGCGCTCCATGATTCTTCAAGTATTTTTATTATTTTTTCGGTGAATTTTGTTGTTAAAAGTTCTTCAATTTGTGTTAATTCTTTCCCATGTTCATTTACAATGCCTGCACCTCCAAGCATCCTGTCTAATACAACAGCCAAAACATCAGGACTCATGCCCATAGAAACTTCACCCGTTAAGGGGTTTAATTTAAATACCATGTTTTGAATATTGCTTGGCATTGAACAGATATATTCTTCATAAGTCAATTGATCAACGGAAATTACATCAATTCTTACTTCCATTCTTAAATATGCCGTTAAAATCTGCGCAAGATGGCGGACAAAATCACGGTGAATATCCTGTAGGGCTTTTAAATGTTCTTTTGAGAATTTATCGGGGCGCCTGAAATTATAAAGCTTACAGCCTCTTACAAGCTCGTTGGTGATAATATTTTCCTCGATATTTTCTTCGCTAAAATTTTGATTTTCCATCATTAATAAAAAGTATACTTTCCTATCCCATAATACTATTTTAGCATTCTTTTGTCCATCATATCAAAAGATGAAGAAAACAGCCTTAAAGAATATACCCGTTTACATTTAGCGTTAATTCGTTATTTTTTATATCAACAATAGACCATCTTAGAGGTTCTATTTTAAATTCTTTAATTTTATTTTCAATAAAATTAACACAAGGAGGCAGTTTATCGCATTTTATTACAATTGTTTTTGATATAATTTCATTCATTTTACAATAAAATCCCTGCCATAGCGGCTGATATATAACTTGCTAAGGTTCCTGCGATAAGCGCTTTTATACCAAGTTTAGCTAAATCTTTTCTTCTTGTGGGAGCAAGTTCGCCTATCCCGCCTATTTGAATTGCAATAGAGCCGAAATTTGCAAAGCCGCAAAGTGCAAAACTTGCAATTATCATTGCTTTTTGAGACAAAATATCTTTCATTGCAATTAAATCCGTATATGCGATAAATTCATTTAACACAAGCTTTTCACCCATTAAAGCACCCACATTCATAACATCATGCAGGGGAGTTCCTATTATCAAAGCAAAAAACGAAAATAATAAACCCAAAAGAGATTTAATGCTTAAATGAGATAAATCGATAAAACTTAAATGAATATGGCAAACATTATATAAAAATAAACCGATTTTAGCTAAAATATAGTCTCCTAAGGCAATTAAAGATAAAAGTGCAATTAACATCGCAATAACATTTAGCGAAACTCTCATGCCATCCGACGCCGCCTGAGCGATTGAATCAATTAAATTAACGTTTGTGCGCTCAATATTAACCTTAACGCTTTTTTTTGTCTGTGATTGTTCGGTCTCAGGATAAATTATCTTAGAAACCACAAGCGCTCCGGGTGCTGCCATAATTGAAGCGGCAAGAAGAAATTCCGCCCTAACACCCATGGCAATATAAAGCGCCATAACTCCTCCTGCAATACAAGCCATAGAACCTGTCATGGAAGCTAAAAGCTCTGATTTTGTAGCACCTTTTAAATAAGGTCTTATCATAATTTGTGCTTCAACCTGTCCGACAAATGCGCTTGCAACGTTTGAAAGAGCTTCAGCACCTGATACATCCATTAATTTATACATAATACGCGCAAAAAATGCCACTACTTTTTGCATTATTCCGTAATAGTATAAGATATTAACTATTGCAAGAATAAATATTATCGTTGCAATTAATTTAACCGAGAATA
The DNA here is from genome assembly GCA_944324945.1 of Candidatus Gastranaerophilales bacterium. GTDB lineage: Bacteria > Cyanobacteriota > Vampirovibrionia > Gastranaerophilales > Gastranaerophilaceae > RUG14156. Next base: position 57,176 of record CALUYE010000007.1, read on the forward strand.
AAAATCCCGCTCCTTCAAAAAATATTAAATCAAGTTTATCGGCTGAACTTGATAAAAATCCGAAAACAAAATCCGCTCCGACATTTGAAAAAGTTAATATTTTTCTTATGCATCCGGCTAAAATATCAATAATTGTCTTTCCTAAAGGGATTTTTAAAACAAAAACCGCAAGTAAAAATTGAAGCGCTAAACCGACACTTATTGTTTTATAGTTAATTTTTTTGCGGTTATTGGACATTAAATAGCAAATGCCTAAAATAATTACTATTCCGATAATCCCGCTTAATCTTTCCAATATTTCCAAAAAAATAACCCTTTTTTATTTAATTATAATCAAAATAAATACATTGTACAATTTTAATTAACTTTTTTTAATTTTTATAAATTTTCGCTAAAATCCACGCCGCCTGTTGATTTATATAACCCGATTGATGAAATTATATAATTGACTTTATCGTTTATTAATTTTTCAAGTGCGATATTTTGGGCTATTTCATACGTTATATAATCCGCCTTACTTGAAAGGCCGTATTTTGCATTGTTTGATTTTAATTTTAATTTTTCGCTCTGTATATCATAAACATCTGATGATAAATCATAGTTTCTTTCTTCGTTTTTAAAAATTGCAAGCGAATCATTTACTTCTTTTAGGGAAGCCAGGATAGTTTTTTCATATTCTTCTTTTGCTCTTGATAGTTCAATTTGTTTTAATTTCATAAAATTAAATCTTCTTGCGCCGTCAAATATATTCCACCTCGGTGCAACAAAAACTTCCGCAATTCCCGTATGGGAACCGAAAATTCCTTTTAGGTTGTTATAACCGTTAAAGCCGAATGTGCCCGTTATTGTAAAGGATGGAAGGAGTTCTCTTTTGGCAATGCGAGCATCATAATTTGCCCTTATGATGTTTTCGCTTTTTAAAACTACATCAGGGCGGTTTAAGATTATTTGCGATTCAAGAGTTTCAGGTGCGCTAAAAGGCATTGTGATTGAATCAAAATCACTTCTTTTTACTTCTTTAAATAACTTATCTCCCAAAAGATAGCTTAATTGGTTTTCAAGAGTTTCTTTTTTTGTTTCGTAGTTGTTGATTTTTGCTTTAATTTTAACAACATTTTCTTTAATTGCCAAAACATCGTCTTTTGTTGCAAGTCCTGTTTTTTCTTTATTTTCAATTAATCTTAAAAGTTCTTCGTTAAGAGAGAGTAATTTTTTTTCAATACTAAGAGTTTTATCTATCTTGATCAAATTAAAATAATCTGCCCCGATAGCGCTTGATAGAAGAATATAAGTAGATTTTTCATCCTGTTTTATCATTTTAAGGCTTTGAGTTCTGCTTTTTGTTTTAAGCCTGTTTTTACCCCAGATATCTATTTCATAGCTTACATATAAAGGCAATAAAAACCTTGATTGATTATAGCTGTTTATTACAAGTGAGCCGAAATGTTCATCCGATGATGAAAAAGTTTGTCCGATTAAAGGTTCAAAATCAATTTGCGGTAATTCTTCGCCAAGTGCAAGTTTGACAATTTTTTCGCTTTCTTTTACTTTATAAGCCGCTATTTTTAAATCAAGATTGTTTTCAAATGCGGTTTTTAAATTATCAATTAAAATTTCATCCTGAAATTTTGACCAAAAATTAAGATTCAGGTACTCCGTTTTATCCTCCTGCTCGTTTTTGGCAAAGCAAAAGGATGCAAATTGCAATATTAAAAATAATATGTATAATATTTTTTTCATTGTTGTTAAAAATAAGTATGACTAAAATTTTTTTTATGTTATTATGATAACATAATAGCATAAAAAATAAAAAATCAAGTATGTTGAATCAACTGAATCGAAATTCAATATCAAACGAAATTGTTACATGCGCTACTTTAATTAAAGTATTAACACTAAGAGCTTTTAAGGAGCATAATTTTGAAATTACTCCCGAACAGTTTATAATTTTAGATGTTATTATAAATAACGAAGAACTCTACCAAAGAAAACTGGGAAAAATCTTAGGAAAAGATAGAGCAAATATAACAAGACTATTAGACATTCTTTTTAAAAAAGGGTTAATCGAAAAAGAAAGTTCATCCAACGGAAGAAAAATAAACAAAATTAAAATTACAAAAAAAGGAGAAGATTTACGAAATAAAATTTTCCCTGTAATATCTAAAGTAAGGCAAAGCTATTTAAATGGTATAGAATATAAAGATATAGAAAATTGTTTAAAAATTTTAAATAAAATAAAAGAAAATATTTCAGAAAATACAAAACTTCAAACCTAAAACCGGGAGAATAAAATGAATAAAGATTCAAAATACTATAAAGAAGCAAGACAAAAAGTTCTGGCAAAAAGAAAACCTTATCAGAAAAAAAGAGTAATAATACCCGTTATTACAGCGGCAGTGTTTTTATGTTTGGGAATTTTCGGTATTGTTTATTCTGCGTTTTATCAATCAACGGATGACGCTTTTGTTGAAGCACATCTTGTTTATTTTTCTCCGAGAGTCTCAGGGCAAATAACTGAACTTTATGTTGATGATAATACTGAAGTTAAAAAAGGCGAAATCATTGCTCAAATAGACCCTAAAGATTTTGAAACTGAGCTTAAAAACGCTCAGGCAAGGCTTCAAAAAGCACAGGCCGATTTGAAGGTTTCAACAAGCGATATTGAGAAAATGGATGCCATAACATCAGTAAACAAAAACGATATTCAAAGCGCGAAATCAAAGCTTGAATATGCAACAAACGACTATATAAGATATAAAAATGCTTATCAGGACGGTTCGGTTACAAAGCAGGATTTAGATAACGCGATTAAAAATTTATCCGTTGCAAAAGCGCTTTATAAATCCGCTCAAGATGATCTTAAAGCTTCAACAAGCGCTCTTTTAGGGGCAAAATCCAAGAAGATATCTCAAAGCGCAGAAATTGAAAGATTACTGGCTGAAGTTGAGCAGGCAAAATTAAACCTTTCATATACAACTTTAATTGCCCCGATTGACGGAACAATTACAAATAAAAATGTTGAAATAGGAACTTATGTCAATGCCGCACACTCTATTTTAACAATCGTACCCAATGAAAGATACATAATTGCAAACTTTAAAGAAACACAGGTTGCAAACATGAAAGAAGGACAAAAAGTAACAATTAAAATCGATACCTTTGGTTCAAAAAGATTCAAAGGTCATGTGGATTCAATCCAAAAAGCATCAGGCGCAAAAGCAAGCCTTTTCCCGCCCGAAAATGCCGTCGGGTCTTATGTTAAGGTTGTTCAAAGAATACCTGTTAAAATAAAATTTGATGAAGATATTTCAAAATATAATATAGTACCCGGCATGAGCGTGGTACCTAAAGTAAAAGTAAGATAAAATGAGGTTTTTGCCTCATTTTTAATTATTAGTCGAAGAAAATGAGAACAAAATCACTATATGAAAAATTAAATATTCCCTTATGGTTAATTACCATATCGGTAATGCTTCCGACCGTTTTTTCCATGCTTGCAACATCCTCGGTTAACGTTGCAATACCTTATATCGCAGGGCAATTCGGCTCAACAAGGGACGAATCAAACTGGGTTGTAACAAGTTACATGATTGCCCATGCCATCATGCTTCCGATAACAGGCTGGCTTGAAGTAAGGTTTACAAGAAGAAAACTCTTAAAAGCAATATCGATTATTTTTGCGCTCGGTTCAATAATTTGTTTTATGGCGCCTTCTTTGAATGTTTTAATAATCGGAAGAATAATTCAAGGCATAGGCGGCGGGCCTTTTATGCCTTTAAGTCAGGCTATTTTAATGCAGGTATTCCCAAAGCATCTTCAAGCAACCGCAATGGGTATCTTTGGGCTTGGTATGATGGTTTCAGCTATTGTCGGGCCTTTGTTGGGCGGGGTTTTGGTTGAACATTTATCGTGGCAGTGGATTTTTATTATAAATATACCCGTAATTGTAGCTTCCGTTGTTATGATTCACTGTAATGTTATGAACAACACTTCGACTATGAAGATTGCGGGTTTTGATGCAATCGGCTTTAGTGCTTTAATTTTATGGCTGTTACCCATGCAAACCGTTTTAGATAAAGGTTCGCAATACGGCTGGTTTGATTGCCGCTGGATATGCTGGTTAAGCGGTTTTGCCGTTTGTTCCATGGTATTTTTTATTGTTTGGGAACTTGAATATAAAAATGCAATAACGGATTTTCGTATATTTAAAAATTGGAACTTTTTCATTGGAACAATACTGGGGTCAGGCGTAAATACCATTGCTTATATGACATTATCGGCACTTCCGGGGTTTGTACAAAGTTTAATGGGCTATAACGCCCAGCTTGCAGGTTTGAGTCTTTCAAGCAGGGCGGTTTCGTGTATTATTTTTATGGTTATTGTGTCAAAATTGTGCGAATTTGTTGATAACAGAATAATAGCGGGCATTGGCTATGTTCTTCTTGCTATTAGTACATTTTCATTTACACAGCTTAATTTAGAGGTTTCTTTTACATATTTTATATTGCCTAATATAATTTTAGGCGCAGGTATTATGTTTGCTTTTATTCCGATTACAAAACTTGCGCTTTCTACCGTTCAAAAAGAAAAACTTGCACTTGCAACAGGACTTCATTCTCTTGCAAAATGTGTAATTACCGCTTTTACAATTTCAATTACAAACGCCTTAGTAACAGCATTTTCGCAGGTTCATCAAAATTATTTAATAGCAAATCTTCACACAAATAATATGCCTTTTGTAATTAAATTAAGTGCAGCCGTTGCTAAATTTTCAAAATATTTACCCGATTTAACCGCATTAACTAAAGCAAACGGAACAATATACAGACAAATGCTATCGCAGGCAAAATTAATGAGCTATGTTGATGTTTTTGCGATTTTTGCTCTTTTGTGTTTTATTTTTATCCCGCTTTGCTTTATGTTTAAAGTTTCTAAAGATTAACTTTAGAGCTTTGATTTTCCAATTTTTCAAGCTTTTCTTTTAATTCTTTTACTTCATATTTCAAGCGGTTAAGTTCGCATGAAACAGGGTCAGGGATTCTATTGTGCTGCAATTGCCCTTCGATATATTTCTTTTGTTTTACTATTCGCCCCGGAACCCCTACAACGGTGCAATGTTCATCTACATCGGATATCACAACCGAGCCTGCTCCGATTGTTGAATAGTTCCCTATTGTAATATTTCCTAAAACCTTAGCGCCCGCACCTACCGTTACGAAATTTCCCAAAGTCGGGTGGCGTTTTCCTTGTTCTTTACCGGTACCTCCTAATGTAACACCCTGATAAATCAATACGTCATCTCCGATTATTGTTGTTTCTCCAATTACAACACCCATACCATGGTCTATAAAAAATCTTCTTCCGATTTTTGCCCCGGGGTGAATTTCAATTCCCGTTAAAAATCTTGCAACTTGCGAAATTAATCTCGGTATAAAGGGAACCTTCCAGTATAGAAGTTTGTGGGCTATTCTATGCGCTAAAAGAACATGGAAACCCTGATAAAGAAAAATTACTTCAAAAATGTTTCTTGCAGCAACATCTTTTTCTTTAATCGTATTTATATCTTCAATTATCGTATTAATCCATTTTTTGATAACCATAATAATCCTCTTTTTTTAAATAATATCATTTAAATATTTTAAGAAAAGTTAACTTTTTGAGCAATTTTTTTAAAGAAAATGTTTTTATTAATGTATCAAGAGATTTACTATTTTATAGAGGAAAAAGTATGACATTAATTAACAGTACAACACATTTAACCGAAATTACGGGTTTAGGCGCAAATACGCAATATTCAAAAGCGGATAAAACAGAAGACATTAAAGACGATGCACTTATTTTTGCAAAAGATTCAATAAAAGAATATGAAGGCGAAGGCGTAACGCTTGATAAATATGATCCTCCGACAAAAAACAAAAAAATTGATTATGCGGAAGTTACAAGTGAAGAATTTAAATTTGATTTTGATAATTATGATTTAGACGGCAAAAAAGGATTGTCCGATAAAGAAGTTGCAAGCTATATAATGGCACTTGACGGTATTACATTTAAGTTTGATGCAACATATCTTGGATGGGATTTTGTGGAAGGTGCCGATATTGAAGAAGATGATCTTAAAAAGGGCGAATTTAGCGAAGATAATATAGACGGCAAAATTGATGAAAATATTCAAAAAGCCCTTGATAGTATGGATAACGACGAGTTAAAAGAAATTGCACAAAATATTTACGATGAAAATTTTTATAAAGAACCATGGTATAAAAAAATATTCGGTTAATTAAATTTTATTATCGTTGCAAAAAAAATTCTTTTTGACTATTATATAAGTACTCACTCAAACCCTCTTGAAGATAAGTAATTATTTTTAAGAAAGGATTAAAAATGGCAAATATTAAATCTGCAAAAAAAAGAATTTTAGTTGCAAAAAGAAACACTCAAAGAAATGTAGCATTTAAAACTTCCATTAAAACAGCGGTTAAAAAAGTTTTAGCCTGCGCAACTTCGGAAGATAAAACCCAATTAAATGCTTTATTATCAAATGTTTACAAATTATGCGACAAAGCAGTTTCAAAAGGTATTTTACATAAAAATACCGCAGCCAGAAAAAAATCAAGATTAACAAAAGCTGTTAATAAATTAACAACAAAATAACTTTAATCTTAATTTTTATTAAAACTCCAAAGCAACCCTTTGGAGTTTTTTAGTATAAAAAAAGGGGTTAAACATTTGTTTAACCCACTTGTATTGCCATCACCAGTTAGATTTTACTTGTATACTATATTAAGCTTGAAGCAATTGCAGGTGCCTGATTAGCTTGAGCTAACAAGGAAACCGAAATTTGCTGTAATATTTGATTTTGAGTATAGCTTGAAGCTTCAGCGGCTATATCGGCATCGGTAATAACCGATTTAGAGCTTGATAGGTTTTCATATTGAGTTGTAAGTGTATCTAAAGCTGAAGATAGACGGTTTTCGGCAGAACCTATCGTTGATTTTCTTGCAGTGATTGAGTTAATTGCGTTGTCTAAATTTTGAATTGCAGCCGATAATTCAGCAGACTTCATGGTTGAAACATCAAAATTTGCAGCAGCCATGGTTGTTAGAGCGCTGAATTTAACCGATTCAAAAATTGATTTATCAACAGAAATAACGTTATCTCCGCGCGCATCTGCACCGACTTGGAATTGAGCACCTTCGGAAAGAGGATCATCTGCTTCATCAGCAGTAAATAAGTGCAGACCTGAATATTTAGAAGATGTTGAAATTCTGTCGATTTCTTCCATACGTTCCGCAATTTCAGCTTGCATTGCATCTTTTTCATCCGTTGAATAAGTGCTGTTTTTTGCTTGAAGTGTCAAGTCACGGATTCTTGATAAGTTGTCTTGAACAACATCTAAATTACCTTCAACGGTTGATAACATGTTGTTTGCGTTTTGAATGTTGTTTTGAGCGATTTTGTTACCGTCTAATTGAACATCCATCTTTGCAGCAATAACTGTTCCTGCTGCATCGTCTCCTGCACGGTTAATTTTCAAACCGCTTGACATACGCTCCATTGTTGTAGACAAATTGCTTGTAGCACTGTTTAAGATGTTTTGAATCTTAATCGAATCAACGTTTGTGTTAATTGTAACTGACATTTTAAATACTCCTTTATTTACTTGCGGATTGCTAAATAAAGGTACACCAATGTACTTTATTGTCTTCCTTGCAATCCATATCCTTATTACACTATTACTTTACGGTTTTTTTTAAGGAGATTTAATTATGGGAAGGTTTAAAGTTTCTAATACGAAAGTTGTATAAATCAAAAATATGCTATCACGCAATTTTTAGATAAAACCATTGATTTTAGTATGTTTATCCGAAAATATCGTAAAATTTTAAAAAAATACTGGCAAAATATTTTCTTTTCTGCTTTTATATAATATGGTGAGATTTAAAACAAATGCCTATAAAAAACATACAATTTAATAGTTTTAAACCGTATAGCCATTATTTAAAAAACGAGGAAAATAATTTCAAAAAAAATATGCCTAACCCAAAGGCCCTTGTTGGTGCCGCAGCAGGTGTATTGTGCGGAATGAAAATAGCTCCTGTGTTGATTAAAAAAGGCAAAATAAAGGAAGGTACTCTGAAAGAAGTCATTGAAATGCTTTCAATGGCGGGGCTTGCCAATGTTTTTTCCGTACTTTTTGCTTCATTTAAAAACGAAAAAAAGGAAAATTCCAAAAAATGGCGCGAAGCGGGATTTCAGTTTATGAACACTTCAATACCCATGCTTATGGTAAGTGCCGTACATGAGGTTTGTAAAAGATGCAATTCTTTAAACAATAAGCCCGTAAAAATAATAGGCTCTATTCTTGGCATGCTTGGCGGTGCAATGATAGCAACAAAATTATCAAATTTAAGTGCCGATAATGATGCACAGATGAGAAAATACACCCTAAAGGATTCCATTGCAAATTTTGACGATATAGCAGCAACAATAATAATAGGCTTTCCTCAATATCAAAAACTTAATAAATATGCAAAAACTCTTCTGCCTTATATCTATACCTATTGCGGAACAAGGGCAGGAAGTAAGGAATAATTATAAAAACGCAAAAAAATTCCTTTTTGGTTTTTAAAATTAATAATTATGAAAATTAATAGCGCAACAAACTATAAAATATCATACGGTTACAACAAAAGATTAAACACCAAACTCAAAAAAAGACTTGAAAAAGAGCCTGATAACAAAATATATCAGGCTGTTGCAAAAATAAACGATACATGTAATTTCACGGAAGACAGAATCAGAGAGCTTGAAAAAAAGGATAAATCAGGAATTGCGTTAAACGAAAATTTAATTGAATTCTATCTTGAATTTTTTATGGATGCAAAAATAGCACTTGCACTGATTGTTGAGCGCTTATTTCCTGATTTAAAATATTTTGAAAATGAAATCGATAAATATGAAAAAGAATCATTTGAAGATGTTGATATAAAAAATGCATCAGCTAACCCTCTGGAAGAACTTCGTCCCGCATATTTTTGGAGAATGGCGCTTGTTGATGAAGCAAATATTGCTCTTGAAGCGAGACAAACACCAAAAAATACAATTTATTCAATACCTCAAACAAATGAAACATATAAATTAAAAACAAAAAGTGATTCAAAAACGGATGAAGGTTTAATTGTAAAATATAAATCAAATTCAGATTCACCAAAAAGCCTTGATGATGTTATCGGGCTTGATAACTGTATTTTGGATATTAAAGATTTAATAATATATCCTCTAAATCACCCTAAAGAAGCCCAAAAAAGAAAAGAAGACTATGGAATTGATATACCTTCGTTTTCAATTTTCTTCGGGCCGCCGGGATGCGGCAAAACAATGCTCGCTCAAGCAATTCAAGCGCAAACAGGATGCGATATGTATTTGCTTGATATTTCAAGAGTGGGTTCATCATACATTAACGAAACATCAAATCAAATTCAAAATGCTTATGATTATGTAAAAGAACAAGCTTCGAAATCAGATAAACCCGTTATTTTATTTATGGATGAAATGGATTCCATGCTTACTCAAAGAAGCGCATCACAATCGGGAAATAACGAAGATAATAAAATGGTGAATACGCTTTTGCCGATTATAGCTAATGCAAAACATGATAATGTTTTAATAATAGGCGCTACAAATATGTATAACTTAATCGACCCCGCGGTTAAAAGAAGAGCTGATTTTGAGGCTTATATAGGGTTGCCCGATAGCAAGGATATTGAAAAACTTTTAAAAATTAATTTATCAAAAATTAATGCAGGTAAAACCCTTTCAAAAAACAATGATGAAATTAAAATCTTATCAAATAAGCTTAAAGGCTACAGCCCTTCTCATATAAATAAATTTATAAAATCAGCTTCAATGAAAGCTTTCAGGGAAGAAAGGGAAATTAAAGCCGATGATTTTATCGACGTTATTAAAACATCCTCAATTGATAAAATAAACGAAAAAGAATATCTCCCCGAAAGCCAAAAAAGTGCTTTTAAAATGGGTTTTAATAAAGAATAAGAAAAAAGCCGTCATTATTTTTATGTTATAATTTTGATGTTTATATGACACAGGGATTATATTTATGGAAAAATTTTATACAACAACGGCAATAGATTATGTTAACGGGGCGCCTCATATCGGGCATGCTTACGAAAAAATATTAACCGATGTAATTCAAAGACATTTTTCAAAAAGAATAAAAGATGTTTATATGTTGACAGGAGTTGATGAACACGGGATTAAAATCCAAAAAACATCGGCTTTGTTAAATATTTCTCCTAAAGAATTTTGCGATATGAACGCGCAAAAATTTATTGATGCCTGGAAATTACTTGATATCAACTATTCTCAATTCATAAGAACAACCGATGAAATGCATATAAAAGCGGTACAAAAAATATTTACAAAATTAATTAATAAAGGAGATATTTATAAGCATTCTTATAAAGGGCTTTATTGTTCAGGCTGCGAAGCCTTTTTAAGCGAAAAAGACTTGGATGAAGACGGTAATTGCCCCGTGCATAAAAAAAAGCCCGAAGTGGTAAGTGAAGAAAATTACTTTTTTAAACTGACAAAATATAAAGATGCAATAATTAAACACATAAAAGATAATCCTGATTTTATCATTCCTTCGTTTCGCGCAAACGAAGTTTTAAATCAGCTTGAAAATATTGAAGATATTTCCGTATCGCGCGCCAAAACAAGCGTAAATTGGGGAATAGATGTAGAAACGGATGATTCCCAAGTAATTTATGTTTGGATTGATGCACTGTCAAATTATATAACGGCACTTGGCTATAGCGTTGACTCAATTGACGATAAATTTAAAAAGTACTGGCCTGCTGAAGTTCAGGTTATTGGAAAAGACATTTTAAAATTCCATGCAATATACTGGATTGCTCTTTTAATGGCACTTGAATTGCCTTTGCCAAAACATCTTTTAGCCCACGGATGGATTACGATTGATGAAGCTAAAATGTCTAAATCATTAGGAAACGTTGTTTCGCCCGAATCAGTTATGAAAGCATTTAACATGGATTCCCCCGATGCTTTTCGCTATTATATGGCAAGCGCAGCTCCTGTTGGAAAAGACGGTAACTACTCCGATGACGATTTTAAAGAAAAAGTAAATGCCCATCTTGCAAACTCCATGGGTAATTTATTAAACAGAACTTTATCCATGCTTGTTAAATATTTTGACGGGGAAATAAAAAAAGAATTTATTGTAGAAAGCGAATTATTTAAAAAAGCAAAAGAAACAATAAAAGAAGTTAAACACCATTTTGACTACTTTGAAGTAGCGGAAGCGGCAGGAAAAATATTTGAACTTGTAGATTGTATAAATAAATATGTTACGGATAACGCCCCCTGGACGCTTGCAAAAGAAGGCAAAATGAAAGAATGCGGGGAAGTATTATATGTTGTTTTAGAGACAATGTGCGCTGTTTCATCTCTTATATACCCATATTGCCCCAATATTGCCCAAAACATGGCAAAACAATTAAAATACAACCTTGATACTTTTTATGATGATATTACATTTAACAACATAAAAGAAGGAAAATTAATTTCAAAAGATGAAATTAAACCCGTATTTTTAAGACTGGACAGCGAATTTGCGCCAAAATCGGCTAAAAAATAACATGCAAAACTATATAAACGAACTCAATAAACTGAAAGAAAATTCATCTTTCAGAACAATTAAAAACATTAAAGAAAAATTTTCAAAATACATAATCGTTGATGATAAAAAAATGCTGAATTTATCATCAAACGATTACTTAAATTTAAGCACGGATAAAGACCTTGTTTTGGAATTTGTCGATAAATATAAAAATAAAAATGAATTTATCCTATCAAGCGCATCGGCAAGACTTTTGACGGGTAATTCAAGCGAATATAAAAGACTTGAAAATAATTTTTCTTCTCTTTCATCAAAAGATGCTTCGCTTCTTTTTAATACGGGTTATCAATGCAACCAAGGGGTTATCAGCGCGCTGATTTCAAAAGGCGACTGCATATTTTGCGATAAATTAAACCATGCCAGCATAATTTCAGGTTTAAAATTATCTCAAGGAGACCATTTTCGCTACAGACACCTTGATTATGACAATCTTGAAAAACAACTGAGCGAAAAAAGAAAAAATTACAAAAATGCCCTGATTGTTTCAGAATCAGTTTTTTCAATGGATGGGGATATAGCGGATATTAAAAAACTTGTTGAATTAAAGAAAAAATATAACTGTCTTTTAATGCTTGATGAAGCCCATGCTTTCGGTGTTTTTGGGGATAATTTATTTGGCGTGGCACAGGAAAACAATCTTTTGGATGAAATTGATATAATAACAATTACTTTAGGAAAATCCCTAGCTTCCATGGGTGCAATTTGTGTTTCAAACAGGGTCATAATTGATTATTTAATAAATAAAGCATCAACTTTTATTTTTTCAACGGCACTTCCTTCGATTAATATTATGTGGAGCAATTTTTTACTTGAAGAAAAATTTAAGCTCCTAAAAGAAAAAAAAGAAAAATTAAATTCTTTATTTAAAGAAGTTCATAAAATTTATCCTACAATAAGCTCTTCTCAAATTATTCCCGTTATCATAGGCGACAGTCTAAAAACAAAAAATACAGCTCTTTTTATGCAAGATAGAGGCTATTATGTTCTTCCGATAAACCCTCCGACAGTGCCTTTAAATACTTCAAGATTAAGACTATCCTTAACTTCCGACATAACAAAAGACGAAATGAAAGATTTTTTTGAGAAATTGAAAAATTATGCGCTATAAATGGTTAAATAAAAATAATAACAATAAATTAATTCTTTTTTTCAACGGCTGGGCAATGAACGAAACTGCGGTTTCTAACCTGGCGTTTGATGATTTTGATGTTTTAATGTTTTTTGATTACAGAAAAGTTGATTTTGATTTTTCAATATTTGATTTTAATAAATACGATGAAAAATACCTGATATGTTGGTCTATGGGAGGTTTTGTCGCTAATTTATTTAAAAATGAACTGAAAAATTTTGATAAAAAAATTGCAATAAATTCAACAAATAAACTAATAGACAACAACTATGGAATTCCCGATAAAATATACCGCGCAACGGCTAAATTTTTAAACGAACAAAATTGCGATAAATTTATTAAAAATATGTTTCAAAACGGAAAATTAAACCCTCAAATAGTCATCACAAGGCCGATTGAAGAATTAAGAGAGGAGTTGTTTGAAATTCAAAAAATAAACTTAGACTCCGAACTTAAGTTTGATAAAGTTATAATTTCAAAAGACGATAAAATAATCCCGACTAAAAATCAGCTTGCTTTTTGGGAAAATAAAGCAGATATCGAACTTATAAATTCAACACACTGTCCTTTTGAAAATTATAAATCCTGGAAAGAATTAATATGCTAGATAAGGAATTAATCAAAAAAAAATTTAAAAAAAGTTTATCAACATATAATTCAAACGCAACGGTTCAAAAAAAGATGATGTTTGAATTGTTAAATCACATACAAAATAAAAAATATGACGATGTTTTGGAAATAGGCTCCTATACCGGACTTTTTACCAAAGAATTAACAAAAAAAATTGAATTTGATTCATATTTAGCCCTTGATATAATTGACAGTTTTGATTTTATAAAAGATATTAACTCAAAAATTGAATTTTTAAATATTGATGTTGAAGATTTTAAAACAGACAAAAAGTTTGATTTAATTGTTTCAAACGCAAGCTTGCAATGGTGTAATGACTTTAAAAAAACAATAATAAAACTAAAGTCATACCTTAAAAAAGACGGGTTTTTAATTATTTCAACTTTTTTAAAGGGTAATTTATTTGAACTTGGGGATATATTTGGCGTTGAGCTAAAATATATCGAGCTTGAAGATATTAAAAAAATTTTTACAAACGGTGAAATTATATCAAAAGAAGAAAAAATAAAATTCAAAACCCCGCTTGATATTTTAAAACATCTTAAATACACGGGTGTTAATTGCCTTAAAAACGAGAAATTAAATTATATTGAAATTAAAGACAAATTAAAATTACTGGATGAAAAATACAACAACACACTAACCTACAAACCCCTTTATATAATTTATCAAAATAAAGGTTGTGTTTGTGATAATATTAATTAAAAAAGGAAATAACAATGCTTAAAGTAGGAATTGTGGGACTTCCCAACGTAGGTAAATCAACTCTTTTTAACGCGCTTACAAGCGCTAAAAACGCACAGAGTGCCAATTATCCTTTCTGCACAATAGAGCCTAACATAGGGGTCGTTAATGTTCCTGATGAAAGACTATATAAATTAAAAGATTTGGTTCACACAAACACCGTAATCCCAACCGCTATTGAATTTGTGGATATAGCAGGGCTAGTAAAAGGAGCCTCTAAAGGAGAGGGCTTAGGGAACCAATTTTTACACAACATAAGAGAAGTTGACGCCATTGTTCAGGTTGTAAGATGCTTTGACGATGTTAACACAATCCATGTTAACGGAAAAGTTGATCCTATTGACGATATCGAAACAATAAACATGGAACTTGCACTTGCCGATATATCAACTCTTGAAAATATCTCAAAAAGAATCTCAAAACAGGTTAAATCAGGGGATAAAGAAGCAATAATTCAAAATACGGTTATCGAAAAATGTATGCCATACCTTGAAAAAGGTCAATTCATCGATACTTCAATATTTAATGAAGACGAGAAAAAAGCACTTCACTTCTGCCATCTTTTAATGGCAAAACCTGTTATTTATTGTGCAAATGTCTCGGAAACAGACTTAAAAAACGGAAACGAATATACAAAAAAAGTTAAAGAATACGCAAAAAATAACGCTCAAGTTGTTCTAATCTGCGCAAATTTAGAAGAAGAACTTGTTGATTTAGGCGAAGAAGAAGCAAAAAAATATCTAAACGAACTTGGAATCAAAGATTCAGGTATTGAGCGTATGATAAAATCCGCTTACGATATTTTAAATCTAAGAACTTATATAACCGCAGGAGAAAAAGAAGTCCGCGCCTGGACAATCACAAAAGGCACAAAAGCCCCAGCAGCAGCAGGCGTTATCCACACAGACTTCGAAAAAGGCTTTATTAAAGCCGAAGTTGTCTCCTACGACGATTTTATCTCCACCGGCTCCTGGGCCGCCGCCCGCGAAAAAGGCCTATCCCGCCTGGAAGGCAAAGACTACATAGTCCAAGACGGCGATGTGATGTTATTTAGGTTTAATAACTGATTATTTTTTAATGCTATATTGTAATCGAGTGCGTTGACTACGATTCGTTCGATTAGAATTGCTTTTTGGAAATAGTCTTTTGGGTTTTTGTTTCTTTGATTTAATTTTTCGTTAATTAATTCCTGTGCTTTTGAAATATTAAGTGTTTCATCTTCGATAATTGAACCTATTAAAAGATGAACTTCGTTATCAACATAAATTCTGATTGGTTCTCTTGAGCCTAAGTCAATTATATCTATATGATAAATAACCATCGGATCGATGATTCTAAATTCAATCTGAGCGTTAATTGAAACGTTGTATGGGACAATTCCCTGTTTTTTATATTTATTAGAATGTGTGTTCAGGAAATGAACCTGTTTTTTCATATTTACGCAGTCAAAAGCCTGAATGAGAGGAATTTTGTAACATAAACCGGGCTGAAAAATTCTATTTGGAACTCCAAAAGTTTTCCTAACCACGCAAAAGCCTTGATTGCAATATCTTATCGGGGTCAAAAGTCCTGTTAATTTATGGATATTTTGTGCAAATATTTGTAGGAGGCTGTTGTTCATATTCTGCTCTTTTTAAAAATAAAAAATGTCCGCGGGGCGATTCGAACGCCCGACATTCACCTTAGGAGGGTGACGTTCTATCCATCTGAACTACGTGGACATTTTACTTGATTTTAGCATAAACTTATTTTATAGTATATATGTTAAAAGTTTGGGTTTGTAGCTCAGCTGGTAGAGCAGTTGACTCTTAATCAATTGGTCGTGGGTTCGAGTCCCACCGGACCCAAGTTTAAAAAGAAGATTAAAATCTTCTTTTTTTATTTTTGTATTAATTCTATTTGGTAATTTATTATAAATAAATGTAATTTAACGACCGGTTTGATTTGTACGGATACTTTGATTATTTTGGCTTAGGTCGCTCTGTGAGGGCGTTTTTAGGTCGGAAAATTAAGTTTACCAAAAAAATCTAACTGCCGAAATGGACTTTTGGGGGACTGTACGGATAGATTGAGATTTTCTTAATATAGCTGAGTTACGCACCGATTTTGAAGTGTACGGATAAAATGATTATTTTGGTAAAGTCCAGTTTCGTTAATATTAAAAATTTACAAGCATACTTATATTAAATATTTATCGAGAATTGCCTGTTTTTTAGTTGGTATTTCATCAATTTCTTTTTGTAATTTTTCTATTTCTTCTTCTATCGGCATAATTTCAGTAACAATTCTTTTTTGCTCTTGTATTGATGGAACGGGTATTTTTATGTTTCCAATTGTATCTGGAGCAAGTTCTATTTGCCCACTTTGTCCGGTTGCCATTTTTTCAATATTTTTAAATCCAACAAAATAGTATAATTGATACAATGCATATAATGGTAATAACAATTCTTTGTTTAATCTGCAAATAGCAACATGACTATCTACAAAAAATTTACCATTTAAATTAAATAAATTAACTCGCCCAGCAGTTCCAACTCCGGTAGAATTTATTAACAAATCACCTCGTTGCAATAATCTTTCATCAATAGTCATAGATTTATCGGCATAATATTTTTTAGAAAAATCAAATTCTTTTAATCCTCTTATTTGTCCCGACTTTAATATTTGAATATCAGATTTATATGAATACTTTGGCGATTTTCCTCTTTTTACAGGCATCAATAAATATTTATTTAATTTTTCTTCCTTTGCATCCGTTTTTAACACTTTAGCTATATTATTTTGTAAAATATTGACTTTGTCTGTATTATTTTTACTAAGGTTTTCTAATGCTAGTATTTCTTTAACAATTTCTTCTTGAATATTCATTGGAGGAAGTGGAAGTTTTATATTGTTAAATAAATCAATATCAATATTTTTTTGTCCAACGCCTCTGCCGCAAAGATAAACTATTGATTCATAAGTTGCTAGTAAATTATCTAAATATTTTTTGTTACAATCATCATGTATTATTGAATATGTAAACCCAGAATCATTTAAAAAGAATTTATCCTTTACATATCTTACACAATGCGGCGACATTCCAAACCTAGATATTACAAAACAATCTTCTCTATTAAATTTATCAGCTTTAAAAGTTTCTGCACCTCCACCGTATACTGGATATAATGTCCCAGCTTCTTTATTTTTTACAATTCTAGTCCCATACTCAATATTAATTAAATCTTTAATTTTATGTAATGGATATTTGCTATCAATTTTTAGTTTTTTTTTAAAGTTAAGATTAATTTGTTTATCAAATGTTTTTAAATCAAATGACATTAAATCAGATAGGTTGATATAATCAATATGATTTTTCAGTGGATGGTCTTCTGATTGTTTTATTTCATTAATTGTTTTTTCTGAAATTAATCCTTTGAAATTATTTAAAATATAGTAGTTCGTTTTTTCTTCATCATAAAGATTTTCAGGATTATAAAGTTTGCTTTGCAAAATTCCATCTTCATCTTTATATATATGAATTCCTTCGTGACCTTTTCTATTAGAAAATTCATAGCCATAAAATTCTTTTTCAATATCTTTTTCTAAAGAGTCGCTTAAAATAATTTTTTGAGAATATGAAATTATAAAATAGACTAATTTTTCTTTCTCGGTTTCAAGTATTTTTTCAATAGGGTAATCTTTATATTCGCCCAAAATTTCACTTTTTTTTGCTTTTTCAGTTGGATTATCTTGTAATATGCTTATGTAATCCTCAAATGATATATCTTCAAATACATTATTAACATAGGTAGAAAAAGCATGTTCAATTCCATTAATTGTAACATCTTTAAAATCATTTAAAAATTTATCAACCAATTTTTCTATATTAGAATATGCTAAATTACTCTTTCTTCTCATAAAAAGAATAATTGTTTTAGTTCCGGTTGCCATAAAGGCGTTATCGCCGAGCTTTTGAATAGCAACAATATCAAAGTTTTTTAGAATTAATTCTCTTGTTTTTTCATAAATTCCGCCATTTGTTAAAATCGATACGGGAAGCACTATTCCTGCAACACCACCTTCTTTTAATAATTGAATGGCACGTTCCACAAATAAACATTCAATTTCAGAACTGTTGTCCGTTAATCTTTTATACAAATCAAAACATTTTTTACCTTCTTTTAATGTCGTTCTAAAACCACTTATTGAATATGGTGGATTAGCAACTAAAATATCAAAATTAGAATTATATTTTTGGAATTCATTCGTTTTTAGTTCACCTTTATATTTTTTATCATTAAATGGTGCTAATCCATCAGCTGCCATTACATTTGCTTCACCATCACCATTTAAAAACGAACTCACTTTAGATGTTTTTACCAGTCTATAATCTTTTTCAATTCCATACACGTATTCTTTTGACCATTTTAAATTATTTCTTAGTGACTCAAAGTTTTCTTTTGCAATTCTGGAACCTTTAATATCTTCTACTTTGAAATCTTTAACGTATGTGTCAATTTCATCCATAATTTCAGTTAAAAAATGTCCGCTACCACAGGCATAATCAATTACATAAGGTAAGAAATTATCATCTTTTTTATTATTTTTATCTTCTATAATTTCTTTTATTGGAATTGACTTACAAATAAATCTTGTAAGCGGGATTGGAGTGAAAAATTGTCCTGCCTCTTGTTTGATACCTGTATTTAACAATAATTCAAAAAAATCGCCTAAATATTGATGTTTTTGAGAATATTTAATTTTATATCCTTGCAAAAGTTTAACTATTTCTTTTACAATTTCAGCATTTTCTTCGAAAGTTTCTTTATTATAAACTTCTTTAAAAGAAAACTCTTGAGAACTCCTATAATATCTCAACTCATTAAAAGTTTTTCTTAAATGCTCATCTTTTTCATCAGCAAGCTTTAACAATTCATCAAAATCATCTTGGCTTATATCTGGTAAATCAATATCAATGTAATTTTTATTGCCTCTCTTGTATAAGTTATTTAATCTATCAAAAAAACTTTCATAAGTGTCATTGCATTTAAATTGAAATTTCAAATCAGTGTTTTTATTGTAATTATCATCTTCATCTTGAATTTTACAAATAAAAAGATTGAACATTTTATTAAAAGCATTTGTTTTATCGGAAACAATGTGTTTTCTTAAAATTTCTGCAAAATGATTAAATATTGTTCCGCCATCCGTATCTTTTAAATCTTGTAAATCTTCATAAACTAGACCAATATTTTTATAATCATACGCATTTATTTGCTTTTCGAAAATACCTTTTTGATAAAAAGTATTATCCCAACTATCAAACAATTCTTGTACATTATTTCCGCTTAGTTCTTTGGTATCTATAATGTCATTTCTGTATGAAATTTCATTATTTTCAATATGAGACGCGTATAAACACAGTGCCTTGCTATTTTTATCTTGATTGAAGTAACTTAATAGTTGCCCCCCATCTTTAAAAATTTGATTTTTTTCTTTTTCGTATTCCTTTCCCCACGTTTTGCATTCAATCATCAAAAATGATTTATTATCAAGATCTTTCACTAATATGTCAAGATAACAATCCTTATGCCCAGCTTTATATGGTTGCTCCAATACTATGCTGTTTGGGTTGTATCCTTTTTCTAATAATCTATTCACACATTCTAAAACAACAAAAGATTCATTTTGAGAAAAATTGCTTGTTGTTTTTCTTCCACATTTTATATCTTTGCCATAATCAATATTAGATTTTTCGGGATTATTTTCATTATAATCGATATTTATTTCATAAGTTCCAAATTTCTTGAAATAAACATTGCAACACCCATCTTTAGGCTTAAAACCTAAAGCAATAATTCCTGATTTTATAATATCATTCATCTTACTCTCTCTTGATTTTGATTATAACTAACCAACATAATTTTCTCAAAATATTAAGAAATGTAAATCAAGCTAATGGTGTACATTGTTAATAAAGTGCCCTATACTAGAAAAACTATATATAACATGTGGAATTAAAAAATTTCTTGTCCTGTTTCGGACAATTTTTGAAATAGGCTTGATATTCTGAAGAAATGAGTTATCATTAAAAATGAAAGGGTTCGGATCCCACCCTTCCCGTATCAAACTACATGTACAAAATAGTCAAACCAAGTGTTATTTTACAATAAAATTTTTGTTTATTTTATAAAACTTAGCAGAAACAAATTGTAAAAATTTGTTATTTTAAGATAGCAAAAAAATATTTTCACAGGTATTATATATGTAATAAAATATAACGAGGTTATATGAAATATAAAACAAGTGCATATTTTATACCCGTATTAAAAAGAAAAGAAATTTCTTTTGAATTATTAACCTCAAATATCACTCATAGAACTGCCGCCTTTTAAAGGCGCTTTTTTGTATTAAAAGAAAGGGAAAATATGAAAATTACTCAAATCGGCCAATCACCAAAAAGTTATTATCAAACAAGAAAACAATCACCAAAAATCCCCATGCTTCAAACATTTGATACTGTTTCTTTTAAAGCTAAAAAACAAGAGCCTTTTTCTGACAGCCCTAAAACAGCAATAAGTCATAATATATATAATGCCAAAGTTAATCCTGCTTTCACAATGTCTTATTTAAAAAGAACAGATGATACTATTAAGGGATACCAAGCTCAAAAGCAAACGGTAAAAGATGTGTTTATAAATCAAATTGCCCTTGAAAAAGCAGGATTAAAAGCCTATGTTCCAAACAGTATTCTTTTTTACGGGCCTATTGGAACAGGTAAAACAATTTTTGCACGTGAAACAGCCAAAAAAGCCGGCTGTGAACTTATTGAAATGAGCCCGGAATTCGATAATTTTAATCAAGAAGTATATGAACAATTAAAAAATGCAAGAGCCAGATATTTAAAAGAGGGTAAAAGAACAGTAATTATTATTAATGACATAGAGGCTTATCTTCGCAACACAAAAAGTAATCATAAGAATATAGCCAAAATGGGAAATTGGCTTGAAGATTGCGCAAGACTTCCCTTGAATGATACTCAAAATGCTTATGCTACAACCTTTTTCTTTACTACAAATCATCCTCTCGAAATACCTGACAGTTTATTGTTAAACTGTGGAAAAATCAGCGAGTTAGTCCCCATGGGTCCTGTTAAAGATAATGATATTGAACAGATTATTAAATTTTACATTGAAAAATTTAATAAAAACGGTAAAATAATTAATCCTGATGAAATCGATTTTGAGCAAATAATTGAAAAAATGAATCCCGATAATGAAAAAGGTGCGTTTGGAAATGATAAAATTAAAGGAATAGTACAATCAGCCTGTCAGAATTTTAATCAAGATATGGACAATAAAAAATCATTTGAAGAATATTTAAACGAAAGAATTAATAAAGCAAAAAGAAACATTAGCCCCGGACGATTACAACAATTCAAGGAACAAACAGAAGAATTAAGTTAAGGTAATTACAATAAGGAATTGAGTAAGTACAATAAAAGGAATTAATAGAATATTTTGTAATATAGAGAATGATTATGTTGAATTTTTAATAAAATCAGAAGATTTAAGTCGAATGCGGCCAAGCTTGAAAGACGTGCTGACGATTTTTTTGATTCTTTATTAAATAATAAAATTACTCAAGAAGAACTTGGAAAAGCAAAAAGCTACGTTTCCGGATTATTGGCTTCGAATTTATAAGACAGTGATTCAGATAACACACTAAAATTAAGATTAAAAACTCTTGATTCCATAACTTTCAAAGATTTACAAACTACTGCAAAAAATTGCTACCATATATTGAGGCAATTGAGGAATGATTTTAATTTGAACTTTTTATCGCCTGTTGCAACAGGCGATAAAATTTATATTTATAAAAGCGTCATTAAAATTTTTGGGTTGTTTAATCATAAAAATTAAATTTATTGGGAAGTTCTTTTTCAATTAAAAGGGCAAGGTCTGAAAATTTTATATTAAAAGCGTTTGCCAGCTTCCACAAAGTCGTTATTTTTGTATCCGTATCGCCGCGCTCAAGCCTTGTTAACAACCCGTTTCCAATGTCATATTCAAAAGAAAATTTATTAATCCCCTTTTTTAATTCAAGCCTTTTTGTTTTTACAATTTTTCCTATTGCCTTGAGTAAAATTCGTTTGCGTTTTTCCATTAATATATAGTCTTCATGTTCCATAAATTTTATATTTTCTTTGGAAATCCCTTAGTTTATTCAATTTTAAACCTTTATTGATTTTAACCTATTGGCTACAATCAATAGGTTGTGTTATTCTGTATGCAATAAAAAACGAGGTTTTTTGCATGAATTTTATTATATATTTTATTTTTCTTACGCGTTATCGAAGACTCGATATTTTTAAGGCTAATCTTATCACCCACCCCGCCTTCTCCCTAATAGAACTCACATTTGCACTTGTTGCAATATCAGTAATGTTGGCTGTGTTTATACCTGTGATAACATCTAGGTTTGCATCAGAAACTCCTGTGGTATCTAATTCAGGATTATTGATAACATCACTTGAATGCAGCGAGAATTTTAAAAATGAGTATGGTTTAGAGTGTACTTTGTGTTATGGGGAGGAAGCATGCGTAACATGCGGAGGGGATTGTCCTCCTAATATGAGAAAGAATATTGAAAGGTGTAGTTGTGAATAGAAAGTGTAGTTGCGAATAATAAGCATTATGAATTGTGAATTGTGAATTGTGAACTATGAATGTGATTGTAAATAAGAAAAGAAAGAATAGTTATGAGGAATAAAAAAGAGTTGATTGATTTAAAAAAAAGATATTATGGTAATAATAGTAATAATATAAACAATAATATAAGCAACAGTATAAGTTATAGCGCTTTCTCCTTAGTTGAAATAAGCATAAGCTTAATTGTAATAGCAATAATATTAGCAGCACTATCTCCCGTTATTACAAAAAGATTAACTTCAACTTCAACTCAAAAAAACAAAATATCAACAAACTGCTCCTCATACTTCCCTCAAGCATCAGGGTATTGC
>CALUYE010000008.1 GCA_944324945.1 Candidatus Gastranaerophilales bacterium
ACGGCTTTTTGCGTAATGTGATAGCTCTGATTAAATTTTTTTGTGGGTGTAGGCTCCGAAAAGCCTTGATATTACAGTGTTCCTAATAGGAGCCATTCATAGGAATAATTCCAAGCGCAACAACAAAAAGCCACATAAAAGGTTTTGGCAATATTTGAAGCTCAGCTAAAAATTTTAAATTTACAACATAAACCAAAAGCCCAAAAAGCATCACATAAAAATTCAACTTATCGGGTTTTATGTGTTTAACATGTTTTATCTTTTTAACCCCGACTATATAAAGCGCATACAAAAGTGCCGATGAAAGCACCATAAAAACACCGTATAAATCAAGTAAAGATTCTCCTTTTCCGCCATATAAAAGTACAATACCCGATGATGTTAAAATTATTGTTGATATTGTTGTTTTTGTAACTTTTTCTTTGAAAAATACCGCCATAATCAAAGCAACAATAACAGGGTAAATAAAAAGAATGGTGCAGGCTATTCCCGCTTCAATATGTTTAAAACTTTCAAAAAGGGTAAGCGATGATAAAGAAAAAAATAAACCGAGCGCAAAAAGGGAAATAAATTCCTTAAAATTTAATTTAAAAGAAGTTTTTTTAAAAAACTTAAGCCAAAGACCATATATTAAAACAGCAAATACATACCTGTAAAAAAGAACGGAATTCACCCCTATTCCATAAGAAAATAAAGGAAGCGCAAACAAAGGGTTTGTCCCGTAACTTATTGATGCTATTGCTCCGTTTAGATATCCTTGAATTTTTCGCTTCATTTTTCCATAAAAAGCGTATATAAAAAATAAGCTAAAATCAACTACAGCTTGAATAATGTAAGTTGTTCGCTTTTGGGGGGTTGTTTTTTTAGTTGATTAAATTTTGTCAGATTTAATAAATCCTCTTCAATCTTTTTTAAATAACAAGAAGCATCTAGATTTCTATAAGCCCCGAGCCATTTTCTCTTAAGCGCTCTTGTTAAGAACAGTCTTTCCTTAGCGCGCGTCATACCGACATATAAAAGTCTTTTTTCTTCTTCTTTTTCCTCTTGTGTTTGAGCGCGGTAAAAAGGGATAATCCCTTCTTCAAGACCCAAAATAAATACACAGGGAAATTCCAGCCCCTTTGAAGCATGGAGCGTCATAATATTAATCCTATCCGCCCTTTTATCAATTAAATCAACTTCTTTAATCAAAGAAATCTGTTTTATAAATTCGCTTTTTTCATTGTATTCTTTTGAAAAATCCAAAAGATAATTAAAAATATAATCTTTAATATCAAACTTGGTTTTTAAATTTTGAATTTGAGAATAAACATCTTCTTCGTTAAGCGAATTAATAAGCTCCATCACCTCTCTATTCTCGCACAAAAGATTGTTTGAATATTGAATGTATGGCATAGAGCTTCTCTCAAGCGCTTCAATAAGCAAAGGAGCCTGCGATTTTGTGCGGTATAAAATTGCAAAATCTTTAAACGTATAACCTGTTTCTTCTCCTTCGCTTCTGTTTGAATCAATCGAAAAGAAGGAATGACCCCCGATTAATTTTTCAATTGTACTTACAGTGTATTCTGCTTCCGCTTTATCTGTCGGTGATTGATGAATTGTAATTTTTTCACATTTTGAATTAAATTTTGCAACAATATTATCTGAATCTATCATTTGATTTGAAGCATCAACAATATTTTTAGTCGAGCGGTAGTTATTTTTAAGGTTTATAATTTTTGAATTTTTATAATCCTGTTCAAAATTTTTAAAAAATTTACTGTTTCCCCCTCTAAAACCATATATTGCCTGATTTTCATCACCTATTGCAAAAATATTTCCGCTATCACCCGTTAAAAATCTGATTAATTTATACTGATTTTCATCAATATCCTGATATTCATCAACTGAGATATATTTAAAATTATCGCGGTATAAATTTAAAATCTCGGGATTTTTTTCAAAAAGTTCAAGCACAAGTTTTATTAAATCATCAAAGCTTATAATTTCATCAAAAGAATCTTTGTTTTTAAAAAGTTCTTTTTCTTTTTCGCTCATAACGCTGAAATTTTTACCAAGTCCTATTTTATCGTAATTTTTTTGAAGAATCGAAAAACATAACGAATGGAAAGTATGAATATTAATTTCATTTGCCCTATCTCCCAAAATCGCTTCAAGACGGACTTTGAGTTCATGTGCTGCTTTTTTGGTAAAAGTTATTGCAAGACATTCAGAAGGCATAAAATCTTTATTTTCAATTAAATGCAAGATTCTTTTTGTTAAAACGGTAGTTTTGCCTGAACCCGGGCCTGCTTTTATTAAAAGCTGTTTTGTTTTATCAAAAATAGCGCTTTTTTGAAATTCATCCACATCCTTTGATTTTTCTTCTTTTTTGTCTTCTTTATTTTCAGCTTCAATTTCAAAATTATTCTCAAAAACCTGTTTTTTTGGTTTATTTTCTTCAATATTTAAATCGAGTTTCAAATTATAAAAACTTCTTTTTAACAATTCCTCTTTTTCAAAAAGGCGAATAACGCCATATTCCCCGTCATACCCGGGCTTTTTAATGACATTACCTTTTCTTAATCTTTCAATTGCTTCGGCTAAAAGAGTTGAAGAAGTTGAAATATCATAAACAGGTACATTTTGTAAAATATTTAATTCCGAGCCAAAACGCTCTATAAGCCTTTC
Source organism: Candidatus Gastranaerophilales bacterium (assembly GCA_944324945.1). GTDB lineage: Bacteria > Cyanobacteriota > Vampirovibrionia > Gastranaerophilales > Gastranaerophilaceae > RUG14156. The sequence continues at coordinate 2,671 of CALUYE010000008.1, forward strand.
ATATTCAAGTAAAACTCTTTTTGAAGACGAACCCGATTGTAAAATTTCACTCAAAATTTCAACCAAAGGCACAAGAGAAAAGACTTTCCCTGCTGTTTTCGGAAGGGTTATTATTTCATCTCTATCCGATAATTCAGCTACTCTATATGATACACCTATTGTTAAAGGTTTATTGCAAACAGGGCAAATTCCGTTTAGCTTTTTGGTTTCCAAAGGTGTTAAACAAACGCCGCATTTTCTGTGTCCGTCTTCATGGTATTTTCCTTCCTCAGGGAAAAATTCAACCGTTCCTATGTACCCTTCTCCCGTTTTAAGCGCATGTAAAATATTAAAATAATCAGGTTTTACACTAAAAACAGTCGCTTCGCGCGCGAGTTTTGAAGGAGAATGCGCATCGGAATTTGAAACAAGCCTGTATTTATCCAATTTTGAAACATGCCAGTTCATATAAGGATCTGAAGATAAACCCGTTTCAAGAGCAAAAATATACTCCGCTAAATCTTCATAACATTCTTCAACACTGTCAAAACCCGATTTTGAACCCAACAGCGAAAACCAAGGAGTCCATATATGGGCAGGAATTATATATGAACCTTCCCCCGATTCAAGGGCTATTTCCAATAAATTTCTTGAATCAAGCCCCAGTATGGGTCTGCCGTCAGAATTTATATTACCTATCGAATCAAGCTTTGTTCTGAATTTTTGTGCCGCTTCAATATCGGGGCAAAAAACAACATGGTGAACTTTTCTTGTTTTATCACCTTTTTTATAAATAGTAGAAATTTCAACCGATAAAACAAATCTCACAGGCTCCCTGTTTTTAAAAATTTCTTTTTCAATTTCGGGTTTTAGCCTATAGGTTCCTTTTTCTTCCTCAACAAGCTTTTCTTTAATTTCGCTAAACCATAAAGGATGTGTAAAATCGCCCGTTGAGATTGTGCTTAATCCTTTTTTGGATGCCCATAGCGCAAGTTCTTCCAGATTGCAATTTTTGCTTGTTGCTCTTGAATATTTTGAATGGATATGTAAATCAGCGTAATACATAGTTTAAATTATATAAAAGTCTTTTTTATTACACAATAAAATGTAAATAATTAAAAAGCGAAGAAAATTTCTTCGCTTTTTAATAACTACATGCACCATTCGCTGCTGTATAATTTTCTTTTGTAATATTCTTCGGGTGTTTCTTTATATTTTTCTTCAAGAGATTTATCCGCAACAACCACTTTTTGTTCTTGCAATTGTTTTGGTTTCGGCATTTGAGCAACTTCATCATTAACAATTGCTCTTGCACCCGCATCTTTTACATCCCTTGCATATATCGGAAATATGTAATTAGGTCCCCAAGTTCCATAACCTACCACTTTATCATCAGGGGTTGAAGCAGACGTAGTAATTACAGGCACCTTTTTTGCATTAAAATTCATCGATTTTGCCTTAAATGACGATGATAAAACTGGTTGAATTTTCATTCTTTTCTCCTTTTTTATATATTACCTAACAAACACAATTTTTTGTGCGCATTTTATTGTAACATATAAAAAAATTTTGAAAAGAATTTTTTAAATAAAAAACAACCTCTCTTTTAGAGGTTGATACTATCTTCTAAATGGAGCGGGAGACGAGGCTCGAACTCGCGACATCTTCCTTGGCAAGGAAGCATTCTACCACTGAATTACTCCCGCAATATTGCTTTGTGTATTTATAATACTATATCAATTTAAATAATCAAGAGGTTAATTTTGTAAATAAATGTAACTAAAAAAATTATATTCGATTTTTAAATGAACAAAATATTTTTCACAATCGTTATATAAATAAATGGGAGGGAAATTATGAAAAAAATTTTATGCACAATCACCGCGCTGTTTCTGTTTTTATCGTCAGCACCGTTAGCTATGGCTTATTCTGATGATTATTTAAGCGACATACCTAAACCCACAAGAAGAGATATGCACTATTTTTATGCAAGCAGAGGAAAAGTACCCACTCCTAAAATAAGAGCAAAAGGTCATTTTATTATCCTTGAAGCAAGAAATACTTATGCTCCTTCCGTTTCTAAAGCAAAAAACAGAAGACACTATCACAGAGTTGTCGGAAATAATTACAACAGCTTATACAACTAAAAATTATCAAATGTTTCATTTTGCTTGTTTGTGATATCATCAAAGTATTATGATGAAAACAACAGATGAAATAAGAGAAGGTTTTTTAAGTTTTTTTGAAAAAAAACATAATTCTACACGCGTTAAAAGTGCAAGTTTAATACCCGATAACCCGACGTTACTGTTAACTTCAGCGGGTATGGTACAGTTTGTGCCGTATTATCTCGGGTTGGAAAAATGCCCCTATACTCCACCGCGCGCAACAAGCTGTCAAAAATGCGCCAGAGCAGGCGGAAAAGATTCCGATATTGAAAATGTCGGAAGAACCCCAAGGCACCATACCTTTTTTGAAATGTTGGGGAATTTTGCATGGGGTGATTATTATAAAAAAGAAATTATTCCCTGGGCCTGGGAATTTGTTACATCAAGCGAATATTTAGGGCTTGATAAACAAAGGCTGTGGGTTACAATATTTGAAACAGATGATGAAGCTTATGATATTTGGGTTAATCAAACGGATATCGACCCTAAAAGAATTATAAGAAAAGGCAAAAAAGATAACTTCTGGGGTCCCCCGGGGCCTAGCGGCTCTTGCGGTCCTTGCAGCGAAATCCATTACGATCTTGGCGAGCATTTAAAATGCAGTGAAGATTGCTCCATTGCAACCTGCGAATGCGACAGATGGGTTGAAATCTGGAATATGGTATTTACGGAACTGTTCCAGGATGAAGAAGGAAACCAAAGACCTCTTGATAAGAAAAATGTAGACACAGGCATGGGTTTAGAGCGTATTGCTATGGTATGTCAGGGGGTAGAATCCACTTTTGAAACCGATATTTTAAAACATATTTTAGATAAAGTCTGCAAAATAACAGGCAAAAAATATAAAGAAAACGAAAAAACGGATATTTCCCTTAGAATTGTCGTTGACCATGCAAGATGCGTAACATTTATGATAGCCGATGGAATCACTCCTTCAAACGAAGGCAGGGGCTATGTGCTTCGTATGATTTTAAGACGCGCACTTCGTCATGGCTATCTTTTGGGGCTTGATTTACCGTTTTTAGAGCCTGTTATAGATACGGTGATTGAAAAATACGGTATTCAGTATCCCGAATTAAAAGAAAACGAAAAGAAAATTAAAGACACAATAAAAAAAGAGGAAGAGCGCTTTAAATTAACCCTTGATAAAGGATATCAATTAATTGAAGATGCAATTAAAAAAGCCCTTGATTCAAAAGATAAAACAATTTCAGGGCAAGATGCTTTTAAATTGTATGACACATACGGATTTCCTTATGAATTAAGTGCGGAAATTGCCGCAGAAAAAGGTTTAAAGGTTGATGAAGAAGGCTTTAAGCAGGCAATGCAGGAACAAAAACAAAGAGCGCGCGATGCCATGCAAAAAGTAAATATCACCGACGATTTAAGCTATATTAACAATAAAGCAACTGAATTTACAGGGTATGATGAGTATGAATCCGATTCAGAAATTCTATCTATTGTTGATAAAGACGGAAATATTGTAAATAGCGCTATTGATGGCGTTTTTGATATAATTCTTGATAAAACTCCTTTTTACGCAGAATGCGGCGGACAAACAGGAGACAGCGGAGAAATTTCAATCGGAAGCGAAAACTTTGAAGTTATTAAAACCTTCAAAGTTCAAGATATTTATGTCCATAGAACAATAATTAAAGAAACACCCTTAAACAAAGGTGATAAGATACACGCTAAAATAGACTTAAAAAGAAGACTTGAAATTACTAAACACCACTCTTTAGCGCACCTTTTACAGGCGGCTTTAAGAAAAGTTCTCGGTGATAGCGTTCATCAGGCAGGTTCATACGTTGAAGAAAATAAAACAAGGTATGACTTCACTTTTGACAGGGCGGTCAACCACGATGAAATTATTAAAATACAAAACCTTATAAATCAATGGATAAAACAGGGGCTAAAAAGAATAACTCAGGTTATGACACTTGATGAAGCCAATCAAACAGGTGCTATGGCATTGTTTGGCGAAAAATACGGCGATTACGTCAGAGTCGTAAGTTTTGTTGATAGCGAAAATAACTGCTATTCAAAAGAACTCTGCGCAGGATGTCATGTTGATAATTCAAAAGATTTGAGAATGGCAAAAATAATCTCTGAAAGTGCAAGTTCTGCAGGCGTTAGAAGAATGGAAGTTCTATGCAGCGACGCATGTTTTGAATTATTAAACGAAAAATCTGATAAGCTTGATAAATTGGCTTTTGAAAACAAGGTTCCCATTGATAAAATTCAGGAAAAAATAGATAAATTAACCAAAGAAAATAAAGACCTGTTATCAAAAATAGGAGATATGGAAGTTCAAAGGGCAAAAGACTGTTTTTCTACTTTCTTATCAAAAGTAAAAGAAGTAAACAATTCAAAAGTCTTAATTACAAAAATTGAAGACTTTCCGCCAAACGCAATTAAATCAGGAATTGAGCTTCTATCGGCTAAATTGGGAGAATGCGTTATTGTATTGTGTTCGCTTAAAGACGATAATACTGTTTTTGTAATTGCAAAAGTAAGCGATAACCTAACAAAAAAAGTACAGGCAGGCAATATCACATCGAAAATAACAAAAGCCCTTAAAGGAAACGGCGGAGGCAGACCGCAGATGGCTCAAGGTATGGGAAAAACACAAGATGGAATTGATGATATTTTAATTGAAATTCAAAATGAAATTTTTGAAGCTTTGAAATAAATTATTATTCAACAAGAGCCTTTAAAATTTTATAAAAATCCCGCGTTTTGTCGGGATTTTTATTTAGCATTACATTAATTTCATAAATTAAATCTTTTGTATCATTATGCTGTTCAAATTTAAAAATGTCAACAAATGAACTGTCAAGCGCCAATGCTATTTTTTCCAAGTTTTGAATTGTCGGATAATTATACCCGTTTTCGATATTACTTATTGATGTCGGCTCTAAACCCACAAGCTCAGCCAGTTTCTCCTGTTTTATTCCTTTTTTCTTTCTTAACTCTCTTATCCTTTTTCCCAATAGCTTTTTGTTATCCATCAATCCTCGCAAGTTTAACAATAAATTCATTCTAAATGGGAATAAAGTCAAATTACATAATTTTACACTGTAGTATTTCATTTAAATACAGTATGACATTTAATTTATTATTTTATACTGTAGTTTTATAGTTTTCTACATTTAAAAGGGTATTTTTATGAAAAAAGCTTTTACATTAGCTGAAATTTTAATCGTTTTAGTTATAATCGGTGTTTTAACCATGATACTTTTACCTGTGGCTTTTCAGGGTTCACCTGATGAAGATGTTTTAAAATTCAAAAAAGCATACAATACAATAACAACCGCTGTAAAAGAACTTGTTTCTTCCGATGAATATTATCAGGACGGAGATTTAGGAATAAGAAAAAACGGCAATATGATTGATGGTACTCATAAAGGAGATAATACATATTTTTGCGAATCATTCTCCGATATTGCCTCAACAAAATCAATAAATTGTGCTGAAAGCTCATCAAACAGCTATGACGGATATTTAAATGTTGATAATGACGGGAAAATAAATAACTGGCAAGACAGAATAGATTCCTCGTTTGAGGGAAACTCAAGCGGCGCATACGCTCTTGATACAATGTGTGAAAAAAGCAATATTGAAGCGGAAATAATATTTACAAACAATATTAAATTCTATCAACTTGAACCTGAATGTACTTTTGGCATCACAAGGGACAATGTAAAAAATGCGCAAAATGTATCAAAAGAAGAATTTGAACGCTTTAAAGGGCAGAGGTTATTTAATAACCCCGGATGGTGGAATGACGGATCTTTTGACACCATATATAAAGTATTTTGTATTGATATAAATACGGGCGAAAAACCTTTCGGCATAGGTATCAGAGCAGACGGAAAAATTTTAAACGGTGCAAGGGCAAACGAATGGCTGAATAAAAAAATTCAAAAAGAATAATGTTAACTTATGTAAAAATTTTTAAAAAAAGTTTATATTTTTTTAAAGTTTCGCATCTTAAATTCCGTAAAAAAAATCAGTGTGTATTTAAGAAGGAAAAACTGTTAGATGGGAAACGAAGTTAATATTAATCCATTCGGCTATGACAGCTACAAGGATCTTAAAAAAGATATCGGAAATACTAAAGATGCAAACGGAGATAAGTTCTCATCTTCAAAAAGCGAATACGCACAGGAATCAATTTTTTCTTCCGAGGATAAGGAAGTGACAAAAGAAGATTTTCTCGACAGGCTTGAAGAAATCGGACTTAATGATGATGCTGCAAGTGCTATGTGGGAAATTTTAAACATAGACACAAGCGAAGAATCTCTTGATATACTTGATACGTCAGAAATTGACAATTTACTTCAAATGTATGGAGATGATATTAATATTGATATTGATGAAGATGAAGAAATTCAAGATTTAACCCTGCAGGGCTTTTTAGAAAACCTTGGAGATGAAAACGAAATAAAAACAGATGATAAAACAGATACATCCGAACTTTTAGAAAATTACACAAGCGATAAAATCAATCAGGATAAAAACGAAATAACAAGCTATTTTGATACAATCAACGACGCAATTGAAAAAATAAATTCAAACGACAAAAACGTTACCCCGACAAGCACTCAAAACGACGGCATAATAGGCTATACCGTTGATATGGGCAAAAACAGATATGTCAGAATAAGCATCGAAAACGGACAGATGAAAGATGCAACTTTTTATTCAGCTAAAAATTCCGAAATTACAAACCTTGCAAGAGCGGAATTTGGCGAAAATCAAACAATTGAAAACATCATGCTTGATAAAGATAAATCAAATTTTGCCGAAACAACAGGTTATTTTGATTCAAACGGAAATTTAACTTCAATAAATTACGATAAAAACGAAAATAAAACATCTGAAATCAGCGCAAGATTTGAAAACGGCAGCCTCGTAAGCGTTCTTGCAAATTCAAATGACTCGGGAAGCGCCGATATTGAATTTAGCGTAGATTCAAACGGAAATTATTCTAAAAGCTATAAGCTTGACAATAACGGCGAAAGAATTATAGAAAAACAAGAAGTCCAAACACAACCTCACGTGCAACCTCAAGTGCAAGAAGTGCAAGAAACAGCTGCATCAACTGTAACAAAAAAATCGGAGTCTAAAAATAATGAGCGTAAAATTGTAGATGAAGAAAACAGAAGAAGTGTCTATGACGCCGAAGGCAAGCTTGAGCGAACCGTAATCTATGAAAAAAACAAAACAACGGTATCTGAAACCAATGGAGAAACAACAACATACGAAACAGAAAACGGATACTACAAAACAACTAAAAACGGAGTTACTAAATATACAGACGAATACGGAAATGAAGTAAACTATGCAACCGTTAAAGGATATAAAAAAGCAGGCGCCTACTATACTGACGGAAATGGAACAATATATAATTCTAACGGCGAAAAAGTAAATGTAAATACAGAATTTTACAAGGAAGTTGCCAACGGAAAAAAATACACGACTGATGGCGACAAATATATCATAAACAACAAGGTATATAACCAGGATGGAACATATAATAAAACAGAAACAACAAAAAGAACACTGGCAAGAGAAGGCATAGAAGAAGGCACTCTCGGATATGAAAAAATTATGAGTGGCGCCGTAAGATTTACAAATAGCGACGGCTCATTCACAATAACCGAAGATGATGGTCCCTTATGGCTAAAAACAACGTATACATTTGATGCCAAAGGTAATTTATTGAAAAAAACGCATCACGGATAAACATAACAATAAAGCAGCTGTGATATATCACAGCTGCTTTATTTTCAGATTATTTATTAATTAAAAAATAACCGTCAATTCTTCATTAGGATTCAATGCTGCAGAGTTTGAAACTGATGGAACGATTGTGTAAACAATTTCATCACCGATTTCATAAACTATGCCGAATACTCCCGAAACTGTAGTTTTGATGATACCATAGATACCTTTACCTAGAGTAACAAATGAAGTTCCGAAGCTGCAAACGCCGCGGCCCATGTGTCCTGTTAGAGTTTCTACAAATGTATCACCCAGTCTGTCGCCGTATTCTTCTAAACCGTTACCTGAAATATTAACGATTTGACCTGCACTTCTACCTACAACACCAACTGTGCGGGCTGCTGCAGTAAAGGGAAGTCCGAAGATTCTTGCGATGATGTTAGGATTTTTTAAACAATCAGCAGTTGCGCTTGAAATTTCTTTCGGGAAGCAAGCTTCCATATCGCCGTTTTTAATTTTTTCAAATTTAACGCTGATTGAGCCGGGGTGTTTACCAAGACCGGGTCTTTGAACAGTAACAACCTTACCGTATACCTTAGAGCCTGCGGGGAATGTTTGACCTAAAACGCAAACATCTTCGGTTGTTTTTGCTACAAATACATCGCCTATATTTGAATGCTTAGCATCAATTCTATCTAACATTTTGATTTTAATTGCAACGGGAGCTGCGGTTTTATTAAATGCATCACCTATAAGCTTACCGTTAGCGCCGTATTTCATTCTTAATTCGCCGACTAATGTAGCAACATGATGTCTTGATAAATATGGATTTTCAAGTAATGCTTTAGAATCAGGAAGATTATCAATTAAACCTGAAGCAACAACTTCTTTTGTGCATCCGTATGCCCAGTTGGGGATATTTTCTATTGTTTTTCCTTTTAATGTCGGAGCGCTTCCGTCATTTGTATAATCAACATCTATTAATTTTGCAATGGTAGCAAATACTTCCGCTTTTGTAATTGCTTGATCGGGTTTGAATGATTTATCGGGGTATCCGATCATAACATCTGCTGAAGTTGCTTTTGCAATTTCGTCGTTTGCCCAATAGGAAGCAGTAACGTCTGTGTAGGTTTTGTTAATTCCAACACTTTTCATATCTAAACCTTGAGATAGCATAAATGCAAGTTCGGATCTTGAAACAGGCATTTTAATATTAAATTCTTTGTCGCCCATTTTTGCGCTCATAGCGCCCAAAAGATCTCTTGACCATGCATTTACGTAAGTGTTATTTTTGTTTGTAAAGCCAAGTCTGTTTCTTTGTTTCAAGACTTTTCCGCCAATTCTGTAAACAGAATCCGCATCTTGAACTTCCGTAGCGTCAGCATTCATTAAAGACGGATGAGCATAAACTTCGATTTTTTTAGCGTCTTGATGAGCAAATACGCTTGCGCAAGACAAGAACAAAGCTAAAGTAATCGATAAAGCTGTTGTAGTTCTTTTCATAACGTACTCCTATTCTTAAACATACCCAAAAAATACTATTTTGGTAGCCTAATTATCTTATAAGAGTTGAAAATAGTCAAGTGGAAAAATCAATTTAATTTATTTATGTCGTTATAAATAATCAATGAGGCATCCTGAATTAAAAATCTCGCGTTATAATTATTTCTCGGGCGTTTTACAAGAATGGTAACAATGTATTTTTTGCCCGTTGAAGTGTATATAATTCCGCTATCGCCAAGCATTGTTGCAATATTTCCCGTTTTGTGCAAAACCATGGTATCGGGAGGCAGTTTTTCTTTTAATAAATGAATATTTTTAGTGTTTCCAAGATATTCCTTTAAAACATTTTTATATTTCGGAGGAATATAGTATGGATTATTGATATTATATAAAATTTCCGATATTTCTCTTGCCGTAATTTTATTATATCCTTCTAAATCAGGAAGCCATTGACCCATGGAAGTTGTTTTTAATCCGATATTTCTCATAGCGCGGTTAAAAGAATCCATACCGCCTATTTCATATAAAAGCATATTTGTTGCGGAATTATCCGATACAGCTATCATTTCGTTTGCAAGATAATCAAGCGTATAATCAACATCTGCTTTTGTGTATTGTAAATGCCCTGAGCCTAATGTTTTATATTGATTTGTATATTTTCTTTTATCGGTTAGTTTAATAGGATTTTGTGTTTTTTGTGATTCGTCAATAAGCCTCATTAGTTCAAAAGCTATGGGGATTTTTATGATACTTGCGCTTTCGTATGGTTCATCAGCTCTTATTTCAAGACCTTTTCCCGTTGAATATTCCCAAACGTAAACAGAAGGGGTTAAATAAGGATATTTTTTAAATAATTCAAGCAGCTTTTGCTTTGTTTCGCTTAATTCCCCTACCATTTTTATTGTTGTAAAATCTTTTGATTTAGATACGGGTTCAATAAATAACGGGGTATTAAAAAGATAGGAATTGTGGATATATGCGCTTTTTGGATTAACGTATGAAACGGGAGAATCAAAAACAAGCTTCCGATTTAAAAAACGGTTAAAATATAGCGGACGGACAAAATTTTCAAACATGTAAGGACAAACATAATACCCGTATGCGCCTAAAATTGAACATGCTATAAGGAGGGCAAAAACATTTACTTTTGATTTTTTTTGCCTTTTCTTTGCGAGTTTCTTTCGGGGGAAATTTATCTTGCAGTAATTATATTGGGCTTCATAGTAACAGCCCGTATTTAGCTTATTTTGTGCTCTCATATTTGCTTATTTATGGCGACAATACAATCCACTATATATCATGATAAGTTTAATCAATATTGCGAAATATTACTATAATGTATTTGTATGAAATAATTTCAAAAATAAGGGTATTAAAAGTTAGTAATGTTATACTGAAAATGTAAAAATATAATTTATGGAGGATGAAATGAATATTGTTATCTTCAGCGAAAACGCCAAGTCTAAATTAGCACAATATATAAAACTTGATGATGAAACGGAATTAAGAGAGTTTGATTTAAGCGAGCTTGAAAATTATAAACAATATAACCCTTCTTTATTAATTTTTGATTTTGATTTGGATAAAATAAGAGAATTTTGCGCAGTTAGAAAAATAGAATGCTGTGTTTTAATACCAACCCCCGTTATACCAGATTCTTTAACCGTTAGAGCGCTAAGCTACGATTATATTACAACTCCCGTTAACGAAACGGAATTAAACGTCAGAATAAAAGCTTTATTAAAAACCTATGACACCAAAAGAAGCCTTGTGAAATCGGCAATCTGCGATGAATTAACGGGATTATATAACAGAAAATACCTTCATCACAGACTTGATGCGGAAATTTCACGTTCAAAAAGGTACGGCACTCCCGTTTCCTGTCTTTTATTGGACATAGATTATTTTAAAATAGTTAACGATATGTATGGTTATGATTGGGGTGATATTCTTTTAAAGAAAATTGCTCAAATGTTAAGCGCATTAGTCAGAAAAGAAGATGTATTAACAAGATACGGGGATGAAGAATTTATCGTAATTCTGCCCGAGACAACAGAGCAGCAGGCTATGATTTTTGCCGAACGTTTCAGATCGGATGTCGAAAAAATGGAATTCATACCCGCAAACGAAGAAGAACGCCACCCGATAACAATATCGGGAGGAATTTCATCATTCCCTTGCGCAGAAGACATTGAAGAAGATTCAAATACGTTAATAAGATACGCGGAACATGCGCTATATAACGCAAAACAATCAGGCAAAAATAAAATCGTTGAATTTTCAAAAATGAATTTAGGCTAGCTGAATCATAAAATTAACCTAGCCTTAATTACTTATTTAAAAACATATTAAAATGATAAAAAATCTTTATATGAGGATTTTATTGTTAATTTTAATATGTTTTTTATCCGTAAATTGTGCATATTGCTATAATCTTGACTTTTTTTCAAGATTTAGCGACAAATTTTTAGACGAATACATAAAAGAAGCACTGATAAATAACCATGATTTAAAAGCGGCAAACCAAAAACTTGAGCAGTACAGGTTTCAAATTAAAGAACAGTTTGCAAAAGAACTTCCTCAAGCATCCGTTATGAGTAATTACGCAGGTGCGCATTTTCCCGTTAATGATAATAACATTTTTATCAAACAAAATTCTTACGTTTTACCGATAAGAGCAAGTTATGAGCCTGATTTACTGTTGAAAAACAGAGATAAAACAAAATCAAAACGAAAACTTTTTATGGCGCAGTGCGCAAATAAAGACAGTGTTTATATATCTTTATTAAGCGATGTAGCTTGTGCTTATATTAATATTTTATTATTTGATTATTTAATTGAAAAAGAATTACAGATTCTAAACTCTAAAATTCAATCACTTTCTTATAATTCCAAAAAATATAAAAGCGGGATAATTGATACTGTTGAATTTAACAACTATTTACAAGAGCTTGAAAATGAAAAAATAATTTATGAAAATTTAGTCAAAAATCAAAAAAACACTCTTTTTAATTTCGCATCTTTAATCGGGCGCAGTCCTGATAATTATCAAGAGCTTGAAAGAGGAAAGCTTGAAGATTTTGAATATATTGAAACAATACCTGATATTATTAATTCCGATTTAATATATTCAAGACCTGATGTTATTGAAATCGAAAACAAATTAAGAAGTTCAAAAATAGACATTACGGTTGCAAAAAAAGAATTTTTCCCGAGTTTCAATATAACGGGTTTTCTTGTTTTTGATACGGCAGGAGCAGGGAACTTTTTTTCGTGGGAATCGTCTTTTGCCTTTTTAATTGCGGGTTTAGCGCAGGATATATTTAAAGGCGGAGAAAAAATTGCAAATTTAAAAATCAAAAAAGCAAAGTATTTAGAACTTTTTGAGCAATATAAACAAATTGAACTAAACGCAATAAAAGAAATAAACAGTACGCTTAACGCCATTAAACAGGATATAAAAAGCGAAAACACTTCAAAAAATCAAGTCATTATAGAAAAAAGAAACCTTAATGCCACAAATAAAAAGCTGAAAAGAGGAATAGTATCAAACATTGACTATCTTGATAATAAAATTCTCTTAAGTCAAAAAGAACAATTAAGCGCAACCGTAAAAGCTCAAAGACTTACGGATTATTTAAGTTTATATAAGGCAGTCGGCGGAAAATTATGAATAAAAAGATTGTTATATCAATAATTATTTTACTTATTATATTTGTTTTATTAACAATTTTTCTCATCATCAAAAATTCAAACAAAAACATAATTAAAACCTACGGAAATATCGAAATAAGACAGGTTGATTTATCTTTTCAGGTTTCAGGGGTAATAAATAACGTTTTTGTTGAAGAAGGAGATTACGTAAAAGAAGGGCAGTTGATTGCAACTCTTGATGATAGGGATTATGTAGCAAATTACAAAAAAGCGCTGGGGCAAAAATTATCATCGGATGCATTAAAAAAAGAAGATATATCAAAGTATGAAAGAAATCATCCCCTTTGTTTTGACGGAACAATATCAAAGGAATATTGCGAAACCCTTTTAAACAACAAGGATTCAAGCATTGCAAAAAACAAAGAATACAGTGCCAATTTAGATTTTCAAAAAAACCGGCTTGACTATACAAAACTATACGCCCCTCAAAAAGGAATAATATCAAGCAGAGTTCAAGAAAAAGGCGCAAGAGTTCAGGAAGGACAGATTATATACGTTATGAATCTGACACATCCGGTTTGGGTTAGGACTTATATTAAAGAAACCGATTTAGGTAACATTAAATACGGTGCCACTGCAAGAGTTTTAACGGATACTATTGACCCTAAAACCAAAAAGCGAAAGGAATACAAAGGTTTTGTAGGCTATATCTCGCCTGTGAGCGAATTTAGTCCAAAAACCGTTCAAAGCGAAGATTTAAGAGCGGATTTAGTTTATAGAATAAGAGTCTATATCTATGAAACAGACGAATACCTGCGCCAGGGGATGCCCGTAACTATTGAATTTTCATTGGATGATAAAAATGATACCGACAAAAGAAGAAAACTGCATCGAAATACAAAATTTAGTCAAAAAATTTGATAATAAAATTGTGCTGAATAACATAAATTTAAATATCAAAAAAGGCTCGATTACGGCCTTAATAGGCGCCGATGGTGCGGGTAAGACCACGCTTTTGCGCTTAATTGTGGGTTTATTGTGCAATTTTGAAGGAAAAATCACGACCCTTGATTTAAACCCTGCCAAAAATAAAACAAATATCGTATCAAAAACAGGCTACATGCCTCAAAGGTTTGGTCTTTATGAAGATTTAACCGTTATTGAGAATTTAAATTTGTATAGTGAATTAAAAGGAGCGGATAAAAATTTTGACAAATTGCTTGAATTTACAACTCTAAAACCCTTTAAAAACAGACTTGCAGGGAAACTCTCGGGCGGAATGAAGCAAAAACTCGGGTTAGCATGCGCGCTTTTGGGCAATCCCGAGCTTTTAATTTTAGACGAACCTTCAAACGGGGTTGACCCTCTTTCAAGACTTGAATTATTAAACATGGTTAAAACCATGATTAACAATAAAACCTGCGTTATATGGTCAAGTGCATATTTAGATGAAGCGTATAATTTTGATTTAAGCATAATTTTAGATAAAGGAAAAATAATTTTTAAAGGAGATACCAAGACTTTAGGGAATGATTATGAAATTTTTGAATCAAAAGTAATTGAATTAATGGGAGGATATAAAAACTCTCAATCCCTCATTATAAAAAATTATCATATTATTGAACACAATGAAGAATGCACGGTCGTTGCCGATAAATTATCCAAAAAATTCGGCAATTTTACGGCAGTTAAAAATAATTCGTTCTGCATTAAAAAAGGAGAGATATTCGGGCTTTTAGGCCCCAACGGCGCAGGTAAATCCACAACTTTTCAAATGATGTGCGCTTTAATTAAACCAAGTTCAGGCAAGGGTTATATTATGGGAATTGATGTTGAAAAATACCCGACAAAAGCAAGAAAATATTTAGGCTACATGGCTCAAAAATTCTCCCTTTATTCAAAATTATCAACTATTGATAACCTTGAATTTTTCTCGGGTGTATACGGGCTTTTCGGGAAAGATAAACAAAAAAGAATTGAAGAAATAATAAAAATTTTTGAACTTGAAGAATATAAAAATACAATAACATCCCTGCTTCCCCTTGGGTTTAAACAAAGATTATCCCTCGGGTGCGCGCTAATCCACGAGCCGCCTGTTTTGTTTTTGGATGAACCGACATCAGGGGTTGATGTCATTCAAAGAAAAGAATTCTGGAACCATATTAAATCCCTTTCAAAAATCGGGGTAAGCGTACTTGTAACGACTCATTTTATGGATGAAGCAAGATTTTGCGACAATATTAGCCTTTTTTATAACGGAGAAATAATAGCTCTTGACAAACCCGACGAAATTATAAAAAAGGCGGGCGCAAATAATATGCATGAAGCATTTATAAACATGATAAAAAAGGCAAAAGAAAATAAATGAATATTTATTATTCTCTGATTAAAAAAGAATTTCACCAGATTACAAGGGATTTTTCAAGCATCCTTATTGCTTTTGTGTTGCCTCTTATAATTCTTATTTTATACAGATATTCGGTTAATTTAGATACCGTTAAAATCACTTTAGGGATTAAAAATGATGATGTTAATCCTAAAATTTCAACTTTAATTGATGCTTTTGATAAAAGTAAATACATAAAAACGCGCTATTTTAATTCAAAAGATGAAATGTATAAAGAAATAAGAAATTCAAAATTAAAAGGCGCGATTATCTTCCCCAACGACTTTACAACAAAATTAATAAACAAACAAAACCCGCAGGTTTTTGTAATAACAGACGGATCTGAAGCAAATATGGCAAATTTTGTTCAAAATTACTGCATTCAAATTATAAACACCTGGCTTTTAAATTCCGATTTTAAATACGACAATAACCCCCCTTTGATTAATATAGAGTCAAAATTCTGGTTTAATCAAGACATTAATTCGCATCATTTCATTCTCCCGGGGTCATTAGCGGTTACCATGAATTTAATCGGGATGCTTTTAACCGCTTTGGTAATTTCAAGAGAATGGGAAAGAGGAACAATTGAATCTTTATATTCAACAAGCATTACAAAACTTCAATTCGTTACGGGAAAATATGTTCCTTATTTTATTTTGGGGATTTCTTCTTTGATTTTTAATATTTTTGTCTGCGTTACAATTTTTCAAATACCTTTTAGGGGAAATTATCTTATACTTGTTTTTGTCGGAGGATTGTATTTATTGTGCTGCCTTGGAATCGGACTTAGCATCAGTTCATCATACAAAGAACAGTTTTCTTCTTCACAAATGGCTTTATCAATAGGATTATTACCCGCACTTATGTTGTCGGGACTTATATATCCGATAAGTTCAATGCCTAAAATTTTTCAAATTTTGACTATGCTTTTGCCTCCAAGATACTTTATTATCTTTATTCAAAGCGAATTTATGGCAGGAACAATAAAAGAAATTGTTTTAATTAACTCGATATATTTAAGCATCTTAGCGATTCTACTATTCTTTGCGGTTTATCGAAATATAGATTTAAGGTTGGAAAAATGTTTGACAAAAGCAAAATAATAAGAATTTTATCCTTAATTAAAAAGGAATTTTTATCTATTTTTAAAGATCCTCAAAACAGGATGCTTATTATTCTGCCGCCGATATTGCAGCTTTTTGTTTTTGGGAGTGCCATTACTCTTGAAGTAAGGAATATTGATGTTTCTGTTCTTGATTATGCGAACGATTATCATTCAAGAGAAATAATCTCAAGACTCTACAATTCAAAATGGTTTAAAAAAGTACGCTATTGCTCAACAAAAGAAGAGTTGAGAAAAAACATCAATTTAAAAAAATCCGATATAGGAATTATTATTCAAAACAACCTTGAAAAAAATATAAACTCTAAAAAACAAAGCGATATTTTTGTCATAACGGACGGCAGACAGACAAACTCGGCAAGCATTATTTTAGGCTATATTAATCAGATTGTTTCGGATTATAATCTTGAACTTAATGAAAAATTCAATATAAAAAATAATTCAATAGATATTGTAATCAGGAACTGGTATAACCCCAATATTGAATATAAATGGTTTTTGGTTGTGAGTTTAATTGTAATGCTGGCGCTTGTTTTAAGCCTTTTATTATCAGCTCTTTCCATTGCAAGAGAAAGAGAGCTGGGTACATTTAACCAGCTTCTTGTAAGCCCTTTATCAAATGATGAAATATTAATCGGAAAAACAATTCCGCCTCTTGTTGTTGCTTTTATATCAAGCATTGTTATAACGCTGATTGTAGCGTTTATTTTTAAGGTTCCTTTTTGCGGAAATATTTTAATTTATCTTATAGCTTCCTTTGTTTCTCTTTTTTCAATAATCGGGGTCGGATTATTTATATCATCTCTTTCATACACCCAGCAGCAGGCAATTTTAGGAGTTTTTGCTTTTCAAACGCCCGCTGTTTTATTATCGGGGTTTGTGTCTCCCATTGAAGATATGCCTTTATTTTTCCAATATTTAAGCGCACTTAACCCAATAAGGTATTATATGTTAATAATTAAAGGGATATATTTTAAAAACATGGATACACTAACCGTATTTTTAAATATAATCCCTTTAATTTTAATTGGTATATTAACTTTATCAATTGCCCGTTGGAGCTTCAAAAAACAGGTAAATTAACTATTTTAAAATTTTGTTTAAAAGCATTACTATTTCATCAATTTTATCGTCTTTATCTTTTTTGTTTCCGTTTATAAAAGATTCTTTAACGCAATTAGTAAAATGTCCTTTTAAAATATCTAAATTTACTTTTTTTAAAATAGATTGGCTTGCAAGAATCTGATTACTGATTTCAATACAGTATCTTTCTTCTTCGCACATTTTAATTAACCCGTCTATTTGCCCTCTTACAGTCTTTAAAAGCTTAAGCGCTTTATCTTTATTTGCTATCATTATTTTACTGCAGGTGCTTCTTGTTTTACTGCTTCATCAGGCACCGTAATAGGTTCTTGCGCTTGTTGAACTTGAAGCGGTTGAACTTCTTTTTGTTCAACTGTCGGTTGAACTTGTGCTTGTTCTGTTGTCGGTTGAAGGGTTTCTTGTTTTTGTTCTATAGGACAACCTTTTTTTGTGCATTCTTTTTTGTCTTTTTTAAAGAAATCAAAGAAAGATTTTTTAGATTCGCATTTATTTGCACATTCTTCTTTTACATTTTCGCTGCAGGTGCAATCTTCGCATTTGCAATCTTTACATTGACATTTATCACATGTTCCTTTTGTGCATTCTTCGCATTGACAATCACATTTTTTGGCGCATTTGCAATTTTCACATTTGCAATCTTCGCATTTGCATTTTTCACAAGTACCTTCTGCGCATCCTTCGCATTTGCAGTCGCACTTTTTAGCGCAAGTGCAGTCTTCACATTTACAATCTTCGCACTGGCAAGATTTTCCTTCTTTACAGCCGCAGTTTGGAGTTGTTTTAACTTCTTTTGAACAGGTGCAGGGCGCTCCTTGTTGGCAACCGCATTTACAATTGCTGTCGCATGCAAGTGCAGCGTTTGTCATAAAGCATAATGTAAATAATGCCATACAAGACAAAATAATTTTTTTCATAAGTTTCTCCTTTTTTACTACACCCCCCTCGGGGTATAGTGTTATTATATAATTTTGAATAAATTTGTCAACAGAATATAATTTATTGTTAAATTGTACTATTTAGCAATTAATTCAACCGAGTTTGGAATATTATCGGAAATTTCAAACGCTTTATTTATTTCATTAATTGCTTCATTTATTCTTTCTTTATCTAAATCGTTAAAATATAATTGCGCTATTGTTTCATCTTTTTTTGTATAATCTCCGATTTTTTTAGATAAAACAACCCCTGCGCCGTAATCAACGGGGTCTGATTTTTTGTCTCTGCCTGCACCTAATAATTTTGCGCAATGAGCGACGCAAAGCGCATCCAGTTTTGAGATATAACCTTCTTTGGGCGCTTTTATTTCTTTTATATTTTTTCCTAAATTAAATAATGAATAATCATCAATAACTTCGACATTACCTTTTTGCGCTTTTATTATCTGCTTTAATTTATCAAGCGCTTTTGAATTGTTTATAACGGAATCAAACAATTCCTTTGCTTCTTTTTTATCTTTTGCGATTTTGCAATTTATTAAAGTCTTAGCTGCTAATTCAAAAGTTATTTCGTATAAATCTTTTTCATATTTACCTTTTAAAAATTCAATACTTTCAATAACTTCTAAAGCATTACCCACGCACAAACCCAAAGGCTGTTCCATGGAACTTATTACAACATCTATGTTTTTATTTAATAATTTTGCCGTATCGGTCATTAATTTCGCTAATTCTTTTGCTTCTTGTACGGTTTTTAAAAACGCGCCCGAACCGTATTTTACATCAAGCACAATTGAAGTTGCTCCCGAAGCAATTTTTTTAGATACAACAGATGCACAAATTAAAGACTTATTATCAACCGTAGCCGTAACATCGCGAAGCGCATATATTTTACCGTCTGCAGGAGTTAAATTCGGGCTCTGGGACGAAATTGCAGCTTTTATATCTTTAATTTGATTCAAAAAATCTTCATTTTTTAATTCAACACAAAACCCCGGGATAGATTCAAGTTTATCAATCGTACCCCCGGTAAAACCAAGCCCCCTGCCTGATAATTTAGCACTGTATACACCAAGCGAAGCTAAAACAGGAATTAAAACAAGAGTTACTTTATCCCCCACACCGCCAGTTGAATGTTTATCCGCTATATAAGGCGAGATATTTGAAAAATCAAGAACTTCCCCGCTTTCAACAAAAGATTGCGTTAAATAAGCGGTTTCTCTTGGCGTAAGCCCTTGAAAACAAACAGCCATAAGCCAGGCTGACATTTGATAATCTTCTATTTTTCCGGATAAATAATTTTCAATCAAAAAATAAATTTCTTCTTTTGTGTGTTCTTTTCCTTCTTTTTTCTTTTGAATTAAATCCAGTGCTCTCATTATTTTTCCTTTTATTTATGATACGGTTCATTGTTTAAAATTTTATATGCGCGGTATATCTGCTCCATTAATATCAATACCGCTTCCTGATGAAGAAAAGTAAGTTTTGACATTGAAAATTTAAAATCGGATTTTTCTTTTGTTTCTTTATCTAACCCTTGTGCCCCGCCTATTAAAAACAAAATTTCATTATAATAACCTTCGATTTCAATTTCTCTTATTTTTTTGGCAAATTGCTCGCTTGAAAGCTCCCTTCCTTCTATTTCAAGAGTGATTATATAAGCATTTTGCTTATTTTTAATGTATTCTAAAATATTATCGGTTTCAATAATTTCAACTCTGCCTGACAGGCGTTTTTTATATTCAAAAGCGCCCTGTTTATAAAAACCTTCTTTTAATTTTGCTTCGAGTATTACTTTAATATTCAAAACTATGCTTTTTCTTCTTTCGGGGTTTGGCCCAGCAATAAATCATACTTCAATTCATTTTCATTATCTGCAATTATAGCTGCAACAACAGCATCAGACGTTACGTTGCAGATTGTTCTTAACATATCAACAAAACGTTCTATTGTAAACAGCAATGAAAAACCGACAACCAATTGCTCAGGCGTCAAACCGATTCCGTTTAATATTAAAGCGATTGTAATCATGCCTGCCCCGGGGATTCCTGCTGAAGTTGAAGAAGCAACGATAGCCAAAAGCGCTATTTCAATAACCAAAAGGGGAGTAAGCTCAATACCATACATCTGTGTTAAAAACAAAACCGAAATAACCTGTATTATAGCGGTTCCATCCATATTAAGCGTAGCGCCCAAAGGTAAAACAAAAGAACAAACTCTGTTTGAAATCCCTCTTTTTTCGCAGCATGTAATCGTCAAAGGCAAAGTAGCCGAAGAAGAAGCCGTTCCAAAAGCAACCATAATTGCTTCAGATATTGCAGCATACAATTTTCCGACGGGAACTTTTGAAAATATCTTTAACATCAAAGGATATACAATAAAAAACTGTATTGCAAGCGCTAAAACAATTGCCAGAGCATATTTTGAAATATTATGGAATACCCCAAAACCAAAGCTTGAAACAGCACTTGCACTAAGAGCAAATATACCGGGTGCTGCAAGATACATAATCCAATCGGTTATTTTCATTGTGGCTGCAAATATGCTTTCAAAAATCGAAACAAGAGGTCTTGAAATATCTCCTGCTTTTGATAGTGCTATTGCAAAAACCGTAACAAAAATAATTATAGGTATCATTTTGCCTTCAGCTAAAGCATTAAAAGGATTTTTAGGGATTACATCAAGAAAAATCTGTGTTATATTTTCTCTTTGATAATTAATTGCATCCGAAACATAGCCTTGTATATGAGAAATTATTTCAGGATGCACCAAATTTTTGGCACTTAACCCCGGATGCATAACAATTGCAATTATAGCAGCAATTGTAACCGCTACAACGGTTATTATGCCGTAATATAAAATCATTTTGCCGCCGAGTTTGGTTAACTGCTTTGAATCACCTATGTTTGATATGCCTATTATTATTGCGCTCACAACAAGAGGTAAAACCACCATTTGAATAATGTTAATAAATGCGCTGCCTACGAAATTTAATATTTTATAAACATTAGGATATGTTTCACTCGGGAAAAAACATCCGATTAAAATACCGAATAAAAGTCCTAAAAATATATGTCCGTTACGTTTTATACCGAGTAACAGTGCAATTACGACCTGCATATGTAAACCCATGGGCAATTTTCCTCATAATACTATCTAGAATATTTTACATCCATCCGATTGATTATGCAAAAAAAATCAAACGAACAGTTTAATCTTGTTATATTTAACAGACATTTGACTTATAATAAAAATATGGAAGAAAAAAATAAAAACAGTAATTTCTTAGGTGTTATGTTTGAATGCTGCAATGTGTACGGCAGGTTGTATAAAAATAAAGAAGGCACATACTACCAGGGAAGATGTCCTAAATGCATGAGACAGATTAAAATAAAAATAGGCGAAGGCGGCACAAACCAAAGATTTTTTAGAGCTTATTAATAAAAACTGCCCTTTTTGGGCAGTTAATTATAATTATGAATTATATGTTTTAAAGATTGATTCAATTGTTTTTTCGATTACGGATTGGACTGATTCCATTTCGGTACTCAGCGCTTCTTGTTCCGTATCAAGCTGCCTTAGTTTTAGTTCAAGACTTCTGTCTTCCGTTTGGATTTTTTCGGTTTCACGGTTTATTCTCTCAACCTCTTGTTCGTATTTTTGTTTTTTATATTCATAATCATTCAAAGCGTCGTTATAAGCGCGCTCATCCTGAGTTGATGAAGTAGAAACGGAATATGTATTATTAACCAAATCAATATCATCTTCGCAATCAATTACTCTTATTGAGGAAATTCTTCCCGCAGAATCTTGTTCTAAGGCTGCAATTGCATCTATTGTTTTTGTTTCATTCATTGAACCTTGATATTGGAACATGTATGAACCTGAATATATGTTTTCGCCCGTGCTTGACGTTTCATCAAATGCTGTTGCTTCCAAATCCTTTTGAGAAGTGTAATAATACATTCCATCCCTTTGAAACATATAATAGATGCCGTCTGTTGCGCCTTCCTGCTCCATTATTGTCGATAAACCGGGGTATGATGAATAATCCGATGTTATTTTTGTTATTGTGGAATTTTCTTCATCATTTTCATCATAAGAATAATGTTCGCTGCCTAATTCAAAAGTCAATTTTGAATATCCGTTATCTCCGTTAACTGCGGTGATTCTTGCGCTTTTTGAGGTATAGGGATAAACCGTTGCAACGCTATCCGTATACGACAATTTAACGTTATAGTAGCCTTCATATTCTCCGTCCGTAATTTTTGAAAAATTTTCTATCGCATAATCTTCATAAGTAGAATCAAGTTTATATGTCGTTTTTGTATAATCACTCACCGAAGGCGGAGTGGGCACATCAAGATTATTATATTCTTCGTATAATCCGTTAACTTCGTTAGATAAGGCAGTTCTTGCCTGATTTATTTGTTGTCCTTGAAATTCAACATTGCTCTTTCTTGCGGTTAAGCCCAGAAAACGAGCCTGACTTGCAGCTAAACCCATACTATTGCCACCTTTCCTTCGTATTTATGTTTTTATTTACGACACAAAAGGAGTAATACTTTAGAATTATTAAATTTTTCGTTACAAATGTTAACATTTTATTCTCTTTATAATATAATCAATAATAATTTAATGTTTTTTAAAGGAAAGTCAAATTGGATTTAAAATTTATAGATAACCATATCCATGGAAGCTTTGGAATTGATTTTAATTACGGCAATTATGATGAAATCAAATATGTTTTAAAAGAGCTTTATAAAAAAAATATAAAAGGAATTTGTCCAACCCTTGTCGGAGATAAAAAAGAAAGTATCCAAAAACAGCTCTCGATTTTTAAAAAAATAAAAGAAGAACAATTAAAAAATATTGAAAATGAAACGTTTGTTATAGGTATTCATCTTGAAGGAAGTTTTTTAAGCCCTCATAAGGCGGGAATTCAAGATAATACAAATTTTTTAACTCCTTCAATTAAAAATTTTAAAGAATTGACGGGAGATTTTGAAAATATAATAAAAATAGTTACTATAGCGCCTGAAGAAGATGTTGATTTAATTGATTATTTAAATGAAAAAAATATAATACCCCAGGCAGGACATACAATTGGTGCAGATTTAAAAAATACAAAAGGCGTAACGCATATTTTTAACGCCATGAATCCAATACACCACAGAAACCCTTCAATTGCACTTGAAGCTTTAGTTCGGGATGATATTTACTGCGAAGTTATCGGGGATTTAATTCATTTAAGCAAAAATATTTTAACTTTAATTTTGAAATCAAAACCAAAAAAAAGGATAATGTTAATAAGCGACAGTTTACCATTGAGCAATTATGATAATGACATTATTTTTTGTAATAAGAAAATTGATAAATTCGCGAAAGACGAAAAAGGAACTCTAGCAGGCTCCAATAAAACTCTTGATGAAATCTGTCATAATTTAATTAAAAATAACATTATGACGCAGGATGAAATTGGGCTTTTTGCATTTAAAAATCAGATTGATTATCTGGATATCAAGGCTAGGGAAATCGATATTTTAAATAAATAAAAAATATGCTAAACTATTGAAGTGAAAGAAACAAAGAGGAAAAAATGAATAAAAAAATAATTTCGACATTAACAATATTTATGGCTCTTGGTATAACGGGCGGGCTTTTTAATAAAATAGTAAATGCAAACACCGTAATTAATACCCCCGTTTATAAAACAGCGGCAGCAACCGCGCAAAAAAAGCCCGTTAAAAATACAAAAACAACAACACCCTCCCAATACGGCAAAGTAATTACAACAACTTCACTTCATATTGTTGATAATCCTTCAAGATATTTAAATAAAACGGTTAAAATGCAAGCCACATTTGATAAATTTTCAACCTTGGGACTTGATTATAAAAAAGCACTTAGAGAAAGCGATAAATACATAGGAATATTAATTCAAAGAGACGATGTAATTGATCATAATATTCCGCTTTCTGAGATGAAACTGTTTTTAACAAAAGAACTTGCGGAAAAACATATTGATTTAGATACAGGGGATAAAATTGAAATTATCGCAACGGAATTTTCAACAGCTTTAGGAGACCCCTGGCTTGATGTTAAAGATATTAAAATAATTAAAAAAGCGAAAACCGATAAAGAAGAAAAAACAAATTAAAAACAACGTGGTTTTAGGAGTTGAGGAAGTATTATGAGCGAAAATAAAAAATACCTTACGATACACGGGCATTTTTATCAACCGCCAAGGGAAAACCCCTGGATTGAAGAAGTTGAAATGCAGGAAAGTGCCGCACCCGAGCATGACTGGAACGAAAAAATATGCGCTCAATGCTATGCTCCAAACGGCGTTTCAAGAATGGTAAACGGAAACAATCAAATTATTGAAATATCAAATAACTATGAATATATAAGCTTTAATTTCGGCCCGACACTATTAAGCTGGATGGAAAAACATGATCCTTTTGCTTATGAAAGAATTATTCAAGCAGATATTAACTCAAGGCAGATGTATAACGGTCATGGATGCGCTATAGCACAGGTATACAACCACATCATAATGCCTCTTGCAAACAGAAACGATAAAATTACACAGGTTATCTGGGGGCTTAAAGATTTTCAAAAAAGATTTAACAGAAACTCCGAAGGCATCTGGCTGGCTGAAACCGCTGTTGATGCCCAAACTCTTGAAGTTTTAATTGATTGCGGGGTAAAATTCACGATTTTATCACCTCATCAGGCAAAATGTATAAATAAAATAGGAGAAAGAAACTGGCAGGATGTTTCATGGGGTTCTATCGATCCTTCGCAGCCGTATAGATATTTTGTTGAAGGCACAGATAAACAAAAATATATTGATTTATTCTTCTACGACGGTTCTATTTCAAAATCCGTTGCTTTCGATAATCTTTTGCAGGACGGCAAAAAATTTGCCCACAGACTAAACGACGGCTGGGTTGAATCAAGAAACAGAGACCAGCTGATAAATATTGCAACCGATGGCGAAAGCTACGGACACCACACAAAATTCGGCGATATGGCGCTTGCATATATTGTTCAATTGGGTGCTAAGGAGCTTGGTTTTGAAATTACAAACTACGCCTGCTACTTAGAAAACCATCCTCCTCAATACGAAGTCGATATAAAACCCGTATCTGCCTGGAGCTGCGCACATGGTGTCGGAAGATGGATGGAAGACTGCGGATGTTCAACAGGAGCACAGCCGCACTGGAACCAAAAATGGAGAAAACCTTTAAGACAGGCGCTTGATTATTTAAGAGACGAGTTAATTAAACTGTGTTCAATTGAAGGAACAAAATACTACAACGATTTTTGGGAATCAAGAAATAACTATATAGATGTAATTTTAGACAGATCTGAAGAAAATATAAATAAATTCATTAAAGAAAATTGCAAAAAATTAAATGCTCAGGAAAAAATTAAAGCAATTAAATTAATGGAAATCCAACGCTACGCACAGTTGATGTATACAAGCTGCGGATGGTTTTTTGCGGATATTTCAGGAATTGAAACCGTACAGATTATGAAATACGCAGCAAGAGCAATTGAGCTTGCAAAGGATTTCAGCAAAGATAACTACGAAAAAACATTCCTATCCGTTCTTCAAAAAGCAAAAAGCAATATAGCACAGTTCGGAAGCGGAAAAGATATATACAATAACTGGGTGAAACCTTCCGCTATAGGTTTTGATGAAATAGTAGCACAAGATGCTATTGAAACCATATTTAACGATTCCGATATCAACGAAAAAGTCCATGATCTTTATTGTTACAGCTTAAAAAGAAGTGTTTTAAAAAAATGCGAAAGCGAAAACTACAGGCTATACTTTGGTAAAGTTGCTGTAAGATCAAATATAACTCTTGAAAAGAAAGATTTTTCATACGTTATACTTCAGACAAGAGATTATGAAATTTTCTGCGGAGTTAAAGATTTTACCTGCATTGAAGATTTCAATGTAGAGAAAAAAGAAATCCAAAAAATGATTAAAAATCATTCTCTTGAAGATATCTTAAAAACAATACAGGTATATTACGAAAAAAGACTGCATACTCTTAAAGATATTCCGATAGACAGAAGAAAAACAATCCTTGAAAATCTGATAATTAAAAAATTAAAACAGGTTTCAAAAACATACAATGAAATGTATGATAATCTTCTGAATCCGATAACATACTTAAACGACCTTGGTATGGATATTCCTGAAGGGTTCAGGGTTTGTGCGAAATACACTCTTTTATCAAACCTTGAAAAAGAATTGTTGTCTATGGAAAATTATCATGATAAAAACAAAATAAAAAATCTTGAAAAAATAAAAAAACTTGCGGATAAATTTTCAATTAAACTAACAACTCCAAAGGTTCGCGAAGTCCTATCCAAAAAACTTATCAATCTTTTACTTACCTTAAGGGATAATTTGTCTTTTGAAAATACCCATGAACTTTTAAATCTTTTTGAACTGCTTGAATTGCTTCAAACGGATATAAACATTCAAAATGCGCAAAATATATTCTATTCTATGGTATGCGAACATTTTGACGAGTTGATTAATAAAGTAAAAAATACACCACACTCTAGAAAATTACTTCTTGAAATAATAGAAATAGGAAACAAATTAAATATCAATCTTGATTTTTACAAAGAAAAGATAGATAAAATAACGGGGAAAGTATAAAATTAAAGCCGCAAATTAATTTGCGGCTTTTTAAATTTATGTTCCTCTTGACCAGGAGTTTAAATATTCTTCCTGTTCAGGTGTTAGAGTATCTATTTTAATACCCATAGAGTCGAGTTTTAATTTTGCAATTTCGATATCAACACTTTTTGGAAGGGTATACATTTTATTTTCAAGCTTGCTTCTGTTTTTAATAATATATTCCATACCCAAAGCCTGATTTGCAAAACTCATATCCATAACGCTTGCAGGATGTCCTTCGGCGCACACAAGATTAACAAGTCTGCCCTGAGCTAATACATAAACCGATTTACCGTTATCCAAAACCCATTCATCAAGGTTCGGACGAATATTCTTTATTTCAAGCGTATGTTTTCTAAGACCTTTTACATCTATTTCAACATCAAAATGTCCTGCGTTTGCAACAAAAGCGCCTTGTTTCATATTCAGAATATTTTGTGCGGAAACTACGTTTATATCACCCGTTATGGATAAGAAAATATCTCCTATCAAAGAAGCTTCGTTAATAGGCATTACTCTATAACCATCCATTACAGCTTCAAGAGCCTTCAAGGGGTCAACTTCGGTTACTATTACATTAGCACCCATACCTCTTGCTTTTTGAGCGGCACCTCTTGAACACCAGCCGTAACCGCAAACAACAAATGTTTTACCTGCAAGAAGAATATTTGTAGCCCTGATTATACCATCCAGCGCACTTTGTCCTGTTCCGTAACGGTTATCGTATAGATGTTTAGTTAAGGAATTGTTAACTCCTAATGCCGGAAAACATAATTTACCTTCATGTTCCATTGCTCTTAGGCGAATAATTCCTGTTGTCGTTTCTTCGCAAGAACCTATAATATCATCCAAAAGCTCTCGTCTTTCTTGATGAACCGTTGCAACAAGGTCGCATCCGTCATCAATGATAAAATTTGGCTTATGATCAAGCGCCATTTTTATGTGTTTGCGATACGTTTCACTGTCTTCACCCGACATTGCAAATACAGGAATTCCATAGTATTTTACAAGAGCAGCCGCAACGTCATCCTGTGTGGATAAAGGATTTGATGCAGCTAAAACCGCATCCGCACCGCCTGCTCTAAGCGCAATACACAAAGCTGCGGTTTCTTTTGTAACATGAACAGAGGCTGTTAATCTTAAACCTTTAAAAGGTTTTTCTTTTTCAAATCTTTCTTTGATGGCATTTAATACGGGCATATCTTTTTGTGCCCATTCTATATTTTTCTTTCCCTGCTCAGCCAAAGAAATATCTTTTATTTCATAACTTGTCATAGTTTGCATAGAAAATAACTCCTTACCAAAACAAACTACATTTTAGCACAAATTATAAATTATCAATAAGTAAATAAAAATATTATTAAAAGTTGTAAAATTTTATAAACTATTGCCAAATGTGTTTTTTGGTGCTAAATTATAAAACACGGGTGTTGTTAATTGTAAAGTTTTATTAAAATTAAAAAAAATTTTACGCTGTATTAGCAACAAAAAACATGTTTATACTTTATACAAGTGTATTGACTTCATTTAAGGAGAATAAGATGCAAACAAATCCAATCAGCGCACAAAGCTTTAAAGGCAGCTATCAACTTCCCGAGTTTGATACCGATAGAGCAATTGAACTTGCAAGGGCACTAAGAAATATGGAAGATGAATTCAAACATCAAAAAGAAGAGCCTGAAAAGAAAAATAAATTAGAGCTTGCTTTAACTGCAGCGGTTGGATTATCAGGTATGTTTTTAATCGGTAAAAAGGGATATAAAAAAGCAAACAAAATTTTATCAGACATCTTATCAAACGAAAAAGTTAAAGATGTGGCAAAATTTGCATCCGAAAAAGCATCCGTTATCATCTCCAAAGCAAAAGAATCGGACGCTATAGCTAAAGTCATAGACGGAGCCTCATCTATAGGCAATAAAATTTCAAATGCAGCAAGAACAATAGATGAAAAAGCACTTCAAAAAGTCGGCAAAGCCAATATAGCAGGGGCTGCAACAGCAGCTGCAGGCAGTGTTTACATATCAAATGTCGACTCGGATAAAAACGGCGTAGCCGATATATTGGAAAAAGGTGTGAATGCGTATAAAGGCGCCATAACTAAAATGGGAGCAATCGGCGCTGTAGTGGATTTAGTTTCTTAAAGGAATAAAAAATGAAAATTAACCCGACAGATTTTTTAAATTCAAAAATTAAACCTTTTGCCCAAAAAAGCATTAAAAGCATTAATGAAATAGGCAAAATGGCATCAAGTGCACGCAAGACGGGAATTGAAAAATTTGATTCTTTTGTAAAAAGCCACAAAACAACAAGCGACATAGCAAATACAATTAAAAAAACAGGCATAAATAAACACACCCTGATAGGCGGTGCTATTGCAATTGCGGCTACAGTGCTTGCAATTAAGGGCGCTTTAAATTTAAAAGAAAAAATTGAAGAAGTAAGAAAAGAAGATAAATAATAATAAAATAAAAATAAAAAATACCCGCTTAAATTAAGCGGGTATTTTTTATTTAATAATCTTTGCAAACTGCCGAATAAGCTAGTTTATTTTTTTAAAATTAATCATATAAATCTTAATAACATTAAAAATCGGAGAGAATTTTGAGAAAATTTAAAAAAATAATCGGGCTTGTTTTGCTGATTAATTTATTTTTCTTTAACAGCGGAATAATTCAAGCCGTTGAATTATCACAAACACAGAAAAATTTAAATTATACAAAGCTTTATTTAAACGAAGACAAATATGAAAATTTTAACCGCAAAATTTTTAATTTCAACTTAAGATTGAATAGAATTTTTGTAAGAAAAATCCATGTACTCTGGGCAAGTTTATTTCCCGAATTTTTAATAAACAGCCTAAATTGTGCTTATTCAAACATAGAATACCCCAAAAGGCTCATAAGCTCTCTTTTGCAAAGAGATTTTGATGCAATGCGCCATGAAACAAAGAGGTTTTTAATAAATACAACGCTTGGCGCAGCAGGTTTAATTGATTTTGCAGCTAAAGTTTTTAAGCTTGAAATGTATAATGAAGATATGGAGCAGGCACTTGCAAAATGTAAGATAAAATGCGGCAGGTTTCTTGTTTTGCCTTTTGTTTCCTGCACAAATACAAGAGATATTTTCGGGCGCATTCTTGATTTTGCCCTCAACCCCACAACCTATATAGCATCCCCTATTGCCGCAGCAATTAAAATGGGTCTTTTAATAAACAGAACAGCTTACATTCAACCCATAATAAATATGGTAGAATCAAACTTTGCAGATCCCTATATAATAGCAAAAGAATTCTTTGGGGTTGAAAAATATATAAAACTGTCAAACTATGACAGAAAAAATGTTTTAGAAAAAATTAAAACAAATGATGATGAAATAGATCTTGTAAATAAAGATAAAAAAGAAAATAAAACGGTAAAAGGCGCTTTTTTAGATAAAAACAGTCCGAATATTGTTGTTAATTTAAATAACGAAGAATTAAGAGCCGATATTTTTTTAGACGATTATAACCCGCAGAGTCCTGTTATGGATTCAATGAGAACGGCACTGTTTGATTATCATAAAAATAAAAAATCATTCTGGCATCCGATATCGTTGTGGAACAGAAATTTTGCCAAGAAAATAAAAACAGGATATGCGCAAATATCAAAAGATAAGCCAAAGTATAAATTTTTTTATATATTACAAAAAGAAAAAACCTCTCCTCTTGTTGTTATTTTTCCTTCCGTAGGAGAAGGTTCATCAAACAGCCACGGGAAAATATTAGCAGAATTGTTTTATGAAGAAGGATATAGCGCTATAATTTTAGGAAGCCATTTTCAATGGGAATTTGTAAAAAGTATCGATGATAATTACCATGTGGGTTTAATTAAAAACGATATAAAATATATAAATTTATTAATTAATAATATAATCAGCGATTTATCAAAAAAATACGACAGAACTTTTCTTAAAAGAACCGCAATAGGAACATCTCTTGGAGCATACACCGCATTATTTATCGCAAATAATCAATATGAAACAGGGGGAAATAATTTTGATAAATTTATTGCAATCTCACCGCCCTATAGCCTTTTGTATGCTATAGGACAGATTGATAAAATAACAACCGCATGGAAAAATTACCCCGATAACCTTAAAGACAAAGTAGCTTATACAGTTGCAAAAGTTATAAGAGCGTATAATGATAAAGATGAATTTTTGGTTAATTTTGAAAAACTTCCTTTTACAAACTACGAAGCAAAACTTATAAGTGCGTTTGTTTTTAATCAAAAATTGTCTGATTTAATTTATCAAACAGAAATAAAAAACAACCCGGATATAGATAAAAAAGAAATCTATAAGCAGATAAATTCCATGAATTACAACGATTATATAAAAAAATACTTTATAACAGACGAAATACACTATGACGATATTGCTCAAACAACCAGTATTAAAAGCATAAACGACTATTTAATCAACAGTGATAATTATAAAATTTATCACAGCTTGGATGACTATTTAATAAATAAGTCCGATTTAAGAGAGCTTAAAACAAGCTGTGATGATAAATTAGTTTTATTGAGTAACGGAGCGCATCTGGGGTTTTTATACAGGAAGGAATTTATTGACGATTTAAAAAAAGAAATAAAAAATTAAATAAAACTAATATATATTGCAATGTTTTATTTAAAAATTATAATAAGACTGAAAGGAATTAAATAATGAAAGTATTATTAATTAACGGCTCGCCTCATAAAGAAGGTTCAACATATACGGCACTGTGCGAAGTTTCAAAAACATTAAACGAAGAAAATATAGAAACGGAAATTTTTCAAATAGGAACGGAACCTATCGC
This sequence comes from Candidatus Gastranaerophilales bacterium, assembly GCA_944324945.1. GTDB lineage: Bacteria > Cyanobacteriota > Vampirovibrionia > Gastranaerophilales > Gastranaerophilaceae > RUG14156. The sequence goes on from CALUYE010000008.1 coordinate 34,806, forward strand.
TTCATGCCGCGGATGTGGAGCATGTTCTAAGCTTAAACAGTGCGTTATTGATGATAAAGTAAATGAATTTGTCAAAATCGCAAAAGATACGGACGGCTTTATTATAGGCTCTCCCGTTCATTATGCCGCACCATACGGAAATTTAATTTCTTTTCTAAACAGAGTTTTTTATAGTGCTTCAAGAACGGATAAAAATATTTTTAAATTAAAACCCGCAGCAGCAGTTGTCTGCGCAAGACGTGCAGGCTCAACAAGCGCGTTTGATCAAATTAATAAATTTTTTACAATAAATGAAATGCCGATAATATCATCAAGATATTGGAATATGGTTTTTGGTCTGAATGCATCAGATGTTGTAAAAGATTTAGAGGGCATGCAGATTATGAGAATTTTAGGAAGAAATTTTGCATATTTTCTAAAATGTAAAGAAGCAGCAAAAGCAATGAATATTCCTCTTCCCAAACAGGAAGAAATTGAAATGACTAATTTTATCAGATAATTTTAGGATAAAATTTCTTTCAGCTTTTGCGCGCAATCATAACAGTATCTGCAACCAATCCCGCACTCATAAGCACACTTGTGCCCGTTTTTAATAAAAAAATTAATGTCGGGAAAATATTTTTTTGCTTCTTTTAGCGTAACTTTTTTATTAAAATTATAGTTGTGTGAAAATTTGAATATTTCTCCTAAAAATTCTCCGGCTGTATATTCACCGATTCCGTTATCAATCATTCTTAAATAGTCTTTAAAAAACATCAATTTCTTAATTTGAACATTTGCTCGAATCCCAAGCATAAATTTAAAATTGTTTATCCCGATAGCGCTATAGTATGGTAAATCCCAGGGGTATATTATTCTTGCTTTGCAAATATGTACAAAATCCAGCTTTTTCATAACCTTTTCGCAATCATAAACGCAATACATTCCACCGGGGTGAGAAATTCTTGCAGGACAGGCGTATAGGCAGCTTTCATTTGCCATTAATTCTATTTTTACTTTGGGAAACATTTTTTTGAGCGCTTTAAGAAATTTAAAATTGCGGTTTTCATCAAGCGCCACGTCAATCATTTTAATATTCGGGTAATTTTCAAATAAATTTACGTATTGTTCAATATTTCGATATTCAAAAGAAGTTGAAGCACTGATTTCAAACTCGGGGTATTTATCTGCTAAAATACTTAAAAGCTGCGTATTTGCTATTTTTAATTTTTTGATATTTGATTCTAAGAGTTTATCAAGTAAGTTATAAAGATACTTTTCGTTTTGTTTAAATTCCGATTCCAAAAAAGGTTTCGGAGAATTTAGGGTGTATGAAAAATCAAAACCTTTATTTTTAGCATAATCGACATACTTAATAAAATCTTTAAATGATTTTATATTTCTGTTTTCTCCCCTTGACGGTTGAAAATCTTCAAGATTCTTCGCTAAAGGATAAGGGATTGAATTATAAAATGAAACTATTTTTGATTTTTTTAAAGAATCATTAAGATTTGCCATCTTATCAATCATTTCATAATTAAAAGGCAAAGGCGATGATATTTCATATGCAGCCGTTTGTTTAGGTTTTATTTTTAACTCTTCATTCTTTGATATACTATTCTCACACCCATAGAGCGCGCTTCCCAAAAGCCCGCCCGTTAGAATCATTCCCGCTTTTAAAATCTCGCGTCTTTCCATATAAATATTATACTTTATTGTTTTTTTTAAAGTCAATTAAAGTTTAATTCTGTACTTCAGGCGCATTTTCATTAGTTTGATTATTAATATTTTCTTCCGTTATATTTGTATTATTTTCTTGTTTTTTATTGCTGTTTTCAGAGTTTTGTTTTGCTTTTGTTTCTTTTTGGGTCTTTTTATTTTCTTTTGCGCCTTCAAGACGAAGATAATAAGAATCTTCCCATCTTAAATCAATATATTTAACATTTTTATGCTTCTTTGCTTCAGGTAAAATTGATGCGATTAATTTTGCTCTTTCAAATGTTGAATCGTTTATTTCTCCTAAGCGGATTAAATATTCTTTTAGCATTATATAAATATCTTTTTGATTTCTTATATCAACATATTGAACTTCCTGATTGGAATATATTTCAAAAGCCTTAACAAGCTTTAAAAGTTCTTCCACCTTCTTTTTATCCCATGTTTCATCAACCCCGTCTCTTATGCCGTAGGTAAGTAATTTTTTGGCTTTTATGGAAGACTTAAAAGGCAAATAATCATGATCAATAATCACGCCGTCCGTTGTTAGAGCACTTCTTGGTTCTGATTCCAAATTAGGCACAAGTAAAAAAGCAGGCACTCTTTCATCAATCATAACAATCAATCTTGCAGGATGCCAGTATCTTCTAATATATACTTTTTTAACCGATTGCAATTGAGAAATATTTCGCTCAAGCTCATCTGTTTCCAATCTGAAAATTTGAGTGCAGGGAAGCTGGGTTTGTCTTATGGCGTCTATAATTTTATAATCAGGAGTAATAATATTACCCTGAATTTTTAAAACCGAGGGATCGGCAGCGTTTAATTTATCCGCATCAATATACCAAGAACCCAATTTTACAATCTTAAGACCGAAATAAATAATAAAACCTATCATAATAAGAGATAAAAGCACGCGAAAACGTTGAAGGTTTGTTCTTGTTGCGTTTATTTTTCTTCTTATCTTATTTACTTTAAGTCTTCTTTTTTGGTAAAGTAAACCCATTATTTATTCAAGCTCCGCTGTTTTCAATAACAGTTCAACCAACTCATTGTAACTTATTCCCATTGAAGCCGCCTGTGCGGGTAAATCGGAAACATCAGTCATACCCGGATTTGTATTTATTTCAAGGATATAAGCTATATTATTATAAATCAAAAAATCAACCCTTGAAACCCCCCTGCAATTACATAATTTATGAGCTTTAATTGCAAGGGATTTTATTTTTTTGCTTAATTCATCATCAAAATGAGCAGGTAAAATAAATTCGGTTAAACCTTTGGTATATTTTGCTTCATAATCATACCATTGTGTCTTTGTTTTAAAGGCTAAAATATCCGTTGCAAAAATTTCTCTTTCGCCTTTATCGTTAATTTTTTCTAATACGCCCACCGTTGCCGATTCACCCTGAAGATATTCTTCAATTAAAATTTCTTTGTCGCACTTAAGCGCTGCATCCATTGCAGCATCTAATTCATTAATTGAATCAACTTTTGTCATTCCGATTGAAGAGCCTTCACATGCAGGTTTAATTATAACGGGAAAATTAAGTTCTTTTATTTTTTCTTTGTAATTTGAGGAATTTACGTTTACGGATTTAATTAAAGGAATTTCTTTATCTGTTGATAAAATTCTTTTTGTCATAATTTTATCCATGCAAATTGCGCTTGATTTTACCCCGCATCCCGAATAAGAAATGTTTAAAAATTCCAAAACGCCCTGAATACAGCCATCTTCTCCATATCTTCCATGTAAAACATTTATTGCAAATTCTATTTTGTTTTCGCACAGGACACTTGAAATATTTCTATCAACATCAATCAACGTTACGTCTTTATAACCTAAATCAATTAACGCTTTAAAAACATTCCTGCCTGAGCGCAGAGAAACCTCTCTTTCATTTGAAAGCCCTCCGCATAAAACCGCTATTTTTGAATTTTTATTTATTTTTTTAATATTTTCCATTTTTCTTCTTCTTCCTTTGTCATCTCGCCTATATATATAATTTCAGGCGTTAATTCTATGTTAAATTTTTCTTTTACTTTTGTATAAATTTCAAACACAATTCTTGTATAATCAAGAGAAGTAGCTCCCCCCTTATTTATTATAAAATTACAATGATTTTCCCAAACCTTACACCCGCCGAGTTCAAACCCCCTTAAACCGCATTTATCAATCAAAGCACCTGCACTTAAAGTACTGTTTTTAGGGTTTTTAAAAACAGAACCTGCGTTTGGCAAAGCTAAATTGGGCTGTCTGTTCTTTCTGAAAATTAAATTTTCATCCATTCTTGCTTTAATTTCTTCTTTTTTTCCTCTTTTTAATTCAAATTTAGCGCTCAGTAAAATATATGGTTTTTCCATAAAAACAGAATGCCTGTATGAAAAATTCAACTCTTCTTTTTTAAGATGTAAAACCTTATTTTTTTGATAATCATACACCTTAACACTCTTTAAACAATCACTTATTGTTTGATTATGAGCACCCGCATTCATATATATAGCGCCTCCTAAAGTCGCCGGAATGCCTATTAAAAATTCAAACCCCGACAGTTTCTTTTCAAGCGCCAGTTTAGATAATGTCTGCGTTTTAAACCCTGCTTCGACATTTATAAATTTATCAAGACAAATGTATGATTTTATTCCTCCAGTATATATAACAGGCGTTTTAACCCCTTTTGAAGAAAATAAAACATTGGAACCGTTACCTATCACAACGGGAGCCTCTTCTTTATATTTTTTAAAAAGAGTTATCATCTCGCCATAATTATCGGGTATGTAAAAATAATCCGCAATAGAATCTATTTTTAGCGTATTATAGTTTGTTAAATGAAAATCTTTATACAATTTTACTTCATTTTGAGAGCAAATCATTAATTACACCGCCTATTTTTGTAATATCTCCGGCACCAAGCGTTAAAACTATATCGCCTTTTTTTAATTCAGGCGCAATTTTTTCCGCGCAGGTATTTATATCACCTTCAATATATTCAGCATCAATTCCTTTTTTTACTGTTTCAATACAAAAATTTAAAGAATTATATGTTTCATCTTTTTTATCGCCCGCAGAAAAAACATCAAGTATATAAAGCTTATCAATACCGTTAAAGCAATCCAAAAATTCGCTCCACAAAGCTTTTAATCTTGTATATCTGTGGGGTTGGAAAATTACTGTTTTTCTTCTTTTGATATCTTTAATTGCATCAAGGGTTGATTTAATTTCCGAAGGATGATGCGCATAATCATCTATTATTTTAATACCCTTAATGTCGCAAACAAGCTGAAATCTTCTTCCCATGCCTGTAAATTCACTGAAATATTTATAATATGAACCAAATTCAAACCCTAAACCATCCAACAGACAAACAACCGCAAGAGCATTATAAATATTATGAAGCCCGGGGATTACAAGATTTATTTTACCTAACAATTTATCCTTACAATAAACATCAAAAGATGAAGATAATTCGCTAAATACTATATTTTTAGCGCAATAATCACTTTTTGAATTAATAGAATACGTTGTTATGTTTTTAAATTTCGTATTTTTTAAAAATTCAAGACATCCCTTGTTATCAATATTTATAAAAATCTTAGAATTATCTTTTTGAAGCATGTTTTCGGCAGTTTTTTCAAAAACGGAAATAATATCCGCTAAACCGTTTTTATAAAAATCCATATGATCTGCTTCTAAATTGTTAATAACAAGATAATCAGGACAATATTTTGCTATTGTGCCGTCTGATTCATCAAGTTCAGCTATGAAATATTTTGAATTTTTATCTGCATTTGCATTTGTGTTTAATTCAGGTATTATTCCGCCTATCGCATAAGCAGGATTTTCTTTCATTTTCTCAAGAATAAAACTAACCATGCCGCTTGTTGTTGTTTTACCGTGCGTACCTGCAATACCGATAAATTTATCAAAAATTTCAGATATATATTTTAAACAATCGCTTCTGTGAATAATTTCAAGATTCAATCTCTTTGCTTCAATAAGCTCGGGGTTATCTTCTTTAATTGCAGATGAAATAACAACTTTTGGCGTTCCTTTTATATTTTCTTTTTTATGCCCTATATAAACTCCAGCCCCTAATTTCTCAACAAGCCTTAAATATTTACTCTCGGTTATATCGGAACCTGAAACTTTATAGCCCATCTTTAATAAAATTTTTGCTAAAGCACTCTGCCCCACGCCGCCTATTGCAATAAAATGAAAATCGTAATTATCCATTATGCCACATCTCCCAAAGTAACGTTTGTTACCCCGTGTTTTGTTTTTCCCCAATCCATGGTTTTTTTGGTAAATATTATTTTAAAAATAATAAACATGGCAATCGGAAACCATATTACAATAAAATATATTGAAGTTAATACAGATTGCCACAATGCTTTTGAAAAATTATAATCCGCATACTTTCTAAGACTGTATATAAAACCGCATGTGAAAAATATTCCCGTTGCAATTACCATAATAATTGAAGATAAGATACAATTTTCATAACCTTTAACAAAATGAAAAGCCTGAATGAAAATCTCTGCTATCAACCAAAAAGGAAGCAAAAACTCAGTAACATAAGCAATTAAATCAAAACCGACTCTTAAAGACATATCGGATGATGTAAAAACTGCCCCCATGTATTCTAAATATCGTCTAATCGAACCTTCAACCCATCTTCTTCTCTGTCTTATTAAAGATTTAAAATCAATTACTCCTTCTTCATACACTTTCACATCAGGCAAAAAACGAATATCCCATCCTTTTACATGAAGCCTTGTTGACATATCAAGATCATCAACTATGGTCTCTTCATTCCATCCGTTTATGCTCTCAAGCGCTCTTCTTTTGATTAATTCTCCGTTACCTCTTAATTCAACCGCTCCTCTAACAGCGTCTCTACCTGCCTGCATGTGGGTATCCAAAATAAATTCGCTATACTGACAGCGCGTTAAGAAATTTTGTTTTGCATTAATTATAACCTTCTGCGCCTGAACAGCTCCCACATCAGCAGGCTCAAGAGCAGGTATCATTTTATTCAAAAAATCTTTTTCGACTTTAGCATCGGCATCAAAAACCAAAACGGCATCCCCTTTGGCTATTTTAAAAGCATCATTTAAAACGGCTGATTTTCCGGGGGTTGCATCTTTTTTTCGTATCAAGGCTTTTATATTCTTATACTGTTTTTCAAGATTTAGAATTATCTGAGCAGTATTATCTTCGCTCCTGTCATCAATTAAAATAATTTCAAAATCTTTATATTCAAGCTCTAAAATATTTTTAGCCGTTTCCTCAATAACTTCTTCTTCGTTATGAGCGGGTATCATAATACTTACAAAAGGATGGTAATTATAATTTATAACGGGAGGTTTTTTCTTTAATATTCTTTTTCTGTATTTCATAGCGCAATACATATAGAATGTATAAAGAAGCATAAATCCTATCAAAAGAATAATTGCCCATACGGTATCAAAATAATTTTGAAAAATTATTAAAAAGGCAATAAGAAATGAAATTATAATCAATAAAGCTATTCTTTCTTTCATTATCTCTTAGCCCAATATCTCTCCGCTTATCTTAATTTAAGAAAATTTTATCAAAAAAATTAAAAAAGGTAAATTTATAAACTTAAATTTACCTTTAAAAAATTAATATTTCACAAGAGAAACAACTTCAATATCATCATCGAATTTATCTCTTCCTTTTAAATCTTCAAGCTCAATTACAAAAGCAACTCCAACCGTATTTGCAACTTTTGAAATCAACTTTACCGCAGCCTGCGCCGTTCCGCCCGTTGCAAGAAGATCATCAACAATTAATACTCTATCATCTTTTTTAAGTGCATCTTTATGAATTTCAATTTTATCACTTCCGTATTCAAGATCATAGCTTTGAGAAATTACTTCCGCAGGGAGCTTATTTGGTTTTCTGATCGGAATAAACCCGCAATTTAATTTATACGCCAAAGGCATGCCAAAAATAAACCCGCGCGCTTCAATTCCTGCAATGTAGTCTATTTTTTTATCTTTAAATTTTTCATATAATTCATCAATTATTATCTTTAAAACATCTTTATCTTTAATTGCCGTTGTGATATCTCTAAAGATTATTCCTTTTTTTGGAAAATCAGCAATATCTCTTATTGCGCTTTTAATTTTCTTTGTATTATCTTCCATCTTTCTTCCTTTTTACGATAACAAACATATATTATATCAAAAAAATGTGCTACAATAAAGTAGGTTATAGAGTTCAAAAAGGAGTTTATTGTATGTGGGAAAAAGACATTAACATCAATGAAGTTAAAGAAATAAGAACAAGAACCTGCGTTTATTTCGGTGTCGGTGCAATTAAAAAAATTGAAGATATCGCAAAAGACTTAAATTCAAAAGGTATTAAAAAATTAATCGTAATGTCGGGAAGAAACGCCTATAAATCAACAGGCGCGTGGGATTATGTTGAAAAAGCACTTAAAAACAACAACATCGAATACGTTAACTATGATAAAGTTACGCCAAACCCGACAAACGAAGCAATTAACGAAGCAACTAAAATCGCAAAAGACTTTAACGCTCAAGCAGTAATTGCAATTGGCGGAGGCTCCCCGACAGATGCCGGTAAATCGGTTGCAATATTGTTAAAATACCCTCAATACAATGCAAACGACTTATACGAATTTAAATTCACTCCAAAAGAAGCGGTTCCTATTGTTGCAATCAATTTAACCCATGGAACAGGTACCGAAACAAACAGATTTGCAGTTGCAACAATAGTTGAAAAAGATTATAAACCTGCAATAGCTTATGATTGCATCTATCCGATGTATGCTATTGATGATCCTGCTTTAATGACAAAATTATCCGAAAAACAAACAAAATACGTTTCAATTGACGCTCTAAACCACGTTGTTGAAGCCGCAACAAGCAAAGTTGCTTCTCCTTATACAATTTGTCTTGCACATGAAGTAATTTCAATGGTTGCAAAATATTTACCGAAAGCAAACCAAAACCCGCAAGACCTAGAAGCAAGATACTATCTTGCATACGCTGCAATGATGGGTGGTGTATGTTTTGATAACGGATTATTACACTATACCCATGCTCTTGAACATCCGCTATCAGCAGTAAAACACGAACTATCCCACGGTCTTGGACTTGCAATGTTACTACCTGCCGTTGTTGAAAATATCTGGGAAGCTAAAAAACAAACTCTTGCCTATATTCTAAAACCGATTGCACCTCAAATAAACGAATCAACAAGCGCAAATGAAGCATCAAATATGGTTTATGAATGGTTAAAATCAGTTGGCGTACCGAATAAATTAAAAGACGAAGGATTTAATGAAGGCGACATCGATAAACTTGTTAATTTAGCTTTCACCACTCCTTCATTAGACGGTTTATTATCAATAGCACCCACAAACGCTACAAAAGAAGCGGTTAAAGAAATATTTGAAAAATCTCTTTAATTAAGGATTATTAAATATTTAAAAAGATGAGGCATAAAAAACCTCATCTTTTTTTATGTTATATATATTTATTTTAAATATCTGAAATAAACATATACGGTACTTAAAGCAAGAGAAATGAATACTACTCCAACACCATATTTCATAAATTGCATAAATGATATCGGATGGCCTTCTTTAGCTGCATTTTCAGAAGTTATAACATTTGCTGCAGCACCTATAATTGTCATATTGCCGCCTAAACATGCACCCAGTGATAAACACCACCATAAAGGAACAGCATAAGCCTGTCCCATGGTTTTTTCAATTTCTAAAATCATGGGAGACATTGTTGCAGTATAAGGAATATTATCAATTACCCCTGAAATAATACCTGATGCCCATAGAATAATCATCGAAGTTAATTCTCGTGAGCCTTGTGTAACATCAAGTATCCATTGGGCCATTAATTTTATGCCGCCTGACGCTTCAAGCCCGCCTATGATTATAAATAAACCGATAAAGAAGAAAATAGTATTCCATTCAACATCTCTTAAAATCTCGGTCGGTTTTTCAAACAAAAGCAAAAAGCTTGCGCCTGCCATGGCTATTATTGATGTTTCAATATGTGTTTTATCATGGGTTACAAAACCCAAAATAACTAAAGCTAAAACAGTCAACGAACGAATCATTAAGGTTTTATCCGTTATTGTTTTAGAATTATCAATACTTGCAACTTCTGCCATTTTCTCGGGTGTTGCTTTTAATTTGTTTCTGAAAATAACAGCCAAAAAAGCAACAGACGCAATTAAAATAACCGATACAACAGGAGTTAAATTAATTAAAAAATCATTAAAAGTTAATTTACCTGCACTTCCGATGATAATATTGGGAGGATCCCCGATTAAAGTAGCCGTACCACCGATATTAGAAGCAAAAACTTCCGTTAAAAGGAAAGGTATAGGGTTAATATCCAACTTCTTAGCCGCAAAGAAAGTAATAGGCATAATTAATATAACGGTCGTAACGTTATCCAAAAATGCACTGACAACAGCGGTAAAAATGCCAAGTGCGCATAAAATAAACACGGGTCTGCCTTTTGTAAATTTTAAAAGCTCGTTTGCAAGCCAGCCAAACACCCCGCTTCTTGTTGTTATATTAACTATAATCATCATTGCAACAAGCAAAAATATTACGTTAAAATCAATATAGTTAATAAAATAAGCAGGATTTATCGCCCCGCTATCAAGGCTTTTAACCTGGCTTACAAGCCCCAAAAGAATGGTTATAACAGCACCCACAAGCGCTATTGTTACTTTAGGGATTTTTTCAAGCGCAATGAAAAAATAAGCAACAATAAGCAATGTTGCAGAAACCGCAACCGCATTATTTGAAACAAAATCTATCATAAAGTGCTCCTTTGTATTGCTGCTGCAACAGCTATTGCAACTTCTGTATCATCTTGAACTTTTTTCTTTTTTTTGGGTTGTGTTTCAATTACTTCTTCAGGAAAAATTTTATTTAATTTTCTTATAATAAACGAACCTAAATCCATTGCAAAAATCATTATGGTAAGGAAGAAAAATACAACTCCCATGCCGATTACCATAATAACACAGCCTGTGTTTAATAATTCTAAACTCATTGTTTATTCTCCTATAACTATTTAACTGTATATAATTTATATAGTTAAATTTCTAAGGAGCTCTGGCGTATATTGCATTTTTTATTGCAAACTTTGGAGATTTTAAAAAACTTAAATAGTTATTTCTTGATTCAATATTACATAAGGAATAATTTTTTTTATTTCTGTTGTTTATATCCCCGTTTAAAAAATTCTGATTATTTTTTAAATTACTGAATTGTAAATTTCTTTCATTTTTAGAAACCAAAAAAAGATTTGTCTGATTATTTTTAGTATCTTCAATACTGTTTTCGCAAGCATTTGCTTCAATTATCATCAAAGACGAATTTTGATTTTGCAAAGGCATATTTTCAAGAGCATGCGCGCTTGAAAACACAAAAAAAAGCAAAAATGTAATAGTAATTCTAAAAATATTTTTCACAAAATAATTTTAACATAAACTATTAATAATAAAACACTGATTTAAAATTTCAATATTTTAAACGGTTCAATCTTTAGTGCATTCGCAATTTTTAAAATTGTCTTAAGCCCCGGTTTATTAATACAAACTTCAATTTTACCCAAATAATCAAGACTAATCCCTGATTTTTCAGCAAGCTTCTCCTGCGTCAAACCTGCCTGTTCTCTAAGCGTTTTAATTTTTTTCCCGATATTTCTATAAAAAATAACCTCTTCCATACTTGATAGATTACAAGATTTTATGTTATTATTTTACTGGATAATATCCAGTAAAAATTATTAATATTATCTTAATTAAAATGACAACCAAAAAAGGAATACTAAATGCAAAAAGCAACACCCGCCTTCTCCCTAATAGAACTCACATTTGCACTTGTTGCAATATCAGTAATGTTGGCTGTGTTTGTGCCTGTGATAACGTCTAGGTTTGCATCAGAAACTCCTGTGGTATCTAATTCGGGATTATTAATAACATCACTTGAATGCAGTGAGAATTTTAAAAATGAGTATGGACTGGAGTGTACCTTATGCTATGGAGAAGAATCATGCGTAACATGCGGAGGGGATTGTCCTCCTAATATGAGAAAGAATATTGAGAGGTGTAGTTGTGAATAATAAAAAAGAGTTGATTGATTTAAAAAAAAGATATTATGGTAATAATAGTAATAATATAAACAATAATATAAGCAA
>CALUYE010000009.1 GCA_944324945.1 Candidatus Gastranaerophilales bacterium
CTACGCTCCATTTCAGATACAGGCTCACAAGTTTCACCAAAGGTTCAACTGTTCGCTTTGCAAAAATCATCTTCAAACCCTCTTATATTATCAAGCTCTATATTGTACCTTTTGCCTTGCTTATCAACGCAAGTTGCGTAATCTATCTCAGCATCAGCAAACTTGTTTTTCCAAATACAAATTAGTAAGCCGATTTCTTGAGTCTTTAAGTTTAAAACCTTTGTTCCATATAAGTGATAATCTTTTTCTGTCATTATTTATTCCTTTCAAGTATTAAATCTGAATAGATATCATCAGGCTTTTGTGGGTCTATTAAAAACTCTTTCATAAATACAAATCTTTCTCTGTAGGCGTTTTCACAAATTACAGTGTCGAAGTTGTAGAAGCCAATTACTTTGTAATACTCATTATCAGAGTTTTCAAAACCTTTAATCTTTTTAAGTTTATATTTTTTGCCTAATTCAATCATTGCTAACCCTTATATTCATTTATAGCAATGACATTAATTACTCTTAATTAGCAAAATATCAAGCAAACTCTTTTAAAACGTATCATTCAGACACAAATTTTTCTTGCAGGTACTTGAAAAGCCATAAAAACGAGTTAATGTGTAGTAGCGAGAGAATTTTATTGAAGAAAGGAGTTTTTATGATGAACGATAAATTAAAAGAACAAGCAAAAATACTTTTTATTAAAGGTTATATGACACAAGAAGAGCTTGCAAGAAAGTTAAATATTAGCGAAAGAACAATCCGCAGATGGAAACAAGCTGAAGGCTGGAAACAATTAAGAGATGATTTTAGACAAAACAGCATATCTTTTCATCAAGAGTTATATTTATTTGCCAAAAAGCTGATTTTATCAATAAGAAAATATATCGAGAAGGGTATAAAAATTGATACAGGAAGACTTTTTGTCATATCAAAACTGTTGCCGTTAATTAAATTAGTAAAAGAATACGAGGATTCAGTAGCGAAATCTAAGGCAGCTAATGCCGTTAAAAATACTAATATATCATCAAAGACAATAAAACAAATTCAAGGAGAAATTTTAGGGCTGGACACTGCTACATAACAAAGCTCGTTAAAATCGTTTCTAAGACACTTTATGTTGTTGGACACAGGATTTTATTACAAAGCACATTTACTTGCCCATAAAACCATTTTTAAACAGCTTTTAAACAACATTTGATTGTATTTAAAAACCTTCCGGATAATTTATGAAATAAACATTTAATTTATCGGAATCGCGCCTTAGATTTTCAATAATTGGTGTAATGTTTCTAAGCTCCTCATATTCTTGTTGCTTTTGACAGAAATAATCAATAACAACAACTGTATTATAAATTCTTTCAGCTAGTTTTTCCAACTTCCTAAAATCTTTTTGTTTAATCTTGTATTTCTTATTTTTACTCATACGACCTCCTTTTTCAGGTGTCGTATTCATCACTCTTGATATGTAATATTTCAACATTTTGTTACAGTTCTTAATATTTTAAATTTTTATACCATTTCCATAAAAGGCTCTAATGTAAACCTTTTGCAACAAAATAAAAAAAGAATAAAGTGTGAGTATATATACTTACTACAAAATATCCATTGACAAATAGAAAAATCTTTGAAATAATAAAATTATGAGTATCATTACTTACTACAAAATAAACATAGGTGTAACATGGAACATGCATTAAACAGTATCTCATACATTATAACAGGTCATGTATTTAGAAGTAAAATAGAATATTCTCCACATGGAGACGTCAATCTCCTAAATATGGATGCCATATCTACAACAGGATTAGTTCATCTTTGCAAAGATGACTGCAAAAAAGTTGTAGCAAAAGATATGAAAAATGATGAAATTATCAAACCCAATGATATTCTATTTAAAGCAAAAGGGTTAACTAACAACGCAGTTGTTGTTAGTAGTATTCCAGAGAATGCAACAGTTACATCATCCTGTCATATTATTCGAATTAATGATAACAGATATTTACCAGAATACATATGCACTTGGCTTAATAGTATTGCTGCAAAAAAGTATTTTTCTATGAATTCTGGACAAATAACTGGTACAACTATCGCAAATGTTAGTAAAGCAACGCTAGAAGCTTTAAAAGTCCCGTTAATTCCCCTTAAACAACAAAAATTAATTGCTGGTATAGAAGAATGTACAAAACAAATCAAAGAATTACACTTAATAATTGCTGAAAAACGGTTTATATTATCTCAGGCGATTATAAAACAAGAGTTACAAAAATATTAGGAGAATCAAATGACTACAATAAACCAAGATGAAATCAATAACATTGTATGGAAAGCATGTGACACTTTTAGAGGTGTCGTAGATCCGTCTGAATACAAAAACTATATACTAGTCTTTTTATTTATAAAATATATTAGTGATGTATGGAAAGATAAATATGAGGAATTAAAAAAAGAGTTTGGCGATAATGAAGAAAGGATTCAGCGCCGTTTAGAAAGAGAACGTTTTAAATTAGATGAAATTTGTACTTATGATTATTTATATGCTCATAGAAATGATAATCAAATTGGACAACTTATAAATCAAGCATTAGAAAAAATTGAAGAAGACAATAAAGTTAAACTAGAAGGAGTTTTTAGAAATATTGACTTTAATTCTGACATGCAACTTGGTGAAACAAAAGAAAGAAATGTCCGACTCAAAAATTTAATAGAAGATTTTGCTAATCCAATATTAGATTTAAGACCCTCTAAAGTCGGTAATGCTGATATTATTGGAAATGTATATGAATATTTAATTGCTAAATTCGCAGCAAATGCAGGGAAAAAAGGTGGAGAATTTTATACGCCGCCGGAAGTTTCTATACTTCTATCCAAACTAGTAGAACCCAAGGCAGGTGATAGAATTTGCGACCCTGCTTGTGGTTCAGGCTCTTTGTTAATTAAAGCCGCAAATGAAGTCGGTTCTGATAATTACTCATTATATGGCCAAGAAAGTAACGGTAGTACTTGGGCATTATGTAAAATGAACATGTTCTTGCACAGCAAAGACAATGCAAGAATTGAATGGGGTGACACTTTAAACAACCCCAAGCTAATAGAGGGAGATACAACAATGAAATTTGATGTTGTTGTTGCAAACCCTCCATTTTCATTAGATAAATGGGGAGCAGAAGTCGCATCATCAGATAAATACAATCGTTTTTGGAGAGGCGTTCCCCCAAAAAACAGAGGCGACTATGCTTTCATCTCTCACATGATTGAAACCGCTGTTGCAGATGGCGGAAAAGTTGGGGTTGTAGTTCCTCATGGTGTCTTATTTAGAGAAGGCTCTGAAGGAAAAATAAGACGACATTTTATTGAACAAGATAATTGCCTAGATGCAGTAATTGGGCTTCCTCAAAATTTGTTTTTCGGTACCGGAATCCCTGCTGCAATATTGATATTCAAAAAAAATAGAAGATCACACGATATTCTGTTTATAGATGCAAGCAGAGAATATGAATCAGGTAAAAATCAAAATATTTTAAGGGATTGCGACATCAAAAAAATTGTTGATACCTATAAAAAACGTGTAACAATTGATAAATATTCTTATGTAGCGACTTTAGATGAAATAAAGGAAAATGAATATAATCTGAATATTCCTCGCTATGTTGATACCTTTGAGGAAGAGGAGGAAATTGATATTCAAGCTACACAAAAAGAAATTGATGAACTTGAAAAGCAACTTGCAGATGTTCAAAAGAAGATGCAAGGATATCTAAAGGAGCTCGGACTAGATGGATAAAGATAACGAAAAAAAATTACCTGAAGAAATAGACTCAAGTCTTACCAATACAGAAAATTCATTAGGTGAATTCTTAATATATACAACTCCTGACGGTGAAAAGCAAATTCAAGTAAGATTAATAGATGAAACAGTATGGCTTTCTCAAAAATTAATGGCTGAATTATTTCAAAAGGATGTAAGAACTATTAATGAACATATTCATAATGTTTTTGCTGAAGGCGAGTTACCACAGGACAATTCAGTTATCCGGAAATTCCGGATAACTGCAAGTGATGGAAAAAACTATGATACAAACTTTTATAGTTTAGATATGATTATCTCCGTCGGTTATAGGGTAAAATCGTTAAGAGGTACGCAATTTAGACAATGGGCAACTCAAAGACTTAAAGAATATTTAATCAAAGGTTATGCAATTAATAAGGAATACTTGAAAAATCCTGAAGGTAAAGATTATTTTGAAAAATTATTACAAGAAATCCGTGAAATTCGTGCAAGTGAAAAACGTTTTTATGCAAAAATTCGAGATATTTACTCAACAAGTGTTGACTATGATAAGACGGCCGATGTTACCAGAGATTTTTTTGCAATGGTTCAAAATAAGATGCTTTGGGCAGTAACAGGGCAGACTGCAGCAGAAATAATTCATTCTCGAGCAGATGCTAAGAAAGTTAATATGGGACTGACCGCTTGGAATGGTCAAAAAATCCTTGCACCTGATGTAGTAATTGCTAAAAACTACCTCTCAAAAGAAGAAATGGATAAATTGGATAGACTAACAGTTATGTATCTTGATTATGCAGAACTCCAAGCACAACGACGAATTCCAATGAAAATGGTAGATTGGGCAAAAAAACTTGATGCATTGTTGAATCTTAATGAAATGGAAATTTTGACTCACAAAGGTAAAATTTCCAAGGAATTAGCAGAGAAAAAAGCAAAAAATGAATATCATAAATATGATGAAAAACGCAGACTGCAAGAAATCATAGACTCTGATATTGAGTTTGCAAAAGATATTGAAGAAATAAAAAGAATAACCCAAAATGATAAGCAATAATATGATAGAAATTTTAACAAATTTATACATAGGAAATCAAGATGATTACGAACGAAATGTAAAATTTCAGGAAGGTTGGGCAATAGTACAAGCTTGCAAAGAGCCTTATCATCGCCAAGCATTAGGTTATAAAGGTAGAGCGGCTGATAAAAAACATCCTGAGTATTTAATTGCAAAAAGGAGAAACAGGCTGATATTAAACCTTGTTGATGTGGACAATCCAGAATATATTTCAAAAGAAATTATTGATAGTGCTTTAATTTTTATAAATGATAATTTAACAAAGAATTTGAAAGTTCTAGTTCATTGTAATCAAGGTCAATCTCGCTCAGCTTCAATAGGCTTTTTATATTTGGTTAAATATACCGATATAATAAAATCTGCTGATTTTATAGAATCAGAAAAAGAATACAGTAAATTATATCCCTTATATAACCCTGCAATAGGTATAAGAACATTTATTCAACAAAATTGGGAAATTTATAAAAAATAAGGTGAAATAATGGCAATATTGAGACTTTTACAACAGAATGCAGAATGGATGTGTGCAATAGCGGTTGCAGCTTTTGCCGGAGTTCAATGCTGGCTAAGTCATCAACAGAACCTGCAAAATATACGCCTGAAACGATTGGAGTTAGCTAATCGTCTTGATGAAGTTGCAGCAAAATTTCTAGGTGAAGTTGAAGATGCAAAAAACATCCGAAATTGGCTATCGTCAAATACGAGTAACTTTGCATTTCTTTTAAATAATAAAGATTTAGAAAAATATAAAAAATTATGCTTATTTATTTTAAATTATATTAATACTCCTGCACAAACAAGAGATGCAAAATTTACTGCAATAAAAGATTTTTTAACTTTTGTGTCAGAATTAGAAATTGTATTAGGTAATGCAAATTATGGAATAGTAAAAAACAATGCAGAATTTGCTCCTGTAAAAAAGGAGGTGCAATAGTATGCCAATGTATATTGATATAAAGAAAGATTTCTCTTTGTATAACAGATTTTATGAAGCAGTAAAAATTCTTGCCACAGAAACAGGCAGTCTTAATGATAGATTATTTAAAGCATATTGGAGCTTTTTGTTTGCAATTGGTAGTAGTAATTTTCAAGAAAAAGAATTACAAGAAAAATTAAAATATGTAGAAAATATCGTTCACAATGAACAAAAATGCTACTACTACAAAAGGTTAGGTGGAGGGAAACTTCATTGTCATTGGAAAGAAAGCAAAAAAATGGCAGAATATATTTTTCAAATCTATGACTATATAATTGAAGCAAGGTATAAAAATGACAGATAAAAACGCAAATAAAATCGGATATAAAAAAACAAAACTAGGCTGGATTCCTGAAGATTGGGAAATTGTCAGGTTAGAGAATTGTTTTACATTAACAAGTGGAATAACAAAGCCACAAGCTGTTTCTTTTTTTAAAGATATTGCATATAAATATCCAATATATGGCGGTAATGGAATTATTGGTTATACTGATGTTTTATTTCTAAAAAATGATACCATTTTAATAGGTAGAGTAGGGGAAAAATGTGGTTGCGTATATTTGATATCTAATTCAGATGGCTATTGGGTAACAGATAACGCTCTATTTATAAATTCGCTTAAAATTAATTTTAATTTTAATTTTATGTATTATCAATTATTAAAACAAAATCTAAATAAGTTAAGGAGTAAGAGTGGTCAACCTCTTATTTCACAAAAACCTATATATGAAACAATGATAACTTTTCCTCCAATTATTGAGCAAGAAAAGATAGCGGAAGTATTATCTTGTTGGGATAATGGGATAGAAGTTTTAGAAAAACTGTTAGAAAAAAAACAGCTGCACAAAAAAGCTTTGGAACAAATGCTTTTTAATGAAAAAAAATCTTGGCAATTATTGAGATTTGATAGTATTTTTAAAGATTATTGCAAAAAAAATTGTCCAGATGAAAGATTATTATCTGCTACACAAGAAAATGGTGTTATACCAAGAGACATGTTGAATAGTAAAGTTATGTCGCCAGATGGAACTTTATCTGGTTATAAATTAATAGATATTGGTGATTTCGTTATAAGTTTACGTTCATTTCAAGGGGGTATCGAATATTCGAACTATCGAGGAATATTGAGCCCCGCATATACGGTATTAAAAAGTATAATGGAAATAAATAAAGACTTTTACAAATATTTTTTCAAATCTTATAGATTTATTGAAAAATATTTATCCATTTCAGTTATCGGCATTAGAGATGGTAAGCAAATTTCATATTCAGATTTAAGCAGCGTAAAAATTCCATACCCTCCTATTGATGAACAACAAAAAATAGCAAAAGTATTAAGCAATTGTGATGAGGAAATAAGATTGTTAGATAAAAAACTTGAAATGCTGAAACAGCAGAAAAAAGGTCTAATGCAAAAACTCCTCACCGGCGAAATTAGAGTAAAGATATAGAAAGGAGAAAAAGATGAATGCTGAAAAACTTGCACAATATGCAGAATTATTAATTCAAGATGATAAAGAAAATGAAATTTCAAATATTTTTGAAAATTTTAATAATAAATTAACAACTTTCTCTCAAAATTCCCATGTTCCTCAGTACCAAACCGAATTTATTACGGCTAAAAAAGAATTATTTGAGGCTCTTCAAAATAGTATTTATAATTCAATGAGTTATTTAGATCAAAATAATATAGATAGCATGGGGGGAAAAAATATTCTTGGCTTATATATGATACAAAATATTAAGCAAATATTAGAACAAAATCAAATGACTCCAGTTGAAGCAAAAAAAGATATCGATCAATTATGGGCTAGCTATAGTAATTTTATTAGAAATATTAAACAATTATCGACATCATTCAAAGCTTTGAATATTGAAAATGAAACTATTCTTAATGAAAATGAGGGCGAAATTGCTTTTATGTTCCCTAAAGAGATCATTGATGGAGATTTGAAACTATTTTATAAAGATATAAATACCTTTCAATGTTTTATGAATGTATTATTAGAAATATCAGGTGAGAATGAAAATTATAAGTTATCTACTATTTCATCAAGTAATTTTATTATATATTTAACTGCTACATGTGGTTTAATTACGCTAATAGCATCTACCATTAATGAAGTTCTTAAAATTTTTAAAAGTTATATGGAAATTCGTCAAACATGTCAACAACTCAAAGAACAAAATTTTCCACAAAAAGTTGTTGAAGATTCAGAAAAACACTTGTCTAATTTATTGGAAAAAAATATAGATAACATAACAAATTCTGTTTTAAAGAATTATCAAAAAGCAGATAGAATTAGAAAGAATGAACTAAAAAATAACTTAAAAATATCTTTACAAAAAATGTTTGCTAAAATTGATAATGGCTATCAAGTAAATATAAGTTATAACTTTGAATACAGTGAATCAAATAACGAAGAAGAATCTGAAAATTCCCCAAATGTAGAAATTGAAAAATTAAAAGAAGAAGTACAAAGTTTAAATAATAATATTAGTAACTTAGCAAAAGAAATTGCTAATAATGGTTCTATACTACAATTACCAGCATTTTTAGATGAAGAAGATACAACAGAGGAAGATTAATGCAAACACCATCATTCATAGAAGATCATATATCTCAGATACCTGCTTTGCAGCTGTTGCAAAATTTGGGATATACATATTTAACACCTGACGAGGTTTTAAAAGAACGTCAAGGGAAATTAAGTAATGTTATTCTGGAAGATATTTTAGAACGACAGCTTATGCAAATGAATGAGATAAATTTTAAAGGTAAAGTTTATCCGTTTTCTCCTGCAAATATTCGCGGAGCAATTGATGCTTTAAAAAATATCACTATGTTTGATGGCTTGATTACGACAAATTCCAAAGTTTATGATTTGCTTACTTTAGGTAAAAGTTTTGAAGAAGCAATCGGCAGTGACCGTAAAAGTTTTACAATAAATTATATAGATTGGGAAAATCCTGAAAATAATGTATATCATGTTGCAGAAGAATTTGAAGTAAGTAGGACTGCAAGTGATAAGAAATATCGTCCAGATATTGTGTTATTTGTAAATGGGATTCCTCTTTGTGTTATTGAATGTAAAAGACCTGACATGAAAGAACCTATAGAACAGGCCATTTCACAACATATAAGGAATCAGCAAGAGGATGGTATTCCGCATTTATATAAATATTCTCAAATTCTTTTGGCTTTGGCTACTAATAAGGCTCAATATGCAACCACCGGCACTCCTAAAAAATTCTGGGCAACTTGGAAAGAACAAAAGCTAAAAGAAGCAGATTTACAAAAGCTCATTAATACGCCATTATCAGAAGATAAAAAAGACCGACTTTTTGCTGATAGGTTCAAATATGTTAGAAAATATTTTGATAATTTCGAAACTGAAGGCAGACTTATAACAGAGCAAGATAAATTATTATATGCTTTGTGTTCTAAAGATAGATTATTAGATTTAGTTTATAAATATATTGTATTTGATTCCGGCATAAAAAAAATTGCCCGATATCAGCAATATTTTGCAATACAGGATACATTAGAAAGAATAAAAGTTATAATAGAAGACCGCAGGCAAGGGGGAGTTATCTGGCACACTCAAGGTAGTGGCAAATCGTTAACGATGGTTATGCTTGCAAAAGCTATTTCTCTTGAACCGCAAATTATTGATCCAAAAGTAATTATTGTTACAGATAGAATAGATTTAGACAAACAAATTTTTGATACCTTTCATTCATGTGGTAAAAATGTTAAAAAAGCTACAAGTGGGGAGGATTTAGCTAATTTGATTACAGAAAACAAAGAAACTGTAATTACTACTGTTATTAATAAGTTTCAAGCAGCAATAAACAAGAAAAAAGTTATTGACAATTCTCAAAATATTTTTGTCCTTGTTGATGAAAGTCATCGAAGCCAATATGGAAGTGCAAATACTCTTATGCAAAAAGTATTTCCGCATGCTTGTTACATTGGTTTTACAGGAACACCGTTAATGAAAAAAGAAAAAAGTACAGCTGTAAAATTTGGTGGTATTATTGGTACTCCATATACGATTACACAGGCTGTTGAAGATAAAGCAGTTTTACCTTTATATTATGAAAGTAGACTGGCAGTCCAAAATGTTACACAATCAAGTCTTGATAAATATTTTGATATTATTTCAAGAGATTTAACAGACAAGCAAAAAGCTGATTTAAAGAAAAAATTTAGTACAAGAAAAATCTTAAATGAAGCAGAACAAAAAATTGCTAATGTCGCTTTAGATATTAGTCAACATTTTGAGAATAAATATAAAGGCACAGGTTTTAAAGGACAACTTACAGCACCTTCGAAAGCTGTTGCATTAAAATACAAAAAATATTTAGATGAATTGGGTATGGTATCTTCAGAAGTAATTATTTCTGCTCCGGATTCCAGAGAAGGCAATGAGGATATTCATGAAGAAAATACAAGCGAAGTGAATATTTTCTGGAAGAGAATGATGGAAAGATTTGGTAGTGAAACAGAATATAATACCCAAATAATTAATCAATTTAAAAATGCACCTGATCCTGAAATTTTAATTGTTGTAGATAAATTATTAACTGGATTTGATGCTCCAAAAAATTCCGTATTGTATATTGCACGTTCTTTAAAAGAACATGGACTTTTACAAGCTATTGCAAGAGTAAATAGACTTGAAGAAGGAAAAGATTATGGTGAAATTATTGACTATTATGGTTTACTTACAGAATTGGATGAAGCATTGTTAAAATACAGTAATATTGGAGATTTTGATGAAAAAGATATCCAAGATGCTTTAATATCTGCTCAAGATGAAATTAAAACATTACCTCAAAAACATTCAGATTTGTGGGAACTTTTTAATGGAATAAACAAATATGATATTGAAGCATATGAGCAACATTTAAAATTTGAAGATGACAGAGATAAATTTTACGATCGTTTAAATGTTTTTGCAAAAACTTTGCAGTTAGCTCTTGGTAATTTTAAGTTTTTGGAAGAAACTTCTGAAAGTAAAATTATAACTTACAAGCAAGATTTAAAATTTTTCTTAAATTTAAGAGTTTCTCTAAAATCCAGATATGCTGAAACAATTGACCGAAAAGAATATGAAACAAAAATTCAAAAATTAATTGATACTTATGTAACGTCAGATGAAATAATTCAAGTTGTAGAACCTGTGGATATTTTTGATGTCGAAAAATTTAAGGCAGAAGTTGATAAAAAAAGTAATCCTCGTTCAAAAGCCGATACAATAGCTTATCGAATAACTCGAACAATTTCTGAAAAATGGGAAGATGATCCTATTTTTTATAAAAAGTTATCAGAACTTTTGAAAGAAACTATCGAAAAATATTCAAAACAAATAATAGATCAAGGAGAAAGATTAAAAAATGATAATGAATATTTAAATAGGGTAACAGAAATTCTTTCAATGGCAAGAACAAGATCCGGGGATGATGTTCCTGCAATAATCTCAAACAATGAAGTTGCAAAGGCATTTTTTGGAGTTATTTACGAAAAAATTAAAACATATAATTGCACTAAAGATGTAGCAGCAGATATTGCCATTAAAATTAATAACGTAATATTAAATAATAAATATGTAGATTGGATAAAAAATAATGATTTACAAAATAAAATTATAAATGATATAGAAGATATATTATTTGAATTTAAAGATTTAACTAATATTGACTTAACTTTTGATGATATTGATTATATTATTGATGAATCTATGAAAATAGCAAAAAGAAGGTATGCTTCATGATTTGTTCGCAAGAAAAAATTGAATATGGAAAACAAACCATAAAATTTGATTTAGTTCGAGAATCTCGCAAAACGTTAAGTATAAATGTATTACCATCACTAAACGTTCAAGTAAAAGCACCTATTGAACAACCTCTTGAAAAAATATTTGCAAAAATAAAAACGAGAGCAAAATGGATTTCAAAACAACAACAATTTTTTAATGGAAAATTTCATTTTGATTATTTCCCAAAATTTATAAGTGGAGAAACTCACTTATATTTAGGTAAACAATATCGTTTAAAAAATATTATTGATAAAAAAACAAAGTCAGTTAAATTAAAAAATGGCTATTTTATAATTTCCTGTAGTAATAATTTGGAAATAGAAAATTTATTAAAAAATTGGTATAAAGAAAAAGCCTCACAAGTCTTTGAACAACAGTTAGATTTTTGTTTTAAAGATTTTAGAAAATATGGCATCAAAAAACCTCTTTTGAAAATTAGAAAATTCAAAAAACGTTGGGGAAGCTATAACAAAAGTAAAAATATTATAACTCTTAATATAGACCTTATAAAAACAAATAAAATCTGTATTAATTATGTTTTGTATCACGAATTAAGTCATTGTTTATATTATAACCATAATACACAGTTTTATGAATTATTAGAAAAACATTGCAAAAACTGGAAATCCATAAAAAATAAACTTGAGGGCTATAATTTATAAATATTTTATTTCTTGTCATTTATAAATGAGGTTAAGAATGAAAAAAATCTTAGTTTTATTGTTAATGTTATTTTTTGCAAATGTTGCATTTGCTGTTACTTCTTATGATAGGTATGGTCAAAAGACAGGTTCATAAAGGCAAACAACTTCAGGCTACGATTCTTATGACAGATTTGAAAGAAAGGTCGACTCTTTCAAAAAAGACTCATCAGGTAGAATTACCGAATACGACAAATGCGGCAGAAAAGTCGGAAGTTACGGATAACTATTTTAAATTCTATTCGCAGACATGTAATTTCTATAAAAAAACTACATTAAATCTTTTGCTAATTTTGAAATCAACTCATTGCGTTCTTTTTCAAGCTGCTCTTGTTCTTTAATTTGTTTAACAACTTTATCCATAGAAGTCATTTTTATTATTATATTACGATATTTGGGCTTATCTTCCTGTTTATCAGACTCATATGCAACCTTATAATTTCCCAATTTTTCTTCAATCGGGATTTCTTTCAAACCTTTTAGATATGATTTTACCTGTTTTTGCACCCACCTTTTCCTTTTAATAGAATCTTGAACAATGGCTTTGTCTTCCAAATTTTTTGCAAGTGCAGGGGTTGGTGGGATATACCGTGCAAAATCAAAGAATTTCTCGTTATGTGCTTCATAAACTGCAATATCGTCATCCGAATAGATATCTCGTCTGAAAAATACTTTTTTCCCTGTGCTTAAGCCAACCTTCTTTGACCAATAGGTTTTTCCTGTTATTGAATCATAAATACCGTTTCGACCTATTTCAATCATATTTGCATTTCTTTTGCATAGAAATTTTAATTCATTTTTATCTAGATAAGTTTGTTGTAAATATGTTTTATCCCAAAATTTATTCGGATTAAGTCCTGCAAGTGCTTTGCTCCTAAAATATTTTTTATTAATTGAGTTTTCGATATAGTCGTCTAAAACATTTTTTAATTCAAATAAATTTATATCAGCTTTTGGCTTTTCTAAATTTTTTAAATCAGTTGCTATAGATTTAATGTTTAATATTTTAGGCAGAATAAACTTAGCGTTAATACCTATACTTGCCATAGCGCCGTTTATTCTAAATGTAGAAAATTTTATATCTGCTTTCTTTAATTTCCCAACGCTATTGATGTAAGAGTGAAAATTTGTATTTTTTATAATAACTTCTTTTGGCGCACCGTATTTTATAAGAGCATAATAAATTGCTTGAAAAATATGGTCTATTTCTATCAAGCTATGGTAAACAAAATAACTTAGCCATTTTGAAGTTTTCAGGTCTTTTACTACTGTTATCCAAGGATAAAAAGTTTGTTTTTTAAATTTGACAGGAAATTCAAACTGATAACTTTCAACACACCAACATTCATTTGTTTCAAGATTTGATAAATCTTTTGCCAAAACTTTGTCGCAAGGATGTCTTAAGTACTCAATCAATGCCGGACTAACATCTTTTTTCAAGTATCTGTCAAAAGTCTTTTCACTTGGGAAATTAGCAACTGCAACATTATCTTTATCCATTGCATACACCAATGTTTTAAACCAACAATTATAAATTGAAGGGGCATTTGAACTTAAATACAGATTTTTATAATACTCGTAATATTCAGGTTTTATACGATATTCTTTATCTTTCAACCCTTTTTTAGATAATAATGCATCTTTTCCAAATTGTTTAAATTTAACTTTTGCCTTACACAATGCAGAATAACTGGATTTTTTATCAGGGTTTTCCCTGTTTCAATTTTCAAGAAATTCAACAATATCTTTATGTTTCATCTCTTGAGTTAATTCAATAAGTTCAAGATATTTACTTGCTTGTTTTTTTGCCCAAACTGGGGCTTTTTTATAAAACTTTGAATCTTTATTATCTTCTTTTTGCTTATAATATTTTTGCTTGAATTCTAATGGCAGAGAGTCTAAAGAGATAAAATAATTTTTATATTTTCCTTGTTTTTCAAAGACTGCAACATATTCTCCACGCTTGCATTTTCTTCTAACCGTCTCTTTAGTTTCTTCGCTTAATTGAGAAGCTTCATCTACTGATAGCCATATTTCTTTAGACATAATTCCCTTGCTAAAATTATAAATAATTAAATATTATCCAACAAGGCTAGGTTAATAGAAATTACCTATGTGTCTATATTTACAATTAATTTATCTTTAAGATTGAGAATGATTATCTTTTACTTTGAGAATTTTATCACTTAGTTTTAGAATTTTTCCTACTTTTTTTATATAAAATAAGAAATTCTCATTTTGTGTCTGAGAATTCTCAAACTAACTGTCTCTTTACACTAATCTTAATGAACGATTGCTTTTCAACCCTTTTAATTCTGCTATTTTATTAATATCTATATATTCTTTGTTTTTCATCGCAGACACACATTAGCTCGGAATTAAATGTATTAGAACATCACTTCCGAGCTTTGTGTCATTCTTGTATCATTAAAATTTCCAAAACCTTGTGTTAATTTTTTAATTCCTTGCACAACTGGACTATACCAAAATAATCAAACTATCCGTACACCTTAAAAACGGTGCTAAACCCAGCTATATTAAGAAAAAATCAATCTATCCGTACAGTCCCCAAAAAGTCCATTTCGGCAGTTTGATTTTTTTGGTAAACTTAATTTTCCGACCCGAAAACGCCCTCACAGAGCGACCTAAGCCAAAATAATCAAAGTATCCGTACAAATCAATCTGGTCGTTAAATTACATTTCTCCTTTGCTGTTAAAAGTTAGTTCGGCATGTAATTTATAAAAAAACAGAGACGAAGGGATTCGAACCCTTGGTGGAGCTTCCCCCACACAGTCGTTCCAGGACTGCACCTTAAACCACTCGGACACGTCTCTATTTAAATATAATATTATCTTAATATAAAATTATTATTGTGCAAATAGTTCATCAATTGCTTGCGCTCTGTTTTTCCAAAGATGGTTTTTATGAACTATATCTCTTGCATTTTGCGCCTTTTGTTCTCTTTCGTCTTCATTTTTAAGATAATATTTTGCAATTTCTTCGATATTATCAAATGTTGCATGGTTAAAATATGCAAAATTGTCGCTGAATTCTTTTTCAATGGATGGTGTTTTGCTTGCAAGACAAAAAGTACCCGCACATGATGCGTTTAAAAATCTTTCATGCAGCCCCCAATTAAGCTGCGGAATCTGGCAATGAAGAATGATTTTTGATTTATTTACAATATCTATACTTTCAAATAAATCAGCTTTTCCCATGTATTCAACATTTCCTTGAATATATTTTTCCCATAATTTACTTCCGAAAACCTTAACGTTTAAATTGGAAAGGGATTGAATCATTTTGACTTTTTGTTTTTGTTCGACTATTGATGTTACGAAATCAAACAGATGAATATAATCATCTAAATTCAAATTAAGATTACAAACAGGTTTTACTATATTATAAATTTCCCAAAATGTTGAATTGGGTTTTTTTGAAACAATTTCTATTAATTCGCTTACAAGACCGTACAAAACTTCGTTATTTTTAGAATTTTTTAATTTTTCAAGCTTATCTTCAAAATCATACAAAGAAGACAATAAAACAATATCGTACTCTTTTTTACATTCACGCTTATTCCATAAATCTTTATCCGTTGCATGGGGCATATACATATATTTTAGTTTCGGCATATAGTATTTTGCCGCTTCATAATCGGCAGGAGAAACATTAAAGCAGATAAAATTTTCAAAATCCTGATATTTCCTAACAACAAAAGAATTTTTTGAAAAAATCGAATCAACGCTCCAAAAAACGCTTATTGCGTCCATATTTAAAACATTATCCCAATAAATCTGCCCTGCCGCATTAAAACCTATTGCAACATGAAAACGGATATTTTTTTTCATACATTCATCAAAGCTGTACGCTTTTAAACCTGCCTCTTTAAACCCTTTTAAAAGTCCCCTTAAAAAAGAAGCCAAAACATTATAAACTCCGCCTTTTTCAATTTCTCCGTCATAAATTGCATAAACTATATCAGACAATTTTTATTCTCCTTGTTTGATTTTTTCTTTAACTTCGCGCCATAATTTGTCATATTCATCAAACGTTAAGTCGCCAAGCGGTTTTTTTGATAATTCTTCCATTAAATTAAATCTTTTTATAAATTTTTTATTTGCCCTCTCAAGAGCGGCATCAGGGTCTATGTTTTCCCATCGCGCCACATTTACAAGAGAAAATAAGATGTCCCCCAGTTCTTCTTCTTTTTCTTTAATGGTTTTTGCGTTTTTAAATTCTTTTATTTCCGATTCAAAACACTCCATCACCTGATCTTTATTTTTCCATTCAAACCCTGTTCTAACAGCTTTTTTAGATATTTTCATTGCGCGCAACAGTGAAGGAAGTAAAGGAATTCCATCCATGGTTTTCTTTCTTTCTTTTTTTTCCTGAGCTTTTAATTTTTCCCAGTTTGCAAGAATTTCTTTTGTATCTTTCGTATTTTCATTTTTTTTAAAAACATGGGGGTGTCTGCGGATTAATTTATCGTTGAGTGTTTTTGCAACATCTTGAATATTGAAACTGTTTTCATCCTGTGCAATTTGAGAATGCAAAAGAACCTGTAATAAAACATCTCCCAATTCTTCTTTTAAATGCTCGTCATTCTCTTCATCAATTGCTTGAATGGCTTCATAAGCTTCTTCAATCATATTTTGCCTTATTGATTTATGGGTTTGCTCTCTATCCCATGCGCAGCCATCAGGCGAGCGCAGAATTTTAACCGTTTTAATTACTTCATCAAGATAATTCATAAAATCATTATAGTCTAATTTTTATAATTATGTAAAGAAAGCAAACATAAACGCTTTACGCGAGATATTTTTAAGTTAGAATTAACATATTGTGATATTTTTTGGAGGAGAAATGGAAAACATTCAAACATTTATTCAAAATAATGCAATAGCAATTTCAGCTTCAATTCTTATAGTTGCATATATTTTTATAGCATGGGAAAAAATTTCAAAAGTAACGGTAGCACTCCTGGGGGCTTCGCTTACTTTGCTTTTGGGGCTTTTAGCAGCGGATAAAAACCCTTTGGATATGGCGGGGTATTTTATTTCTTTTATTGATTTTAATGTAATATTTTTGCTTGTTTCAATGATGATAATAGTTCATATTGCTTCAAAATCAGGCATGTTTAGCTGGATGGCAAATGAAATTTTAAAAAGAACAAAAGGAAAACCAAAACTTGTCTTAGCAGCTCTTGCAATATTCACAGGTGTTGCGTCGGCTTTTTTGGATAATGTTACAACGGTTATTCTTGTTATGCCTATTACTTTTGCAGCATGTAAATTATTGGATATTAATCCTATTCCTTTTTTAATTACCGAAATTTTTTGTTCAAATATCGGCGGAACAGCTACTTTAATCGGCGATCCTCCTAATATAATTATCGGCTCTGCGGCAAATTTCAGCTTCATGGATTTTGTAAGGGAACTAACTCTTGTTGTCGCTGTTATAATGGTTGTAGTTATCGGCATGCTTATTTTTATCTACAGAAAAGAATTAAAATCTTCAAGTGAAAAAATGGAACTTGTATCAAAAATCGATAACTCGTCTTCAATTACCGATATGCCTTTGGCTATAAGATCGGGTATTATGCTTCTTCTTGTGATTTTAGGTTTTGTAACGCATGATATTACTCACATTCCTACATTTTTAATTGCAATGATAGGTGCATCGCTGCTTTTAATTTTTGAAAAGCCTGAAAAAGTTCTTGTTGAAGTAGAATGGAATACAATATTTTTCTTTGTCGGTTTGTTTATTATAATCGGCGCCCTTGAACACTCAGGCGGTATTGCCCTAATGGCAAAATGGCTTCTTGAAGTTACAAAAGGTTCACAAGAAGCTACTTCAATGATTATCCTTTGGGCATCGGGAATTTTATCGGGCGTAATTGATAATATTCCATATACTGCGACTATGGCACCGATGATTGCAACAATCGAAAATACCATGGGTCATGCTTACGCTCATCCTTTGTGGTGGTGCTTGTCTTTGGGTGCTTGCCTTGGCGGCAATATGACAATAATAGGTGCGGCAGCCAATGTTATAGTTTCCGAAAACGCTAATAAAGCAGGACATCCCATCTCGTTTATGTATTTTCTAAAATATGGTATAATTACTACCATGATATCTTTAGCGATATCAACGGTTTATATATACTTAAGATTTTTGGCTCACTGATTAAATGATTATTGAAGATAACAAAATTAAAAAACAAAAAGCACTCACAAAGGAGCATAACCCCTTTTTGAGTGCTTCTTCAATAAAAAACGAAGATAACTACGAAAAAAACATCCGTCCCTTAACTTTTGACGATTACATAGGGCAAAATTCAATAAAAAACACTCTTAAAATTTCAATTGAAGCATCAAAAAAAAGAAATACAATTTTAGATCATCTTTTGTTTTACGGGCCTCCGGGTCTTGGGAAAACTACTCTTGCAACAATAATTGCTCATGAAACAGGCGCAAACATTAAAATAACATCTGCCCCCTCAATTGAGCGCCCAAGAGACATAATAGGCATTTTAATGCAGTTAAAAGAAGGGGATGTTTTATTTATTGATGAAATTCACCGTTTAAATAAAATCGCAGAAGAAATTTTATACCCTGCAATGGAAGATTTTTCAATAGATTTAACAACAGGCAAATCTCAAAGCGTTAAAACAATGAGAATCCCTATCCCGAAATTTACCCTGATTGGTGCAACAACAAAAGCAGGTGCACTTTCAGGCCCTTTAAGAGACAGGTTTGGCATAATCCACAGGCTTGAATTTTATACAATTGATGAATTGGCTCAAATAATTAAAAGAACATCAAAAATTTTAAATTTTGATATAGATGATAACGGAGCTTTGGAAATTGCAAAACGCTCACGCTTAACCCCAAGAATCGCCAACAGGCTTGTTAAAAGAAGCGCTGATTGGGCAATTGTTAAAGGAGACGGAAAAATAACAAAACAAATTGCAACCGACGCTCTAAATGCTCTTGAAATAGATGATTTAGGTTTGGATGTTACGGATAGAGCACTTTTGAATTTAATGATTAATTCTTTCGACGGCGGCCCTGTCGGTATTGAGACTCTGGCAGTAGCTTTAGGAGAAGATATTAGAACAATCGAAGATGTTTATGAACCTTATTTGATTCAGCAAGGTCTCCTAAACCGTACCCCAAGAGGCAGAAAAGCAACAAAACTTGCTTATAAACATTTAAATATAAAAATTGATTCCTCTCAACTGGAACTCCCGCTGTAATAACACAATGGAGCAAATCCTTTTGAAAACTGTTATTAAATATTTTTTAAAAAAATGGAGCTATACGCTCCAAGACCGTTATTAATATTATCTAAGCCAAATAGGAATTATATTTTTGTAAAACAAATTTTTGAATAGGCGGGCATGTAGCAGTCCGCATACGTTAAATTAATATTGCCAAAGTAATCCGAAAGGACTTGGTACGCATTTGATGCATACACTTTTGAGCAACGCTTGGGATATTGCATAAGTACATAAGCATGACCTCTGCTGCACCCGTACGCATATCCTCCGCTGCATTTATATCCGCATTGAGCAGTTACTATGGTGCAGCTTGCTTTGCTTGAATAATTATATGTGCAACTGATAGAACCTACCGCTCCTATGGATGAAGCAAAACGAGATTCACATAAAAGTCCTATCTGTCCTGTTCCAACTGCACTCCAGGTGTGTCCTGTGCTTGCCGAAGGACATCCTGAATCTCTATTGACCTTTTTAAAACAATATCCGCTTATTTCGGTTCCTCCCGCACCTTTGCAATCAAACGGCGACTTGCAATCATTTGAACTTTTAGAACCTTTATTTGAAGTATATCCTGATGGACATGCTTTAGCTGATGAACTCCCCTGAGGACAGTAGTAGTTGGCAGGACATATTGTTT
The DNA here is from genome assembly GCA_944324945.1 of Candidatus Gastranaerophilales bacterium. Taxonomy (GTDB): domain Bacteria; phylum Cyanobacteriota; class Vampirovibrionia; order Gastranaerophilales; family Gastranaerophilaceae; genus RUG14156. Next base: position 20,281 of record CALUYE010000009.1, read on the forward strand.
TACCTGCCGTACCGCCGCTGCAATAATATCCTGCAGGACAAACTGTGCAGCTGCTTCCGTTTCTGTAATATCCCGCTTTGCAGGTTAAACAATTTGATGCACTTGTTTGACAGGAATTACACCCTTGCGCGCATGAAAAACATGACGCAGCACCTGCATTTGAAGTGGTTCCAACAGCGCATGGCAAGCAGCTTGTCGAGCCTTGTGGGGCGTATGTGCCTGCAGGGCATTGTATGATTTTACCTTGAGGACAATAATAGCCTTGAGGACAGGTGTTACAGGTTGTTGTCTGTGCTTGGTTTTGGGTATATGATCCATTGGAACAAGCTAAACATAAACTCTGTCCCCTTGAATTAGCATAAGTGCCTGTAGTAGTTGAATTTAATTTTACACAGGGAGTACATGTACTCTGTCCTTTTTTATTATTAGCATACCCTTCTTGACAGGGGATTATTTTACCTTCAGGACAATAATATCCGGCAGGACATAAGTCGCATTCCGTTGTTTGGGCGCTTTTTGAAGCATAATACCCGTCTGGGCAGAAAGAACATGATAGAGAACCTTCTTTTAGTGCGATTGTTCCCGATATGGTCTCGCTTGACTTTTTGCAATCTTCGCATACGCTCTGCGCAATCTTATTATTTGCGCTTCCTTTAGGGCATGGTGATTTTATGGACGAATTATTGCTTTGATAACAGTAATATCCTTTAGGGCAAGGAGTGCATTTATTATCATCATCAAGATAATATCTGTTTTTGCATTGCGTACAATGTTGCGAATTACACTGAGTACAATACGGGTCATTATATTTTCTTTGCATGGTTCACATATACAATCCGAGACATTTTTGTACTCATCGCTTCTGCAAGTTTTAGTACATATTATGCATCTTTTAGGGGTGATGTAACACATAGAACAATATCCTTCAGGATAATAGCCAAACAATATGCTCTAGCGGAAATGCTTGGCATGGAACCTTCCAACTTAACAAGAATAGAAAGCGGACTTCAACTTCCAAAAGAAGAAAATCTTTTAAAAATAGCAGACATCTTGCATATTGAAGTAAAAGATCTGTTTGAATTTAACAAAGAAGAATCAATAGAAGAAATAAAAAACAAAACAATAAAAATTATTTCAAACCTTGAACAAAATGAAATCGAATTTGTATATAATTTTTTAAAACTCTACAAAAATTCTTAAATTATAAACTTTTGTAAATATTATAAAAATATACTTGAAAAAAAATATTGAAGATTTATTATTATAAATGGCTGGAAAATGCTGATTGAACTTTATAGCTAAACTAAACAAATAGCTTTTACACTTAAAGTCACCATCAAAAACATTTTCACCATTAAATAATATAAATGCAAACGCAAACATAAAGTCTGCACCCTGCACCTTGAAAACAGAATATCATATCTAATCAATTATTACATTAGCCAAATGACAGAGTATGAACCTGATAA
>CALUYE010000010.1 GCA_944324945.1 Candidatus Gastranaerophilales bacterium
GTGTATTTGATTGTCTCAACTTGGTTTTCCATTGTCTCAAAATCCTTGTAATGCTTTGTGCAACACATTCATCACTCGTTTTAAGACAGAAGTCAAGTGGGGGTAAATATTTTAAAGGAGTTTGTTGTTATAATTATTTTTTAGCAGTTTTAATATTTGTATGTCATTTTTCATTTTTTGAACACAAGATTCTAAAAGTTTTATATTTTCTTGAGCATATTTACCATCTTTATTGTGTTTTAAAAAGCTTATAGCAGTATTAAGCTTGTTTATATTTTCCATGTCATTTTGTTCAACATAGAAAATGTCAATGTTTTTTATATGGTTTGGATTATATTGAATATCCATTTGTTTTTGCTTATTGTATTCTATAAAATAACCCGCTGAATTATATAGATTGCCAATTAATAAGTTTTGAAATATTTTATTAGCAGAATAAAAATCTTTTATATAAATATAGGCAATACCCTTTTCCAAAATAGATGAACTATTCTCAATTTCATCAAAATACTTTAAAGATTTTTTATATTCTTTTAAGTAAAAATATGAATATGCTAATTCGTTAGAATATTTATCAGGCGATATTTTATTTATATTTCTTGCTAAAGTACAAGTTAAAATGCATTTTTTATAATTTTTAGAATTATAATAATTTTTACAAACGTCATTTAATTTAGACATCGCTAAACAATATATTGATATTATAAAAAATAGTATAATTACAAAAAAAGTTCCTATAACAGAAATTTTAAACAATTTACTATTTTTAAAAGATTTTATACAATTTTGCAACAAGTTTTTTGCATTAAAAAATTTGATTTCAGAATTTAAAAATAATGTAAATATAATCATAATTATTATATCTACAATGCACCATGTTTCCTCATGTAGCTTTATTAATTTTATAGGATTAAATAATATTGCAATTAATGCAAAGACTAATATAAATTTATTTTCACGATTAATTTTGTATATTTTCATGACTAAGCAAATAGATGTAAGTGTTATTAACCATCTTAAAAATATAAAGAATGATGTTGGTAAATTTATTTCTAGAGGGACATTAAGTATTGCTATCATAAGTAATATAAGGCAAAGAGCACAAGCTATATACTCATTGTTTTCAAATAAAGTTTTAAGTTTTGTTTTCATTTCTAATAAATATCCTTATTAATAATAAAGTTTAAATTTTGTAATTATTATAAAATAAAGTTTTATGAAATAGAATTTTATTTTATATAAAAAAGTGTTGTGAATTAGAAATTGCGTAAATATCCCAATCTCATTGATAATTTGGGGTATCTTAAATTGCAAGCAAAAATAAAATTGCACTTTTTTGCACTTTATTGCACTGGGCTAGAATAGGCTTTATGAGTAGGATAGACCCTGAAATAAATTCAGGGTGACAGAAAATTAGTGCAAAAGAGTGCAAGAAAAGAGTAGTTAAGTGCAAGAAAAGACCGGTACATCTCAATACTAAAAAACAGCCTCAAATCGGCTGTGTGTTTGATTTTTTATTAAATTTTCGCCGTCTCAATGTCCCAGAAAACTATTAATTGACCAAAATTAACAATCGTTCAACTAATAAATACCCAAAAAAAACTTTAAAAATTCGGAGAAAGAGGGATTCGAACCCTCGATGCAGATTACTCCACATAACACCTTAGCAGGGTGCCGCCTTCAGCCACTCGGCCATTTCTCCAAATAAGGGTACTATAAAATTTTAACACAAGGTCATGTTTTTTAGCAAGAACCAATTAGAAATGTTTTTGTTACTAACTGTGTAGAAATTTAAAACCTTTGTGCATCAAGGGTTTTGGCTTGCCATAAGGCGCAAAAGGTTGCAAAATATATTTTTTTGTGCTATAGTAATTTTGAACTTAGGGTGTGTGGCTCTTTTAGATGACTAAAACGAGTTTTTTACCCGGTTAATAGAAAAATGAGGATATTTTTTATGACGAAAAAGCTAGTCAAAACTTTGTTAGTCCTGTTTTGTATTGCTACTTTTGCGGCTAACACAGCACATGCGGCCCAATCGCAACACGAAAATACTAAAAAATTAATTGTGCAAACCGCTCAAAAATTGGGCGTTGACCCTTGCATTGCTTTAAGTATTGCAAAGATTGAATCAAATTTTAATCCTGCAAGCAAAAGTCCGAGAGGTGCAATCGGTTTATTTCAGCTTACCCCTTCAACAGCTAAAAAATTGGGAGTAAATCCTTATGTTGCAAGGGAAAATGTAGAAGGCGGCTTAAAGTATTATAAAATGCTTTATAACAAATACGGTTCTATGGATCTAGCCTTAGCGGCTTATAACGCAGGGCCTGGAAATGTTGCAAAGTACAAGGGAGTTCCTCCTTTTAGCGCAACAAAGAATTTTATTAAAAATATCAAAAAAGAGTACAATACATTTAAAGCAGACGAAGCTACCCAAAACATTATTTCTGATATGATTTAATTTAAAGCCCGATATGATATCGGGCTTTTTAAATAGCAATTTGTGTACCGAGAATTATTTTATGGCTGTCATCAAGCCTGTCTTTTTGCGAATAAACGTAGTTGCATATAATTCTCAGTGCCTGCCCGCAGATATAATAGTTAAAGCCTATTGTATATTCTTTTGTATTATTGTTTGAAATATCAAGGTCGTTATCAAAATCATCGAATCTCATAAGAAGTTCAAGTTTTTTTGTGGGTCTGTAGGCTAAAGTTATGTTATAGCCTGCGCGTTTTGCATTGCTTAGTCCGACAACGCCGTTAGAGCCATTGGCGTGCGCGTATTCTGAACTCATCCAGAATTTTTTATAATCGTATTTAATTCCTGCAGCTGCAACGTTATAATCTGTTGAATTTCTGACCCCTGCCTGGTATCCGCCGCCTATTTTTAAATTTCCGTATTTGTTGTCAAATTTAGCTAAAGGTTTAAAATCAACCCACAATACTCCTTCAACTCCGGGCATAAAATCCTGAAATTGAATATCCGAGCTAAAACCTTCAATTGCATAATCAATATATTTAAAATCTCCGCTAATTGATGCGCCAATTTTTCTTGCATCGCTGAAATGCCTTGCAATTTGAGATTTTTGAGAAAGAGGAACCAAAAATGAACTTAAGCCGCCTTCGTAACCCATTGAAGGTCGAAATTTACCTATTTTAAGCGTATGATTAGGTATTCTTGAAGATTCAATATATGCATCCAATATCAATCCTTGAAAAAAGTTAATGTGATTATCGGGTGTTAAATCGCTTACTACTACGTATCTTTCTTTTTCCGAGCGGAATGTGCCGAATGTTACAAGGTTGATGGGTAAAATTTCATAATTAAAATCGCTGTCGTTTCTCTCTATTATTTGCGAAAAATTATGAATCATAGCAAGTTCATTTGTGTGTTCTTTTATGATTCCTTTATCAAATTTAATCGTTAGTTGGTCTTTAAAAAGCCCGTGCGTGGAATTAAGGTCGTAATCTTTTTCTATTATTCCTTTTAGGGTCTGTTTAATTTGTGGTTTGAAGCGATTTTCTTCTTCGATATATCTTTCTTCGGGTTCTAAAATGACAGGTTTTTCATAGAGTTCTTCGTTTTTTGTATTTTTTTCAATAAGATTGTTTTTTAATTTTTTATCCGCATCACAAACCCCTTCGTCAACGCCAAAAGCGCCTTGAGAAATAAATGCAAGAAATATAAATGCTTGAATAATCTTTTTCATAAAATAAAGAGGTAATTACTATTATATCATGAAAAGTATTTATTAAATTAAAATTTGCGCTCCGATAATAAATCTGTGTGAGTCGTTTTGAATTTCGTTTTCAAGATAAGAATAATTAAGCATTAAAACAACTGATTCTTCATATATATAATAATTCATACCCGCGCTGTATTCTCTTGTATTATTGTTTGAAATATCAAGGTCGTTATCAAAATCATCAAATCTTAAAAGAAGTTCAAGTTTATCAATCGGTTTATAACACAGAGTAACGTTATAGCCTTGTCTGTTTTTGTTTGTCAGTCCGTCTCCTGCGTTAGAACCGTCAGCGCGTGCGTATTCGGAGGTAATCCAGAAGTTTTTGTAATCGTATTTCATTCCCACAGCAACGGTATTATAGTCTGTAGAGTCTCTTGACCCTGATTGGTATCCGCCGCCTATTTTTAAATTTCCGTATTTGTTGTCAAATTTAGCTAAAGGTTTAAAATCAAGCCAGATTAACCCTTCTACCCCGGGGAAGAAGGATTCATATTTTGTTGATGAAGAAAAGCCTTCTATTGAATAATCAATATATTTATATTCCCCTTTAAGGCTTGCACCTGTTTTTCTTGCATCGCTTAAATTTCTTGCAATTTGTGTTTTATATATAAATGGAATTAAAAAAAGTGCCATAGAGCCTTCATAACCCATGGCAGGGCGAAAAGTACCTATTTTTAACTTATGATGAGGAATTCTTGAAGATTCAATGTAGCTGTCAAGCATAAGATTATGAAAAAAATTGCCTCCTAAATTAGGAGTTAAATTGGTAGTAATTACGTATTTTTCTTTTTCTGAGCGAAATTTTCCCATAAACCCGAGCTTTAGAAAAAGAACTCTAAAATTAAAATCGGAATCGTTACTATCCATTGTTTCGCTGAAACCAAAAAAACTCATAAGCTCTGTTTTGTGTTCTTTTATGGGGCCTTTATTAAATTTTATTGTTAATTTATCGTTTAAAATTCCATTGGGGGCAATTTCTGAAAAGTCGTTTTGATTGATTATTTCAACGAGATTTTTTTCGTTTTCTTCAAGTAAAATCGGCTCCTCGTAAATTACTTCTTTTTCGTTACCGTCTTTTAAACTTATTACATCAAAAACTTCTTCGCAAAATACTTGTGCATTAAGCGAAATTAATACTAATAACAGTTTCCATATAATCTTTTTCATCCGTAAGTTATGCTAAGTTTAGCATAAAAAGCGCTATATTAAAACCTGGGTACCTAAAAGAATTCTATGAGAGTCGGGTTTTGAGTCGTTTTGCGCGTAGATATAATTTAGCATTACTCTTAAAGTTTGTCCTAAAATAAAATAGTTAATGCCTGCCGTGTATTCTTTTGTGTTGTTTTTTGCAATTTTTTTATTGGGGTCAAAGTCATCGTATCTCAGTAAAATTTCAAGTTTTTTGGTTAATTGGTATGCAAGAGTTACATTATAGCCCCATTGTTGTGCATCATTAAGCCCCGAGTTTCCGTTAGAACCGTTTGCGTATTGAAGTTCAGAGCTTAGTTTGAATTTTTTATAATTATATCTTAAAGCCATGCTTGTAACGTTGAAATCAACGGAATTTCTAACCCCTGCTTGATAACCGCCCGAGATATTCAGAGTTCCGTATTTACCGTTTGTGTTTGCAAGGGGTTTAAAATTAACCCATAAATCAGTTTCAACCCCAGGGAAAAATTCGCTGTAGTATGTATCTGAGCTATAGCCTCCTATATCGTAATCGACGTATTTATAATCACCCTTTAGACGAACGCCTGTTTTTCTAATGTTTCCAAAGTTCCTTGCGGTTTGTGAGCGATTTAAAAACGGCACCAAATAAGGACATTGACCCCCTTCGTAACCGACATTTGGTCTTGATGTACCAAACATTAGAGTATGATGAGGAATTCTTTTTGTTTCAACCCAAGCGTCTAAAACAAGTCTGTGGAAAAGGTTCTCATGGATATTAGGCGTTAAGTCAAAAAGCAAGTTATAGCCTTCTTTTTCGCTTGCAAAATTTCCTTTTATGCCTATATTTATAAGTTGCGGATTAAATTTAAAATCAGAATCGTTTTCATCTATTGTTTCGCCGATTGAATTGATAAAATTAGCCTGCAATCCGATATCTTTTATGGGGCCTTTATTGAATTTTGCTTTCAGCTGCTTGTGAAACATACCGTCTGATGAATTAAGGTCGTAATCTTTTTCTATTATTCCTTTTAAGGCTTCTTTTGTGTACGGGTTATATTCTTCTTTAATATCCGCTCTTTCATCAGGTTCAAGTATAATCGGCTGTTCAAAAATTTCTTCTTTTTTTGGTTTTTTTGTATCATCAATATCATCACTAATTGCAAACGCAATTTGTGATATTAAAAGAAATATAAAACATATATTTATAATCTTTTTCATATTTAGAGAGTAAAAAGCGGCTTAATTAAGCCGCTTTTTTAATTTTAATCCTGTGTGTGCTCATCTTTTAAATATGCAATCCAAAACAGTAATACAACAAAAACAAGCGCTCCTACGATATTACCAAGCGTTACAGGAAGCAGGTTGTTTAAGAAAAATGATTTCCAGCTTAATGTTGCAAGCTGTGCCGCGGATAATCCCGAAAGCGCTACAACATCGGGAACGGATTTCATCAATATGCCGCTTGGGATAAAGAACATGTTTGCAACAGAGTGTTCATATCCTGATGCAACGAAGGTCATAATCGGGAAAAATATTGCAAAAATTTTACCTATAACCCTTTTTGAGCTTGTTGCCATCCAAACTGCAAGGCAAACAAGCCAGTTGCACAATATGCCTCTGCAAAAGGCTTCAACAAATGAAAGGTTAACTTTCATGTGGGCATTCGTCAAGGTGTTAACCCCCAGTGCATCATGTGCGTTATGACACATAGCGCCGTAATAAACCAAAAAAGCAAGAATGATTGAACCTACAAAGTTGCCGATATAAACTATGCTCCAGCTTCTTAACAATCTTAACCAGGTAATTTTCTTTTCAATAACCGAAAACATCATCATAACATTTCCCGTAAAAAGTTCGGCACCCGTTAAAACAACCATCATAAGACCTGCCGCAAAAACCATAGCGCCGATTAACTTAGAAGGTCCCCATCCTAAATATTCGCTGCCCCCCGTTGATACGGTTAAGCTTACTTGAGCGCCGTAGGCGATAAATGCACCTGCCGCTATCGCTAAAACAAACATTTTTGTTTTTCTGTATGCTGCTTTTGCAGGCATTACTTTTTCAGAAAAACCGTGCGCTACTTCATTGGGCGCAAGACAGTCTTTATTGTCAATAACTTGATTTGACATAATTTCTCCTTAATTTAATGCTTCAAATAAAAGTCCAAAAAAAATTTTATTCCTTTAAGAGGGAATTTCAAGAGTTTTTTTAAAAAAAATAAATTATTTTTTTATATTTTGGGTTTTTAATATATTTTAAGAATTCAGTTCTTATACTTGATTTTCTTTTTCTTTTGAAATAATATTTTTATACACCTAAAGTGGCTTAATGTGTGCCACAAAGGATAAGACAAAAAAGGAGAAAATTATGCCTAAAATGAAAACACACAGATCTGCAGCAAAACGTTACAAAATAACTGCTTCAGGTAAAGTTTTACGCCAAAAAGCAGGCAAGGGACACCTTCTTGCTCACAAATCAAGTGCCAGAAAAAACAGACTAACAGGTACTGTTGAGGTATTTGAAGGAAATTTAGCAATGATTGCTAAAGAACTACCCTACAAAAAGAAATACACAAGATAAGGAAAGGCGAAAACTATGAGAGTTAAACGTGGTAACGTATTAAGAAAAAGACATAAAAAAATCTTAAAACTTGCAAAAGGTTTCATTGGCGCAAGAAGCAGAATATTTAAAGTTGCAAATATTGCGGTAATGAAAAAATTAAAATACCAATACAGGGACCGCAGAGTTCTAAAAAGAAACATGCGCTCGCTTTGGATAGTTAGAATTAATGCAGCTGTTAGAGAAATGGGAATCAGCTATTCCAAATTTATGAATATGCTTAAAAAAGCAGACATTCAAGTTAACCGCAAAATGCTTGCAGAACTTGCAGTTAACGAACCTGAAGCATTCAGAGTTCTTGTTGAAACAGCACAAAGCGCAAAATAAGATTTTAAATATCTTTTAAAATGACCTTATGAAATTCATAAGGTCATTTTTTAAATTTAAATTTTTTATTTTTTAATTTCTTTATTCATCCACTCATCCGCTCTTTTACCCGTTATTATTTTACCGTCCGAACGTATCGCATACCCAAACGGCGCTTCACCTTTATTCATACCGTCTATATCAAGGCAAAAAAGTTTATATGTGCAGGCTAAACCCGTATTGCTGTTTTTTACATCCCCAAAATGCCTTTTAATATATTTGCAATCGTCTCCTGTGTCATAGCTTGTTGTTGCCTGGCTCATTATATTCCCGCAGCCGTTTATAAAATATATCCCAAATGTCTGCGCAGCACTTGTTTGATAAAAGACGGTACCGTCTGATGCTACAATTTCTTCGCCTATATTTAGGGCTTCATCTGATGCACATATTGTATCCAGTTTTTCTTTTTGTTTAGTCATTGTCGGATCGCCCGCTTCCCAACCGCAGCCGATATCTGCCCTTGTAGTATCAATAGAATCGGGGCAATCGGGAGAATCTTGTACCCCGCTGTCATAGAATATTCTTCCTTCAGTCGAACAATTAACACTTTTTGTTGAAATCACATCAGCAAAAGTCTCACAAAAATACTTCTTCTGCTCATCATTAGCTCCCGATATCACGGTTCCATCATACTTAACCCCTAAATCCCCGTCTTGATAATATTTATCTGATGACACAAGTTCTTTAATTACGGTATTTAACGTATTATTCGCCTTTTTAAATTTCATAACTTTTTCATCAGGAGAAGATTGAAATGCCACAGGTAAAAGTATCATGGTCAAAACACCGATTATAACCAAAACAATTAGAATTTCAGCTAATGTAAAAGCTTTATATTTCATCTATAAACTCCATTGACAATATATTTTATTCTATTAAAACGTATAGTAATTCTATTGTCAATAGGTTTTAGTCTATTGAAATGTATACTAATATTTAAAATATGAATATAAAAAAATTATTCGGAAAAAGAATAAAAGAAATAAGAACAAGACTCTATTTAACCCAGGAAGAACTTGCGGAGCGAGTAGGAATTTCCGCTAAAAGTTTAAGCCAGATTGAACTTGGAAATAATTTTATCTCGGCTGAGAATTTAAGCGCAATATGCAGCGCTTTAAAAATTAATCCCAAGGTGCTTTTTGATTTTCAAACAGAGGAAGAAGAAAATAATTTTGAATATGTTGTTTCAAAATTAAAAGACAATAAAATTCTTTTAAATAAAATTTCTCAAATTATTCAAATAATAGAATAAATTTAAACCGAAAGGTCGATATTAGAGGGATATCGACCTTTTAAACTTTTTTAATTTACTTTGATTTTATAGCATTAATCCAGTAAAGCTTCTAATATTGCCGCATTTTTTGTAGCAAGTGTATTTTCTCTGATTTTTGAACGATTAATATACGTTCTTAGCGCTTCTCTAATCAGTTCGCTTCTTGTTCTGTTTTCCCCTTGAGCAACCGAGTCTATTTGTGTTAAAAACTTTTCGGGCATTGAAATTAGTACTCTTGCCATTGATACTCTCCTTTATGACTGTTTTATTTTTTACATCTTACATATATATAAAGTATATCTGATGCAAAAAATTGCTTTTTTAATTTTCCATGTTTACAAAACTTAATAAATCGTTATTTTGTATCTAATATTTTAAAAAGGCGAATAATACCTTAGGAACAGTCATAAGAGAGCTTGTAACATCCGATAAATATTATCAAAACGGAGACCTTGGAACAACTTATGAGGGGAAAACGGTATCGGATAACGGCAAAACCACTTCTTATTTTTGTAAAACTTTTGCCGACGTTGTTGGCGCAAAAGAGGTGAACTGTCAAAGCTCTCCTGTTTCAGGCAACTATAATTACATAGTACTTAATGAAGAAAATTTAGGCTCAGGCTATAAACCCAAAAATCCTACAGAAGAAAATATAGCAAATTCTAAAATTAAACTTGATACGATGTGTTTGGATTCATAGAGCAAGATGCCTGAAGAAATCGTATTTTCGGATGGAGTTGTTTTTTATTCCGCAGGTACAACCGCTTTTGGAACCCAATACATGCAAAGTTGGAACAAAAAGGGTGAAATTGCGACAAATGAACACATAGGGAGATTTTTTTCTCCGCCTGATATGTTTCCTGCAAACTATGGCGATGAAAACGGATTTGATATGGTATACAGAGTCGTTTGTCTTGATGTTGACGGTTTTGATAAAGAAGAGAATTCTTTCGGATACGGCATTCGTGCGGACGGGAAGATTTTAACGGGTAAGAGAGCGGATGAGTGGATTAATAAATCAATTCAAAATTAATCTTGATTATTTTTTAAATTTTATTAATAGAAAAATATGTTTGATATATTAATAAAACTTTTAAAAAAACACAATAAATGCACCCACAAAAACGCTCTTTTACATTCAGAACAAGGTTATTGCCCCGATTGCGGGCAGTATCTTGTAAAAAGTTATTATCTTTTAAGGTGTTCCTGCTGCGGAGTTAAAAGAGAAGCAAAAGTTGTATTCGGCGAGATTTTACCGAAAGATAACTTTTGTACAAATTGCGGGTGCGAGGATTATTATATTGAAAAAATCGATAAAATTAATTTTATCGATGCAAATTATGCAATATATCTAAAAGAACCTGTTTTTAACGAAAATAAAAATTTAAATTATTCTACTTTTGTTTGGAGCGAAAACGCAAATAAAATAAAATTTTTACCCGGAGCGTTCAGCTAAAATTTCTCTTAATTTACATTCCCATTCATAAGCTGTTTTAATACTGTATTCGATTGTTTTTTTCGGGTGCCAGTTTAGAATTTTGTGTGCTTTTTGAGAATTTGAATACAGTATTTCAGGGTCTCCTTCGCGTCTTTGCGCAATTTCAACATCTATTTTTTTATTTAAAACTTTTTGACATGTATCAAAAACTTCCCTAACACTGTTGCCTTTTTGGGTTCCAAGGTTAAAGGCGTCTGATTTATTTTCTTTAATTAAATATTCTAAAGCCAATCTGTGCGCTTCAACTAAATCTTCAACATTTACATAATCTCGAACACAGGTACCATCGGGGGTATTATAGTCATTTCCGAAAATTTTGAATTTTTTATTGCTGTCATTTTCAAAAGTAGATTTTAAAATGTTTGGAATTAAATGTGTTTCAATATCATGCCATTCGCCCGTTCTTGATTTTTCATCGCATCCTGCAACGTTAAAATATCTTAATTTGATTGATTTTAAATCATACGCTTTATCGTAATCTTTTAACATGTATTCAATAACAAGTTTTGTTGAACCGTAAGGGTTTATCGGGTTTTGCGGATGGTTTTCATCAAGAGGAGTGTATTTAGGTTCTCCATAGGTTGCGCAGGTTGATGAAAATACGATTTTTTTAACGTTATATTTAACCATAGAATCAATCAGGTTAAGCGTTCCTACAACGTTATTATTGTAATATTTTGAAGGGTTTTTAACCGATTCTTCAACAAGGCTGTATGCTGCAAAATGAACAACCGCATCAATTTTATTTTCTTTGAATAAATTTTCAACATCACTTTTATTTCTTAAATCGCCTTTGATAAATTTAATGTCTGCAAGCTTTTTTAATTCTTCTATTATTTCAATATGACCCGTTTCAAGGTTATCAAAAACAATGATGTTATAGTTATTATTTATAAAATTAATTGCGCAATGGCTCCCGATATAGCCTGCAGCACCCGTTATTAAGATGTTCATAATTTACTCCTTTATTAATCATAAAATAATATTTAATATTTACAAGTAAATATTAAATTTTTTGTAAAAAAATATAATATTTTATTATTAAAAAAATGATAAATTGTTGACTTAAAGGTGTAGTGATGATATAAATTTTGTTATAAAACTGTTATAAATATTATTTGTTATTCGGGATAAAAATGGATGAAAAACTGATAGAAGATTCTTTTTTAAAAGCAAAGAGGAGCGCATTTTCATTGGTGGAATTAATGTTTGCCCTTGTTGCGATTTCGGTTGTTCTTGCTGCTTTTGCTCCCGTTATAACAAATAAATTTTCAAAGGAAAACTCAATGCTTTTTAACAGCGGCAGCTTAATTACGGCAGAAGAATGCGATTTGAAGTTTCCGAATAATTTCGGTTTAGAATGCACTTTATGCTATGCCGATGAAGCATGCGTAACCTGCGGCGGAAATTGTCCGACAGGTATGAAAAAAAATAAATCAAAATGCACATGCGAATAGTTGAAATTTAAAATAGGAGCACTAATGAAAAAGAAACTAAGAAAGTTATTGAAAAAGAATTTCACTCAGGTGAAAAACGCTTTTTCCATGGTCGAAATTGCGGTAAGTATGATAATTATAGCTATTATCATAGCTGCCCTTACTCCTATAATTACAAAAAGATTAACTGCTTCATCCACAATCAAAAACAGAATTTCAACTAATTGCGACGGCTTATATACAAACGGTTACTGCGCAATGTGTTATTTAACACCCAAGCAATGTATAGTTTGTACTATTCCTTGTGCAACAGGTGATACTTCAAACGGCTGGAAAGGCGAAGTTAAAAATAATAACGATTGTAAGTGCGAATCCTGTACAAAACATAATGCAAACTGTGCAAATTGTACGCTGGATAGATGTACTCAATGTAAACCGGGGTATTATTTGGAAGGCGAAAAGACTTGCACCCCGTGTCCTGTAGGTAAGTATTGTGATGACGGTAAAACACCAAAAGACTGTAATCCCGGTACAGCAAACGATAAAACTGGTCAAACGGCTTGTCCTGTTTGCGTAGGCGCAAGTGAAACCCAAGTTGGTACTTACCAGCCAGACAAAGGGAAAACCAGTTGTCTTGTTTGTAATCCCGGTACTTATGCAAACGGAAATAAACAAACTTCCTGTACTCCCTGCAGTGTAGGACATTACTGTACAGGTGGTAAAATTATCCGCTGTCGTGCAGGCGAATATCAAGATGTAACAGGTCAAAGCGCATGTAAGCCATGTGTTGCATCTAACGCTAGTACAACAGGCAACTACTCCAAAAACCCAGGTGCTACTAAGTGTACTAATTGCAAAGACGGGTATTATGCTAAAAATGCAAGAGCAACAAGCTGCGATAATTGCCCTCCGGGATCTTATTGTCCTTCAGGCAAAAGAATTTATTGCGCAGCGGGTACGGCTAACCCTTCAGAAAAAAGAAGTACGAAATGTGATGCATGTGTTCCGTCATCAACAAATATCAGGGGAACCTATGCTTCATCAGCAGGTTGGACAAAATGTGAATATTGTTTAACGGGTTATTATACAAATAAATCCGGTGCTACGGGTTGTTCTGACTGCCCTGCGGGTTATTATTGTCCTGACAGTAAAAAAATTCTTTGTCCCAAAGGAAGTTATTCTACGGGCGGAAAAGTAACAGGCTGCACAAGCTGCGGCCCCAATATGACAACAGATAATGCAGGTGCTTCAAGTTCTGCATTTTGTAAATCAATATGGAACTGTTCAACATACGGCGGTACGGTTTCAGGAAGTTTATGTTATAAATATACATCAATCGGCGGATCTTGCAGCGGAACAACTGCGGGTCATACTTGGAGGAAGGCAACATTAAACGATGTTAAGGCAATTCAAAAAGTAAGCGTTCAGGCGCAAAAATATAGCTGCTATTATAGCAGATATCAAGGACGAGTTTGTAATCCTGCAGGCTGCTATGCTTATATTCCAAAAGCAGCTTATACAACATCAGGATACTATAGTAGATATCAAGGCTATATCCCCGGTTCAACGGTTGCAGCAACAGCGACATACGGTATAACATACAATTGTCCCGGTACGATGTGCGTAACAAATAATTAAAACTACACACTAAAAAGGCAAGAAGAATTACTTCTTGCCTTTATTTTAAGTGTATGCTTAACATTTCTTAATATAATGCTAAAGTTTTTAAATTTTGTGCCGATACATTAAAATGAACAAAAGAGGATTTTATTGTGTTAAACGTTAAGAGTGATTTTTTACTGGATAGTGTCAAAGAGATTATAAGTACGTCTGCGGTGCAAAATGAGCATACTATTTTGATTGTGGATGATGAAATAAATAACCTGCAGCTTTTAAAAAGAACCTTAAGGGGCAAATATCATATTCTAACCGCTTCAAACGGACTTGAAGCGCTTGAAACTTTAAAAGAGAATATTGATTCCGTTTCGTTAATTGTTTCGGATCATAAAATGCCCATTATGGAAGGAACAAAGTTTCTGGAAGAAGCAAACACAATTGCTCCCGATGTTATAAAAATCCTTTTAACGGGTTTTTCGGATATTGAAATTATAACGGATGCGGTTAATAAATGTAATTTGTTTCAATATATCTTAAAACCTTTTGATCCTCAGGAATTACAGGAAGTTATCAAAAACGGAATCGATAAATTTGATTTAGTGAGCTCTAAATCTTTAATTTTAAAGGATTTAAAAGAATTATTCTATAAAACAATAAAATCAATCTCATCAGCACTTGATGCCAAAGATGAATACACGCACGGTCATTCCATGCGTGTTACATTGTATTCGATTATTCTCGCAAAGGCGGTCAACGTCCCTGAAAATCAGCTTGAAATGATTGAAATATCAGGTTTATTACACGATATAGGAAAAATTGCAATCCCGCAGGCAATTTTATGTAAAGCGGGAAAATTATCGGATGAAGAGTTTGTAATTATGAAGACTCATCCGAGCAACTCGGAAAAATTAATTTCAAGTATTAAAAAGCTTGAAAATATTGCTCCGGGTATAAAACACCACCATGAAAGATGGGATGGCAGGGGGTATCCTGATAAATTAGCAGGTGAAGATATCCCATACAGTGCTCGAATTATAGCGATAGCTGATACTTACGATGCTATGACTTCAACTCGTTCATACAGAAAAGCATTGACTCATGAGATAGCTATAGATGAAATTCAAAAATGCGCAGGTTCTCAATTTGACCCTGTTTTAGCGCAAAAATTTGTTGAAATTCAAGATACAATCCGCGCAGCAAAAGAAAATCCCGATGAATATTATTTAAAATATTCGTCATTGTATAAAGAGATACAGTAGCAAAAGGAAGAAAAGATGAATTTGATTATTATTTCAATTGTCGGCATTTTATTAATGCTTTATGGTTTCAATGCTGCAAACAGCACCATAATTCTTGTGCTTGGTGCGCTTTTGTTGATAGTTGCGCAGTATTTAATTTATACAAGAGTAATTAAATCCAAAAATAAAGTAGATGAAGCGCTATCAAGTATTGATGTGCAATTAAAGAAAAGATACGATTTAATTCCCAATATTTTAACAATTGCAAATAAATTCATGGAACATGAAAGAGGTTTATTGGAAGAAATTGCAAAATTAAGATCTCAAGCAACTAAGCTTGGCAGAGGAGAAAGCAATTTATCTCAAAAAATACAGCTTGATAAAATGATTCAGGATAAAATGTCTCAGTTTATGGTGGCTGTTGAAAATTATCCTCAATTAAAATCGGATCAAACCATGCTTGTTGCAATGCAGACATATAATGAAGTTGAAGAGCATATTTGCGCTGCAAGAAGATTTTATAATTCTGCTGTTAACGAATTAAACAATAATGTAGATATATTCCCTAGCTCCATGTATGCTTCAATGATGGGAATTAAAAGAAGAGAATTCTTTGAAGCCCTTGAAGTTGAAAGACAATCAATAAGTGCCGCTGATTATTTAAAATAGGTAATTATGAATAAACAGGAATATAACAAAATCGGCAGGGAAGTCGTAAAAAAATATAAAGAAGACATCCTTCCCAAGTGTGCAAGATTTGAAGAAGAAAGAATTAAAATTAAAAATCGTTCGTACTTGGTATTATGTTTGGCTTTTTTAATTTCGGTTATGTTTTTTTTCTTTCCGGGTTTGATTTCTGTTGAGAGTGCTTTAAAAATCACTCTTATAATATTTGTAGTGGCTTTTGGACTTAACTATATTTGGGCAAAATCTTTTGAGCTTGAAGTTAAACAATCTGTAATGCGGTATTTTTGTTCTTGTTTTGGAGATTTAAAATGGGCTGCATTGGCTGAAAATATAGTCGATGATAACTTTATTGCCCAATCAAATTTGTTTAAAACAAATCAAAGTTCGCAATATGATTATGATGATATATTCAAAGGAAGTTTCCGTGATGTTAATTTTGAAATAATTGAACTTGAATCTTATACCGTAACAAGAACTGTAAAAGGAAGGAAAAACAGAACACGTCAGTTTAAAGGCGCAATAATTAAAATAAAAATAGATAAAACATTTAATTCTAATACAGTGATACGTCCTGATAGTTTCATGCATTTTTCTCCCGATTTAAAATTAAAACACACAACTTTGGAAGATGTCCAGTTTGAGCGTAAATTTGACGTTTTTACAACGGATGAAGTTGAAGCAAGATATTTAATTACAACCGCGTTTATGGATAGATTAAATAATTTGAAAATGGCATTTAATATAGATAAAATATCCTGTGCTTTTTACAATCAACATCTTTTAATCGGGCTTCATACAAACAAGGACTTATTTAAATTTGCTTCAATAGGTAAATCTTTATTTGACTACAGTGAATTTTCAAAATTGTTTAAAGAAATTATGTCAATTTATGAAATGATTGATTACTTTAAGTTTGGCGAAAAAACTAAAATATAAAATGGATAAAGAATATAGCGAAATAATTAAAACGGCAAAAGAAAAGTATAAGTATAGAATCCTTCCAAGATGCAGAAATTTTGAGCAGGAGAGAATTTATATACAAAACAGAGCCTATATATTAACTACTGTATTTATTTTTTCTTTGGCTATTGTTTTATTTTTTGTTTTGAATGATTTTTCCTCTAAGGCAAAAATTATATCCTTTTTACCTTTTTTAATAACTTCATTATTAACAGGTGCGCTTCCTAAGAAGAAAGATTTTGAGCGCAGAGTGAAAAAAGAGATTATGCCTTATTTTTGCTCGTGCTTTGATAATTTAAAATGGGTTAGCAGTGATTTGTATGATAAATCGGATGCTAAAAGTGATTTTGATAAAAAAGAATTTTTTAACACCGCAAGAAAAATGTTAAAAAAATCAAGATTGCCTTATTTTTTTAGTTCAACAGTGTTTGAATGGGATGATGTTTTTGTTGGATGTTACAGGGAGGCTGATTTTGAAATCATTGAATTGTTATCAAGTACAAGTGATGGCAAAAGATCAATAATAAATTTTAGCGGAGTTGTTATTAAAATAGATTTTAATAAAGTTATAAAAGCGCATACAATGATTTTACCCAAAGATGAATCTTTGCTTTTTTCGGATTTTAAAAAAATTATTCTTGAGGATGTAGAATTTAATAAAAAATACAGTGTTTATTCAAACGATGAAATTGAAGCAAGATATTTAATTACAAGCGCATTTATGGATAGATTAAATAATTTAAAAACGGCATTTAATACAAATAAAGCTGCATGTGCTTTTTATGATAAATATCTTTTGATTGCTTTTAATAAAATGCAAGATATTTTTGAATTCGGCACGTTTAATAAAAGTTTATTAGACTATGATATTTTTTCAAAACTTCTTAGAGAAATTATATCGATTTATAAAATGATTGATTATTTTAAATTGACAGATAAAACTAAAATTTAGATAATTTAATTGAGGGTTTTTGTGAATAGTGAAATTTATGAAAAATTAAATAAAAAATACAAAGAAGAAATCCTTCCGAAGTTTAAAATACTCGAAACGGAAAGGTCTGATACTTTAAAAACGAGAAATTTTACTTTTATTGTCGGTATTATTTTAATTATTCTTATATTTGTATCAAAAGTTAACTCTCTATTGATGTTATTGTTTGCTTTTATTGCTTTTTCTATAGCTTTTGGTATGCCAAAAGTTTTTGAAACAAGAGTAAAAGAAAAGATAATGCGCTATTTTTGTTCTTGTTTTGAAGATTTATCCTGGACAAATTCTTCAAAAATGACTAAAGAGAATAAAATTTATGATTTTGTAATAAGTGAATCGAAACTTCTTAAGGCTTCAAAATTATTTTATACGGATAACAGTTCAACTTTTTATTACGATGATATATTTAAAGGTTCTTACGATAATATACCCTTTTTATTTTATGAATTATCTTCAAATACACATTTAAATAAATTTTGCAGTGAAGATGTGCGTCTTTTTGATATAAGCGATATGCTTCTTCCTAAGGCAAAAAGAAACATAAAATTTAACGGTTTGGTTATTAAAGTTAAATTGAATAAAAAATTTAAAGGCAATACCATTGTTGTACCTGATAGCATGTTTCATTTAAAACCTGATTCAAAATTAAAACGAACAGTATTGGAAGATGTTAAGTTTGAGCGTAAATTTGACGTTTTTACAACGGATGAAGTTGAAGCAAGGTATTTAATTACAACTTCTTTTATGGAGCGGCTTAATAAATTGAGCGTTGTATTTAAGGCGGATAAAGTTTCCTGTGCTTTTTATAATAAAGAATTATTTATAGGAATTCACATTCCCTTAAATAAAGATTTATTCAAGGTTGTCAATTTGAATAAACCTCTTGATGATAACAAAGAAATTAAAAATCTTCTCAAGGAGGTTATATTGATTTATGACTTAATCGATTATCTTAAATTAAAAGAAAAAACAAAATTGTAGAAGGTATTTATGGATAGTAAAAATAACGAAATATTTAAAAAATTTGAAGAAAAATATAAAAGATTTATCTTGCCAAAGTGCGAAAAATTAGATATCGAAAGAATGAAAATAAACAGGCAAAATTTTATTATAATTTTTTTGTATGTCGCAATTGTTTTTTATATGCTTGCTTTTGTCTTTTCTGATTTAGATAAAGATACGATTACGGTATCCGTATTTTTTTCTATTTTTCCTCCCATTGCTTATATTGCGCTAAGGTATACAAAATTTACAAATAAAATTAAACGCGAAATAATAAATTACTTTTGCGCTTCTTTTGAAGACTTAAGATGGCTTGATAAGAAAAACTATCCTTTTTTTCAAACAGTTAACACTGTTTTAAAAGATGCGGATCTTTTTTATGTCGATAAGACAATATCGTTTGATTACGATGATATTTTTAAAGGTAAATACAATAATACTCCTTTTGAAATTTTTGAACTCTGTGCAAGCGTGTATAAAAGTTACCGCAGCCGCCAAAGAAAAGTGCGCCGATATATATTTCAGGGTGCTGTGATTCATCTTAAATTAGAAAAAGATTTTAAAAATAAAACCGTAGTTAAACTTGATAAAACAAAAGGCTTTAACCCTGAGTCTTTAAGTGCTATAGATTACAATGCTTCAATGATATACACGCAAAATCGTTTGGAAGCAAAGAAATTGATAGATGAAGAACTAATTGAAAAATTAAAAAAACTAAAGCAGGTTTTTGAAGCAAACAACGTGTACTGTTCTTTTTATAAAAAAGATGCATGGGTTGCACTTCATATGAACAATACTTTTTCTTTGTTTGAAGTAATGAACGGCTTTAGAAATTCACTTGTTCTTGACGCTAAAGAAAATTTTGAAGTCATGATAAAACAAATAATTTGCATTTATGATTTAATTGATTATTTTAAAGGCTATGTCACAACAAACAGTTGATAAATAGCCATTTTTATAGGGGAGTATCAGAACTCCCCTACAAACTGT
>CALUYE010000011.1 GCA_944324945.1 Candidatus Gastranaerophilales bacterium
GCAATACCCTGATGCTTGAGGGAAGTATGAGGAGCAGTTTGTTGATATTTTGTTTTTTTGAGTTGAAGTTGAAGTTAGTCTTTTTGTAATAACGGGAGATAGTGCTGCTAATATTATTGCTATTACAATTAAGCTTATGCTTATTTCAACCAAAGAAAAAGCAGGAATAGAATTACCGCAATTATTAGAATTATTGGAATCATTGGAATTATTACAATCATTGGAATTATTGTAATTACCATATTTACCATATCTTTTTAAATTTAGCAAAACTTCTTTTAATTTATTTTTAATTAACTTTCTAAACTTCTTTTTCATTAAGTCTCCTCTTTATTCGCAACTACACCTTCCAATATTCTTCTTCATATTAGGAGGACACTCCCCACCACATGTTACACATGATTCTTCTCCATAGCATAAGGTACACTCCAGACCATACTCATTTTTAAAATTCTCTCTGCATTCAAGTGATGTTATTAATAATCCCGAATTAGATACCACAGGAGTTTCTGAAGCGAATTTGGATGTTATAACGGGTATAAATATAGCTAACATTACTGATATTGCAACAAGTGCAAATGTGAGTTCTATTAGGGAGAAGGCATTATTTGTTGCTATTATGGAATTTTTCATAAAATATATTCTCCACATGAGTATAAGTTATAAGTCAATATTTATATACTTATATATATGGATAAAACTTTGCTTTTAAAAAAATTCGGGAAAAATGTTAAAATTCAAAGGATAAAAAGAGACTACACACAAGAAAAACTTGCGCAGATTATGGATGTATCGCAAAATTATATTGCGGGAATTGAGCGCGGGAAGGCAAATATGAGCCTTGTTAAAATTTATGAACTTGCAAGTTATTTAAATGTTGATATTAAAGTTCTGGTTGATTTTAGTGAAGATTAAAATGTTAAATTAAATGAAGCAGAGACTAAATTTTAAAAAATGACATATAATAATATTATCGCTTGAGGAGTAGAATTATTATATGAAAAATGTTTTAAAATATATCGGTTTTTGTTTTTTAGGGGTGGTTATTTTATTATACTTAGCTTTTTTGATTGTTCCGCCTTTTGTAAATTTAGATAATTATAAATCGGAAATTCAAAAACTTGTTAAAGAAAATTCAAAGTTAAACATTGATTATTCATCTCTAAAACTTTATTCAACACCGTTATTATCAATCGGGGTTGATGTTAAAGATATAAATATTTTTTATGATGATGATTCAAGCCTTTTAAAAATATCAAAATTAAAAGGAGGAATAGCGCTTCCATCCTTATTAACACTGAGTGCTAAAACTTCAAGGATTTATATTGATAATCCCAATATTAATCTTGAAATTGTTGATTCGTCTCAATATAAAATCATTGCGCTTGTTGAAAAAATAATAAACGAACAAAATAAAAAAAGTGCGCAAAAACAAGATGTTGAGATGAATAAATATTTAAAAAGCATCCTAAAAAAGGTAAGAATAAAAGTTCCTTTTGTTAAAATCGCAAATTATTGCGTTAATATTAATGACCTTGAAACATCGCACAATTTAAAATTAAACGGCGAAGAGTTAATTTTAAAATATACAAGCGCAAGAAACAAATTAAAAATAAAAACGATTGCAAATTTATACTCGGATAACAATAAAAATATAAATCTTGATATAAACACATCTTTGCCGACACCAAAAATAAGCCTTGTTAGCGATAAGCCGAAAGAAAAAACGGATCCTGACGAAGAAATATCAATTCCTTTTGTAAATATAGTTGATATTTATCAAACATACAACCTTAAAACAGACATTAAAGCAAGATTAAACATCTTAAAATCAAAAGATAACCACTACAAGGGTTTTGGGTATTTAAACGTTGATAATTTAACCCTTAAACTTTCCCATACGGAATTACCCGAAAGCTTTTTGCATGCAAAATTCCATAGCGAAAAAATATATTATGATACAAATATCTACACCCATAAAGACGAAAAAATATCGCTTTTGGGATATTTAAAATACGGAAAAAGAAAAGAATTAAAAGCGGATATACAAAGCGATAAAATAAGTTTTATTCATTTAGTTGACCTTTTAAAAGGACTTTTAGACAGTCTCGGAATAAAAAACGATATCCAATCAATCAAAACAACAGGCTATATTTCAGCAAATGCGCAAATTAAAACCAATTTTAAACACTTAAAATCAAACGGAAATATTGCAATAAATAACGGTTCTTTCATACATTCAAAAACAGGTCTTGGAATAAAAGATATTGAATCAAAATTAAATTTTGAAAACAATACTTTAAACATTCAAAACACAAAAGCCACAATCAACAACTCACCTGTTAAAATGAACGGCTTTGTTGATTCAAAATCTAATACAAGTATCACTCTAAGCGCGCAAAATCTTGCTTTGCCCGTTTTATATCAGACATTTGCACCCAAAGAAATTAAAAAAGCTTATAATCTTTCAGGTGCAAATTTAAGTCTTGACGGATATATAAACGGCAAATTAGACAACTTAAACTCTAAAATAAACGCTAAACTTAATAATTTAGCTTTGTCCGATGCTAAAAAAACAATGTTTATAACAAATTCAAGCGCAATATTTAACCTTGAAGCAAATAAAGAATTTATAAAAGCAAATTTTGAAAATAACGGATTTATTTTTAATATTCCTTCGGTAAATTTAAAAACGGCAATTCAAAAAATTAATGTTGATATTGATAAAACAAATATCACAATAAATCCTTTTGATGTAATTTATAACACTCATTCTAAAATTACAACAAAAGGTACTATTAAAAACTATCTTTCCAAACCCGATATTGATATATTTTTAGACGGATTTATATCAACCCTTAATATTAATCAAACCTTAGGAAAAGACCTTGCGCACTTTATTCCATCAAAAGGCAATATTCCTCTTAAAGTATCAATTAAAGGAAATACAAAAGAGCAAAATATAATTGCTCAAATATATGCTGATAATAATAATTTTATTTCACCGATTAACATAGATTCAATCTATGCACTGCCGAGCATTATTCAATTAAGTGCAAAAATTAAAGGAAATAAAATAAAAACAAACAACACAGGGCTTTATAAAAAAGCAAATTCAATATTTTCAACAGACTTAAAATCAAACATGAATTCCTCAAAACAGCTTGTTGAATTAAGTGCTGTTATTGATAAAAACCATTTGAATCTTTTAAGGTTAAATATACCTCACGAATTAAAAGGAAAAATTGCAATATTTAAAAATTCAACCTTCAAAACAAAAGGCAAATTAATCACACAAGGAGATTTTGACGATTTAGACTATCGCGGTAATTTAAAAATTTATGATGTAAATATTCCTGAAATCTTAACGGGAGTTAAAAATATTGATTTAAATTTATCCTCAAAAACCCTTAAGCTGATTGCAAAAGAAATAAATTTAAATAATTCTAAAATAAACTCAGCGCTTAGCGCGTCTTTAATTCCGTCAAAAACTTTTAAAATTTCTAATCTTGAAATTAATTCAAATTTAATTGATGTTGATAAAACGCTTTTAATTTTAAACGAATTAAATAAATACTTACCAAAAACATCCTCAAAAAAACAACTTTCAAGCGCACAAAGCGCGAATATTCCGCTTGAAGCCGAAGGAAAATTCAATATTAAAAAAATAACAACGGGACAAATGGAGATATTGAATTCAAAAGGCAATATTTTAATTAAAAATAATAACTTATTAATAAATAAACTAAGCGCAAGAGGATTTAAAGGCACAATTAAAGGAGATATCGGAGTTAATTTAATAAATCAATTGATTTCAGTAAAATTAAACGGCTCAAAAATAAACGCCGATGAATTATTCCATAAAGCTGCCAATATGAAAGATACAATATCAGGTACTCTTGCTTTTAAAACAGATATTTCTCTTAAGGGTGCGACTTTAAATGAACAAATGAAATCTCTTAAAGGAGATGTTGATTTTGAAATAAAAGACGGCCAATACGGGCCTTTTGCAAAACTTGAAAATTTCTTCTTAGCGCAAAATGTAAGAGAAAATGCATTCTTTAAAAATACAATAGGGGTTGTCTTAAATCCGATAACCACAATTGACAGCACTCATTTTGAAAATTTAAGAGGAAAAATCACGTTTAAAAACGGTGTTGCATATCTGAATTCCATAACTTCGCAAGGGAATATATTGTGTATATTAATTAACGGAGATATGAACCTTTTATCAAACAATTTAAACAGTAATGTAAGAGTAAGACTTGCATCAGCCGTATCTGATATGCTTGGGCCTTTAGCGATGGCTAACCCTGTTAACCTTGTTAAAAACACACCCGGGTTAAATATAGCCTCAGCGAAACTGTTTTCATATTTTACAGAAGTTGTTCCCGAGTCAGACTATAAAAAGATTCCCGATTTTTCATCAAAACACACTGACGCTAACGCAACAAAATTCCAGATTATCCTAAAAGGAGATGTTGCAAAGCCTCTAAGCCTTGTTAAATCATTCAAATGGCTTGCTCTTGAAAAAGATATGGAGCTTGCAAGAGAATTCAGCGAAAAATATATAAAAGAACAGGAAGACTTAGCGCGTCAGGCACTTGTTAAAAAATTACAGGAAGAATATGAAGAAAATAACAAAATAAAAGTAGGAATAAGTAAAGTTCTTCAAATGGATACAACAGCGCCTAGCGTTAAAGAATTAATAATGGGTGATGTTTTAAATTTAGTTAAAGAAAAAACAGGAATTATTCAAACTTCAACAACAAATATTCAAAACGAAGAGAATGAAAACAATTCCAAAAACACACCCGAAGAAAACAATCAAACCCAAGAAGGAGTAAATAATGGCATTAATTGATAATTATTTTGATTTAATAGGAAATACTCCTTTATATAATTTAAAAAACATAAAAAAGGAACTGAATTTAAAAGCCGATATTCTTGCAAAGCTTGAATTTTTCAACCCTGCAGGAAGCATTAAAGATAGAACCGCACTCAGCATGATTAAACAAGCCATAAAAGAAGGCAAAATAAAAAAAGATTCAACAATAATTGAACCAACAAGCGGAAATACAGGCATAGGGCTTGCTGCAATTGCTGCAAATATGGGCTATAAGGTTATTTTAACCATGCCTGAGACAATGAGTTTAGAACGAAGAAAATTATTGAGCGCTTATGGAGCACAAATTGTCTTAACTCAAGGTTCAAAAGGAATGCAGGGTGCAATTGATAAAGCGTTTGAATTAAGCGAAAAAATCCCTGATTCTTTCATTCCTTCACAATTTGAAAATCCCGCAAACCCAAAAATTCACTACGAAACAACAGCGCGTGAAATTTGGGAAGATACAAAAGGAAAGATTGATATTTTCTTAGCAACCGCAGGAACAGGCGGAACCCTTAGCGGATGCGGGGAATTTTTCAAAGAAAAAAACAAAAATATAAAAGTAATAGCCCTTGAACCTTTTTCAAGCCCTTTTTTATCAAAAGGTGTATCCGGTATTCATAAAATTCAAGGAATCGGAGCGGGATTCATCCCAAAAACACTTAATACAAAAATTTACGATGAAATAATAACAATAAAAGATGACGAAGCTTATGAATATACAAGATTATTAGCCAAAAAAGAAGGCATTTTAGCAGGAATTTCATCGGGTGCTGCGCTGTGTGGCGCCTTGTATGAAGCAAAAAAAGAAGAAAACAAAAATAAAACAATAGTAACAATTTTCCCTGATACAGGCGAAAGATACCTTTCAAGCGGAGTGTTTTTAGACTAATATTTCATTTTCTTTTTTTAACTTCTTTTCAATTGCAGCATTCACAAGCCCTAAAAACAAAGGATGCGGGCGCTGCGGGCGCGATTTAAACTCGGGGTGAAACTGGGCTGCTATAAAATAATCACAAGAAGGATTTTCCACAATCTCACAAAGTAAACCGTCAGGACTTGTTCCTGATATTACAAGACCCTTTTTAACAAGAAGCTCTTTATAATCATTATTAAATTCAAACCTGTGTCTGTGGCGTTCTGAAATCATATCACAGCCATAGAGTTTATGAGCCAAAGTATTAGGGCTGATTTTACAAGGATACGCCCCAAGACGCATTGTTGCACCGTATCCTGCAATATTTTTTTGATTTTCCATCAAATCCACAACCTTATCGGGCGCAAATTTGTCAAATTCGCTTGAATTTGCTTCTTTTAAATTTGCAACATTTCTTGCAAATTCAATAACAGCGCACTGCATACCAAGGCATAAACCTAAATAGGGAATATTATTTTCTCTTGCATATTGAATTACTTTTAATTTCCCTTCAATGCCTCTTATCCCAAATCCTCCGGGAACAACAATACCATCAACATCTTCAAGATGTTTTTTAGCTTCTTTAAGGGTTTTAATTTCTTCCGATGCAATCCATTTTATGTTAATCTTTGAGGAATTTTTAAAACCTGCATGTTTTAAACTTTCCACAACAGAAATATAAGCATCGTTTAATTCCGTGTATTTGCCTGCAAGAGCAATTTTAATTTCTTTGTTCGGGTGTTTAATATTATATACCATCTTTTCCCAATCACTTAAATCACAGGGTTTATCATCAAGATTTAAAATTTTTAAAACCTGTTTTGTAATCCCCTGTTTTTCAAGATAAAGAGGAACTTCGTAAATTGAATTCATATCCTTGCATTCAATAACGTTATCCTTATCAACCGAACAAAACAGAGCCAGTTTATCTTTTTCGTTTTTGGAAACGGGAACCTGTGTTCTTAAAACTAACATCTCTGGCTGTATCCCGTAACTTCTTAAAACATTAACGCTGTGCTGAGAGGGTTTTGTTTTAAGTTCACATGATGTAGGTAAATAAGGCAAAAGCGTAACATGAATCGACATTGAATTTTGAAAACCGATTTCCGATCTGAATTGTCTTATTGATTCAATAAAAGGCAATCCTTCAATATCCCCTACCGTTCCGCCTATTTCAGCTATTAAAATATCGGGATTATCATGTTCTTTTGCTT
Organism: Candidatus Gastranaerophilales bacterium; assembly: GCA_944324945.1. Lineage (GTDB taxonomy): Bacteria > Cyanobacteriota > Vampirovibrionia > Gastranaerophilales > Gastranaerophilaceae > RUG14156. The sequence goes on from CALUYE010000011.1 coordinate 7,019, forward strand.
TTAAAAGTCTTGATTTAATTTCGCCCGTTATATGAGGAATCATCTGAACGGTAGCGCCAAGGTATTCCCCTTTTCTTTCTTTTTCTATTACGGTTTGATAAACGCTTCCTGATGTAACGTTATTAATTTGTGCAAGATTGATATCTATAAATCTTTCATAATGGCCTAAGTCAAGGTCTGTTTCGGCTCCGTCATCACAAACAAAAACTTCTCCGTGTTGAAAAGGGCTCATTGTCCCCGGGTCAACATTTATATAAGGGTCAAATTTTTGAATTGAAACCTTAAAGCCTCTTGAAACCAACAGCCTGCCTAAGGAGGCTGCAACAATTCCTTTTCCAAGGGAACTTACAACACCGCCTGTAATAAAAATATATTTTGTCATTTAACCTCTTTTAATTAATTTTCGGAACTTTGAAAAAATCACCCTCAACATCGGGCGCATTGCTCATCAGTTCTTCTCTTGTATTTTCGTATATCTCTTTATCTTCACGAACCACATTAACAAAATCAATAGGGTGATTCATAGGCTCAACCCCCGTTGTATCAACTTCGTTCATTTTTTCGACATGCTCTAATACATCGCCTAACTGGTGCGTGAATTTTTCTTTTTCTTCTTGTGTCAATTCCAATCGGGCAAGCTTTGCGACATGTTCAACATCTTTAATTGTTATCATATTTTCTCCCTTTCTTTTAACTTAACAAAAAACGAAAAATATTGCAATTTATTATTAAGTTAATTTATAATAAGATTTATGATGGATAAAAAAATTAACGTACTTATTGTTGAAGACCATGCGCTTACTTCTTTTGCCCTTAAAACCACTTTATCAAGCCTTGATTTTATTGATAAAATCTATGAAGCAGACTGTGCGCAAGAGGCTTATAATAAAGTTAAAAACAACAATATTGATTTAATTTTAATGGATTTAGGCTTACCCGATAAAAACGGAGCGGATATAAGCAGAGAAATTAAAAAAATCAACAGTAACGTTAAAATAATTATCTTAACATCCCACTGCGAAAAAGATGAAGTTCAAGAATGTCTTGAAATCGGAATAAGCGCATACTGTACAAAAGACATAAAACCCCAAAAGCTCTGTGAAGTAATAAAAGATGTTAACAAAGGCTCTCTTTATTTTGATTCTTCGGTTAGCGAATTTGTCTTGGAATTTAACGAAAACAAAAAGCAGCCTCAAGAAAAAAAAGAATTATCAATAAAAGATTGTTACAACTTGACTCAACAGGAAAAAAGAGTATTAATATTATTAGCAAGCGGAAACAATAACTCCCAGATTGCAAAAAAACTTAAAATATCAATCAATACAACAAAAGTCCATGTGTGTTCAATATTGCAAAAAATGAACGTAGAAGACAGAACACAGGCTGCCATCAAGGCAATAAGGGAAAATTTAATAATATAAGGTTTGTATGAGTTCACTGGCTAAAATTTTGATAATCGATGACCAACCAAAATTAATGGAAGATGCGCTTCCGATGTACGGTTATGAAGTAAAAGTTGCAACAGACGGATTAACAGGTTTAAAAGAGTTAGATGAAAATTCTGAATACGATTTAATTTTACTTGATGTTGTCATGCCTAATCTTGACGGATGGGAAACGCTCAAAGCAATTCGAAAAAGCGAAAAAATTTCCAAAATCCCGATAATCATGTTAACTTCTGTTAACGAAGCAAACAAACAAATTTCAGGCTTAAAGTTCGGCGCAGACGACTATATAGTTAAACCTTTTGTTTTGCCGAACCTTTTAGCGCGCATAGAAGCGTTATTAAGACGCTCAATGTGGAATAAGGATACAAAGACCATAAATCCGCTTCCTTTTATCAAAGATAACGATTTAGGCTCCTTAACATCAAGAGAAAAAGAAATATTATCCTACGTTGCAAAAGGCGAAACAAATTCTCAAATTGCAGACAAACTTTTTGTCAGGGAAGTTACAATTAAAACACACCTAAACAGTATCTATCGCAAGCTTAAAGTTGAAAACAGAGTCCAGGCGGTTTTATTGGCTCAACAAACGGGAATAATTTAAAAGGAATAAAAAATGTCAAAAGAAAATCTTGTTGAATTAATTTTAAACGATTATGATGCATTTGTTGAATATCATAAAACAAAAGAAAATATAGAAATATCTGAAGCGGATTTTTCTCATAGCGAATTTGAAAACGCGGATTTTTCAAACATCGATTTTTCAGGTACATCTTTTATGGAAGCAACATTATCCAATGTTGATTTTTCTGATTGCGATTTAACAAGCGTAGATTTTTCAAGAGCAAATATATCAGAGTGCAACTTCTCAGGCGCAATTTTAAACGGAACAAGCTTTAACTATGCTACTGTGAATTTTTCTAATTTTTCCGATGCCGATATGGCAGGAGCAAATTTTTCCGAAGCAGATTTATCGGATAGCGACTTTTCAACAAGCGAAAACCTTGATTCCATAAGATTTGATGAATCAACTATATGGCCCGACAATGATAAATTGCCCGAGGATTTTGACTGTACATATAACTACGATCTTTCATCATTAAGAGAAGAAGATGATGAAAATAATCAGGAAGTTTATTAATATTCGTTTTCAAGATACTCAAAAAGTTTATGAAACTTATTTTTTAAGTTTTCTATATTCTCATCTTCATCAATTTCAAGTGTAATTGTCGGGATATTGCGCTCAATTCCGCAATATGTTCCAAAGCTCCCAGGAGTCGGGTAGCCTATGTCGGATGTTATTTTGTAATTTATAAATTTTTGAATCTTTTGAGCCAATTCAAGCGCAGGCCCGTCATAATTAATTACTTTATATGGAGCATGGAGTGTAATAATCGCACTAAAATCATTTTTATCAATTAAATCAACAAGAAATTTTGTCTCAATCTCACTGTTTGGCTTCTCACCCCCAAAATAGTCATTGTTCTCGCTTTTTATCCAGTTTTTTGTCGGAAAATTGCGATTTAAGTCAACTCCTCTTTTGTTTTTTCTTTCAGTGTTATTATTTAGCCGCGGAATATAATAAACTTCATTTTTCTTTGGTTTTTTAGAATTTTTTAAATAAGAATTAATAAAATATTCCCCTTGCCATTCATCTCCATGAAAAACTCCAATTATGAGAATTTTTTTATCATAATTGGAGTTTGACTTTTTAATTATTTTAATTTGATTATTCATTAACCTATTCTTTGAAACATATATCCTATTCCGCGCGCAGTTAAGATTAACTCAGGGTTTGCAGGGTCAGTTTCCAGTTTTGAACGTAAACGCGAAATATGAACATCAACAACACGCGTATCAATTCTGTGATCAGGCGGATAAGCCCATACATGCTGCAAAATTTCATTTCTTGAATATGCGGTTCCTGAATTATTAACCAATAATTCCAACAAACTAAATTCCATGCCCGTTAGACGAATTCTTTCGTTTTTACGATAAACCTGTCTTCTTGCGGTATCAATTTTAATATTACCCGTTGTAATAACATTTTTGGTTGTTTTTCCTGCAGGAATTGTAATGTCTTTATTAACCGTTCTTCTTAAAACAGCCTTTACACGAGCTTCAAGCTCTTTAGGACTGAAAGGCTTAATAACATAATCATCAGCTCCTAATTCCAATCCCGTAATTCTTTCAGATACATCTCCCAATGCCGTTAAAATAATAATCGGAATATCAGATACTCTTCTGATTTCTCTTGTTACGCCGTAACCGTCCATTTTGGGCATCATTACATCCAAAATAACGATATCAGGATTTGTTTTGTTAAATAGTTCAACTGCTTCTTCACCGTCTTCGGCTGTTACTACATTGTAACCTGCCATTTTAAGACGTGTTTCCAAAATTCTTCTGATACTTGCCTCATCGTCAACAACAAGGATTTTTTGCTTTGAGTCTGTCTGTTCGCCTTGAATGTCTTTGGTCATTTTTCTTCCTTACTTATTCATAAATTTACAAAATTAAAAAAACTTTATTTTTTTTAACTAATATTAACATAAATTAATTTTTTTTGCAAAAAAAAGCTCGTTATTCAACGAGCTGTTTTTAAGGTTATAGTTTATTTAGGATTTGGAGAGAGTTATATTAATTTAATTTTATTGTGTTGCTTTGAATTTGATTTGAAATATCATCATCTACCGCTTGTAGTTCCTGGCTCATTGCTTCGCCTAATGTTTGAAGTTCGGTCAATTGATTTTCAATTTCTTTTTGTTTTTCGTTTAATATCGGCATAAAGTATTCCGATGCATATTCTTTTAAGTTTTCTTCCAAAAATTCGTTATAAATTGCATTTTCATCAAGTGCACCGTCTCTGTAATATAATTGAACCTGAGATGCAACATCGGGATTATTATAATACTGTTCTTCGGATAATCCGCTGTATAAATCCGTATAATAACTTGTTTGTTCCTGTGCAACCGCATCAGCAGAATACGTAGAATTGTACATAAAATCCATTGCGTCTCCGAAAAGACTTGTTCCGATTGATGCAATTTCGCTTGGCGTAATATAACCGTCAGCAATTGCTGTTGAAAAGCTTGTTAAGTTTTGAAGTTCGCGATTTAACTGCAACTGTGCTAAATTGTTGTCGTTAATTTTCGCCTTCAATTGAGCTTTTCTTAGAGCTAAGACAACCCAACCCATAATACACACTCCTAAATCTATTTAATTAAACTAACCTTACAATATAATAAAGTTTTATGTGCTATTAAAATTGCCCTTTAATTAAAATAAATTTAACAAAACTTAACATTATTATCTTATTTTCTCAAACTCACTTATCAAGCGGTGTTTTTGTCAATTCTTCATCAAGGATTTTCCCGAATTCTTCAAACGATAAGCCAAGCGATTTTACGACTTTTGCAATTTTTGAAAAATAAGCCTGCGAACTTCCTTTCTCAATTAAATTCAACGACGACACTTGCAGCATTAGTTCCCGTTATTACAAAAAGATTACAAAAAAGCAGCATTGCCAGAAACAAAATATCGACAAATTGCTCTTCTTTATTTCCCGAAGGATATTGCGCACTTTGCTATCTTGATTCCAAAGATTGTATTATATGCACCAAAACCTGTAACAGTGATGAATTTCAGGATGTTAGCGAATACACATGCGTTAAATGCAGCATTGAACACAACGATTCCAATTGCACAAGATGTAATTCCAAATACTGTACACAGTGTAAAAACGGTTATTATCTTGACAATAACAATAAATGCGTTAAATGCCCAAAAGGCTATTATTGTTATCAAAACGGAGAAAGCTCACTTAAATCACCCTGCCAAAAAGGTTATATAGCACCCAGCGAAGGCATGAGCTCCTGTATCGCATGCGATAAATCAACAAATACAATCCAAGGGAGTGTTGCAACAAATACCGCAATGACATCTTGTACCTTATGCACTAACGGATATTATGCAAGCACTCAAGACCGGAGAGTTTCATGTAATATATGTCTCAGCGGATATTATTGCCCTGACGGTAAATTAATCCCCTGCAGCAAAGGATATTATTGTCCGCAGGGAAGTTCATCTCAAAAAACATGCGCAGCAGGAACTTATTCACAAGCAGGCTCGATAGACTGCACAACATGTCCAAAAGGAACTTATTCACAAGCAGGCTCGATAGACTGCACAACATGTCCAAAAGGAACTTATTCAAATTCAGGTGCATCAAGTTGCACAAAATGTACAGCAGGGTACTACTCGTCCAAAACAGGTGCAAGCACATGCACTAAATGCTCCGCAGGATATTATTCAAACGCAGGTGCCTCATCATGCAGCGTATGTCCTTCAAATCATTATTGTCCTCAAGGAACATCGACACCTCTAAAATGTCCTGACGGATACACTTCAGATCAAGGTTCAAAAGTATCAAGTGATTGCAAATCTCCCTTTGATTGCGCAACTTATGGCGGCACTGTATTAAATAATTATTGTTATAAAATAACCGAAACACCGGTATTAAGCGCAAATCCAAGCTGCGGAGAAGCAACAGCAGGCCACACCTGGAGGTTTATTGATGCGGACAAAATTGCGGATTTTTGCTCTGTAGACGATTCCAGAATTAAAAGTTCTACATATTCAAGCGCAACAGGGCAACGCAGAATTGCAGCCTCAGTAACAGGAGGTTGCTATCGCCAAGATATAACATACTATTCTCACAGCAGCGAAGAGAAAAAATATTCTACGCAATTAAGATGCAACGCCGTAGTTGCAAACTGCAATTCCGTATGTACCCAATATACTTTGCAGGCAAGATCCACAATAGGAGATAAAATGTGTAAATTTGACAGGCTGCCAAGTCCTGCAAGCTGCAAATATGCATCTTATTCTCCAAATTCACTTGAAGCAGGAAACATGTGTGTTGTATCAGACCTTAACAGCTCCATAAACACAAGAAACAAAATGCTCTATTCAATTTGCATAACCGATTTTAATTAATATAATAACAGTTTTCAAGGGAGCTTATACTCCCTTTTTTTTATTTAAATTTAAGCAAAAAATAATCTTTAGAGATTTTATATAAAAGCATACTATTAATTTAAAAGGAATTATTTATGAAAATATCGGCAGCAGAAATGATGAATTTAACATATTGTGCTTTAAAAAATCGAAATGTAAAAGAAAATAACTCAGATTCAACAAACCCAACAAAAGAAGAATTAAAAAAAGTTCAAGACTATATGAACGCCAAAGCCGTTAATAATGCCTCTTTGGTTCAAACAAGCAGTCTTTATGAGGTTAAAAAATTGGTAGCCGATGTAGAAAATTCGATTAATTCAGGATTAGAAGATAAAATTCTTGAATATGATACGTTTGTAAAAAAAATGTTAAAAAAGCATAAAGGAAAAAACACCTGTCAATTTAAAGATTCTAACGGGGTAATATACAGATGTTATCACAACATGTCAACAATATCAATTTCGCAAGAATATAAAGGAATACCTTATAATCAAAATTTTTACTATTTAGGTTATCCTGATGGAAAACTTCCTAATTATTCACACCAAACAGCATATATTTACCCTTGCCGGGATAGAATTGAATATGAATTTAGAGACTATAATCTTGATGATACCCATGGTTACACAGACGCTATTGTTTCAGACGGTAAATTTATTTTAATAAATACAGGCCATGATATGCTGGCTCCCGTTAAATATAACTATCGATACGATAAAGAAGGAAACCTTAAAAGCGCTGATGTTATTGTATATAACAAACGCGACTATAAAGGAAAAAACGCCAAAATGATATTTAATAAAGACAGAAAAGTAGAAAAAATTTATTACGGAATAGAAAGAAACTATAAAGGTGAAATGAAAAGCATAGAAGAAATTTATACCATAACTCCCGATGGCTTGTATAAAAAAGAAGAGATTAATAATTAACGGTTTTTAAAAAACTTGTGCTCTTGTTTCTTTTGTATAACAATATAATAATAAATTTTATACGGCACCAAACGAAAGGAACCGTTTATGCAGATATCTGTAACCAAAATGATAAATTTAACATATCAGGGTTTTAAATTAGGGTTGTTTAAAAGAAACGGTTTGGATTCAACAAACCCAACCAAAGAAGAATCCAAAAAAGTTCAAGATTATATGAATGCCAAAGCCGTTAATAATGCCGCTTTGGTTCAAACAAACGGTCTTTATCAGGTTAAAAAATTGGTAGCCGATGTAGAAAATTCGATTAATTCAGGATTAGAAGATAAAATTCTTGAATATGATATGTTTGTAAAAAAAATGTTAAAAAAGCATAAAGGAAAAAACACCTGTCAATTTAAAGATTCTAACGGGGTAAAATATTCCTATTTCCAAGATGATTCATCGGTGCAAATAGAAATTACGCAAGAATATAAAAAAGCACCCCAAAATTATTATAATAAAGAACTTAGCGATAATTCACATTCAAATCAAACAGCATATGTTTTTGTTTATGGCGATAAAATTGAATATGATTTTAGAGATTACAATCTTGATGATGACCATGGGTGCACAAGCGTAGTTTTTAAAAACGGCACAATAAGAAGCATAGAAACAGGTCAAAATATGCGCTCACCTGCTAAATATAAATATTACTACGACAAAAACGGAAATCTGTTAGCTGCTGATGTTAATATATATTATAAACGCGGCTACAAAGGAAAAAACGCCAGAATGATATTTAATAAAGATAGAAAAGTAGAAAAAATTTATTACGGAATAGAAAGAAACTATAAAGGAAAAATTAGAAGCATAGAAGAAATCTATACCATAACTCCCAATGGCTTGTATAAAAAAGAAAAATAACAGAATATATTGCAATGTTCACTTTTCTTCTTTTGACTCAAGCGCCGTAATCAAAAAAGCGCAAGCCGGAGTGGAGACCGGAAC
>CALUYE010000012.1 GCA_944324945.1 Candidatus Gastranaerophilales bacterium
TGATTAGAGAATCCAGGCAGCGGTTCAGGTATTTTTGGGTGTTGTATATGGGTGTTATGATTGAGAGATTGGGCATTATAAATTTACCCCCTGTCTGAATCTTAAATTCATATTTTCATCTTCATCGATATATTTTAAGGCTGATTTTATGTTTGTTTGATTAAAAAGCCATTGAAGATAAGATAAATCTTTATATTTATGATAATAATGATAAGCAAAAGTCTTTCTCCAGGAAGCAACCGAGTATTTTTTACTTAGTCCCAATTCCTGACAAATTTCTTTAAAAGAATAAAAAACAGCCGTTCTGTTGATTTTGTTGCCTGAAGAATTTTGAAACAGGGGTTCTTGAAGTTTTTTATTTTCAATTACTTTGTCGATAAGTTCAATTACTTCTTCATTTAGAGGAATTGATTTATTTTTATCGGGGTTTAAGTATTGCTTATTTTTTACGTTTTTTACTTTTAAATTCAATAAATCTTTCAGATTAAGCCCCGTATTAATTGCAAGAGTAAACAATAAAAGATTCTGGAATTGCATTTTCTTTTTATACAAATCCTTAATTAAATCTATAACTTTAGTGTCTTTTATAGGAGAAGCTACTATCACTTTATTACTCACATGACTTTTGTTTTATTCAACATAATAATTTTTGTGTTGAGTTTAAAAAGGTTTAATGTGCTTATATAAAGTATTATTAATTTAAAAATAATTTAGATAAATTAATTTTTGCAAAATTAACTTTTTTGAAATATAATAATTGCAACAATTTAAACAAAAACTAATTCAACACAAAAATTATTATGTTGAGTTAGTTTTATAAAATAAAATCATTATAGCTTTTATCAATCATATCCTGCTCTATACCTATGTATCTTAAAGTTGTCTCAGGCGAATAGTGGTTAAAAATTTTTTGCAATAAAGCAACATCCCTGAATTTTTTATAATGGTGATAACCAAACGTTTTTCTTAAAGTATGAGTTCCGATTTTATCGGGAATCCCTGCTTTTTTACAGGCTTTATTTATTATTCTGTAGCATTGCGTGCGCTCCATTCTGTTATCAAAAATTGATAAAAACAAAGGCTCCTTGTCGCATCTTCCTTTTGTAAATTTTTCAAACAGGGGTTTTAGCTTCGTATTTATCGGAAATCTTTTTGGCTTTTTGGTCTTTTTTTCAATAATATCAATATAAATCTTATTTTTAACATCTCCCACATTCAAATTTAAAATATCCGAAATCCTCAAGCCGCAATTAATTCCGATAAGAAAAATCAACAAATCCCTCTGACCTTGCTTTTCTAATATGTTTTCAATTTCTTTTATCGCTTTTTTACTCCTTATTGGCTCAACGGTATTCATTTTTAGGGCTCCTTTTAGATATAAAAACAAAGACTTTTATCTTAAAGTCTTTGTTTTTTAAAAGGTTTGAATAAAAAATATTGTTATTTTAATTTTGAATATTCTTCATCGCTTACTTTTTCAAGCCATTGCGTTGAGCCTTTTTTGGAAGGAACTTCTATTGCAATATGAGAAAACCAGCTGTCAGGCGCTGCGCCATGCCAGTGTTTTACTTCGGGAGGAATATTGACAACATCACCTTCTTTTAATTCTTGCGCGGGTTTACCCCATTCCTGATAATAACCTCTGCCTGAAGTTACAAGAAGAATTTGACCGCCTTTGTGGTGAATATGCCAGTTGTTTCTGCATCCCGGTTCAAAAGTTACATTAGAAGTTTTAACTTGTTCTATGGTAAGCGGATTTAGATAGCTTTGACCGGTAAAATAATCTTTATAAGCATCATTTTTATTACCTATCGCAAAAATTTGTTTTTTAGGCTCCATGGAAACTAATTTTAAAATCTCATCAATTTGTGCTTGTGTTAAACCCGTATTTTTGCCGATATTAATATGTGAATTCAATTGCGATTCAACTCCTTCAAGGGAAGAAAGGGCAGCTATTGTAGCTATTTCTCTTTCAGAGCGCGTTAAAACTCCTCTTGAAAAAATGTCCGCAAAAAGGTGCTCTTTTAAATAAGCATCAATTGCAGGCGCAAATTCAAAAAGTTCCCCTTTGACGGGAGCTCCCGCAAGCTCTGTTTGGGTTTTGGTTCCGATTTCATTTTTAGATACATTTTCATCAAGCGCCTTACCTTCCTCGCCTTGTGCATAAGTTCCTTCTTTTGTTACTTTAAGCAAGACAGATAGCGCATTTAAGCTTCTTGGGAAGCCGCAATAAGCGTATAGCTGTGTCATAACTTCTTTAATTTCATTTACGGTTAAACCTTCGCTCAACCCTTTTTTAACTGCATTTTCAAGATTTTCCATATCTCCTTTTGCGCTAAGTGAAGAAATAAGTACAATATTCTTTGCTTTAGCACTTAAAATATCTTCTGCCATTAAACTCCCTCCTGTGATAAATAACATAAATGCAATTACTAAAACAGAAATAAAACTCTTTTTAAACATTTCATCTCCTTTCTTGTATCCTTTTTTATTTTAAGCTAAAATTATCAATTTGAAAATTTAATGTTAAAATTTAATTAAAAAACGGGTTTTTATGGACAATCAATCAAAAGAAAATATAAGATTACAAAATTATATTACATATTTAAATTATATTAACGATAAATTAAAAAAGTTTTTTGAAAGACAACAAGACTACATTTTTTGCAAGGAAGGATGCGCAAAATGCTGTAAAAATGCTCATTTTCCGTATTCTAAAATTGAAGTTCAATATTTAATTGAAGGTTTTTGTAATCTGCCTTTTGAATTAAAAGAAAAAATTAAATCAAACATTAAAAAAACCCTGCTTGATAAAAAACAAAGCAATGATAAAAATTTTAAATACACCTGTCCTTTTTTAATTAACGATAAATGCAGCGTTTATGATTACCGCGGTATTATTTGCAGAACATTCGGTTTAATGTCAATAAATAAAAAAGGGCCCGTTAAAGTTCCTTTTTGCAGTTATGAAGGGTTAAACTATTCAAACGTTTTAGATGAAAAAGAAAATAAAGTTTCTGAAGAAAAATACAAACAGCTCGGCTTTAAAGAAGAACCTCTAGCGTTTAATGTCAGTTATGATTTTTTGACTAACCCTGATTTTGAAAAAGGATTTAATTTTTCATTCGGGGATAAAAAAGCTCTTATTGATTGGTTTATGGAAACAAACGATAGCATTAATCTTTAAATATAGCCTTTTGTTTAGTTTTTTTATTGAATATTTTGTTTAATATTCTTTTGTTAAATAAAAATGAGGCTCTTATGACATCGATGTTTTGTTTTCAATGCGAACAAACAGCCAAAAATCAAGGCTGTACAATAAAAGGAGTCTGCGGTAAGGATGCGGACTGTGCTAATTTACAGGATAAAATAATTTCTTCTTTAATAAAGCTTGCAAAAACTACTCAAGAACCCGACAAAAAAACAACAAAAACAATAATTGAAGGACTTTTTACAACAGTTACCAACGTTAATTTTGATAAAAAAACTCTAAAACCGGTATTTGATGAATGCGATTTCGATATGAGAGAAATCTGGAATAATGATGACGAAGATATAAGAAGCTTAAAATCTTTAATACTGTTTGGTATAAAAGGTATGGCAGCATACGCGTATCATGCCCTTGTTTTAGGTTATAAAGATGATGAAGTTAACGAATTTTTCTATGAAGCACTAAGGGCTATTGATAGCAATAAAACAAAAGATGAACTATTGGAACTTGTTTTAAAAACAGGAAAAATAAATTTAAAATGCATGGAACTATTGGATAAAGCAAATACGGAAACTTTTGGAAACCCGATTCCTCAAAAAGTTACAACAAATATAGAAAAAGGGCCTTTTATCATTGTAACAGGTCATGATTTAAAAGATTTAAAGCTCCTATTGGAACAAACGGGAAACAAAGGCATAAATATATATACCCATGGCGAAATGCTTCCGGCACACGCTTATCCTGAACTTAAGAAATATTCTCATCTTAAAGGAAATTTTGGAACAGCCTGGCAAAATCAACAAAAAGAATTTGATAACGTTCCTGCTGCAATTTTATTTACGACAAATTGTATCATGCCTACCAAAGAAAGCTACAAAGACAGAGTTTTTACAACTTCACTTGTAAATTACCCTGGTTGCTATCATATTGATGAAAATAAAGATTTTACCCCGGTTATAAATAAAGCACTGGAGCTTAAAGGTTATGGTGAAGATAAAAAAATGACGGGAATAAACGGCGGTAATATTTTAACAACAGGTTTCGGACACAAAAGCGTTTTAGATAACGCCCCAAAAATCATTGAAGAAATACAAAAAGGTTCAATAAAGCATATCTTCCTTGTTGGCGGATGCGACGGCGCAAAGCCCGGACGTAACTATTACAGCGAAATTGTATCTATGATACCGAAAGATTGTCTTATACTTACTCTTGCCTGCGGAAAATTCAGATTTAACGACATGGATTTAGGCGAAATTAACTCAATCCCTCGCCTGCTTGATATGGGGCAATGTAACGACGCATATTCCGCAATAAAAACAGCTCAAGAACTCGCAAAAGCCCTAAATTGCACTATTAATGATTTACCGCTGTCAATAATTTTATCCTGGTACGAACAAAAAGCGGTATGCATCCTTCTAACCCTTTTATACTTAGGAATCAAAAACATCAAACTCGGCCCGACCCTACCCGCCTTCATCTCCCCAAACATCCTAAAAACCCTAACCAAAACCCACACCCTAACCCCCACCAAAACCCCAAAAGAAGATTTAGAGGAAATTTTAGGATAGATTATTGATTTAAAGTTTTTCTATAAAAATCTTTTTTATTCTTCTGTCTTTTAATTCTACTACTCTTAGTTTTAAATTTTCAATTTGTACTTCGTCGTTTATTTTGGCTAGGCGGCATAGGAGTTTTTGGATGTAGCCTCCTATTGTTTCGACGTCGAATTCGCTTGGTTGTTTTAAATTAAAGTATTCAAAAAAATCTTCAATTCTGTATAGGCCGTTTGCTATATATTTGTTTTCGGCTACCTGTTTGATGTTTGTTTCTTCATCGTCAAATTCGTCCTGTACTTCGCCGAATATTTCTTCAAGAACATCTTCCAGAGTTACTATCCCTGATACTCCTCCGAATTCATCTATTACAACTGCAATTTCCGTTTTATTTTTTTTGAAATCTTTTAAAAGGCTGTCCGTTGTAGCGGTTTCCGTCACAAAAAGCGGTGGCCTTAAGATATCTTTGATTTGGATTTCTTCATTTTTTAATTTGCAGGAATATAAATCTTTAACATGTAAAATTCCTATAATATTATCAAATTTTTCGCTATAGACAGGGTATCTTGTATACTGATTTTCAAGAACTATTTTTGCATATTCTTCCTGATTTATATCGACAGAAAGGGCAACAATGTTGCATCTTGGAACCATTACCTGTTTTGCGGTCAGGTCTGTAAATTTTAGAGAATTTTTAAGAAGGAAGCTTTCTGTTTCATTTAAAACTCCGCATTTATAGCTTTCATCAATTATCATATCAAGTTCTTCTTCGCTGTGTACGGAATGGTGCGCCTGGGCTGAAGGAATATTCATTAATTTCAGCATCCAATTACCAAAACCGTTTAAGATGTATATGAAAGGGCTTAAAATATTAGCAACTCCAACCAAAGGACGTGCTATAATAAGCGTTGTTTTTTCCGGGAATTGAAGCGCTATTGATTTTGGCATTAATTCTCCTATCACAACATGTAAAAACGTTACAAGAACGAATGCAATAAGTGTTGCAATTGAATGTGTCGCAATTGTATTTGAAACATAGGGAAGAAAATCAAACAAAGGATGAATTAATTTTGCAAGCGTAGCTTCTCCAACCCATCCAAGACCTATACTTGCAATTGTAATGCCTAATTGTGTCGCTGCAATGTATCTATCAAGGGTTTTAAGTGCTTTTGTTGCAATTTGAGCCGTTTTATTTCCTTCGTTTGCCAACTGTTGCATTCTTGTCTGTCTTACGCTGACAAGCGCAAATTCAGAAGCAACAAAAAAGCCGTTTGCAAACAAAAGAAGGACTATAACCAATAAATTTACAATAATCATATAATTTTTCCGTATTTAATATAGTGATGTATTTTATTATACATTATTATTTAAAACCCTCAAAATACTTTTAGAGATTTTTAAATTTTTTATGTTATTATGTTTTTGTGAATTAAGATTTATCTAAATTACAAACAATCTTGGGGAATTATATGAATATTTTAAATCTATTCAGTACCGAAACGGTTAACAACGGACGCCAGCCTGCGTTTGATTTATGTAAAACAATTTGTATAATATTAATGATTTTATGTCATGTATTCTATGTTATAAAATATACAACGACTCCAACGCTGAATGCTACATATATTGCGCATAACCTTGTAAGATTACTTGGTGCGCAGTTTTTTATGTTCAGCATGGGTTTAGGGCTTGCATACACTAAAAATAACAGTGCAAAATGTTGTTTAAAAAGAGGAGTTATATTGCTTTTTACGGGGTATCTTCTTAATTTTTTAAGAGAAATCCTTCCTTGGATGATTTTTGGAAGTTATCCGATGTTTAGTAACATCATGGCTCACAATAAACTTTTAATGTTATTAAGCGGTGATATTTTACAATTTGCAGGATTGGCATTTTTATTTTTTGCTTTTGTAAAACATTTAAAATTATCAAACTTTACAATTTTAATTACAACTCTTATTTTAACCGCCATAGGTGCATTTTGCACAAACGAAATAACCGTTAATTTGACGGTTGATAATTTCTATTTTTCCTTTATCGGCTTATTTATTCCGATTAAGAATTTTACTGCAAACGATTATGTTTGTTTTTGTTTTTGCAATTGGATAATTTATCCTGTTGCAGGCTGGCTTTTTGGAAAGGTTATAAGAAAGTGTAATAATCTGGATAAATTTTATCTTTATTTGTTCTGTCTTTCTTTTCCTATGTTCTTGCTTGCATGGGCCGCATTTGATGCTGCAGGAAAAAATATATGGCTTATATTAATGAATCCTCTTGCATACCATCAGCAAAACCCCGTTATTCTTGCCGTATATATGAATATAATTGCAATTGCGGTTAGTGTTGCCTATGTATTATCGAATTATTTTGTAAAATTTAAATTCTGGAACATAATAAAACACTTAAGCTCAGAATTGCCTACTTTGTACATAGTTTCCTGGGTTATAATAGGCTGGATGGGGGCATGGTTAAAATTTAACCATAAATTTTTAACAAAAGATTTTGATAATATCTTCTGGGTTTTTGTAATTGTCCTTGCTTTGTCTGAAGTTTATATATATTTCAAAAACAAATTGAAAAAAAGAAAAGATTCTTAAAAATTTAAATAAATTGCCGCATCCTTTGATGCGGCAAAAAAATTATTAATTATTAAAGTTATTCACCTCTAAAAATTCCAAACAACGCATCCCAGAAAGTTAAACCGCCTCTTGTTTTGAATTTTGAAATTTGTGAAAGGCTGTTTTGTCTGTATTTTTTAAGTTCTTTTTGAGATTTTTCTTCTAAGCTTTTATTTTCTTTTCTTTGTGCAAGAACGCTGTCTGCATAAATTAAAAAGCTTTTATATTCATTGCAGGAATATCCCGCTTTTAATTTTGCAGGGTATGCATAACCCGTATAATCATAAATATTCATTGCTCTATCAGCGTTTGCAGGTTTTCCTTGAAGCACATTCCAGTATGTTGAAGTTTGTTTTGTTAAAACAACAATAGCTGCAAGAGGATTATATCCCGCATTAGCCATTAAATTAACCGCAATTACATCGGCTTCTTTTTGCGCTTTTGTATAAGTATAATTTTTTACAAGACTGCTTGCAACATCATCATTAGATGAGTTTCCTGTTACGGATGTTATAAATCTGTCTTTTGAAGCATTGCCTGAAATTATATAACCAAGCTCATTTGCAACAACTGCGGCTGTTTCGTTGTCGTTACCCGCATATTGTAAATCGTCTTTTGAAACGGATACAATTCTATCCTGCGCAAATGTTGAATTATCAACACTTCTTGAAGTTACTTCAAATTTAACATTTGCAATACTTATACCGTTTTTGGTTAATAGTGCGTTACCTATTTCGCTAACCCTTGATGACGGGTTGTAAGATGCGGCAAATGCGCCCAAAGACAAACTCAAAAAAGTCAAAAGCAAAAATAAACTCTTCTTCATATTAATCCCTCCTTTTTGTTTCATTGTATAAAATCACAAAAATACCCCTGTTTCAAGATTATTTTACAATTGAAACAATTAAGGCAGCAATAATTTTTTTGTATCGATTCCTTCAAGTTCCAATAATTTTATTTTGTTTTCTATTCCGCCCGCATAACCCGTTAGGCTATTGTTTGAGCCTATTACTCTGTGGCATGGGATAATTATTAAAATCGGATTATGTCCTATTGCTCCCCCTATTGCCTGTGCGGACATTATTTTTTTACCTTGTTTTTTTGCTGTTATTGAAGCGATTTCTTTATAAGTCATTGTTTTACCGAAAGGAATTTTTGTTAATATTTTCCATACTTCAAGTCTAAAAGCACTTCCTTTTGGTTTTAGCGAAAGTTCGTTTATGTTTGGCTTTTGGTTGTTAAAATACCTTTTGAGCCAGTCTTTTGTTTTTTTAAATATTTCAAGATTATCATCTTTGATGGCTTTGCCATAAAGTCCTGATTCAAAATATTTTTGTCCTTCAAGCCATAAACCCGTAAGGTTTATTTTATCGGATGCAAGAGTAAGCTTCCCAAGAGGAGAATTGTAAGTTGTTTTATAATAAATTTTATCTTCAGTTTTTGTTTTCTTTTTTATTGGCAAAGGGTCTTTTAAACCTTCGATTTTTCCTTGCGCAACTTCCCATAAATAAAGACTTGCGATAGAGCAATAGGGACTATAGCGTTTTTTGTATTTTTCAAAAAGAGGTTTTGTAATTTTTTTATGACGGTATAACATTCTCAAACCTCTTTGAATTGCAAGGTCATCATAGCTGAATATATTTTTTCTCTCCATACAAAACAACAAAAGCATTTGTGCTGTCCATTCGCCTATTCCTTTTAAGCTTGAGAGTTCCTTAATTACTTCTTCATCATTTTTTTGCCAAATTGATTCTAAATCAAATTCATTATTTTTTATTTTATTTGCAAAATCAAATATATATTCTGTTTTTCTTGAACTGATTCCAAAGGATTGAATTTTTTCTTCTCCCAAAGCCAAAATTGAATCCGCATCAATTTTAGAAAGATTATCGTTTAATCTTTTCCAGATTGTTTCCTGCGCTTTTGATGAAATTTGCTGCCCTATAATATGATGAACAATTGAAGAAAATAAATCATGATCGACTTTTCTTTTGATATTTCCTATTTTATCAATTACTTCACCGAGTTTTTTATCTTTTTTCTTTAAATACTCTTTTTCTTCTTCGCTATATTTAAAATACATTTTACCATTTCCCGAAGTGCATCTTTTCTTTTGCACTGTATTTAATTTGTTCAACCGAATTATCGCAAGACGGATACCCAAGGCCGATATAACACGCCAGAAGGTAATTATCGGGTGCATTTAGCGCTTTTGCAACATTAATTCCTTCTTCTCCCACGGGTATTCTCATAGAACAGGCAAGACCTTGCGCACAAGCTGCTAAAAATAAATTTTCAATTGCACACCACATTGATGAAACAGGGTTGAGTGAACTTATGGATGTTGGATTCATAACGCCTGAATTTGATTTAAAGAAAGGCAAAATTACAAAAGGAGCATTGTATAACATTGAATACTGTCTTGGCATTGCAACGGCATACATTTTTTGTTGAAGAGTGCCATTAATAAGCGTTTTTTTTAAAATTTCAAGCGTAGGTTCAATTCCCTGTTTAACAAATTGAAGCGCATATTCTTTATCTTTTTTATCTTTTAAAATAACAAATTCCCAATTTCTTAAATGGTCGTGAGTTGGCGCTTGAAGAGCAGCATCTATAATTTTTTCCAAAACTTCATCAGATACTGCTTTATTTGTAAAATCTCTTACAATTCTTCTTTTGTATATAGCCTCATATAATTCCATAAGTCCTCCTTATTTAATTTTACAATAAAATTGCAATATTATGTTTCATGTTATATATTAGAATAATACATTTATTTTGAAAGGAACTTTCTATGGAATTAAAAGGATCGAAAACTGAAAAAAATTTAATGGAAGCATTCTCGGGAGAATCTCAGGCAAGAAATAAATATACCTATTACGCTTCACAAGCAAAAAAAGACGGCTTTGTACAAATTGCAAAAATTTTTGAAGAAACCGCAAACAACGAAAAAGAACACGCAAAAATTTGGTTTAAATTATTACACGGCGGAAAAATTAATCAAACAATAGATAACCTTGAAGATGCAGCACAGGGCGAAAATTACGAATGGACGGATATGTATAAAAAATTTGCCAAAGAAGCCCGCGAAGAAGGGTTTGATGATATTGCATTTCTTTTTGAAAAAGTAGGAGAAATTGAAAAAGACCACGAAGAAAGATACAGGAAACTTTTAGAAAATATTAAAGACGACAGTGTTTTTAAAAAAGCAAAAGATGAAATCTGGGAATGCTCAAATTGCGGCTTCTCGCTTAATTCAACTTCAGCACCCGAGATTTGCCCTGTTTGCAAACATCCTAAAAGCTATTTTGCACTTAAATCAAAAAATTATTAATTATTAAAAGGTTGCTTTTGCAACCTTTTATTTTAATTCAATATCTTCCAAACTCAAACCCTTTGTTTCAAAAACAACAAATTTAACAAACAACAAAGAAATAACGCAAATAAAAGCAAAAATCATAAAAGTATAAAATCCCCCGATTTTATCAAGTGCAATCGGAAATAATCCCGTAACCAAAAAATTACATATAAAATTAGTTACAATTGTAATACTCATAGCACTTCCTCTGTATTTCAAAGGAAAAACCTCACTGACAAGCAAAAACGCCACAGGTCCCAATGACATAGAAAAAGAAACAATATAAACAGCGCAAAATACCACGGCTAAATATTTAATAAATACATAATCCAAAACAAAAACACCAGACAAAACAACAAGACTTATGAGCATCCCCGATAAGCCAATATATAAAAGCGGTTTTCTGCCTATTTTATCAACAAGTATAATTGCAACAAAAGTCATTAAAAAATTTATTAATCCGATAAAAATAGTTATAAATAAAGCATCCTGATTAGATGAAAAACCTATCATTTTAAAAATAGTCGGAGCATAATAAATTATCGCGTTTATTCCCGTCGTCATCTGAATTATCATTATGCCAAGACCTATAACAAAAGGCATAATCAGCTTCTTATTGAATTTTATTTTTTCTTCTTTATTAAGAGTAGCTGAAATATTTTGAATTTCCTGCTCTGTATTTTCAGAACATCCGACAAGCTCAAGAATTTTCTTTGCATCATCATAACGTTTTTTAATCACATACCATCTCGGGGTATCTTTTTGAAACAATAAACCGAAAAATAAAATAAACGCAGGTACAACCCCTATCAAAAACATTACTCTCCAATTTGATTCCAAATTGGCACAAAGATAATTTGTTAAATACGAAAATAAAATGCCAAACGTAATTGCAAGCTGATGTAGAGAGACAATTTGCCCTCTTTTTTCTTTGGGCGAAATCTCACTTAAATACAAAGGAGCGCAAAAACTGACAATACCTACAGCTAACCCGATTATCATTCTTGAAATTATAAGCTGCGTAATATTTTGACTCAAAAAACAAAACACGCTTGCTATAAAAAATAAAAATGCCGTTAATAAAAGAGTCTTCCTTCTTCCAATTTTATCAACAAAAAAACCGTTAACAAAAGCTCCAAAAACTGCTCCTATTGAAACTGAACTTACAAGCAAACCAAGCATGTATGAATTTATTTCAAAACTTTGATTGACATACAACAAGGCTCCTGAAATAACTCCTGTGTCATATCCCGATAAAAGTCCTCCAAAAGAAGCAATAAGAGCACATATATAAAGATAAAAATATTTTTTCATATCTTTATATTAACATATTTTAAAATTAAAAATATCTTCCCTAAGAAAAAATAAGTAACTAAATTATACAATTTTTCAATTTGACATAAAATATCGTTTTTTCAAATTTTATTCTTCTTACTTCCTTTTCAAGCAAAAAATTACAATAGCAGATATCGGATAAATTCTGCTTTTTGTATTTATCACTTTTCAAATTACCCATAACAACCTCCTTTTTTTAAAAGCCTTGCTAAAATATATTTAATGAATAAAATAAAATAATCAAACTGGAAATTTTAAAATTTTATTATAAAATAATTCTATGGAGAGGTGTCCGAGCGGCTTATGGTGCGGATCTCGAAAGTCCGTGTACAGCAATGTACCGTGGGTTCAAATCCCACCCTCTCCGTATTTACCAATATTTATCGCATGTTATTTATAACAGCTTCGTCGTAATCAACGGGCCGTCTTGGGTGGCGATTACGGTGTGTTCGAAGTGAGCTGAGGGTTTTTTATCGTCTGTTACGACGGTCCATTGGTCGGCAAGAGTGTGTACTTCGTCGCATCCCAGATTTAGCATCGGTTCGATTGCGATTGCGCAGTTTTGTTTGATTATCGTTGTGCAATTTGTTCTGTAATTAAATAAGAAAGGTTCTTCATGCATTTCATGACCGACGCCATGACCGCCGTATTGGCGCACAATTCCGTATCCGCCTTCAAGGGCTGTATCTTCAATTGCTGCTGATATGTTTTCTAAAAGCGTATCGGGTATCATTTTTTCAATTCCGTTATATAAAGCTTTCTCTGTTGTTTCCAGCAGTTTTTGAATTTCGGGTGCAATTTTTCCGACAGGATATGTCCAGGCGCCATCTCCCACAAGTCCTCTAAATGTTGCGCCGACATCAATTGAAACGATGTCTCCTTCTTTTAATATAATATCTTTTGAAGGAATACCGTGGACTACCTGTTCGTTTACGGAAGCGCAAATTGAGGCGGGAAAGCCTGCATAGCCTAAAAATGTAGGGATGGCTTTATTTTTTTTGATAATATCGTAAGCAATTTTATCAAGCTCAAGAGTAGATATACCCGGTTCAATTACTTTTTTCATTTCCTGATGAACAAGAGCAACAATGTTTCCTGCCATTTTCATTAATTTAATTTCTTCTCTTGATTTTTTATGCATAACTGTAGTCCTTATTTTCCAATAAATTATATAATGTTAAACAATAATTTTCAAATTCTTTGTCATGCTTATAGATACTGTAATTCTGCCTAATATTAAAATTTATTAAATAAAATATAAAAAAGTGCTTGCATTTATTTTTTGATGTAATACTATTGTTATTGCGAATTAAATTCGATTGAACATTAAAAAACTTAAGTCAAAAAGAGTTTGGTATAATTCATTCAAATAAACTACTTGACACAAATTTTTAAAGTGTTAAATTAAAAAATACGGGTTCACACCCCCATTAAGCAGGACGACATTAATATTAAAGTAATTTTACCTGCAAATTTAATTAACAACATTTTAATTTAAAAAAAATATAACCCTGCACCTTGAAAACAGAATATCATATCTAATCAATTATTACATTAGCCAAATGACAGAGTATGAACCTGATAA
>CALUYE010000013.1 GCA_944324945.1 Candidatus Gastranaerophilales bacterium
CAACAAATACAATTCAAGGTAGTGTTGCAACAAACGAAGGAAGCATAAACTGCACCTTATGTAATAACGGATACTACGCATCAATATCCTCCCAAACAACAAATTGTAATATATGCCCAAAAGGATACTACTGCCCAAACGGCAAAATAATTAAATGTCCGGTTGGAACTTATTCAACAGGAGGGGCGGTTAGTTGTATAGCATGTCCCGCAGGTTCCTATTCATCAACTCAAGGTGCAAGCACTTGCATTAAATGCTCTGCAGGATATTATTCTTTATCAGGGAAGTCGTCATGTAATATATGCCCATCTGGAACCTACTCAAATCAAGGAGCAAGCTCTTGTATCACATGTCCATCAGGATACTACTCCAACCAAGGCGCTGCATCATGCACCAAATGCTCAACCAAATACCCCAACTGCAAGACATGCAACAACACCCAATGCATCGAATGCGAAACAAACTACAAGTTATCTGATGATAAACAGAAGTGTGAGAAAAGATGCCCGAATAAAACCATTGAAATAGATGCAGGCGGGAAGAAACTCTGCGTAACCCAATACAACATGGGAGATCAACCTGAATTTCCGCTGACGGGGGTGAGTGTGGTTTCAGTAAATTCCAAATGCAGCGGAAGTGCTTGTTGCTGGCAAGGCAGGACAGCGGAAGGGTGTGATTCTGCTAACGGAGGTTATAGTGGTTGCAATCGGACGGTATGCACTCACTATGCTGCACAAGTTATATGTGCCAATCTAAATTATGATGACCGAAAATGGAGATTACCAACAAAAGATGAGCTTGCAGTGTTTAATTCCTATTCTAAAGACAAAGGTATATCAGGTTTAATGTTGTGTGATAGTAGCTCAAATCATGGCTCTGCAAGGTGCGCTGATCATACTAGTGGCTGTAATTTTCACTGTTATGCTCATAATGTATGGGGTGCTCCATCCGCAGGCAGCAGTTCCAATTATCCTAATTATTACTTGACTGCTGGTTCATGGAGCTGGAACGGCTATGGCTCCGGGAATCCGTTTTCTGTGCGCTGTGTTACTGATTTTTAATATAGGATTATAAAATTTTTGATTTTATTAACAATTTTAATATTTAATAACAGTTTTTCAAAGGGAGCATACGCTCCCGTTTTTTTGTATTATTCCCATTAAACAAATTCTGTGGTATACTTGGAAAAAGTGTATAGGAGTGTATTTATGGCGAAGGATGCTAGTTTTGATATTGTTTCGGAGTTTGATAGGCAGGAGTTGGTGAATGCGGTTGATCAGGTTAAAAGAGAGCTTGCAACGAGGTTTGATTTAAAGGATTCTAATTCAGATATTAGTTTGGAAGAAGATAAAGCCATAAATATCACAACCAATGATGAAATGAAATTGAAAAATATTTATGATATTTTACAATCTAAGCTTGTTAAAAGAAATTTAAGTTTAAAGATTCTTGATCCTCAAAAGGTTGAAAATGCTCTTGGGGGTAATGTTAAGCAGGAAATTAAATTAAAAAAAGGCTTGAGTGTTGAACTGGCCAAAAAAATAACAGGTTTTATAAAAGATACAAAATTAAAAGTCCAGGCGTCAATTCAGGGGGATTCCGTTCGCGTAAGCGGTAAATCAAAAGATGATCTTCAGGAAGTAATTAAAGTTATTAAATCAAAAGAAGATGTTCTTGATATACCTTTACAGTTTACGAATTATCGATAATTCTGCCCTGTTGGATTTTTATTATATCAACGCCTTCAAGAAATTTTTTATCAAAAGCAAGAGTGTCAACGCTTGTGATAATCATTTGAATATCATTATCTATTGCATTTAGAAGATAGTTTTGCCTAATGGAATCAAGTTCTGCTAACACGTCATCTAAAAGCAAGAGCGGTGTTTCGTTTATTTTTTCTTTTAAAATTTGAAGTTCCGCAAGTTTCAGCGCAAGGACGATTGTCCGCTGCTGGCCTTGAGAGGCAAATTTTTTAGAATCAATATCGTTTATATAAAAATCTATATCGTCTCTGTGCGCCCCGATTAGGCATTGTGCTTTTTTAATTTCTTCCTGTTTTATTTCGTTTAGTTTTTTATAAATTATTTCGCTTAATTCTTTAACGTTTGAAAAATTTTTTTCAACGGTTTGGTATTCTATTTTCAAATTTTCGTCTTCGTTTATTGCTTTATGTTTGATTTTTGCTATTTTTTCAAGTTCATTTAAGTATTTCATTCTTAAATAAATCACGTTTGCGCAGGCAATTGAAAATTGTAAATTAAATACATCAAGCATATCATGGTTTATATTAATTGTATTTATAAGATAATTTGCTTTTTGAAGACGAATTTTGTTAAATTTTGCAAGTTTGTCGCTATATAAAGGATACACTTGAAAAATTGCCATATCGAGCCATTTTCTTCTGTTTTGAGGTTCGCCTCTTAACAAAAGAAGGTCGGAAGTTGAAAAGTTAACGCTTGATAAGACTCTTAAAAAATCTTTTGATTTTGTTTTTTTAAGTCCGTTAACTTTTAAAATTTTATTTTTCGGAGGGTTTATATTAACTTCAAGTTCAATTGTTGTTCCTGTTTTTTCAATTTCGCCTTTTATTTGAGCATTTGAAGAATTAAAGTTAATTAGTTCACAATCTTTTTTTATTCTTGATGAATCAAGGGTGCAAAGATAGTATATCGCTTCTAAAATATTGGTTTTTCCTTGCGCATTTTTACCTATTATTAAGGTTTTATTGTTTGAAAAATTGTATTCAAAGCTTTCGTAGTTTCTGTAATTTTTTAAAATTAAATTTTTTAATTTCATATTTTAATAGTATAATAAAAGATGGAATTAGGCTAATTTAGTTCTATAGTTTGAAAAGGAAAAAATAATGTACGATTTTATAACAATAGGCTCAGCTACACAGGATGTCTTTATTCAATCAGATGTTGCAAGTATTGTAACCGTTAGCCAGACAAGCAAAAAAAGCGAATTTATGTCTTTTCCCTATGGAGCTAAAACGGAAATTGCCGACTTTTCAAAAAACCTTGGAGGAGGAGCGGTAAACACTGCAACAAATCTTGCTAATTTAGGTTTTAAAACTTCAACAATAATAAAACTCGGAAATGATGAATTAAACAGTATAATTAAATTAAAACTTGCAAAATCGGGGATTGATATTATGAATATTATTGATTCTCAAAAATATTTAACAGGCTTTTCCATAATTCTTGTAAGTTTCCAGGGGGATAGAACCGTTTTAGCGCACAGGGGTGCAAATGCACATGTACATGAAAAAGAAGTAAATTTTGACGCAATTAAAAATTCCCGCTGGGTATATGTTTCGCCTCTTTCAGGGGACAGTAATAAAATCTTGGATAAAATTTCAAAATTCTGTGAGGAAAATAAAATAAACCTTGCAATTAACGCGGGAACTACTGCATTAAAAAAAGGTGCAAAATATTTTTCTAAAATTTTAAAAACCGCGCAAATTGTTGTTATGAATAAAGAAGAAGCTTCGCTTGTAACCAAGATTCAAGTAAGGCCCGATTCAAAAGAAGAAAAATTTTCTTTATGCGAAGTACACCCTGATATTGTTTCAATGTTGAAACAATTAAGAATGGGAACAGATGCTGTTGTAGCAATAACGGATGGCAAAAACGGGGTATATTGTTTTGACGGTAAAACAATATACATCTGCCCTCAGTTCCCTGCAATTGTTACTTCAACGCTTGGCGCAGGGGATGCATTTTCTTCAACATTCTGTGCTTCTGTGGATAGATTCAATTGGGATATTGAAAAAGCGCTTAAATATGCAACGGTTAATTCCGCTTCCGTTTGCGAACATTTTGGAGCTCAGGAAGGCTTTTTGAAGTTTGGTGAAATAGAAGAAAAAATAAATGCAAATAAAGACTTTAAAGTCAAAAAAATTTCGGTATAACAAATGCGATTGGATAAATTCTTAAAAGTTTCAAGATTAATCAAAAGGAGAACAGTTGCAAACGATGTTTGCGATTCTGCTCGAGTCTTTGTAAATAACAACCCTGCAAAACCTGCTAAACAATTAAAAACAGGGGATATTATCTCAATTGAATATAAAAATTTTATAAAAAGTTATAAGGTTTTAATTATTCCGCAAAAAAACGTGCCTCCCAATGAAGCAAATACACTTTATGAAGAAATCAATACGCAGGATTAATCGGTTTCAGTTTTTTTATAAAAGGTTCGTTTATGACTTCTTTTTTTGATTGAGTGTTGTATTTATTTATAACTTCTTTTATTTCTTTAAATGTAAGTTCTTTTTTATTATTTAAAATATTGTATTTTGATAAATATTTATCAAACTCTTTTGAATCGGGAATTAAATTATCTTTAATTGTTTTTGATATTTCAAGTGCTAAAAGAGCATATTTAAAGTCATCGTCTTTTTCGGATAACTCAAGCCAGCTATTTTTCCATTCAAGTGCTTCTATTTTATTTTTCTTTGAATGAAGAATTATTTTTTTAACAATATCACGCTCATTTTGGAAAAAATCATGGATTCCTACTATATCATTGCTTTGATAAGAATTATATCCTTCTTTTTCGATATTATCTCTGATGCATGCTTCGGGTCTTATTTTGTTTTTACAAAAATTATAGTATTCATTTTTATATTTTAAATTTTTAAAATAATATAAATAAAACCCGCTCATCCTTTTTGAGTTTGAAAATTTATCAAAAACAAACCCTTGAAAGCAAAACGCATTTTTATCTTTTTTAATTAATTTATCTGCTTTTTTAATAAATAAAAATATTTTATCTTCAAAGAAAAACGTATCGCAATCAACAACAAGAATCCATTTTTTCTTATTTTTAAATGCAAGTTCAAAAGTTTTTTTGGAAGCACTAGCTAATGGGGAAACATTTTTAATTAAAAACACGTTTTTTGAACCGAATATTCTTTTTAATTCATCTATTGATTTCTCTTGCGTTCTTTCGCCGATTGAGCGCGCTATAACCGTTATATTATTTTTTAATACAATATTGGTTTGTACTATTACACAAACCAATATTGTAATTATTAAAAATGTTACTACTAAAATAGTAATTACTTTTTTTGACATTTTATGAATTTTCTTGTTCAAATTTTTTCATAAATTCAACAAGCTTAATAACGCCTTCTTGAGGCATTGCGTTATATAAAGAAGCTCTCATACCGCCGACTGTTCTGTGGCCTTTTAATTGAACAAGAGAGTTTGATGAAGCTTCTTGTATGAATTTTTTATCAAGATCTTCATTGCCCGTTACAAAAGGAACATTCATTATTGAGCGTGAAGATTTTTCTGTCGTTCCTTTAAATAATTTTGAATTATCAAGAAAATCATACAAAATTTGAGCTTTCTTTTCGTTTATTTCTTTCATAACGCTCAAGCCGCCGATTTTTTTAAGCCATTTAAATACAAGACCGCATATATATATTCCGTAAGCGGGCGGAGTATTATATAAGCTGTCATTATCCGCATGGGTTTTATATTTAAGCATGGTAGGACACCAGGAGGGTAAATCCTCTCTTATTAAATCTTCTCTAATTATTACAATTTGAACGCCCGCAGGGCCGACATTTTTTTGAACGCCCGCAAAAATCAAACCGTATTTTGTAACATCAACAGGTTCCGATAAAAAACAAGACGACATATCGGAAACTAAATCTTTACCTTTTGTGTTTGGTAATTGGTGAAATTTTGTACCGTAGATTGTATTGTTTTCGCAAATATAAACATAATCGGCATCAGGCGAAATATCAAGGTTTGAACAATCAGGAATATAAGAAAAGGTTTTATCTTCGGAAGTTGCAACTTTATTTATTTTTCCGTATTTTTGAGCTTCCTGATAAGCTTTTTTAGCCCATTGACCGGTTACGATATAATCGGCAGTACCGTTTTTTAAAAGGTTTATTGGCACCATGGAAAACTGAAGACTTGCACCGCCTTGCAAAAATAAAACTTTATAATTTTGAGGGATGCTTAATAAATCTCTTAAATCAGTTTCGGCTTCTTTTATGATATTGTCATAAACTTTAGACCTGTGAGACATTTCCATAACAGACATGCCCGTATTTTGATAATTAAGCATCTCATCTCTTGCCTTTTCCAATACTTCAACGGGCAACACCGCAGGCCCTGCAGAAAAATTGTAGACTCTGTTGTATTTTTCCATGTATCCACACTCCTTTATTTATTTTTAATAATTATATTATAAAATTACATTATAATAAATAAAAGGAATAATTTATGAAATATTTGGTAATCGGAGCAGGCGGCGTAGGCGGCGTATTGGCAGGACTTTTAGCAAAAAACGGGTATGACGTTTCGCTTGTTGCAAGAGGTTCACATCTTGATAAAATAAAATCGGAAGGTCTTAATATAATATCAAACGCTTTTGGTAATTTTAGGGTAAAAATTAATGCTTTTAATCAAAACGAATACAATCAAAAACCCGATGTTATTTTTATCTGCACAAAATATTATTCAATAATTGAAATTTTGCCTTTAATTAAAAAAGTAAGCAACAAAAATACGATAATTATTCCTCTTGTAAACGGATTTCAAACAGGCAAAAAAATACAAGAAAAACTTGACGGTCTTACTGTTCTTGAAGGGTGTATTTATATAGCTTCCTGCATTAATAAAGACGGTGAGATACTACACACGTCAAACCATGTAAGGATATTTTTCGGAAAAAGAGAAAATCAACTTGTGCCTGATGAAAAATTAAAACAAATTGAAACAGAATTAAATTTATCCTCAATTGATGCAAAATATTCATCCGATATCAAAAACGATACATTTACAAAATTCAGCCTTATTTCTCCTTTTGCCGCATGCGGAGTGTATTTGGATGTCAATATAGGAGAAATGCAAAAAGAAAACACAAGAGCAAGAAAAGTTTTTTTAAATCTTTTATACGAATTAAAAAATATTGCAAAAGCGCTTAATTTAGAAGTCTCATCAACTCTTGTCGATAAAAATCTCGAAGCATTAAAAGAATATGCCCCTTCAACAATTTCTTCCTGCTATCGTGATTACAAAAACAATCATCAAACAGAAGTCGAAAATTTAATCTACGATGTTGTTTCTTTAGCAAAAGAACTTAATATTAAAGCGCTTCAATATGAAGAAATAGCACAAAACCTTAAAAGCAGAGGTTTATAGGTTATTTTGACGCAACTATTTCAATTTCAGCCTTTGCTCCTTTTGGTAATTTTGCCTGAACACAGGAGCGCG
Organism: Candidatus Gastranaerophilales bacterium; assembly: GCA_944324945.1. GTDB lineage: Bacteria > Cyanobacteriota > Vampirovibrionia > Gastranaerophilales > Gastranaerophilaceae > RUG14156. The sequence goes on from CALUYE010000013.1 coordinate 7,239, forward strand.
CAGGGTTTGAAATAAATTTTTTTGCATAAAGTTCGTTAAATTTTGCAAAATCATTCATATCATCAAGAAAACAAGTTGTTTTAACAACATCATCAAAATCAAATCCCGCTTCGTTTAAAAGCGCTTCGATATTTTTTAAAATTTGTTTTGTTTCTTCTTCAACTCCGCCTTCTACGATTTTATTTGTTTTAGGGTCAATTCCAATCTGCCCCGAGCAATATAGGATATTGTCCGCTAAAATTGCCTGAGAATAAGGGCCTACAGGTTCAGGGGCCGATTTTGTATAAATTATTTTTTTCATATTTATTTCTCCTACTGTACTGTTGACAAAATTCTATATCCTGCATCAATCAGCGCATGCTTTATTTGATTAAAATGTTCAAAATCTCTTGTTTCCATGGATATTTTTAAATAACAATCGTTAATATCGGTTCCTTCGCCTCCCTGATTGTGGCGAACTCTTATTACATTAGCTCCGTAATGCGCTATAATTGAACTTACGTCTCTTAATTGACCGGGTTTATCCAATAATTCAATTGTTAAATTTGACAATCTGCCGTTTTTCAAAAGCGCACGGTTAATTACGCGGGATAAAATATTAACATCAATATTCCCGCCGGAGACAATGCATGCTATATTTTTATTTTCAAGAGGAATTTTATCAAACATAACAGCTGCAACACTCAACGCGCCCGAGCCTTCGGATATCATTTTTTCTCTCTCGATTAAATCTAAAACGGCACTTGCAATTTCATCTTCAGACACTGTTATAATATCATCAACATATTTTTCGCATAAATCAAAAGTTAACTCCCCGGGTAATTTAACCGCGGTACCGTCCGCAAAAGTGTTAACACTTTTAAGTTCAACTCTTTGGTGTTCTTTTCTTGATTCATACATAGAGTCTGCTTTTTGAGCCTGAACTCCATAGACTTTACAGGTTGGTTTAATTTGTTTTATGGTAGCTGCAATTCCTGAAATTAAACCGCCGCCGCCAATCGGAACAACAATAGCATCAACATCAGACAATTGATCCAATATTTCAAGCGCAATCGTGCCTTGTCCTGCTATAACATCAATATCATCAAAAGGATGAATAAAAATACCGTTTGTTTTTTGCTGAAACTTTATTGCCGCCTGATAAGCATCATCATACACCCCGTCAATTAATTGGATATCGGCTCCATAGCTTCTTGTTGCTTCAACTTTTGATATCGGAGCGGTTGCAGGAATAAATATTGTAGCTTTAATATTATTTGCCTTACTTGCAAGCGCAACACCCTGCGCATGGTTTCCTGCAGAACAAGCAATAACTCCTTTTTCTTTTTCCTCAGGAGATAATTTTGAAATTTTATAATAAGCTCCTCTTAATTTAAAAGATCCCGTTAATTGCAAATTTTCCGATTTTAAAAATACTTTATTTTTCTTACTTAACGATTTTGACTCCACAAGATTTGTCTTTCTGGCAATTTTAGACAAAACATTTCTTGCTTCATAAACCTTTTCCAATAACGCCTTTTCCAATTTCATTTCCTCTTTTAAATGTTATTACTTCTATTTTAATACCATCAACAAAAAGTGGAAACACAACTTATTATATTTTTACAAAAGGATATTTTTTATATTTTAAGTTATCTATATGATGTTAATATTTCAATAATTTAATAACATTAACTAAAAGAGGAAACAATGGCTTATAGAATTTTATTTATATTTTTTGGAATTATATTGGCTGTAAATATTGTTTTATCTGTTGTCGGGTTAATTTTTGGAGTTAATCTTTATCAAAAATATACTAAGCAGATTTTAATATTTTTTGCTTCCTTAATATTTTTAATTGTTGCAGGGTATTTTATCCTTGCATTCATCGGTTTAGCGGATTAATTTGAGGTTTATATGAATAAAGAAAAACAGAGTTTAATTTTAGCAATACTTATTTTATTTGTAATTTTTGTAATATTTTGCAATCCGGTTGCTATTGTCGGTGTTGGGCAAAGAGGTGTTAAAGTTACGCTTGGGCGGGTTTCGCCTCAAAGTTATCAGGAAGGGGTTCATTTCGTAACGCCTTTCATATCTAAAATTAAAGTCATGGACGTTAAAACGCAAAAAGTAAACATTACAACCGAAGTTTATACAAAAGACATCCAACAGGCAAGAATAAGCTATGTTATAAACTATAATTTAATCCCTCAATACGCGCATCAAATGTATCGTGAAGTGGGGATGGATTATGTCGATAATATCTTAATGCCTGTTGTTGAAGGCAATATTAAAGATGTAATCGGTAGATGGAACGCACAGGATTTAGTTGCAAACAGAGCAGCAGCAACCGCAGATATTTTGTCAAAACTTCAGAATCAATTAAAAAGCAGATACATTAACGTTTCAAGTTTTCAAATTATTGATATAGACTATTCCGACGTTTTTGAAAAAGCTATTGAATCAAAAGTAACAGCAGAACAAGAAGCACTAAAAGCAAAAAATAAAACAGTTCAAGTGCAGGAAGAAGCGCGTCAAAAGTTAATTTCTGCTCAAGCCGAAGCTCAATCAATGAAAATAAGAGCAACCGCGCTAAGCCAAAATAAAGCTTTGGTTGAATATGAAGCTGTTAAAAAATGGGACGGCAAATTACCCGAATACATGCTTGGAAACTCTGTTCCTTTTATTAATGTAAGTGCTAAAAAGTAGAAATTAAATTGTGAATGATTTAATTGTATAATCAAGGAGTAATTTGGAGTTTGATGGTAATGGTGGAAATGTGTCCTGGGTTTTTGTGGTGGTTGGGGTTGTTATGGTTATAATTGGCGGTTTTAAAGTGTTTTTGCCAAAGAATTAATTCAAGTTAAAAATTTAAAAGCAATTATTTTGTTTCAATTATTGTTACTGTTGTTGTTTTTGACAATAAATCATCTAAACAATTAAATTTTATCGGAAAGCCTTGATTGTGCGGATTGTATAAATAATATACCGTATTACCGTTGTCATCCGTTTCTTGTGTCAGGTTATATGCATGCATTCCAAGTGCTATTTGTACTTGGTGATCTTTTAGATAATCAGGCATGTTTAATAATTTTTTTGCTTTTTTTAAAGTGTCCACCTCTTCAATATTGCCGCCTTGTTGATTTTTGAGATTCCTTGCCATTTGCGGATTAAATCAAGTTTTGCAAGAGCGTTTTGTTTTGCCTTCTCAGGAGTGTATTTGATTGTCTCAACTTGGTTTTCCATTGTCTCAAAATCCTTGTAATGCTTTGTGCAACACATTCATCACTC
>CALUYE010000014.1 GCA_944324945.1 Candidatus Gastranaerophilales bacterium
GCACATTAAACAATTTAATATAAACAAATTTTCGGGATGTAGCAGGGACCCCATCCAATCAACAAACTAAACACCGCCTGAATCCAACAAAACCATGATGGGGGTGCGCAAATCCCGAGAGTAAAGTAGCACATTAAACAATTTAATATAAACAAATTTTCGGGATGTAGCGCAGCTTGGTAGCGCACCTCGCTTGGGACGAGGGGGTCGCAGGTTCAAATCCTGTCATCCCGACCATTTAAAATTAACAATTATAATAAAAATCCTGCAAGAATTTCTTGCAGGATTTTTATTATAGGCTGTTTTAATTATCCGAATCGAATATATTTCCCTGTTCTATGGAATTTAGCTCTTCTTTTGCTTCTTTAACAAGGGAGTCTTTATTTTCCTCGTCTTCATCCGTATTAATTACTTTATTTACGGATACAACATAATCGTTTCCGTCAAGCGATTGGACTTTTACACCCGTTGCAGGTCTTCCCTGGCGGGAGATATCGGAAGCTATTACTCTTGTTACAATTCCGTTTGCGGTTACGACCATAATTTCATCAGTTTCTTTAACTATGCTTAAGTCTACAAGTCTTGATTGAGATGATTTAAATTTAGTTGCAATAAGACCCAAGCCGCCTCTGTTTTGGGTTCTGAATTCTGAAATTTTAGAACGTTTTCCAAAACCGTCCGATGTAATTACAAGTAAATCAGCATCGTAATCTTTAGGAACAACATCGCATCCTATTATTTCATCACCCGTTCTTAATTTCATTGAATTAACTCCGCGTGCACTTCTTCCCAAAGGTCTTAAGTCTTCAATCGGGAATCTGATTGCCATACCGCAAGAGGTTCCTATTATTATTTCGTCATTTCCTTTTGCCAGTTTAACCCAGTTTAGGGTGTCATTTTCTTCAAGACCGATTGCAATTAAACCGTTTCTTCGAATCGATGTGAAATTATCAAGCGAAATTCGTTTAATATAGCCTTTTTTGGTAAGCATGATTAAATTCATATCTTGTTTGAATTCAGAAACAGGCACAATCGCCGTTATTTGTTCATCCTGTTCTAAAGGTAATACGTTTATTACGGGTAATCCCTTTGATTGGCGGGAACCTTCGGGGAAATCGTATACGGATAGCGAGTATACAAGACCTTTGGATGAGAAGAACAGAACTTTATCATGCATCATTGCGGTAAAGAAATGTGCAACATCATCGTCTTCTTTTGTTTTCATACCGCCTTTGCCGCGTGTTGCTCTGTTTTGGCGGGTAAAGGTATCAAGAGGAGTTCTTTTGATGTAGCCCTGGCGCGTTATAAATACTGCCATTTGCGTATTCGGGGTTAAATCCTCAACCGTTACTTCGCCTTCTTCGGGAACAATGTGTGTTTTTCTTTCGTCTCCGTACTTTTCCTTATCTTCTTTTAGTTCAACTTTAATTAATTCAAGAATTTTTTCTCTTGAAGATAAAAGTTCTTCATATTCTTCGATTTTCTTTAATAACTCGGCATGTTCCGCCCTGATTTTATCTTGCTCCAAGCCTGTCAGACGTCTTAATTGCATTTCAAGAATTGCATTTGCCTGTTCGGTATCAAGACCGAATCTGTTAATAAGTCCTGCGCGGGCAGATTCCGTGTTCGGAGATTTTTTGATTAGCTCTATAACTTCATCAAGCGAATCAAGAGCAATCATTAAACCTTCCAATATATGTGCTCTTGCTTTTGCTTTTTTCAAGAAAAACATTGTTCTTCTTGTGATAACATCAACTCTGTGTTCAATAAATTCCGATAAAACTTCATAAAGGTTCAATAATCGCGGTTGTTGTCCGACAAGAGCAACCATGTTAAAGCCGAAGCTTGTTAAAAGAGCTGTTTGCTTGTAAAGGTTGTTTCGAACTACATCGGGTTTAGCATCTCTTTTTAGTTCGATTACGATTCTCATGCCGTCTCTGTCTGATTCATCACGAAGGTCTGAGATACCTTGAATTTTGCCGTCTTTAACAAGTTCTGCTATTTTTCTTATTAATTCCGCTTTATTTACCTGATAGGGAATTTCGGTTACAACAATTGCGCTTCTTCCTTGGCGTCCCGCACCTCCTTGAAGCTCTTCGATTGTTGAAACGGCTTTCATTTTAATTGAACCGCGCCCTGTTTCGTAAGCTTTTTTTATTTCCGATGTTCCGACTATTGTTGCTGCCGTCGGGAAATCGGGTCCTTTTATATATTGCATTAAGCCTTCAGTTGTAATATCGGGGTTATCAATAAGGGCAATTGTGCCGTCAACTACTTCGCATAAGTTATGAGGGGGAATGTTTGTTGCCATGCCGACAGCAATTCCGGATGTTCCGTTTAATAAAAGCATGGGTAATCTTGTCGGTAAAACCGAAGGTTCTTCTAAAGAGCCGTCAAAATTCGGAACAAAATTAACCGTTTCGCAATCAATATCAGCAAGCATGGCTGTTGTAATTTTGTGCATCCTTGCTTCCGTATAACGCATTGCGGCAGCGCCGTCCCCGTCAACCGAACCAAAGTTTCCATGTCCGTCTACGGTTAAATATCTTGTTGAAAAATCCTGTGCCATACGAACAAGAGCTTCATAAACCGAGCTGTCGCCGTGGGGGTGGTATTTACCTAAAACTTCGCCTACTATTCTTGCACATTTTTTAAACGGTTTATCAGGCGTCATACCAAGTTCGTTCATTGCAAAAAGGATTCTGCGGTGTACCGGTTTTAAGCCGTCTCTTACATCGGGCAGTGCTCTTCCCACGATTACGCTCATTGCATAATCTATATAACAACGCTTCATTTCGTCGCGAATATTAACGGGTACTACTTTTCCGTCATCAAATAAGCTTACCTGAGCCAAAATTCAACTCCTCTTAGTCTGTATAATTAAATTATATAATAAAAAAACTTAATCGCAAAATTGAAACATTGTCTTAATTTATTTTGATAAAACTCAAATATATGCTATATTTCTTATATGACAAATCCCATCTGGCCAAGTCAATATTTTCACAATCCCTGTTCGGATAAATCAATTGAAGAAATCTGGGATGATATTGACGGATATACATTTGAAGAAAATTATAAATCAGAGGAAAAACAAAAAGAAATTGATTTTGTTATTCCTTTGCCTCCGCTTGATTATAGAGGCAAAAGAACAAAAGGTGTTTTTTATTCTCAAGGGGTTGATGTTATTTTAGAAAAATTCCCGAGACTTAAAGAGATATTTTTTGTTGTTGCAAATTCCATGTTTGCAAGCTATCCCTGGGCAAAAGATGCGGATGCTTTTTTTACTTGTTATAAAAATCCAAAAAGAGAAGAGCATTATTTAAATAAGTATCCTTCAAGAAAAGGGACTTATTTTCTACCCTTGCAGGATGCTGATTTTTTAAATGAATATTATATGGCGCCAACTTTTTATGCTTCTAAAACAATAGATGTTTTTTGCGTTTCAACGGCATATCCCGTTAAAAATATGCCGATTATTGCACAAGCCATAAAAGAATATGAAAAAAAATACGGAACCGTATTAAAAGTTGTCTATGCGATAGGTTCAAGACTTGCTAAAAAGTTGCCTGATGGCACTATGGATTATAGTGATATAAGATATGACGCTAAAGCGCAGCTTGATAAAGTAAAAGAAATTTTGGGCGGAGATGTTAAAAAGTATATTGATTTTTATCCTTATATTGAATATAAAGATTTAGCAAAATATTACTCTTCTTCAAAATGTTGCGTATTAGCATCTTTAATGGAGGGTAAGAACAGATTTTTATCGGAGTCTATGAGCTGCAATACTCCTGTTATAGTATTTAAAGATTTTAATAAGTATGCAAGAGGAGATTATCCCGTATTTTTTGAAAACAGCGGAGAATACGTGGAAGAATTCAGCCCTGAAGCTCTTGCGGATACGATTTATAAGGTTATAACAAATCAAAGAAAATACGAACCCAGAAAAAATTATTTAAAATACAGCGGAAGAAAGAATTTTATAAACACAATAACCGATACAATCCCGTATTTTAGAGAAAATATACCGGATTTTGAAGAACACAGAATCCATGATAATGTTTGGGTTGATTTGGCATGCCAGATTAATTATCAACTGGGTTATCATGACTTTTTATACGGTAAAAATCCTGCAGTTTCACATGTTCGGGGAATGGATGCAATCAGCTCGCTTATTAAATTTTACTATTCAAGGTTTGATATAAGATAAATTATTAATTTTTGTAAAAAATATGATATAATTATAAAAAATCAGGCAATTTTTTGTATTTTTAAGCATTGTAAAATTGTGCAAAAAGGTGGTGTAATTATGATAACTCCGATTAAACAGCATAGTGTTAATTTTAAAGGTAATAACGATACAAAAGTGCTTCCTTTTAAGGATTTTAAGAATCCAAGAGAATATTATAAAGAAGCTGATAGCCCTGTTTTGCAAGATACGCTTGAAAATAAGCCAATCGAACAAACAGATACACAACAAAGTAAAACAGCTTTGATTAAAGAAAAGTTTAATTCCGCTAAATTAGCTTTTGTAAATCTGGCTAAAACATTTAATACAACAACGGGAGTTACAGGCGGCATTTTAAGCGGTGTTGTTAAAGGTGCTCTTGTTACTTTGGGTGTCGGATTTATCGGTAAAAATGTAAGAAAAAATACTGTAGCAGGCGCTATAAAAGGAATGGGAAGTGATATTTTAAAAGGTGCACTTGCTTGTTTAAAAGCAATCCCGTCAATTGTTACAAAAGCACCTGTTGAGAATGTGAAAAATTTATTAAGTACGGTTCCTAATTTTTATACTAAATATCTTAAAGGCCATAAAGGAATTGCTACTGTTGCAACTCTTGCAGGTGTCGGAGCATTTATATTAAGCACTCTGCATGGTAAAATTTCCGCTAACCGTGCGAATGCAGATCTTGATCACAGTGTAAATACGGGACATGTTCCGACAAAATAAAATTTGATAAAATTAAAAGACCCTAGGATAGGGTCTTTTTTAAAACAATTTGCTTTGAACAGGTTCTGCTTCAAGTATATCTTCAATTTTGCAATCTAAAACATCGCATAATTTATCAAGATTTAAATAAGAAGGCTGCGTTCTGCCCTTTGCCCAGGAATAAATTGTTTGTTGGGGTAAATTTAAAATTTTGGCAAGCTTGTATAAACTGTAATTTTTTTTCTTTTTTGCCGTTTCTTTAATTTTGATTTTCATACATATAATTATATCTTATATGAAGTTTTTTTTGAAAAAAAATAAAATTTTTTTCCACTGTTTAGAGGAAAAAATTTTAATAGTGTTAATTCAAAGATATAAGTTAGGTATAATAATAATGTTATCACATGGTTATAAAAATTGAGGAAAATAAATGAGAAAGCTAGTTATTTTTACAATATCCCTTATACTGCTTTTGGGAAGCATTGTAAATATATGCGCAATTGCACAAGATTCTGATGAGTTTGAGGGAGATAAAAAAAAGACCGAAAATATAAGTTTGAAACAATTTGAAAAAAATATGGCTTATTCTTTTAGAAGAGATTTTTGGGAACCAATGCTTAAAGAATTTAATTCCGGTAATTATCTTATGGTTATACCTATGATTAAGGATGCATTAAAAGGGGACAGCAATTTATATATTACCAACAAACAAGAGTGCGAAATTGTTTTAAGATATTATCTTGCATTGTGTTATCATAATTTGAATTTTAAGAAAGAGGCTAAAGAACAATATGATTACGTTTCTAGTAATGCAGAAGGAACGGATTTAGACTTCTATTCAAAAAAAGCCATGGCGTGTATGGATGATCCTAATTCTCCTGCGTGTACGGGTAAGAAGAAAGAGAAAAAACCGGAGCTTAGTGAATTAGAAAAAGCGCAACAGGATGAAATTAAACAATTGAGACAACAGGTTACAAAATTGCAAAATGAACTTGCGCCTAAGGTAAACCCTAACGATGATGATATTTCGCGCTTTATAAAATCAAAACAGGCAATTCATCCGGCTGCAATGGACAGAATAACAATTGAGCGTATGGAGCGCAAAATGCAAGAAGCGGAATATATAAAAAAACAACAAGAAGGAAATAATCAACAAATAAACTAACCTTTGGGAATTTATATGACAACACAAGATACTGATATATTAACAATAGAAACAAAAAAATTCGGTACGGTTGACGTTAATAAAAATGCAATTTTTAATTTCGTTTCGCCGATAATCGGGTTTAACGAGCACAAAAACTATACAATAATTGATTATAAGCCTGATTCACCTTTTAAATGGCTTCAATCAATGGAAGATATGGATTTAGCTTTTCCTGTTACATTGTGCAGTTTTTTTAATATTGATTATCAATTTGATATTCCTGATGAGGAAGCCCAAAAACTTGATATTCAAAATCCTGATGATGTTTTTGTTTGCAATATTGCAAATATTCCCATGTCTAATCCGCAGGGAGCTACAATCAATATGCTTGCGCCGATTGTAATAAATATAAAAAACAAAAAAGCAATGCAGCTTGTTTTAAAAAATACGGATTTTCAAGTAAGATATAAATTGTTTGATAACGGTTTGAAAGAATAAAATGCTGATTTTAACAAGAAAAATAAATCAAAAATTAATAATAAACGATAACATCGAGGTGGTTATCCTTGAAAGCTATAAAAATTGCGTTAAAATCGGTGTAAATGCACCAAGTAATGTACAGATATACAGAGAAGAAGTTTATAACGAAATCAAAAAATCAAATAAACAAGCTAATGTTATTGATGTTAATGTTGTCTCAAACTTAAAAACAAAAAATGACAAAACTCAATTTAAAGGTTTTGATTTTCAAAACAAATTAGATGATGATAAATGAAAAAGTAAAAGAAGCAAAATCTCTTTTTTATCAAAAACAGTATAAAAAAGCGCTGGATATTTTTGTGAAGTATGATGAATGCTTTTATGAAAGCGGTTTATGTGCACTTTTGCTAAAAGATGAAAACGCTGCATTTAATTTTTGGAATAAAAATTCAAATAAATGCCCGGCTTGCGCATTCGGTTTATGCGTTTTAGAATGCATTAATTTAAAACAAGAGAGGATTCCGACTTTTTTTCAAACAAGAGCGCAGCTTGAAATATATATAAATCTTTTCTTGGAAAACAATTATATTGACTGGGCAGAAAACTTAATCGGATATTGTGATATGTTTTATCGCTCCAACCCTGAATCTTATAAATTTATTGCCCGCGCATTGTTTGCAAACGGATATTTTGATATGGCAATATTTTTTGCAAATAAAACTTTAAGACTTTTTTATTGCGATCCTGAAGCTTTTTTAATTTTAGCCCAGTGTGAATTTTTGCTTGGCAATTTAGCGCAAGCACTTGACACTGTTAACAGAGTTAATTCAATGGTTAGTGATTATTTTCCTGCAAAGGTTTTCAGGATGGTTATTCTTGATGAAATGAATAAAAAAAATAATAAAAAATGAACATTCTTGTAAAAAACCCGTTATAGTTATAAAATTATATTGAAGGGATATTATAGGAGAATATTATGAAAAAATTATTTACTCTGTTTGCAATTTTTGCACTGACCACATCTTTTACATACGCTGCAACATTTGGCGATAACCTTAAAAATTCGATAAAATCAGATATTTCAAAAACAAAGTCTGATTTTAAATCTGCAGTAAAAGCAGATATGGAAAATGCTGCTAAAGCTAACAATTCTGCGGCTGCTGCAAAAAAACAACAAAAAATTAAAGAAATAGATGCAAAATTAAAATCTCTAAATTCCGAATTAGCTCAAATTAAAAAAGATAAATCAATAACTGAAACCGAAAGAATGCTTAAATCTTCGAGAGTACAAAGACAAATAAACTATTATCAAAAACAAAGAGATGCTCTTAAATAAATTTAACATTATATAAAATCATCCTGTCGTGCGTCAGGATGATTTTATATGTAAATATTTTTACATAAGTTAATTTTTGTAGTATTGTTATTATATTGATATAAAAAGGGGAGTTTTAACAAATTAATGACGGATGCTAATACTGTTGTTATTGTAAGTAATAAGGGAGATTTTTTAAATCAAATATCTTCAAAACTTGTTCTTTTAAGAAATTTGGATAAAGTTAAAACTTCATCAATTGAAGATGCACAAAATATGTTTTGCACCCTTGTGCCTAATGTTGCAATACTGCATTGTAAAGATAATGACAGCAAGATTATTGAACTTATTAAAGAAATTAAAAAGCAAGAAACCTATAAGCATACTTCAATTCTTTTAATAAATGAAAATTGCTCGAGAGAAACCGTAATAGAAGCTTTTGATTCCGGAATAAGCGATGTTTTATTTGCTCCTGTTATAGACTATGAACTATTAATTCGCGTAATATGGTGCTTAAAAAGAAACGAGATGAGTTTATCTTTAGAGTCTCGCAATAATTTTTTAATTAATCTTGGTATTGTACAAACTCAAGACGGAGTGTATGCCCAAAAATATTGTGATGATTTCTTGAAAAACGAAATATCGCAAACAAAAAAATATTCCCAAAGGGCGTGTTTATTATTGATTTCTCCTGATAAAAAATATAGAACAGACAACAATCTTGACGATTTTGTATCAATTATAAAAAAATCAATTCGTCTGAATGATTCCGTTGCAATTAAGGACTCGGATAAATTCTATATCTACCTTCAAAAAACCAAACTAAACGGCGCATATAGTGTTTTTGAGCGTATAAACAGCGCACTTGGAGACGATAAAGGCGCCAATGCAGGTGTTGTTGAGATACAAGAACAAAAATTTGAAGATATAATAGAAGCTCTCGATTCGGCTTTGGAAAAGGCAAATGAAAACACTAATTCGTTAATTGTAGCGTCTGATTTTTATTCTAACGATAAAAAATCAATAATTAATCCTGAAAATAATGAACAAATTCAAAATAATAATATGAAAATCGAGGATAGTGAATCTTCAAAAAATATTCAAAAAGCCTTTGATAAAAACTCAATTAAATTGTTCAATCAGGCCTATGAGCGCAAAATTAAAGTTGTTTTAGAACCCGTATTTAAAAAATTTGAAAATATATTAAGAACTAAAAAACCTGATTTTGCCGTTAACTCATACACAGGTAAAAAATCTTTATTTACTGTATCGCAAGGTGATATTAGCGCGTCTTTTGCTCTTGAATATAACGGGGTAGAAGATGTTACAATACGTCTTACAATTTTGGATAACGATCAGAAACGTCTTTTTGAAACCGATACGGTTGAATTTACAATACTTGATTATCGCAAAGTTTCTTTAATGTTGAATGAATTGATTGATAAATTCATGCTTTTCTTGAGAAGAAAAGGAAATTAGTTGTTGCTTGTAAGAATTGCTCTGAATGCTACAAGTCCTCTGATGTGAATGCTTTGTGATGTTTCTCTTTGTTCTTTTGCGATGTTAAAGATTTTTACAAGTCTTTGAATTTCTTGAACATTTTTTAAACTGTTTGTTGCATAAACATTTTTAACTCTTTCGGGGCAAATGTTAAATAATGCGTTCAATTCAACTTCTGTCATACTTTTTTCTCTCAATTAACTAATACCTTATATATCTATAAAGTGTTTAAAAGAATTTAAATTGCACCCCAAGTCAAAAACTTTACAAAAGTTAACATCCGTTATTGCCATGAGCTTAGAGCTTTGCTCTTAGCGAATGGCAATAACGGCAAAGGTGTATGAAGCACGCCGACAGCGCCGATCAGGCGGTGGCAAGTGCGTAATCGTACCCAAAGCGCCATGAGCTTAGAGCTTTGCTCTTAGCGAATGGCAATAACGGCAAAGGTGTATGAAGCACGCCGACAGCGCCGATCAGGCGGTGGCAAGTGCGTAATCGTACCCAA
>CALUYE010000015.1 GCA_944324945.1 Candidatus Gastranaerophilales bacterium
TTGGTTCGGAATAGTGTAGTGCTGGCGGTCTATCTATTGTTTTCGGTTGCTTGCTTCTTTACCGTACATGAGCATTTCCGGCTGATTTGAAACAAAATAATCAATAACAACAGCGGTGTTATAAATATTCTCCGACCACTTGCTTAACTGTTTAAACTCCTTGGGAGTAATATTTAATCCGACTTTTTCCATACGACCTCCTTTATCGTGTCGTATACATCACTCAAAGTAAGAATTAAATCAAGTTATTGTTTTACATTCTACTTATTTTTAGGCTATATTAATAAATATGAGCAACTTATCACCTGCAGATATTAAATATTTAGATAACGCATTAAGGCTGGAAACTGGATTTATTATCAGATTCACAAAAGAATCCTTTGCTGAATTTTTTCAACATTTTAATATTAACATTTATGATGAAAAATATACGGCAAATGGAACATCTATGACTAATATTTTACACACATTTTGGAATTTAGAAGACAACAAACTTGTTGCTATGACATTATTAGAACTTGCGTCATTATTTCGCAACAGAGAATTAGCGATTCCAATGAATATAAAATTCTCTGGTGAAATCGAAAAAATTGCTAATAAATTGCAAATGTATCCTTCTAAAAAATTAGAGGTAAATAATATTGAAAACGCTGAAGTTACGATCAATATAAGACCTGAAATATATGAACATATAAAAAGATATTTAGTAACTCAAGACTATTATCACGCAGTAGAAGAATCATACAAAATCGTTAGACAGAAATTAAAAGATTTGACTGGTGAAGAAAAAGCTAATCAGGCATTTAGCGAAACAAATATTGAAAAAATATTTGGACACAAAGCTAAAGATGATACCGAAAAAGATTTTTTTGATGGGGTAAAATTTATAAATATGGCAATACAAATGTTTAGAAACGAAAAAGCACACACTCCGGCAAAACAATTAGATAGAAATTTAGCAATACATTATATTTCTCTGGCAAGTTTAGCGTATGAATTAATATCAAAAAATTAGGTTTTGCAAATTCGCTATTCAGTGCGTACTGATTTTATATGTCCATATTTGGCGCAGTTATAAAGTAATATAAATATAAAAGACATATTACCATGTTCATGGTAGTATTGGCATAGGAACTTTATGTAGTTGAGGGTTTTGAATGGGCTATCAAAGTGAAGCAGAATTAGAAAATAAATTAATTGAAAAACTTAAAACACAAGGTTATGAGAGAGTTTTAATTAATGATTATTCAGAACTTGAAAATAATTTCCGAGAACAACTTAATAAATTTAATAAAAAAGCATTAGATGAGAAACCTTTAACTGATAAAGAATTTGAGAGAGTATTAAATATTCTTAATGGCAAAAGTGTTCTGCAATCTGCAATAAAATTAAGAGAAAAAATAGATTTTGACAGAGAAGACGGTACAAAAATATATTTAAAATTACTATCGGAAAATGCCGAAGACAATATTTATCAAGTTTCAAATCAAATTACTGTTCAAGGCAAGTATAAAAACAGATATGATGTTACCATTTTAATTAATGGTTTACCATTAGTTCAAATAGAACTAAAACGTAGCGGTATTGATATAAATGAAGCTATTAATCAGATTGATAGATACCGTATCCATTCATATCGTGGATTATTTCATTACATACAAATTTATGTTGTTTCAAATAGTGTAGAAACAAGATATTTTGCAAATACTGATGCACAAAGATTATTAAAATCTCTAACTTTTTATTGGACAACTGAAACAAACGAGAGAATAAATAAACTGGAAGATTTTTCATCTTCTTTCTTTAACAAAACCCGTTTATTGAAGAATATTACCCGTTATATGGTAATTAATGAAACAGATAAAAATCTTATTGTTATGCGCCCGTATCAAATATATGCCACAGAAGCGTTAATCAGACATGCATTAGACACCGGTAAAAACGGATATATTTGGCATACAACAGGATCAGGTAAAACATTAACAAGTTGGAAATGTGCAAATTTACTATCAAAAGAACAAAACATTAAAAAAGTATTTTTCTTGATCGACAGGAAAGACCTTGATACGCAGACAAAAGAAGAATTTAATAAATTTGAAAAAGATTGTGTTGATGAAACTGATAAAACTGAAACATTAGTAAAACAGATAAAAGATATTGATAGAAAATTAATAGTTACAACCATTCAAAAAATGGCAAATGCTATAAAAAATCCGAGATATTCAAAAATATTGGATAATTATAAAGATGAAAAAGTTATATTTATAATAGATGAATGCCATAGGTCCCAATTTGGAGAAATGCATACTACTATAAAACATCATTTTAAACATGCGCAATATTTCGGTTTCACAGGTACACCTCGTTTTGATGAGAATAAATCTCAAAATGGACTCAGAACATCTGATTTATTTGAAAAATGTTTACATACATATTTAATCAAGAATGCAATATATGATCATAATGTTTTAGGATTTTCAATTGAATATATACAAACATTTAAAGGTCAATATGATGAAAACGATAAAACCATGGTTGAAGGTATTGACACTGACGAAGTTTATATGGCAGATGAGAGAATTGACTTGGTTGCAAATCATATAATAAATAACCATAAGTGCAAAACTGTAAACGGTAAATATACAGCTATTTTCGCCACATCTTCAATCCCTGCACTTGCTAAATATTACGATAAAATCAAAAATTTAAATTCTGATTTAAAAATTGCTGCAGTTTTTTCATATGGTGAAAATGAAGATTTAGAAGGTAAAGATGAACATAGCAAAGATATTTTAGCAAGAATAATTGATGATTATAATAAAGAATTTGATACTAATTTTTCATTAGAAACCTTTGCTGCATACAACAAAGATATTGCTAACAGATTAAAAATCAAAAAATCACCGAAAATTGATATTTTACTTGTAGTAAATATGTATTTAACAGGTTTTGATTCAAGACCACTTAATACTTTGTATGTCGATAAAAATCTTGAATGGCACAACTTAGTACAAGCATTTTCAAGAACAAACAGGGTTGAAATGGCTTCAAAGCCTTTTGGTAATATTATTTGTTACAGGAATCTTAAATCTAATACAGATAAAGCCTTAAGATTATTCAGTAATGAATTGGAAGCAGATACAGAAAACAATCCGCCAATATGGATAATTCCGGGTTATGGATATTTTAGAGACAAATTCAAGGAGTTGGCATTCAAGTTACTGTCTATTGCGCCAACAGTTCAAAGTGTAGATGATTTAATGAGCGAAGATGCGCAAAGAGAATTTGTTATTGCTTTTAGAGAATTGTCAAAAATAAAATCAATTCTTACGACATTTTCGGAATTTTCATGGGCGGATGTTGAAGATGCTTTAACTTGTCAGGGTTATGAAGATTATAAGAGCAGATATTTAACATTATATGATTTTGTTAAAAAGGAACGTAATGCAGAAAAAGTTTCAATTCTTGATGATATTGATTTTGCTATTGAAGTTATTCAAACAGACAAGATAAATGTTACATATATCATGAATTTATTAAGAAATGTCGATACCGCGAACAAAAAACAACAAGCAAAAGATTTGGAACATATTAAGCAAGAGTTAGACAGAACCGATAACCCTGAATTAAGAAGAAAAGTTGATTTAATTAGAGCATTTATCGATAGAGTAATGCCTACAATAAAACAAAATGATTCAATTGATGAAGCATTTGCTAATTTTGAATCAGAACAAAGAAATAAAGAAATTGAAGATTTCGCAAATAAACAAGAAATTAATGCAGAGTTTTTGAAACAGACAATTTCAGACTATGAATTTTCAAATACAATAAATAAAAAAGATATAATAACAGGTATTGATAGACCTATAAAATTTAAAGAAAAACATGAACTTGTTGCAAAAATAATTCAATTTATTAAGGAAAATGTATTTAAATATCAATAGGAGTAGAGAATGGTAGATATTGCGGTACAAAAAGAACAAAAAGCTGAACTACATAGCAAATTATGGGAAATGGCAAATAATTTGCGCGGGAATATGGAAGCTTATGAATTTAAAAATTATATTCTTGGTTTAATATTCTATCGTTATTTATCTGAACGTACCGAAAATTATATGAAAGAGCTTTTAAAGGATGATGGCATATCTTATGCAGAAGCCTGGGAAGATGAAGAATACAGAGAAGGTTTAAAAGAAGAGTCTATCGATTATTTGGGTTATGTCATAGAACCAAAATATCTTTTTTCTCATGTAATAAAATTAATTGAAACAGGAGAATTTGATGTTGAATATATGGAAAAGATAATAAACTCAATATCTGAAAGTACACAAGGACACGATTCCCAAGAAGATTTTGAAGGATTATGGGAAGATATGGATTTAAGATCTTCCAAACTGGGGAAAGAAGTTTCTCATCGTTCAAAATTAATTGCAAAAATTCTAAATACAATTAACACAATAGATTTCCATTTAGAAAATATGGAACTTGATGTATTGGGTGATGCATATGAATATTTAATCGGTATGTTTGCACAAACTGCCGGCAAGAAAGGTGGAGAATTTTATACTCCTGTTAATATGTCAAAACTTGTTGCCAAACTTGCAACTGTCGGTTTAAGTGAAGCAAGAACAGTTTCCGACTGTGCCTGTGGTTCAGGAGGTTTATTGTTGCAAGTAGGTAAATACATAAAAGTAGGTCAATATTATGGTCAAGAATTAACCAGTACGACATATAATCTTGCAAGAATGAATATGTTACTTCACGGAATTCCTTATAACAATTTCGAAATAACAAATTGCGACACCCTTGAAGACGAAAGATATGAGGATAGAAAATATATCGTACAAGTTGCAAATCCACCATATTCTACCAATTGGAGTGCAAATTCAAAATTTTTAGATGATGAAAGATTTTCGGCTTATGGTAAACTTGCGCCAAAATCTACTGCGGATTTTGCTTTTGTTCAGCACATGATTTATCACATGGATTCTGATGGCAGAATTGCAGTATTATTGCCTCATGGAGTATTATTTAGAGGGAATGCTGAAGAAACTATAAGAAAGTATATAGTTAAAGATTTAAACTATTTAGATGCCGTTATTGGTTTACCTGCAAATTGTTTCCAAGGAACGTCGATCCCTGTCTGTTGTTTGGTGTTAAAAAGAGAACGTAACGGCAACAATGATAATATTTGCTTTATAGATGCATCTAAATATTACACACAAGGTAAAGCGCAAAACTCTATTTCTCAAGAAGATATTGACAGAATCGTTAATGCCTATACGGAAAGAAAAGATATCGAAAAATTCTGTCATATAGCAACAATGGAAGAAATTGAAGAAAATGACTATAATTTAAATATTCCAAGATATGTTGATACTTTTGAACCTGAACCGGAAGTAGATTTACAAGAAGTTGCAAATGATATTCGTAAAGTTCAGGCGGAGATAAAAGATATTGATAATGAGTTGAAGCCGTTTTTTGATGAATTGGGATTAGATTTCCCGTTTGGAGAAAATTAATAATGGAAAACCAAATTGTAATATATAAAAATAACGATGGAAATATTGAATGTAGTGTAAATCTACGAGACAATACACTATGGCTTTCTTTAGACCAAATAGCAACAGTTTTTCAGAAAAATAAATCTACAATATCACGACATATAAAAAATATTTTTGTAACGGAAGAATTGGATAAAGATTCAGTTGTTGCATTTTTTGCAACAACTGCCAACGACGGAAAAACCTATAATGTAGCTTATTACAATTTGGATATGATAATTTCTGTCGGTTATAGAATTAATTCAAAAATTGCTACAAATTTTAGAAAATGGGCAACAAATGTTTTAAAAAATTATTTAACACAGGGTTATGCAATTAATGAAAAATTATTAAGTGATAAACAGGAAAAAATACAAACTCTACAAACAACAGTAAGTTTACTAACAAGAAGTTTAACAAATCAAATTGAATCACTTGATGATGCACAGCAAGTCGCAAAAATTTTGGATAATTTTGCAAAAGGGCTTGATTTGCTTGACAACTTTGATCATAAAACATTAGATGTAAAAGGCTCTACACAAAAAGAAGCTGTTATAATTCCTGTTAAAGAATTTTTATCAGTAATAAACGAAATGAAATCGGAATTTGCATCTGATGTTTTTGCAAATCCGAAAGATGATAGTTTTGAAAGTTCTGTAAATCAAATTTATCAAACTTTTGGCGGAAATGATTGTTATCCGACATTAGAAGAAAAAGCTGCAATGCTGTTATATTTGATAACTAAAAATCACTCTTTCTCTGATGGGAATAAACGTATTGCGGCAAGTTGCTTCTTGTACTTTTTAGAAAAAAATGGAATTTTGTATAAAAATAATTTGCCTATCATTGATAACGGAACTTTATTTGCATTAACCATATTAATTGCCGAAAGCAATCCAAAAGAAATGGAAACAATGAAGCAAATTGTTATAAGTGTTCTAAATCAAGGAGGAGTTTGTGACTAATTCTGAAACAAAAAATTTTTCACAAAATGTATCCTCAAGTTATCATCTTGAAGACAGGGATAAATGTAATAAAAATACATGCGCAAACACATGTAATGTCCCTAAACTCCGCTTTAAAGGGTACAATGATGAGTGGGTTGAAAAAAGAATAGAAAAGGTTTTAAAAATTAAGCACGGAAAAGATCAAAAGGCAATTGAGAACAATGATGGAATATATCCGATTTTGGCAACAAGCGGGGAAATAGGACGCTCAAATACTTTTTTATGGGATAAACCTTGCGTTTTAATAGGAAGAAAAGGAACAATTAATAAACCACAGTATATGGATACTCCGTTTTGGACTGTTGATACATTATTCTATTCGTATGTTTTTCAAAACAATAATGCAAAATATTTATATTATTTATTTAATACAATAAATTGGAAAAAATATGATGAGTCAACAGGGGTACCAAGTTTAAGTGCTAAAACTATTGAGAGAATAAAAATTAAAATATCTAATAATCTTCGAGAGCAAGAAAAAATAGCATCTTTATTGACATTAATTGATAAGAAAATCGAAAAACAAAAAGAACTTGTTGAACTCCTCAAGAAGTATAAAAGAGGATTGCTTTCAGCAATATTCAGCCAAAAATTGAAATTCAAAGACGA